>NZ_CP008796.1:0-600000 GCF_000734015.1 Thermodesulfobacterium commune DSM 2178
GGATGAGTGTGTGGAGTTAGGGAAGTTTACGCTTAAGGCGTTTAAGGATTTGGTGTTAAGTAATCCTCAGTATGTGGAGTTGATAAAGGGGGACATTTACAAGGTGGTGACGAATTATTTGGGAACGGTGGATGAGGCTGGGAAGGTAACCTATTATGATGGTACACAGGTGTTTGTGGACACGAAGGGTAATGAGATAGGTAGGTTTAGTGGTAAGGAGTATTTGGAGTGGATAGCAGAGAGGACGTTGCCGTGGAGTTATCAGAAGGCACCGTACATTAAGAAGTTAGGTTGGAAGGGGATAGTGGATGGAGAGGGAACGAGTTTATACAGTGTGGGGCCGCTAGCGAGGTTTAACGTGGGGAATGGATTTGACACACCTGGTGCGCAGGAGGCGTATGAGGAGATGGTAGAGTTTTTTGGAGGGAAGCCTGTGCATAACATACTGGGTTATCACTGGGCGAGGGCGATAGAGTTGTTACATTGTGCGGAGAAGGTGAAGGAGCTTGCGTCAGACGAGAGTATCACAGCTCCTGACGTGAGGCAGGAGTTAGGTGAGGCATTAGGAGAGGGAGTAGGGATTGTTGAGGCAGCGAGGGGAACGCTTATTCATCATTACAAGACAGACAGTAAGGGTATAGTAACTGACGCAAACATCATAGTTGCAACCACCCACAACAAAGGGTCTATAAACATAGCGATCAAGAGGGCGGCAGAGAATTTTATCAAGGAAGGAAAGGTAGATGAGGGAATTTTAAACTTGGTAGAGATGGCTTACAGGCCCTATGACCTTTGTCTTGCCTGTTCTACCCACACCTTACCTGGGAAGTTGCCTGTGCAGATAGACATCTACACCAAGGACGGAGAGCTGGTAAAAAGTTTGAGAAACTTTAAATAAAATTCAAATTTTCTGATCTCAATTAAGTAGGGGGATCTCCCCCTACTTTCTTTTAATCTATTGCTTTTAAAATCTTAAATTAAAACTGACAGGTTTTCAAATACACCTGTTCAAAAAGTGTCATTTAGGATAGCTCTTCATGTGTAAACTGTGTTTTGTATAAATATAAAAAGTAAAAATTTTAAAAAACAAATAAAAATGTTTAAATTTTTTAGAAAAGTTAAATAAAAAAAGGAAAAAATAAGAAAAAAAGCTTTTAAGTCTATTTGACTTTGATTATTAGTATTTTATAAATAAATAATGAAGGGACTAATAGAATATCAAAATAAGGGGGTTAGACATGCCAAAGGTTGGGGTTTATGTATGTCATTGTGGTGAGAACATTAAAGGTGGGCTTAATATCCAGGAGTTGGTAGAGTTTGCCAAAACATTGCCTGATGTGACAGTAGTGAGAGATTATTTCTTCATGTGTTCTGACCCTGGGCAGGAGTTGATCAAGAATGATATTAAAGAGGGTTTAGTTGACAGGGTGGTAGTTGCTGCTTGTACTCCAAGAACTCATGAGCCTATTTTTAGGGCAGCGGTAGAGTCAGCAGGTTTAAACAAGTATTTTTGTGAAATAGCTAACATAAGAGACCAGAATACCTGGGCTCACTGGGGGAAGATTAAAGAGGCTACAGACAAGGCTAAAAGGATCATAAAAAGCGCGGTAGCTAAGGTAAGATTGGCTGAACCTTTAGAAGACCGTTTTGAACCTATGGAAAAGTCTGTTTTGGTGGTAGGTGGTGGAATTGCAGGTATGTTTGCTGCTTTAGACTTAGCTAACATGGGTTTAAAGGTTTATCTGGTAGAGAAAAGGCCTTCTATAGGCGGGAACATGGCTATGCTTGACAAAACGTTCCCGACTATGGACTGTTCGGCTTGAATACTCACCCCCAAGATGGGCGAGGTCGCCCAGCATCCTAACATCGAACTTATCACCTATGCCGAGGTAGAAGATGTTAAGGGTTATGTAGGTAACTTTGAAGTTACCATAAGAAAAAAAGCCAGGTATGTAGACTGGGATAAGTGTACAGGTTGTGGTCACTGTATGAACATTTGTCCTTCCAAGGCTCCAAACGAGTTTAACCTTGGTCTGGATAAGAGACCGGCTATTTATATACAATTTCCTCAGGCAGTGCCGAAGTTTCAGGAGGTAATGAAGCAGACAGCGTTAGCAGAGGTAGCACCGTTTCCACTTGACTAAAGAAAAAGGAGGGAAGAGATGAAGAGGGTAGGATTGTTTTTAGGATGTAACATACCGTTGAGGAGGCCGGATATAGAGTATTCGATGAGGTATTTGTTGAAGGAGTTGGGGGTGGAGGTAGTGGATTTAGAGGGAGCGACATGTTGTCCGGCGTTTGGGACGATGCCATCGGTGGATTTAGTGGGGTGGTGTGTGGGATCAGCGTGGAACATGGCGATAGCAGAGGGTAAGGGATTAGAGGTGATGGTAACGGGGTGTGGTAGTTGTTATGGGAGTTTGAATGAGGCGAGATATCACATGGAGAAGCATCCTGAGATAAAGGAGAAGGTTAACGAGATACTGGGAAGTGTGGGTATGAGGTATGAGGGGAAGGTGAAGGTGTACAACATATACAATTATATATATGATTTTATTGGGTTAGAGGAGTTGAGGAAGGCGGTGAAGTATCCGTTGAATGGGATGGTATGTGGGGTGCAGGTAGGGTGTCACAATTTATGGCCGAGCAAGGCGTATCCGGCGAATGATGAGAATACGTTTCAGCCGAGGAGGTTGAGGGAGATATGTGAGGCGTTAGGAGGGGTAGCGCCGTGGTATAGCATGATGACAGATTGTTGTGGTATGGGTGCGTTGGGTAGTTTAGCGAGGGACAAGTCTTGGAGTTTGTTTAAGAAGAAGGCGAGTAAGATGATAGAGGAGATAAATCCTGAGGTATTTGTGACGGGGTGTAGTAGTTGTTTGTTGAGGTTTGACAACGATCAGGCTCAGATGAAGAAGGAGGGGGTAATAGATTTTGAGGTACCGGCGGTGCATGTGGCGCAGTTGGTTGCGTTGGCGTTGGGGGCGGAGCCGGAGAAGGCGGTAGGTTTGGCAGAGGTGCCAGTAGACAAGGTGGTAGAAAAAATAAGAGCAGGAGGTAAGTGATATGAGTTGGGAGCCAAAGATAGTGGTTATAGCTTGTAACTGGTGTACCTATGCTGCGGCAGACCTGGCAGGTAGTTTAAGATATAGTTATCCACCTACAGCATATATAGTAAGGGTTCCCTGTAGTGGTAGGGTAGAGCCTGAGTTTATAGTAGAGGCTTTAAAAACAGGAGCAGACGCTGTGTTAGTGGGTGGCTGACCTCCTGGGGACTGTCATTACCGGTCAGGTAATTACAAGGCATTGAGGCGTTTTAAGCTTTTGAAGAGGGTGTTAGAGGAGTTGGGAGTGGAAGGAGACAGGGTGAGGCTTGAGTGGATATCAGGTAGTGAGGGTAAGAAGTTTGCGGACATAATAACGGAGATGGATGCCAAGGTAAGGGAACTAGGACCAAATCCAATGAAGGGGGTATAGGAGATGAGTAAGCCTAAGTTAGCATATTACCTGGCAGGAGGATGTGCAGGTTGTGATATAAGTTTGGTAGATTTAGCTGATTTTTTGGTGGATGTGGTTAGTGCGGTGGACATAGTGTTTTTTGCGCCTACACTTGTGGATGTGAAGTATAAGGATTTTGAGGCATTGCCAGATGGGTCGGTGGATGTGGGTTTGTTGACAGGTAACATAAGGAACAAGGAACATGAGCATATGGCGAAGGTGATGAGGGCGAAGTGTAAGGTGTTGATAGCGTATGGTATATGTGCGAGTTTAGGTGGTATCAAGGGTTTGGTTAATTTGTATAGTAATCAGGAGTTGTTGGAGAAGGCGTATAGGGATACGTTTAGTACAGACAATCCTACAGGGGAGTTACCGAGTCCCAAGTATGTGGTAGATGGGAAGTATGAGTTGGAGTTGCCGGAGTTGACGGAGGCCAGAACGTTGGATCAGGTGGTGGAGGTGGATTATTACATAGGAGGGTGTCCGCCGCATTATGAGCATGTGAAGGCGGCGTTGGTTGCGTTGTTAGAGGGTAAGTTACCGCCGAGGGGTAGTTGGATAACGATGGGGCATGCGGTGTGTGAGGTATGTTCGAGGAACCCTGTGTTGAGGGGGGAGAAGAAGAAGCCTGTATTAGAGGTTAGGAGGGTGATAGAAGGGGGAGTAGAGGAGGAGGCATGTTTGCTTGAGGCGGGGTATTTGTGTTTAGGTCCTGTTACACAGGGAGACTGTGGAGCGAGTTGTTTGAAGGTGAACGTGCCGTGTAGGGGATGTGGAGGGCCGATACCAGGGGTAAGGGATTATGGTTTGAGGGCGATAAGTGCGATAGCGAGTGCATTGGAAAACGAGGAGTTGGTAGACAGGATAGAGGACCCTGTGAGGTTGTTTTACCGGTATAGTTTGCCAGGGTCTATGATAGGGAAGAGGCTTGGAAAGTAGGTAAGAAGATAAAAAACAGAGAGGAGGGGAAGGGTATGCAGAGGATAGAGATAAATCCCATGACAAGGCTTGAGGGTCATGGGAAGATAACGATATTTTTGGATGACAAGGGTAATGTAGACAATGCCTTTTTACAGGTAGTAGAGTTTATGGGATATGAGAAGTTTTTGATAGGTATGCCTATAGAGGAGGTGCCAAGGACAGTAAGCACGATCTGTGGCGTCTGAAGGGGTGTACATTTTATGGCCTCGTTGAAGGCCGCAGATGAGGTATATGGGGTAAAGCCTACGGAGACGGCGAGGAAGTTGAGGGAGTTGTTTTATTATGCGCATTATGTAGAGGACCACATGGAGATCATATATGCGTTGGGGTTGCCTGATTTTGTTTGTGGGCCTACGGCATCTCCAGCAGAGAGGAACTTGGTTGGGTTGATTATGAAGGTGGGAGTTGATGTAGGAAGAGATGTTTTGAAGAAGAGATTTGCTGCTGTTAGGATCTTTGAGATCCTTGGAGGAAGGCCAAGCCATCCAGTGGCAGCGATACCCGGGGGATGGAGCAAGAGGCTGAAGGAGGAGGAAAGGCAGGAGATACTGAGGTATGCGGATGAGTGTGTGGAGTTAGCGAAGTTTACGCTTAAGGCGTTTAAGGATTTGGTGTTAAGTAATCCTCAGTATGTGGAGTTGATAAAGGGGGACATTTACAAGGTGGTAACGAATTATTTGGGAACGGTGGATGAGGCTGGGAAGGTAACCTATTATGATGGTACACAGGTGTTTGTGGACACGAAGGGTAATGAGATAGGTAGGTTTAGTGGTAAGGAGTATTTGGAGTGGATAGCAGAGAGGACGTTGCCGTGGAGTTATCAGAAGGCACCGTACATTAAGAAGTTAGGTTGGAAGGGGATAGTGGATGGAGAGGGAACGAGTTTATACAGTGTGGGGCCGCTAGCGAGGTTTAACGTGGGGAATGGATTTGACACACCTGGTGCGCAGGAGGCGTATGAGGAGATGGTAGAGTTTTTTGGAGGGAAGCCTGTGCATAACATACTGGGTTATCACTGGGCGAGGGCGATAGAGTTGTTGCATTGTGCGGAGAAGGTGAAGGAGCTTGCGTCAGACGAGAGTATCACAGCTCCTGATGTGAGGCAGGAGTTAGGTGAGGCATTAGGAGAGGGAGTAGGGATTGTTGAGGCAGCGAGAGGAACGCTTATCCATCATTACAAGACAGACAGTAAGGGTATAGTAACTGACGCAAACATCATAGTTGCGACCACCCACAACAAAGGGCCTATGAATATAGCGATCAAGAGGGCGGCAGAGAATTTTATCAAGGAAGGAAAGGTAGATGAGGGAATTTTGAACCTGGTAGAGATAGCTTACAGGCCCTATGACCTTTGTTTTGCCTGTTCTACTCACACCTTACCTGGGAAGTTGCCTGTGCAGATAGACATCTACACCAAGGACGGAGAGCTGGTAAAAAGTTTGAGAAACTTTAAATAAGTTGTGTTTCCGTAGGAAGAATTTTTAAAAGGGGGCTTTATAGCCCCCTTTTTTATTTTGATAAGTAGTTTATAATTAAGTTATGCAGAAAAAGGCCATAGTTATAGGAATAGGCAACCCTAACTTTAAAGACGATGGGGTTGGGTATAAGATAGTAGAACAGCTGGAAGGTTTGGTAGATACTGTTTGTTTGCTTAACACTGACTTAAAGGTAATAGATGTGATGTTGGGGTATGACGTTGCTGTCATAGTTGATGGGGTAAAGGTAGGGGTTGAACCTGGGACGATAGTCGAGATTGACCCGTTTAAAACCTTTGATAAGGTTTATGCCAGCGGTACTCATAGTCTTACGGTTTTTGAGGTAATAAGGATTGGTTATCAAGTTTTTCAAGAGGAAATGCCTAAGGAGATAAAGATCATCGGGGTAGAGGTAGAAGATATAGATACTTTGGATAGAGATTGTAGCCCTAAGGTTAAGGCAGCCATTCCTAAGGTAGTAGAGATTATCAAAGAATATTTAGGACTAATTTAGTCAACAGAAACGCAAGGGTTACTGAAGTCGTAAGTGTAAACACCCAGTTGATACCTATTTTTTTGATCAGGTCTAATTTGATGGTTTTAAATCCTTTGGTGAGGCCAACACCAGTTATCCCACCTATGATGCAATAGGTGGTTGAGATAGGCATCCCTAATAAAGTAAAAGAAAAAATACATAATCCTGCCCCAAACTGAGCTACAAAACCTGAAAGTGGATCCAAAGAGGTAATGCCTTTTCCTACGGTTTCTATCACCCTGTGGCTAAGTAAAACAGCTCCCAGAAAGATAAGGGTTGAGGCGATAAAATAGAGGAATATTTTATTTAAGCTTAATCCTGTATACATCACCGGTCCAAGGACTGTTGCCAATTCATTAGCTCCGGTATTATAAGAGATGAGGGAAGAACTTATTAATAAGAACATCTTTAAAAGGTTTTCTATCCTAAAAAAAGGCAACCTGGAAGTAACCCTGATCACCAGTTTGTATAGAAAAAAGCTTACTAAACAGGCTATTATAGGTGAGACCAGCCAGGAAACCACTATCTTTATTAAAGAAAAAACATTAACACTGAGTTTTAGAGCCAAACCACTACCGATAAGGCTTCCTATGATAACCTGATGGGTAGATAGAGGAAGTTTTCTCCAGTTGGAAAAAAGTATCAACAATGCCGATAACAGCAGCGAGAGGCTTAAACTAAGGGGGGTGGTTTCTACAAGGGATTTACCTACGGTTTTCATCACCTTATCTCCGTTAAGTAAGACTCCAAGAAAAACCAGCACTCCAAAAAGAAGCACAGCCCGTTTAAACCGGATTATTCCTGCTCCGATCGAGATACCAAGAGCGTTTGAAGCGTCGTTTGAACCTATACCAAAGGCAATCAAAAGGCTGGCTATGATGGCAATCTCTATCATAGATAAGGGAGGGCTACCTTAAACTAAGGTCTAACAAATAAAGGTAATCGCTTGCATCCTCTATGACGTCGCTAACAGACACAAGAGCATCAACAAAGTCAGACATAATCTTTCCTTCCCAGTAGTTAGTAATCTTACAGAGTTTGCAATTTCTTATCTTTTCTGTAAGTTCCAACTTGATTTCATCTACCTTTTTTTCTAAAATTCTTATGGCAAGATTTTTTTCTCTGATGTTATCTTTAGTCCAGAGTGCCTCAAAGGATTTTATCAGGATCTGACACATCTCCACGTTGATGTGGGCTATCCTTAAACATTCTTCTTCTATGTTTTTATAGGTTAGTCCATAAAGGTCAGAATTTAAGATGTAGCGATACTCAAAGGCACAAACTTTCATATGGTCAAAAGCTTTTTCGACGATCTCGATAAAGTTACAAAGATTAGGTCTTATGTAAGGTAAAAAAGCCCCCTCATAGATGATACCTATGATCTCTCTTTTAAGAGAGTCTGCCTCTCGTTCAAGGTTTTCTATACAATAGGTTTGTTCAAAACTCTCTTGAAGTAAGGTCTCTTTTAGACACTCTGTAGCAGCACAAAGGGTTTTAAGGTATTCTTGAATTTGGGTTATGGCTTTTTTTTCTAACTTTCCTCCACCTAAAAGTTTTTCAAGCATATCTTTAACCCTCTCTTATTTTTTAGCCTGTTCTATTAAAACATTGTACAAAACATCAAAAAAAGACACTACCCCTATGATTTTTTTGTTTTCATCAGTGATAAAAACACGCGCTATGTTATGTGAGTTCATGATCTCTAAGATTTTTTCTAAGGGGGTGTCTTGAGGAACACAGAGAACAGGCTTCGAGGCTATGTCACCTATTTTTATCTTATGAGGGTCCAGATTCTTAGCTAATACCTTAAAAATGATATTTCTTACCGTAACTACCCCATAGGAATCATCATGATTTTTAGGTAAGACTAACAACGACCTTATACGTTTGTCAATCAACCTTTCTATAGCATCATAAACTGTAGCGTCTGCAGATATGGTTTCAAGTTTTTTATTCATGATGTCTTTGGCTACTTTTCCCATCTTTCCCCCCATAGTTTTTAATTATTTATAAAATATATTATAAATTGGACAAATAAAAAAATCAATAAAATACTAAGAAAAATTTGGTTTAATAGATAGGACCTTAAGAGGAAATTAAACAGGAAGTTCTAAAGAATGGGCGGAAGAGGATTTGAACCTCTGACCCCCGGCTTGTAAGGCCGATGCTCTCCCCCTGAGCTATCCGCCCGTAAAAAGAATATAGTCTAAAAATAATATAAAATAGGTTTTTGTCAATAGTTTTTTGGTTAAACTATGTATAAGAAACTATTTTTTGCTTTTGAATAGACCTATAAATGAGAGGATAAAAACTAAAAGAGGTTAGGTTATATGTTTAGAGAAGAGGTTTTTCATCTATTTTTGGTTGAGGCAAGCACCCCTGAGTTAGCCTTCTCTCAGGTGGTAAAGTTTCTTTCAACCTATCAGTTAGTAAGATATGATGAATTTAAGGTTCTTGAAAAAGAAACCTTAGGTTTAAGAGACCCTGATTTTTGGCAAGCCTTAGAAAAAGGAATCACAAAAAATTTGGAAGTCTTAAAAGGGTTTATACAAGATTTAAATCAGGAAGGCTATGTTAGTATAAGAGATCTTTTGTTTCTTCCTCAAGGTTATCTTAGTAAGATATTTCATCTGATAGCTCATCTTCTGGACGGGTTTTTTGGGATAGATTCTTATTTTTATAACCTGGTTGAAGACTCTCATTTTATAAGTCCTCAACTAAGGCAAAAGCTCAAAAAAGAGGAAACAGGCTATTTTCTGGTCCCAGTTAAAGCTTATTTTGACGAAAAAATCTATTCTTTTGAAACTATATCACCTAAGAAATTTTTTAAAATTTAGAGATATGAAAGGTAGCTTTTTTATCAGATCTTTTTCCAGGAGAGGTATTTCTAAGAACCTCTCCTGGAAGTTTAGTTTTTTAGTCCTTAGGTTCTATTTTGTATTTTCCCTTTTCAAAACTCACGTTAGCGTTGAGATAATAGGCCTTAAACCCTGCTCTTTTTAATATGTTATAAGCCATTTCAGCCCTAATACCTGTTGCACAATGAATAATGATGGTTTTGTCCTTAGGAATTTCGTTTAATCTTTTTTCAAGTTCTCCCAAGGGGATGTTTACCGCATGGGGGAAGCTACCTTCTTGAGTTTCGTTTACTTCTCTTACGTCAAGGATGAAGTAGTTAGCAGGTAGGGTAGGAGATTTAAGTAGTTTTTTAAACTCTTCCACAGAGAAGGTGCCAGGCCTGGGTTTATGAACATAAACTATCTTAGAGGAGGGTTTCCCTACTTCAACCTTACCTCCTGCTTTTTTCCAGGACTCTAATCCACCAGGAATGTAGGCTATGTTGGTGTATCCCCAGTTTTTAATGATATCGATAGCTGATAAAGCTCTTTCGTCTTTTTCATCATAAACGAAGATGGGAGCGTTTTTCTGTTTAGGAAATTGCTTTTTAGCAGCTTTAAGTTTTTCAAGAGGAAGGTTTACTGCCCCAGGTATGTAGCCTTTTTCTGCCAAGGTCTTAGGCCTCAGGTCTATAAGCACAAAAGATACTCCCTGAGAAATTTCTGAAAGGATGTGTTGAGGTTCTACTGCTACAGGGAGGCCTGCTTTTTTCCAGGCAGGTATACCTTCTACAAAGCCTTTAACGTTGGTATATCCAAGAGAAGCGGCCACACTGACCGCCGCAGGGGTTAACGCTCAGCGTGGACCTTCACAATATACCACAGCTAAAGCTTGCTTATCTTTCAAGACTTCAGGTAGTTTCTTCCCAAACTGAGCCAAAGGAAGGTTGATAGCCCCAGGTATATGTCCTTCAGCATACTTGGCAGGAGGTCTAACATCTATGATTAACGCTGACTTTTGTTCTACCAGTTTTTTAACCTCTTCTAAACCTATAGTTTTTTCTGCCGGGACCTTAACCGGAGGTTTTACTGCTATGATAGAGGCATATCTTTTACCGTCTTTTTCTGTATAGACAACCTTTATAGGGGTGCCTTTGTTAAGTTTGTTTAAAGGTTGGTCCCAGTAAAGCACCTTTACCTTGTCGTCAAAAAACACGTCAAGACTTTGACCGGTATCAAGTTGAAGAAGCCCTGCTTTTTGAGAAATGGAAATAAGATTACCCCAAAGTTCATTAGGGGCTGAAACTTTGTGACACCCAGGTTGAACACATGAAGGAAGAGCCTGTTTGATCCCTGGCTCTCCTGGAGCAGAAGTCATCTCCTTTATCCCTATACTTAAACTAAAAAATAAAGAGGAGACTCCTAAGGCTACCAGATACTTTTTGTTCATAAATCCCCCTTGGTGTTTTTTATGTTTATCTATAAAAATTATAAATAAATTTGTCTAAAAAACAACCAAGAAACCTATAAATGTGGTGTCTATAGAACCAAGAGGTCCTATTCTTGCCAGAGGTTTTTTTCTAAACTGCGGTATTGGATGGCTTCTGTGATGTGATGTTTTAAGATAATCTCAGATTGTTCTAAATCAGCTATCGTTCTTGCTACCTTGAGTATTTTGTGAATGGCCCTTGCAGAGAAACTAAATTTTTCTGCAGCTTTTTCCAAAAACTCCTGAGCCTTAGGTTCTAAGATACAGTATTTTTTGATTTCTTTAGATTTAAGCTTGGCGTTGGTTTTAAGTTGGGTTCCATAGCGTCTTTCTTGGATTTTTCTTGCAGCTAATACCCTTTCTTTTATTTCTGCTGAGCTAATCTGAGGTTTGTCTGAGGTTTTTAGTAGGGCCTTGTAGTCTACGGAGGGAACTTGTAAGTGGATGTCTATTCTATCAAGGATTGGGCCTGAGATTTTGTTTCTATACTTTTTAACCTCCTGAAAGGTGCACTGACAGGGTTTGGTAGGGTGTCCGTAATAACCACATTTACAAGGATTCATCGCACAAACCAGCATAAACTTAGAAGGATAGGTTACGGTAAAGTTGGCTCTGGTTATGGTAACCTGTCCGTCTTCTAAAGGTTGTCTGAGGGCCTCTATCACATCTTTTCTAAACTCGGGAAACTCGTCAAGAAAAAGCACCCCGTTATGGGCTAAGCTTACCTCTCCTGGTTTAGGATGAGTTCCTCCTCCTATCATCCCAGCCTCAGAGATACCAAAATGGGGATTTCTAAAAGGACGATGGTTGATAAAAGGTTTTTCAGGGGTTAATAGGCCTGCTACCGAGTAGATCTTGGTGGTTTCAAGTGCCTCTTGATAGGTAAGAGGAGGGAGTATGGTAGGGAGCCTCTGGGCAAGCATGGTTTTTCCTGCACCAGGTGGCCCTATCATCAACACGTTGTGCCCACCTGCCGCGGCTACCTCAAGGGCTCTTTTAGCCATCTCCTGACCAAATATTTCTGAGAAATCCTCTTCTAACCTTAGTACCTCAAGGTCAACCTCTTTTTTCGGATGTAAAGGCACAGTTCCTTCTCTTAGGTAATCAACCACCTCTCTTAGATGGGTTACTCCTACCACCTTAAAATCACGCACCAGAGAAGCTTCTAAATAGTTATCCAGAGGCAACACAATCTCGCAAAACCCTAACTCTTTAGCCTTTAACACAGAGGGTAATATCCCTCTTGTACTCTTAACTGTTCCGTCAAGGGAAAGCTCTCCTAAAAAGGCTTTGTTAGCTAAGGCCTCCTTAGAGATTATTTCCATACCAGCCAGTATCCCCAAGGCCATCGCCAGATCAAAACCACTTCCTTCTTTTTTAAGGTCTGCAGGAGCCAGGTTTATGGTAATCTTTTTTTGGGGAAAACTAAAACCTGAGTTTTTTAAAGCAGACCTGATGCGTTCTCTACTTTCTTTGATAGAGCTGTCTGGAAGCCCTACGATGGTAATCCCTGGAAGGCCTCGCGAAAAATCTACCTCGATGTCTACAGGAAAGGCTTCGATACCTAAAACCGTAAAGCTTGAAACCTTTACAAACATGTTTATCCTAAAAAACAAAAAAGAGGACCATAAGGTTTGGCCCTATGGTCCTCTTTTTTATCCTAAACTTATATAGCTGTTAGGCACCTAAACCAAGGATCTGGATGAGTTTGGGTAAAACAGGGTTGGCATAAAGAAGGATAAGAGCGATAACAAGAGCATAAATGGTAAGAGATTCGATAAGAGCGATACCAAGAATCATGGTAACGGTAAGTCTACCGGCAAGTTCAGGGTTTCTGGCGATACCTTCACAAGCACCGCGGGTAGCATGACCCATACCGATACCGCATCCAAGAGCAGCCAAACCAACGCCCACACCAGAGGCTAAAACGATGGCTGCAAAGAAACCAAAACCAGTAACCATCTTAGCAGCGCCAACTTCTTCTGCTAAAGCAGGGTTAGCAGAAAGTAAAGCCACCAAACCTAAAAGCCCTAAAACCATCCACTTTCTCATAAAACCTACCTCCTTTTAAAAATTTTAATTTTTAAATAAAACACTTGCCAGAAGGCTCATAAACCCCCTGGCAAAGCTTCTTTTTAATGGTGTTCCTCAACAGCACCGGCAAAGTAAGCCAAACTTAAAAGAACAAAAATCAAAGTCTGAATAAGACTTACCAACACACCTAACACCATGATCGGAAGAGGAGCAAAAAACTTACCTGCAAGCATCGTAAGAATCCCAAGTAAAAGCTCTTTAGATACTAAGTTTCCAAAAAGTCGGACAGAAAGAGAGATAATCCTTCCTATATGGCTAAAAATTTCAGCAGGAAGCATAAGAGGAGCCAACCAAGGAATAGGACCTAAGAAGGTCTTAAAATAGGCAAGCCCTTTAAACCTTATTCCTAAGAAATGGTAATAAACGATGGTAATTAAGGTTAAACCAAGGGTTACGTTAAGATTAGCGGTGGGAGACATAAACCCAGGTATAAGCCCTAAAAAGTTGCAGAAGAGAATGTAAAGGGCATAAAAAACGATCAAAGGAAAAACCAAAGGCACCAGGTTAGGGCCATGCCCATCACCGTGAGGTACGTTTTCTTTGGTAAAGTTGTAGAGGGTTTCGATCACAAACTCCCAGAAATTCTGAAACCCTTTTGGTATAAACTCCATCTTTCTTGTGCCTATATAGGCTAACACGATAAGCAAAATACACACAAAAAAGCTGTGGACCATGTGAGGAGCAAGCAACTTGGCCAAAGGCCCATAATGGGCTGCCTCTTCATAGTAATGAAACCCAGAAGGAAGACCAAGCTTTTCTAAAATAAGACACAAAAACAGTATAGGATGTTCCATAACCTGACCCCCTAAGTTAATATTTCTTTTTTTTCTTTTTTCATAAACAGGAAAAACTTGATAAAACTATAAACCGTAAGGCTAAGATAAACCAAACCAAACGCAGAAATCAAAAAAACAGGGTGAGCCCCAAGATGGGCTATCAAAAAATAAACCACTATGGCAGTTGCCAAAAGTTTAAGATAAATCTTTGCTATGTAGACGTGGCGCTCTTTGTTATAGAGATTTTTCTGGTCTGAAGCAAAGATTTCCTGAATTTTTTTTACAAAGTCAATCCCTTCTTTTTTGGTGGTCCTGAAGTTTAGAAACCCTAAAATCCCACCTGCCAAGAAGGAAAAAGTTTCCACCAAACCACCCCATACTAAATGGATAAAAATCGTCGCAACAACCACCAGCCCAAGGATTAATCTCTCTGCCTCACCAAAAAACCTTTCAGGACTTACTTCCTTTATCATTTTTACCTATGTCCTTTGTCCTCTTCTTGGTATACCAGATAAGGTTCTTAATCCCCCCTATCGCCCCAAAAATGATAAAGATAGTCGTAATCCACGGGGAAGTCCTTCCATGTAAAAGCTTCTCCTCTATCAGCCAGCCTACCACCGCTCCTGCTATCACCGAAGAAACTACAGCAATCCCGATGGTAAAACTTTCGGCTAAAACCTCTAACAAAAATTTAAAAGCACTATCCTTTTTCTCTTTCAACTTACATACATTTAAAACATAATTTTTAAAAAATCAACCAGCAAAAAACTACAAAATCAGGCGTATTATCAAAAATACAATTGATTTTATGTTTTTAATTTTATTTTTTATAAAATTTTTTAAGTTTACTGGGCTGTTCTTTTACTCGCAAAAAATTCCTTTACCTGTTCGGCAAAAGCCTCTATCCTCATCCTGGTGCCAAGGGACTTCTGTCCGTCGCAAGGAACGGTAAGCACAGGTAACCTTTTCCCTTCTCCTTCTTTAATCCTTTTTAACAGGGCAGAAACTACATTCCCTGGCATACAGGCAAAAGGAATAACGTTTACTATTCCCGAAACCCCGTTATGGGTATACTCTACCGCCTTTCCTACAGAAAGCAACACCTCCCCTCCTTCATACCTTATGTCCACATACCTTTGGGTAAGCCTCATCAGCTCCTCAACCGGCAACTCTTCAGCTGTGTCAAGAACATCTTTAAAAACAGATATAAACTTTTCTTCTTCCCACCTCAGGTATCTGCTTTCAAGCACATACCTGAAGTAGGTCTTAAAAAGTCCAAGCCTTTTAGCCCAGTTTTTTGAGGTATAGTTGATAAAATGGATCCATTCGGTGATAGGAGGAAGCCAGACCTCCAGACCTAAGTCTTCTAAAAAACTGTATAGGTCTTCGTTAGCAAACCGGTTGCTTCTGACATAGATCTCTCCTACCACCCCTACCTTGGGTTTTTTCCTGGTATCAACTTCTAAACCGGCAAACCGGTTTTTAAGGTCTAAGAGCACAGAAAGGAGATCTTCTCCTTTTTCTATGGCTTTTTCTATCTGATTAAGACCCTCTTGGTATAACTTTTCTACCTCTTGTTTGTCTTTCGCATATGGTCTTATTTCCCTAAGAAGTTTATTTAGCACGTCTACCGCTACTATCCCTTTCCAGGCAACCTTCATAAAGTTTCTGCCTAAAAGGTCTAAATCCTGGTAAAAACTCATGTCCTGTTGCAGAGAATAGACAGGAAGTTTAACGTTTAAGTCTCGTAAGATCTTCTGATGAAGTTTGTTGTACTGACCAAACCTGCAAGGCCCACCGCTGTTTGGCATAAAAAATACGCTTTTTTCAGGGTCAAAGTCTGGTTGATTTATCAGCTTGATGAGGTCCCCTGTGGTAAGGATGGTAGGATAGCACTCCTTGCCTGAGGTATACCTTCTCCCAAGCTCAAGGCTTTGTTCGTCTGGTTCTGGAAGCACCTTGGCCTCAACCCCGCAGGCTCTGAAAGCCGCTGCCAGGGCTACCGCATGGTCGCACATGTAAGGAATGTAGATGGTCCTTTTTTCTTTGGGGGTTGCCTTAAGGAAAGTAAAACTTCTCTTTAGCTCGTAAGGTTTCACCTTATCCCTGATACTGTCTACAAAGGCCTCTAATCTTGTTACCACCCCAGCCTCAGCGCTGTGTTCATCTACCTCTATCTCTATGAAAGGTTTACCTCCCATCAGTTCCTCAAAAAAGTGCTGGATAAAAGAGTCTGGCCCACAAGAGAAGTTGGTAAAAAACACGGGAAAAAGGTTAGGGGTTTCCCTTATAAGATGGGCTGCCAGCAAAAACCTTTGCCCATATTCCCAGTACATCTCCGAAAGAGGTTCAAAGACCTTTGGATTGTCTAACTCTTCTAAAGGTAGCATGTCTACAGGCAGGCCGACTATACCTAATTTTTTAATTTTATAGTGTATGCCTAAGTTAGCACCTGGGTCAAAGGCATTGTAAGGCCTTCCTACGATGACAAGCACCACGTCCTCTTTAAACTGAGACAAAATCTCTTTTCCTCTCTGTTTTAGCCAGTGATGAAACTCTCTCTGGGCTTCCTCTCCTATCTTCCAGGCCCTTTTAGCCTCTTTTTCTGAGACCCCAAGCATCCTTGCCAGGTCTTTAACTTCCTGGTTTATCAAAAAAGCAGGACGCCCTAAGTGCAACACCGGATTTATTACCTTTACCCCAAGGTCTTCGAACCTGAAGGTTGCAGGACTTATCCAAGGAACGCTCTGTACATAGGGACATACCTTGCCTACCTCAAAAGCCGGATGCTCAGGAGGAAGGTCGGTTATCTGCGGAAGAAAAAGGGTTTTAACCCCTTTGTCTAAAAGCTCTTTGATATGCCCTATGGCTATCTTTATAGGAAAACAGGGCTCACCTGGGGTTATCTCACAGCCTACTTTGATGATTTTTTTAGAGGTCTGAGACGAAAGCACCACCTGATAACCTAACTCCTGAAAAAAGGTGGCAAAAAGAGGCAACCACTCATAAAACTGAAGGATAAGAGGAATACCGATGGTTTTGTCCTGGCTTTTTTCTTTTTCCACAGGTTTTACATAGGAGATAAGCTTTTCAAATCGCTCTAAGGTAAGGTTGGGGATGTTTTCCTGAGGTTTTCTCTGGTCAACCTCATACTTTTCGCACCTTCCTCCGTAGTAATAAGGGAGAGACCCATCTATCGTTACCCTGTGGATCTCACACTGGTTAGGACATTCTTTGCACTCAAAGGCCTGGATCTGATAGTTAACCTTGGTTAGGTCAAACCCTTTAAACCGGGTTTGTCCCCGGGTTTCTTCCTTAGCAAGAAGGGCTACTCCAATAGCTCCTGTGACCTCATGGTGAGGAGGCACTATCACCGGTTTGCCAAGCACTTTTTCAAAGGCAGCCACCACCCCCTGGTTAAAAGCCACCGCCCCCTGGAAAAACACCTTTTTCCCTATTCTTCTGTCCTCTACCACCTTATTCAGGTAGTTATGCACTATGGCATAACAAAGCCCTGCAATCAGGTCTTCCTTAGGGAGGCCTTGCTGCTGGTAGTGTAAAAGGTCTGACTGCATAAAAACAGTGCATCTTTCTCCCAGCTTAAGCGGGGCTGAGCTCTTTAAGGCGATTTCTCCAAACTTTTCTATCGGGACCCCAAGCTTTACCGCCTGTTCCTGAAGAAAAGACCCTGTGCCTGCTGCACAGGCTTTGTTCATCGTAAAGTCTGAGATGGTTCCATTTTCTAAGTATATATATTTAGAGTCTTGCCCTCCTATCTCAAAGATGGTGTCAACTTCTGGGTCTATGAAAAGGGCTCCGTAAGCCTGTGCGGTGATCTCATTTCTTACGACATCAGCCCCGATAAAGTCTCCTATCAGGTATCTTCCAGAACCTGTGGTCCCAACACCTTTTACCACCACGTTTTCCGGAAGCTGTTTTTTTAACTCTAAAAGGCCTTTTTTGATGCTTTCAAGAGGTTTTCCCTGATGAAGAAGATAAACCTTGGCTATAAGTTTTCCTTCCTGGTTTATGGCAACAAGCTTGGTGCTTACCGACCCCACATCCACTCCAAGCCATACCTCCTGGGGTTTTCCCGGTGAGGCGGTAGTTTCTATCAAAAACCTCTGTTTAAGCCTTTCTGAGATCTCAAGCGACTTAAAAGGTGTTAACACCTCATACCTTGGCGGAGAATAGGTTCTTTCTTTAAGATAGGCCCTTAAGAGGTCAGACCCTCGATATTCTGATGCGGCTTTACCTTCAAGCCCATAGAGGGCAGCCCCTATCGCCCCCATGATCCTGAAATGCTCAGGTATGATAAGCTCATCGTCCTTTAGTCTGAAGATTTCCCTTATCGCCCTTCTTACCCCTAAGTTTGCCGCAACCCCTCCCTGAAAAACCAAAGGAGGAAGGATCTCCCTTCCCTTGGCCAAGTTGCTTCTCAGGTTTCTGATGATGGCAAAACAAAGCCCTGCGATGATTTCCTGGTCAGGCACCGCTGCCTGCTGAAGGTGTATCATGTCAGATTTGGCAAAAACGGTGCATCTTCCTGCTATTCTTGGTACATTTTGAGCCTCTACAGCAAGCCGAGAAAACTCTTCTATCGTATACCCAAGCCTTGCAGCCTGTTGCTCTAAAAAAGAACCTGTACCTGCAGCACACAGGGTGTTTAACGCAAAGTCCTCTATCTCAGGCACACCCCTTTCATGGGTGATGAAAATAAGCTTTGAGTCCTCGCCTCCGATGTCTATGATCGTCTTTACCTCAGGATGAAAAAAGGTTGCTGCCTTGGCATGAGCCATCACCTCGTTTACAAAGGCACACCCAAGGATCTGAGAGATGGTTTTACCAGCCGTTCCGGTGCAGGTAATCCCAGAGAGACTTTCTTTTCCAAACCCCTTTTCCACCTCGGTTAAAAGCCTTTCTGCCGTTTCTATAGGCTGACCGTGGGTTTTTTCGTATCTCCAGAAAAGAAGGTTTTTGTTGTCATCAAGGACTGCTACCTTGGCTGTCCCTGACCCTACGTCAAGCCCTACATATCGTGTCATCAAACACCCCCTTTAAGGGTTTTAAACCTTTTGATTTAAAAATTCTCCCAGTTTAAATTTTAAGTAAATTTTTTTAAGAGTAAAGTTTTAAAAAGTTTGGTCTTTTGGTGGCAAGTTTTTTGATTGTTTATAAGGCTTAGCGTGGTAAAATAAAGATTTAGACCTTTCGGGGTGAAATCAGAGGGAAATCGGGGTTAAGGTGGAGGCTACAGTTAGGATAGAAAAGGTGGTTTTTGGGGGAGAGGGTTTAGGTAGGCTCTCTGACGGTAAGGTGCTTTTTGTGCCTTATTCCTTGCCTGGGGAACTGGTTAAGGTTCGGGTGGTTAAGGACTTAGGCGATTATGCCGAGGCTGAGATAGTGGATATCTTGGAGCCTTCTCCTGACAGAAGGTCTCCTCTTTGCCCATACTATGGGGTTTGCGGGGGTTGTCAGTTTCAGCATGCAACCTATCAAGCCCAGTTAAGCCTTAAACAGGCCATCCTTTTTGAAACCTTTGTGAGGGCTGGATGGAAGGAGGACATACCATTAGAAGGGGTGGTGCCCTCTCCTAAGGAGTTTTTTTATCGCAACAGGCTCAGGCTTCATGTTGAAGCAGATGCCTTTAAGATGGGCTTTGTAAAAAGAAAGTCCCACGAGGTACTAAAAATAGAAAAGTGCTTTCTTGCAGAAGAGGTTTTAAACAAGGTGCTTTTTGATCTGTATCAAAGTCCTTCCTGGATAAGGCTTTCTGCCTACAGCAAAAGGGTAAAGATAGAGTCTTCTCCGTTAGAAGGCAAGGCTACCCTGATTTTCTGGACGGCTTTAAAGCCAGGTAAAGAGGACCTAAAAGAGCTTGCCTCACTTTCTAGTCTTAAGGCCTGTTTTTACTGGATGAAAGGGCGTCATCCAGAAGGCCCTTTCCCAGAAGAGGCCTCTTTTGGTGGAAGAAGACTTTTTAAAGGGTTAGACCACCTGGTTTACTACGTTCAGCCAGGGGTTTTTGTGCAGACCAACTGGGAGATAAACTTAGCTATCATGGACACCATCAGGTCCTGGCGCCTTGATTACGAAACTGTCCTTGACCTACATTGCGGGATGGGAAACTTTATCTTAGCCCTGATATCTCCTGAGACCACCAAAGCCCTCGGGGTAGACACAGACCTGAGGGCCATAGAAGACGGGCTTTACACCGCCGAGAAAAACGGGATAGACGGAAGGCTTGACCTTCGTCAGATGAGCTCAACTGAAGCCCTATATCAGGCGATAAAACAGGGAGAAAGGTTTGACCTCGTTTTAGTTGACCCTCCTCGCGGAGGCTGTAAAGAGATCTTGAGGTTTCTACCTGAGGTAAACCAGAGGTATCTGGTTTATGTTTCTTGCGATGCTCCTACCTTGGTAAGGGACCTTAAGATCTTAAGAGACCTGGGATATCTTCTTAAGAAGGTTTATCTTTTTGACATGTTTCCTCAGACCTATCATTTTGAGGTGCTTTGTCTTCTTGAGAGGAAAGGGTAATCTCTTTTCCCAGCGCCCAGAGGAGTTGTCTGCAAAAACCCTGGATGATTTTTACCTCCTTTGAGGTAAGCTCAAGCCTTGAGAGAAATCTCCGGATGTTTGTGTGCCAAAGCACCTTGTTTTCATGAGGGATGTAGTCTATGGCTTCTAAGGTAGCCTCGATTATTTTATACATGATGGTAAGTTCTTGCTGGGTTGCAAGCTGAGGTTTTGGGAAGATAGGATTGCTTGCATGCTGAAAGATTTCGTAAAGGATGACTACCACAGCCTGGGCTACGTTTAAAGAGGCCTGCTCTGTGGTAGGGATGGTAACTACCTTATCACACAGCCCAAGGTGTTCGTTTGAAAGCCCAAACCTTTCGTTTCCAAAAAGAATGGCGACCCTGTTTTTAACCGAAAGCTCACAGAGATAAGGGGCTATTTCCTTAGGGGTGTGATAAACCATCCTTCTTCTGCCAAGCCTTGCGGTGGTTCCAACCACGTATTGAAAGTCCCTTAACGCTTCCTCAAGGTCCTGAAAGACCTTCATGTTTTCTACTATTGGGAGGCCACCTTTGGTAGCCATGGCCCTTATTTTTTCCTGGTCAAGGCTTTCAGGGTTTACCACGATCAGGTTTGTCACCCCGAAGTTGGCACAGGCTCTGGCTGTAGCCCCGATGTTTTCAGGATACATCGGGTTTACCAGCACCACCGCCAAGTTTTCAAGGTTAGCCTTTTCAGGCTTGGCTACAGGACGTACTTGCATCAGGACCTGAGGAAGAAAGAGATTTGGAGGTGCCGGGGCCCGGAATCGAACCAGGGACACGCGGATTTTCAGTCCGCTGCTCTACCGACTGAGCTACCCCGGCGACCTGATATTAAACATACCCTAAAATTGGACTTTTGTCAACTTTTTATCCCCTAAAAACTTACCAAATTTTTGGCAAAAAGTTTTTTTTCTACCCTTGCTCGAGCCTTTCTGTGAAAAATTTTTCCAGATGCCAGCCATCCTATAGATTGAAAGGTTGAAAAACCCTTAGTTTTGCCCTCCCAAAAGTCTTGCTAAAATTTAGTTTAAGAGTATATTTGGCAAGGTTTATTCTGAGTAATTTTTCCAAACATATTTTTTTTTAAAAAATATCTTGTAATAACTAAATTTTATATTAAAATAAGCTAAGTATATTTAAATAGATTAAAACAAACTTAAGAGGGGTGATGGGTTATGTTTAAGCTTTCGACCAAGGGCAGGTATGCGGTAAGGGCGATGTATGAGATAGCCAAGGCTTATCCTAACGGGGTGACGTTGGAGGAGATTTCTGCCAGTCAAAACATCTCCCGGGTTTATTTGGCCCAGATTTTAAACCGGTTGCGTCAGTCAAGGCTTATCAAGTCTTCTCGTGGTCCTGGGGGAGGTTATGTTTTAAGAAAGCATCCAGACGAGGTTTCTCTTTATGAGATCCTTGAGCCTCTTGAGGGGCCTGGTTGTATTGCCTCCTGCATCGACCCGGGAGAGGGGTGTGAGGATGTGGAGGAGTGTGTGGCTTATCCTATCTGGAAAAAGATCGGGCAGTACATCGAATGCTTGCTTAGACAGGTCAAGCTGGGAGACCTGTTGAGGGTTGAGACTGAGAAGGACAAGAAAAAACTGGTGGAAACGATTACCGCTGGCTGTTGTTAAGGCCTTGGTTTTGCCGCTGGTTTTTGAGGTTTTTGAGCCTTAAGTTTTTAAGGTTAGATGCTTCCTTAACCTAAAGAAGCGTTGATAGGGGATTTTTTTGAGGGTGAGAGATGGGTGGGTGGTTTAATCAGGTTTTTTCTAAGGCTAAGAGGTTAAGTTTTCCGGTAGAGGATAGAAGGGTTTTAGAGGGTCTTTTGCCAGGGGAGCCTGTGGTTATCTCTGGCTGGGTTCTCTGTGGAAGGGATGCTACTCATCGCAGGATTCTTAAGGCTTTACGGGAGGAAGGGTTTCAGTTTGATTTTACCAACCAGGCGATGTATTATGTGGGGCCAACTCCTGCACCAGAGGGGAAGGTGATCGGGGCTTGCGGGCCTACTACCTCAGGCAGGATGGATGCCTACATGGAAGACTTTCTCTCTCTTGGGGTTGCTGCAACCATCGGAAAGGGTAAGAGGAGCCTTAAGGTGGTTGAGGTTATGAAAAGGTATCAGGCGGTTTATCTTGCCACCTTTGGAGGGGCAGGGGCCTTTCTTTCTCAGTTTGTAGAAAAACTGGAGTTTATCGCCTGGGAAGACCTTGGGCCAGAGGCCTTCTTCAGGATAAAGGTAAGGGACTTTCCTACGGTGGTGATAAACACTGTTGCTGGGGAGGACTTTTATTCTTTTTGAAGGTAAGGATATATAGCTTTGCGCCTTAAAAGAAGAGGTGTCTTAAGAGGTTTGGAAAAGGTTTATAAAAAGGTTTAAATCTTTTTGCGAGGTTTTTCTCCCGAGTTATGAGCCAAAGTCAGGAGGAAGAAAAGCAGGCTTTTTTAGACCCTTACGGTCAGGTTCCCTTTTATCGTACCTTAGTTGCCACAGACCTCTGTAAGTTCCGTGTGGTTTACAAGCAGACAGACCTTCTGGTTCTGGCAGAAAAGGATTTGAGCTTAGAGGTGGGAAGGATTGTGAGGGAGGTAAGGCTTCCTCTTGAGGGTTATATCCTTGGGCATCCTGAGTTTTTGGTTAGTCTGAGTCCTTTGCCTGTTGACCCTGAGGCACCTGAGGTGGTTAGGGAGATGCTTTTTGCAGGGAGGGTGGCAGGGGTTGGGCCGATGGCGGCGGTGGCTGGGGTGATTGCAGAGAGGGTGGGAAGGCTTATCCTGGAGAGAGGGCTTAGCTCTCAGGTGGTGGTAGAAAACGGGGGAGATGTGTTTTTGTGGTTGAAAAAGGAGGCAAGGGTTTGTTTGTTTGCTGGCATTGATTCTCCCTTTTCTAACAGGGTGTGTGTGGTTGTGCCTGCCAGGTTTATGCCCTGTGGGGTTTGCACCTCATCAGGCAAGATCGGGCATAGTTTAAGTTTTGGCAAGGCTGACGCTATAACGGTTATCCATAAAAAGGCCTCGATAGCCGATGCCTTGGCCACAGCTCTGGGGAACCTTCTTAGAGAGGAAGGAGATGTGGATAAGGTTTTAAATCAGGCCAGGAAGGTGGAAGGGATTTTGGGGGTTGTGGGGGTTTTGGGAGAAAAACTTTTTGTTTGGGGAAAAGGCATAAGGCTTGAACCCCTCAATTTTTCTTAATCTAAAAATAGATATGGCTAAAAATTTAAGAAAAAAGGTTTATTTTGGCAAAAAAGGAAGAATGATAAGTATAATAGTTTTTAAAAGATATTTTTTGGGATTATTTAAGGAAAACTTGCTAAAATGCTTCTTGACAAAATCTCTTGTGTGTAGTATAAAGCAAGGTATGGAATGTTATCTGTTCTTTGAAAGGATGTAGGGTTAGGAAGAAGGTTTGGTTTTTACAGGGTTGACAAAACGAGGTTTTATGTTTAATTTTTAACGAGGTGTTTGTTTTTTAAGGGTTTGAAAGTTAGGGTTTAAAAAAAAGAAAAAATAAAGGAGGTGTGGCATGAAGGTAGCAAGATGGAAGGTTTTAGGTGTGGCAGGTGCTTTGGTTTTGGGCTATGCCGTTACCACTCAGGCTGCTCAGATCAAGGTGGATGAGGATACCTTTGCAGACTTTGGCTACAACATGAAGATCATGTATCAGAACTTTGATGAAAGAGGAAAGGGTGACCTTGACGATTGGAAAAAGAATGTTTTTGACATCAAGGATTCTCGTTTTTACATCTCCGGTCAGGTAAGCAAGATGGTTCAGTTCTATGGGGAGTGGAACGCATCAGGTGCTTATGGAAAAGAGACTTATGGATATGCTAAAGACAATAAGGTAGGTTTAGCAGAAGGTGGGGTTAACTTTGTGTTTATGCCTGAGCTTCAGGTAAGGGCTGGTAAGGTTAGGGTGCCTTTTACCAGGTATCAGATGACTTCATCCTACAGCCTTATCATTCCTACCGACGCCTGGTATGATAAGGGTGGAGCAAATGCTACTGGAATCTTCAGTAAGGATACTGGTGTTGTTGGAGAAGGAAAATATATCTCTACCAATCCTTTAGAGCTTATCGGCAGAGTCGATGGTGGTTTGATCGTGCATGGAGACATCGCAAACGGTATGTTTAGGTATAACGTGGGTGTGTTTAACGAGGATAAGAGAAAAGATGAGGCTTTTAAAGGGTTGCAGTGGGTTGCCAGGGTTGAGTTTACTCCGACTATGCTTGGGTTTGCCCCAGAGTCCACCACCTCTCCTCACGGAAAGGTAAGCGACACCTACCTTGGTAAAAAAGACGTCCTTACCATAGGTTTGGGCTACTACAAAGAAAAATTGTATGATGAAGAAAATACAACCTATAATGAAAGTTTAGAAGCTGATGGTTGGACCGCAGACCTTTTCTTTGAAAAGAAGTTTGGCTGTTGGGTGCCTAACCTTCAGCTTGGCTACATCAAGTTAAACGATAGCCATTTTTATAACGAGACAAATGTATGGAAAAAAGGAGATACCAGTATCTGGTATGCTCAGGGACAGCTTCTCTATGATGCGGTGGTTGGTTTTGGAAAGCCAGCCCTTGCCATCAGGTATGAAAACGTAGAGGCAGATGGACAATATGACGCTGGAAATATCAAGAAAGACTTTGCCTTTGACCGCTGGGGGGTTGCTTTCAACTACTATCTCAAAGGCCAGGCTGCAAGGGTGTCCCTTGGGTTTGACAAGGTAGAATACGACGACGCAGCTAAATTGTATCTTGAGTCTCAAACCAAAACCAAAAAAGAAGACTCTATCACCGACTATTACCTCTACATCCAGACGATGTTCTAAAGAGGAAGTTTAACAGGGCAGGCAAAGGCCTGCCTTACTCTTAAGATTTTAAAAAGGGGCAACTTTGGTTGCCCCTTTTTTGTTTTTAATCCTTTTTTACCTTTTTCTTGATCCCTCTTTTAAACCCCTTTCAACATCTCCCTTACCTCGGTGGTGTAAGGGCCTCCTTTTTCCTGGTAGATAAAAAGAGGAGGTAAGACCAGGGTTTCTTCTCCTGCCTGTTTTACCGCCTCAACCAGGATAAATCTTGCCTGATCCCCTGGATAGGAATGGACAAACCTTAACACCTTGGGCTCAAGCCTTACCTCTTTAAGACTTGCCATAAGCTCAGCTGTCCTTAAGGCGGTAAAGATTAAATACAACCTACCCCGGTTTTTTAAAACCCCTGCCACAGCCTTTAAAAACTCCTTTAGCCCTGCCCTGGTCTCCCTTTTGGCAAGGTTTTTAAGTTCATCTGGGCTTTGTCTTCCACATCCAGGTTTGAAATAAGGTGGGTTTGAAAAAACCACGTCAAAAACCTCTTTTCTGAAGGGATTTCTGGCGATGTTTCCCTTTAACGAAAAAAGCGAGTTTTCTAAAAGATTTAGCTGTGAGTTTAGTTTTAAGCACTGCAAAAATAGGGGGTCAAGCTCAAGGGCAAAGATTTTGGCTTTAGGTTGTTTCAGAGCTGCTATCAGGGAGACGATGCCAGAGCCTGCTCCAACCTCAAGGGCTTTTTCACCAGGTTTTAGCTTAAGGAAATGTGCTAAAAGCAGGGCATCTATCCCAAACCTGTAGCCCTTTTCTGGCTGATATAGCTTGAGTTTACCCTGGAAAAATGGAGTAAGGGTTAGTCTTTGCCCAAGGTTTCCCATAGGAGTTTTACCACCTGATTGTGAAAGAGTGTTCCATGAGAGGTCAGGCTAACCCTGTTTCCCTTTCTTTCTATCAACCCTTTTTCGATAAGATTTTTTAGAAGCCATGGGTCCAGGTAGTAGCCAAACTTTGCGGTCAGGTTCCTGAGATTAATTCCTTTTTTCAGTCTCAGTCCCATGAAAACATACTCTTTGGCAAAATCAAGGGGTTTCAGGAGTTCTAAAGGGGTCAAGGGGAGTTTTTTTTCTGTAAGTAGGGTTTCTATATAAATTTTAAGGTCCTTAGGGTTTTGCCATCTTAAGTTTGCCATTCGGGAAACAGCAGAGGGTCCGAGACCAACATAGGGCTTTACCTCCCAGTAAAAGAGGTTGTGTTTGCACTCAAAACCTGGTCTTGCATAGTTTGAGATTTCGTATCTTAAATATCCCTGAGATTCCAGGGTGTGTTCTATAAACTGATAAAAAAGCTCTACTGGCTTGTTAGGGGAGAAAGCAGAAAAAGGGGTCTCGTGCTCAAGGGTGAGTTCGTAAAAGGAAAGATGGGTGGGAGAAAAGCTCAGGGCCTTTTTTATCTCCTCCTCTAAGGTTTTTAGTCCCTGGCCTTTCCATCCGAAGATAAAGTCTATGGAGAGGTTTGGGAAAAGGGAGGCAGCGGTTTCAAGGGCTTTTAAGGCGGTTTTTAGGTTGTAGGTCCTTTGCAAGGTTTTTAACCCCTTTTTTGAAAGGCTTTGCACTCCCAAACTCAGTCGGTTAAATCCAGTTTTAAGAAATCCCTTTATTTTCTCAGGGGTTAGGGTGTCTGGGTTTGCCTCTAAGGTGAGTTCAACCGGGGTAAATTTAAATTGAGAGGAGAGAAACTCAAAGAGTTCCTGATAAAAACCATGCGAAAGAAGAGAAGGCGTGCCTCCTCCTGCATAAAAAGTGGTAATTTTAATCTCAGTTCCAGAAAGTTTTTCAACAAAGTCTTTAAGATATAGAACCTCGGTTTTTAAGGCGTGAAGATAGGTTTTTTCCTCTTCCTCTGAGGGAACATGTGGCAGAGAATAAAAGTCGCAATAAGGACACTTTTTTACACAAAAGGGAACGTGCAGATAAAGGGCAACCCTGATAAAAGCCATCAGGTTTTTCCTTTTTATTATAGGCTACCCTTTTAGTTTAGCAAGGCTTTGGGAGAGAGGCTTTTTAGATTTTTAGCCTTGCTATTTTAAAATCGGCAAAAAGGTTATAAAATAGAAAGGATGAAGACCTTTTTTCGGTATCACCTTAGAGAATATCTGTTTTATACTTCTGTTTTTTTCTTTCTTTTTAGTGTTATCATCACCCTGGTAAAGGGCATCTTTGGGCTTCAGAAGTTTTTTGAGCTAAACCCCAGTTTAAAAGAGGTGTTTTTAAACTTTGGGCTCCTTTTTCTTCAGCTTACCTCTTTTATCTTGCCTCTTTCTGTTTTTTTAGGGGTGATGTTTGGGGTCCACAGGTTTAAAGAGGACCGGGAGCTTTTGGGATTTTTTAGTCTGGGGTTCAGGTTTAGCGATTTTCTGAAACCTTTGTGTGTGTTTATGCTTTTAGGTTTTGTGCTGCTTTTTTTGGCCCATTTCTGGCTGGTACCTTATGCCAAAAAGCTACAGAAAACGATGAGGTTTGAACTTACCAAAAGGCAGTTTGAAGAGCCTTTGCCAGAAAAACGGGCTATCCCTCTGGGAGAAAACCATGTAATCTATGTGGAAAAGGCAAAAAAGCAGGATAAAGCACACGAGTTTGAGAGGGTGTTTCTTGTGGAAAAGGGGGCTGAAAAAAAGCAGGTTTTTTTGGCAGAAAAAGGAAGGTTAGAGCCTAAGGAAGGGGTTTTTACCCTTTATCAGGGGGAGGGCTTTTCTCTGGGTAAGGACAAAACGGTTGAGGTTTTCAGGTTTGGGGAGTATCAGTTTTTTTTGGTGGTAAAAGAAGGTGAGCAAATGGTTGAGTTTGGAAGGGGGGAGCTTAGTTTTCCAGAGCTTAAGGCAAGGTTAAAGGAGGTTGAGAAAAACAGGGGTCAGTGGTTTAGATATCTTACCGAATACTGGGACAGGTTTTTCTATCCGTTAAGTTTGTTTCTGGTGGTTTTTCAGGGGTTTTTGGCGGCCTTTTTTATGAAAACCCACAACCGGTTTCTGGTGTTTTTCACCGCGGTAGCCCTTTATGTGGTGTTTTATGTGGGGTATCAGCTGTGCCATTCTCTGGCAGAAAACGGAAGGGTCTATCCGGTGGTAAGTTTTCTGGTGTTTTATCTGGTGTTTGGGGTTCTGGTGGGGTTGGAGGCCTGGTTTTTGTTTAAAAAGAAACGTCATCAGGTTTACCTATGAGGCTTAAGCCAAGGACTTATCAACTTTATGTATGGCAAGAGGTTTTCAGGGTTTCTCTGGTGTCACTCTTTATCTTTCTTGGTTTTTATCTGGTGATAGATTTTTTTGAGAGGTTAGGGGATTTTCTTAAGTTTGGCAAACCCTTTTATTTGTTTGGAAGGTATGTCTTCTGGAAGAACCTGGTTAACCTTTATGAGGTTTTTCCGTTTGTGGTAGGGCTTTCTGGGGTGTTAACCCTTTTTATCTGGGCTAAGACCAACGAGCTTATGGGGTTTCTTTCCTTAGGTGTGGCTAAGGGGGTGTTGCTAAGAGAGACAGGAAAGGCCCTTTTAGGCATAGGAATTTTGGGAGGGGTGTTTCTTAACCTTGTTTTGCCTTATGCCACGTTTAATGCCCTTTATACCTGGGAGTATAAGATTGCTGGCAAAAAGAAACAGCAGGTGGTTTTTGGAGACCAGATTTTTTTTACAGGGGATGACTGCTATCTGATAGCCAAACCTCTTGAGCCCAAAGGGGAATACCTGGGGGAGATTACGGTTGTGGTTTATGATAAGGATAAAAGGGTTTTAAGTCTGCTCTGGGCAGCAAGCGGATATTATAGTCAGGGAAGGTGGGTGTTGAAAGAGGTGGTGCAACAGAGGAGGGAAAAGGGGTTTTCTCCTGAGTTTTTGCCTCAGGCTTCTTACCGGTTTTCCTTTGAGCCTGACACCTTAACCACGGTAAAAAAGCCTGTCTATTTTCTTTCTATCCCAGAGCTTATAGAAAGGGCAAGGTTTTTAGCCAAGATAAACAGCCCTTATCAGGAGGTGGTGGCTGAGCTATTTCTTAAAGGGTTCTATTTGTTTGTGCCTTTTTTACTTGCGGTGTTTTCTGTTTTTGCCTTTTTAAAGTTTTTTGTGCCAAACGACTGGAAAAAGGGGGCCTTTTTAGGCATAGGGCTTTTCTTTTTGAATTTGGTGTATTTTCTGTTTTTTCAGACCTTGCTTAGAAAGGGGTTTATGTTAGGGATTCCGGCGCTTGTTGTCTGGGGTTTAGCTGGTCTTTTTTGGTATTTTTGGCAGGCTTATCTTGTTTTTTTGAAAAAATCTGGTAAAAATTAGAGAAAATCTTGCAACAGGAGGGCTTTTTATGTCTATAGAAGAAAAGGTGATTGACATCATCGCTCAAAAACTTAATCTTTCTAAAGATCAGGTCAAACCAGAGGCTTCTTTTATCGAGGACTTAGGGGCTGATTCCCTTGATTTGGTAGAGCTTGTTATGGCTATGGAAGAGGCCTTTGGTATGGAAGTGCCTGACGAGGATGCCGAAAAGTTAAGAACCGTGCAGGATGTTATAGACTATGTAAAGGCCAAGGTAGGAAACTAAAAATTTTAGGGGATTAATCGTGAGAAAAAGGGTAGTAGTCACCGGTCTTGGGACGGTTAACCCTCTTGGGATAGGGGTTGAAGAGACCTGGAAAAACATCAAGGCAGGTAAATCTGGTATCGGCAGGATTACCAAGTTTGATCCGTCTTCTCTTCCCAGCCAGATTGCTGGTGAGGTAAAGGGATTTAAACCAGAAGAGTTTATGTCTTCCAAGCTGGTATCTCGTATAGATACCTTTATTCAATATGCTTTGGCCTCAGCCAAGATGGCTTTAGAGGATGCAGGTCTTCCTTTAGAGGACCTTGGGCCTGAGGTGGGTTCAGTTATCGGGGTAGGGATGGGTGGAGTAGGTCAGGTAGAATATTACACCCGTATTTTTGACGAAAAGGGATATAAAAGGGTGAGTCCTTTTTTTATCCCGATGATCATACCTAACATGGCAGCAGGTCAGGTGGCCATCAACTTTGGGGCCAAAGGGCCTAACCTTGCGGTGTGTACCGCCTGTGCAGCAGGCAACCATGCGATAGGAGAGGCCTATCGTTTGATAAGAGAAGGGCAGGCAACCATCATGATCTGTGGGGGGACAGAGAGCATGATCACCCCCTTGACCATAGCAGGTTTTTCGGTGATGAAGGCCCTTTCTACCAGAAATGATGAGCCTGAAAGGGCTTCCCGGCCTTTTGATGCTAGTAGAGATGGGTTTGTAATTGCAGAAGGATGTGGGATTTTAGTCCTTGAGGAGCTTGAGCATGCCTTAAAAAGAGGGGCCAAGATATATGCAGAGCTGATAGGCTATGGGTTAAACGCAGATGCCTATCATATGACCGCACCTTCTCCTGACGGCGAAGGGGCGGCAAGGTGTATGGAGCTTGCGTTAAAGGACGCAGGGATTTTGCCTCAACAGGTAGACTACATAAACGCCCATGGCACAAGCACACCCCTTAACGATGTGGCAGAGACCAAGGCCATCAAAAAGGTTTTTGGTGAGCATGCCTATAAACTTATGGTTTCTTCCACCAAGTCTATGACAGGACATCTTCTTGGGGGTGCTGGAGGGCTTGAGGCGGTTTTAACGGTTATGGCTGTTTATGAGGGGGTGGTACCTCCTACGATCAACCTTGAAAACCCAGACCCTGAGTGTGACCTCGACTATGTGCCTAACCAGGCAAGAAAGGCAGACATCAGGATAGCCATGTCAAATGCCTTTGGTTTTGGAGGCACCAACGCCACGCTGGTTTTTAAAAAATGGGAGGGAAAATAAACCGATGAAGATTGCCATTGCCTCAGACCATGCAGGGTATTTTTTAAAAGAAAAGATAAAAGATTTTTTAGCCAAAGAAGGGCATGAGGTGGTAGATGTAGGGTGTTATTCTCATGTGGCGGTGGATTATCCTGAGTATGGGGTCAAGGGAGTAGAAAAGGTGCTACAGGGTGAGGTGGAAAGGGCTATCCTTATCTGTGGGACAGGGATAGGGATGAGTATTGTGGCCAATCGGTTTTTTGGGATAAGGGCTGCCCTTTGTCATGAGCCCTTTTCTGCCAAGATGGCAAGGCTTCACAACGATGCCAACGTGCTTGTCCTTGGCGGAAGGATGATTGGGGACGGGATGGCGGTGGAGATCGTTAAAACCTTTTTAGAAACACCCTTTGAAGGAGGAAGACACGAGCGCAGGCTCGAACTTATAGAAAAACTTAAGAATCTTAGATGAACCTACTTGGTATAGGGGTAGACTTAGTATACTTACCAAGGATAGAGAAAATTTATTCTGCCTATCCAAAACGTTTTTTAGAAAAGGTTTTTCATCCTAAGGAGGTATCTTTAGCGTTAAAACGCAAAGATACCCCTGTCTATTTAGCTTCATGCTTTGCGGCTAAGGAGGCCTTTTACAAGGCCTTAGGTGGGTATCAACCCTTTGTCTGGCAAGAGATAAGCCTTCTTAGAGACCCTCAAACAAAAAAGCCGTTCATAGAGATAGAAGGCAGGGCTTTAGAGGTTTTTAGAGAAAGAGGTGGAAGGGATTGTCTGGTTAGCCTTTCTCATGAAAAGGATTATGTGGTATGTATGGTAGTAATAACTGGATAGGAGAGGGGTAGGGTTATGCAGGTGGTAAAGGCCTCTGAGATGAAGGCTCTCGACGAATGGTTTATAAAAGAGGTAGGGGTTCCGGCTGAGGTGTTGATGGAAAGGGCGGGGCTTTCTGTGGCTGAGGCTATTTTTGAGGCCTATCCGGTAGAAACCTACGGCAGTGTGCTTGTGGTGTGCGGGCCAGGAAATAACGGTGGAGACGGGATGGTATGTGCCAGGCACCTGGTAAACCTTGGCTATGAGGTCGAGGTGGTACTTCTTGCAGAAAAAGAAACCTATCAGGGAGAGGCCTTGACCAACCTTAAGGTCCTTGAAAACTTAGGTTTTATGCCAGAAGAGGTGGGGTATATCGTTGAGTTTAGAAAGGTACTTTATGATTTTTCTCCTGAGATAATGGTGGATGCCATCTTTGGGACAGGGCTTAAAAGGCCTATCGAGGGAAATCTGGCTGCCATCGTTGAGGAAATAAACCTTTATCGAGAAACCAGGGGATGCAAGGTGGTTGCGGTAGACATGCCTTCTGGGGTGTGTGCTGATACAGGTGAGGTGCTTGGAACAGCTGTAAAGGCAGACCTTACCGTTACGTTTGAGCTACCCAAGGTAGGACAGTTTTTTTATCCGGGAAAAGAGTATGTGGGAAGGCTTAAGGTTTGTCCTATTGGGTTTTTCAAACCTTTGGTGGAAAAGAAGGCGCCTAAGAGGTATTTGATAGATTTGGAGTGGGCCAAAAAGGTATTCAGGCCGCGTAAAGGTTATACCCATAAAGGGCTTTTTGGACATCTTCTTGTGTTAGCAGGAAGCAAGGGTAAGAGTGGGGCTGGGTTGCTTTCGGCATTGGGTGGTTTAAGGGCAGGGGCTGGGCTTGTGACCTTGGCCTCAACCAGGAGTCTTCAGCCGGTATATGCATCTATGCTACCTGAAGCTCTGACTGCAGGGCTTGAAGAAGGCCCGAGAGGAGAGGTTAGTTATGCCAATCTTGAGTCCTTGCTTGACCTTTGCGAAAAGAAAACCGCCTTGGTGGTAGGCCCTGGACTTGGTTTAGGGGAAGAGGTAAAAAGGCTTTTCTGGGAGTTGTTAGAAAGGGTCAAGGTTCCGGTGTTGATCGATGCAGACGGGTTAACCATAGCCTCTGAAAACCCTGAAAGACTTAAAGAGCTTCCCTGTCCAAAGGTCCTTACCCCTCATCCAGGAGAGGCTGAGAGGTTGCTTAAAATTTCTAAGAAGGAGATTTTAAGAGACCCTTTAACCTCAGCTAAAAGGCTTTCTGAGATGACAGGTGCGGTGGTGGTGCTAAAGGGACCACATACGGTGATTTCTTCCCCTGACGGAAGAGAGGGGATTTCTGTCTGGGATGTGCCTGGGCTTTCTCAGGGAGGCACAGGGGATGTGCTTTCTGGGGTGATAGGAGCCTTGATGTCTCAAAGGTATGAGGTGTTTGAAGCAGCTTGCTTGGGGGTGTTTTTACACGGATGGGCAGGAGAAAAGCTTGCCTCTGAAAAAGGACCTTTCGGGTATCTGGCTTCAGAGGTGGCTAACAAAATCCCAGAAGTTTTAAAGGAGATATGTGATGATAGACCTTAGAAGGTTTCCAAGATGCCCTACCAGGATTAAGGCTTATTTGCCGGGGTCTGAAGAGGCATACGAGGTGCTTAATGTTTCTTACAAGGGATGTTTTATCCGAACCGATAAGCTTATTCCTTTACGGAAGATGGTTCTTTTTGAGATAGAAATTCCTGAGGTAGGAGTGATCCCTGTTTATGGGCTGGTGGTACATCATGGCACAGAAGAACAGCCAGGGTTAGGGATAGAGATCCTGGACATCGAACGAGAGCTTTTACCTGTGTGGAACTATTATCTAAAAGCCCTTTTAAACATAGAGGAGGCCAAAAAGGCTTATCAAAGATATTTGAAAACCTCTCAAAAGGTTGAAAATCCTCAGTCTGGTTAGGGTTTGATGTTTAGTCTAATTGAGGTCCTGTTGATAGCGGTCTTGAGTTTAGCGTTAGGTAGTTTTTTTAACGTGGTTATCTACCGATGGTCAGAGGGTTTGTCTGTACTAAGGCCTGTCAGGTCTTTTTGTCCAAGGTGTAAAACTGAGCTTAAGTGGTATCACAACATTCCTGTTTTGTCTTATGTTATGCTTAAAGGAAGATGTGCTTTTTGTCAAAATCCAATCCCTCTCACCTATCCTCTGGTAGAGGTCCTAACCGCGGTGGTTGGAGTAGCTGCTTATTTAAAGTTTAAACCCTGGTATGGCTGGGCTACCTTTTTGGTTTTCTGGGTTTGGTTGATAATCCTTCTGGTGATAAGTTTTATCGACCTTAGGGTTAAGGAAATACCAGATAAGCTCAGTTTTGGTTTGATGTTGGCAGGACTTACGGCAAGTTTGTTAGGGTTAAACCCTCTGGTTGGTTTTGAAGAAAGTGTGGTTGGGATGTTAGCAGGGGCAGGCCTTCTTTTTCTGATTAACGAGGTCTACTATCTTTTTGCTAAAAGAGATGGGCTTGGGATGGGAGATTTTAAGCTGATGGCTGGGATAGGTGCTTTTTTGGGGTATAAAAGTTTTTACTGGGTGGTGTTGATAGCCTCTTTTTCAGGGATTTTTGCCTTTTTTTTGGCAGTTCTGTGGTATCGATTAAAAGGGAAATCTAAAGACTTAAGCTTAAAAACAGAAATTCCTTTTGGGCCTTTTTTAGCCCTTGGGGCTGGTGTTTACACCTTTTTTGCAGAATTTTTTAAGACTTTTCTATCTTAATTTGCCTTAACAAGGTTTTCTTGAGAAGGAATTTTGATCACGATCGAGGTTCCTTTATCTTTCTTTCTGTAAAAATTTATGGTTCCTTTATGAAGGTCTATGATGGAGTATACCATGATAAGGCCTGTCCCTAAGTCTTTCAGGCTTAAAAGGTCTCCTTGGTTTATCTTTTCCACGACCTCTTGAGGCACTCCTTCTCCTGTGTCCTCTATTTTTAAGATTACCCAGCCTTCTTCTCTGGCAAGGGAGATTGAGAGTTCTCCTTTTTCTTGCATAGCCTTGATGGAGTTGTCAAACAGGTTTACCCACACCCTTTTTAACTGAAACTTGTCAAACCAGCATTCTCCTTCGTCCTCTACCTTAAGCCTAAACTTTACCTCAGGATAGGCTATCTCATACAGAGAGATTACCTCTAACAGGCTTTCTAAAAGGGTGCCTTTTTCCAGGTTTAGCTCAGGTTTTTTGGTAAAGTAATGAAAGTCGGTGGCAAGTTTGCGAAGTTCTTCGATGTATTTTTCGATGATGTTGGTGGTTCTAAGTAAGACCTCTTTTTTCTCTCCTTCTAATGTTTTTTCAAGCTGTCTTTTAAGTCTTTCTACAGAGAGTTTGATAGGGGTTAAAGGATTTTTTATCTCATGGGATACCCTTAAGGCTACCTCCTTCCAGAAAGAAAGCCTTTTTAGGCGTTCCTTTTCCTCTAAGTTTTCTACGATCAAGAGATATTCGTGGGTTTTTAAAAATTCAAGCTTAAGAAGGGTAATCCCTAAGCTAAACTCCTTCTGTTCTGTAGACCAGGAAAGGGTGGTGTAAAAGGGGTTGGTTAGGTCTATCTGGGATAAAAGGGCAGGAAGGTTAAGTTTGTCTATCAGGTCTTGTGGGGATTTAACTTCATAGTGTTTTAAAAGATGGTTAAGGCTCTGGTTAGAGAACTTGACGGTTAGGTCAGGGGTAAGGACCAGGATCCCTACAGGCAGATGATCAAGCACAGAAAGAAGGTAGCGGTTGTAGTTTTGGACCTCCTCTTCGTATTCTTTGATCTTTTTTGTCATCTCGTTAAAAGCCTCTACCAGCCTTCCTACCTCGTCGTCCAAAGGGGTGAGGCCTTTTAGTTCTTCCAGGTTGAAGTCTTTTTTAGAGATCTTTTGGGCTGCGATCACCAGGTTTTGTAAAGGTTCAGTAAGGTTTCTACCAAGTTTACTTCCTACCCATACCCCTACAAAAACCACCAAAAGTAAAACCAGAGCTCCTGCAGTCATCAAAAACTGTTTAAAGGTTCTAAAGTATCTTTTTTCTACCAGTTCTTTTTCTCCTGAAAACTCTTCTAACCTTAGGAATTTACCGATGGCTAAGATAAGGGGTTGGCCTTTTGAGTCGTAAAAGGGGATAAACACCCTTAGATAGGGACTTGAGTTAACCAGAGAGATTTCAGAAAGAGGGATTTTAGAGGCTTTTAGTCTTTCAAGAAAAGAAGGGGCAATCCCGATCTTTTGAGAAATCTCAGAGGAATAGGTTCTCTTTTTTAGGTTGCCTTGCCAGTCAAAAACTTCTATAGAGTCTACCCTCATAAAATAACGATACCTTTCTCTCAGGACAGAGCTTTTGATTTCTTCGGTTTGGGAAAGATAATCTGTTATGATCTGTTGTCCTTTGCTAAGAAGGTCTCTTTCGATGTCTTTTATGTAATCCTCAGGTTTTAGAAGAACGGTTAACACCCTTTCTTCGAAAAATTCTTTAAGCCAGTAGTCTAAGGTTTTTTTAAAGAAAAAGAAACTTCCAAGCACAAGCACAACCGAAGGAAAAACGATAGAGATAAAGTAGATAAAAAAGAGCTTTACTTTAAGGCTTTTAGATACTTTTTTTATCTGGATTTCATAGAAAATCTTGATGACATACCTGAAGATAAAGTAAAGAAGAAGTAAAATAAGGATAAGGTTTATCTGAAACAGGAAAAACAGAAAAAGGTTTTTTTGAGAGGTAGAAAAAAGAGAAAGGTCGAAGAGGTTAAACTCAACCCATAGAGAAATGGTGAGGACTATCAAAAGTCCTAAGAAAATTTTGTGCCTTTTGCAAAAAGTCTTAATCCTTGCGATAGATAACATCGAAAGGAAGGGTGTTTTCTGCCCTTAAACGGATTTTATGCTGGTTTTTGGTAAACCTTAAGTCTTTAGAAAGATGGGTTTGGTAGGTAATTTCTACGTTGGTCTTAAGATAAAGACTTGAGAGGTCGTTTGTAACCTGAAACCTTAAGGGATAGGAGTCTAAAAACTGGATTTTTAACACCAGGTCTTCTGGATTTTCAAAACTTTTTATACCAAAGTTGTCTTCTAAAAAATAAAGGTTTTCTTCTGGGCTGTAGTATAGCTTTTGAATGTATAATTCTTTATGGATGAGAACGTCAGGTAAAAGAAAACGTTTTTTAAACACCTCAAAGGAAAACCTGAGGTAAATCGGATTTTTTTGTTCCTTTAGAGACAAAAGTATCTCCTGTGTAGGAAAATCCTGGTAGAAAAGACTCAGGATAAGCTGATCTTGAAAACGGTAAACCTTGATCTTAGCCATCTTAAACCCAAACGCAGGGCTGATAAAACAGAAAAAGAGGATGAGGGTTAAGAGGATTTTTTTCATAGGGTTAAGTCATACCTTGCGTGTTTTCTTACGATTTCCTTTTGGGTAAAAAGGACTTCATATTCCTTAAGCCCAAACTCTTCGGAAATCCCTTTTATAAGGGATAAAACCTCTTCTCTGGATTTGCCGTGGACCATCGTGTAAAGGTTATAAGGCCAGTCAGGATAGGTTTTTCTAAGGTAGCAATGGGAGATATAGGGTCTTTGAGCTAAGGCTTGGCCTACCTCTTCTGCCCTTTCTTCTTCTACCTTCCAGGCAACCATGGCGTTGCCTTCTATACCTGCAAGGTTGTGCCTTAAAGTGATCCCAAGTCTGGTGATTACCTTTTTTTGGAAAAGACTTTTTATAGCCTCAAAAACCTCTTCCTGAGAAAGGTTGTGCTTTTTAGCTATCTCCAAAAAGGGTTTTTCACAAATCGGAAGCCCAGCAATCAACTCTTTTAAAACCAGTAACTCTGTCTGAGAAAGCTCAAGCTTCTTCAAAGGTACCACCTTTTTGTATCTTAAGATAGCATTTAACTATGATTTTTCAACCAACAAAGACAAGGGTAAAATTTATGGTGTTTGTTTAGTTGAGTTTATCGCGTCTACCTCGTTAGGGTAAAAATTTCTATACTGCTCGGGTAGTGAAAACATAAGGTATCTAATTTGTAATACTTCTACTTCCTTTTCTGTTTTAAATTAGATGGGTTAATTAGAATATTGTAGGGAATCAATCTTTCAGCAAGTTTTTTTAGGTATATAACTTTAAGGTTTTGTTTTTCTAACACCACTGCCTATTGACAAAAACTGTTTCTGTATTAACCTCCTTTTAGTAATACTTTTTAACAATTTTTGTGTTTTGGTGTTAGGTAGTTTTTACGGTTTGGTCGAGAAATAAGATTAGGTGGAGGAGGCAGGATGGAGTATCTTAGTTGGTTGGTAGATTATGGGATCATCGGGTTTTTACTGGTTTTAAGTGTGATATCTATAGCGATAGGTATAGAGAGAGTGGGTTATTATAAAAGGGTTGACCTTGCTAATTACAAACATCCTAAGGAGCTTGAGGTAGATTTAACGAGAGGGCTTTATGTGATTGCTACCGTAGGTGCCAATGCGCCTTATATAGGGCTTTTAGGAACGGTGTTAGGGATTATGCTTACCTTTTATACCATCGGTCAGGAAGGAATGGTTGACAGTAAAAGGATCATGGTAGGTCTGGCCTTAGCGTTAAAGGCAACGGCTGTGGGGCTTTTGGTAGCCATACCTTCTACGGCTTTTTATAACTATCTTTTAAGAAAGGTAAAAGAAAAGATAGCCTTATGGGAGATCCAGGGTAATCGATAACCAAGGGGTGTTTTGATGGAAGAAAAAGAGTTTGACTACATAAACGTGATTCCTTTGGTAGACATCATGCTGGTTCTTTTAACGATAGTTCTTGTTACCGCTACCTTTATCGTGCAGGGAAGTATTCCTGTCAACCTGCCTAAGGCCAAAAACGTTGAGACTTCTGATATAAGAAGTTATCAGATAACCCTTACTAAAGAGGGAGAGGTGTTTTTTGAAGGAAGAAAGGTGACCTTGAAAGAGCTTGAAGACCTGGTGGAGAGTTTAAAAGGAGAGGTTCAGGTTTCTATCTTAGCAGATAGATCTTCTCAGGTGCAAGGGCTGGTTGACCTCCTTGACCTGTTAAAAAAACATGAAATAAAACGGGTTTCTATAAAAACCGAAGTAATAAGATAGATGGTTTCGATAAAACATTTTTCTACTTCCTTTTTTATACATCTTTTTATCTTGCTGAGTTTTTTAACATTTTTTAGGTTAAGTGAAATAGGAAGGGCTAAATACATAGAAATAGACCTTGAAGCCTATTCAGGCTCTCAGCTTACCCAAGAAAAATCTACCCAGGCGTTAGCTACTGAAAAAACTGCAAAGCCCTTTCAACCAACCCAAAACCAACCAGATAAATCTCAGTCTTTAAAGGAAGAACTAACTCCTCCTGCTAAGAAAGAAAATGCAGTTTCTGAGGTTGTCCCATCTAAAGAGAGTAGTATGCCTAAGGAAACTTTTTCTCAAACGACTTCTTCTCATGGACCAGGTAGTGGAGGTTCTCAAGTTAGTAGCTCAGCTAAAGAAGGGACTTCTAAACCGAGTGAGGGGCAGGGAGGGCTTTCTGGTTATGGGGAGAGAAAAGACCAAGAGAAGGTAGCCCAGCATTTTCTTTCCCAAAAGTTTTCTATCATTTCTGACATCGTAAGAAAACATGTGCAGTATCCCTATTTAGCCAGAAGGATGGGATGGGAGGGTAAGGTGGTAGTTTCCTTTGTGCTAACCAGACAGGGAGAGGTAAAAGAGGTCAGGGTGGTTCAATCGTCTGGTTATAAGGTTTTAGACGAAAATACCATTGCTACTTTGCAGGGGTGTGCTAAATATTTCCCGGTACCACCGGTAGACATAAAAATTACCCTTCCTGTAGTCTATAAGTTGAATTAAAATAAGTTTTTCAAAAGTCTTATATGGGAGGGTTATGAGGTTGTCAGGGTTTAGGCTGTGTAGGATAAAGGTTACCTTTTTGTTTTGGGTGTGGTTTATAGTCTGGGGGATAGGGCTTTCAGGTTGTAAAAAAGAAGAAAAGCTTTCAGAAAATACCGTAAGGGTGGTAAGGGCTTTAGACGGAGATACGGTTTTACTTCATAACGGAGAAAAGCTCAGGTATGCAGGGGTTGATAGTCCTGAGTTAAACCATGGTAAAGGATTGCCTCCTCAACCTTTTGCTGAAGAGGCCTACAGTTTAAACCGGCAGCTAACTGAAGGGAAGGTTTTTAGGGTTGAGTTTGTTCTTAAGGAAAGAGACCATTATGGCAGGCTTTTGGGGGACCTTTATTTTGAAAACGGAACCTCAGTTTCAGAAATACTGGTTAAAGAAGGTTTGGCACTAGTTTGTTATTTTCCAGGAAGTGCAGAGGCTTATCATAAACTTCTTCCTCTACAGACAGAGGTGGTAAAAAAGAGAAAGGGTTTTTTCTCGCTAATTGATAAACAACCCCAAGGGGTGGTCTATGTGGGAAATAAACAATCTAAAAGGTTTCACCACCCAGACTGCCCAGAGGTAAAGAAAATAAAAAAGAAGGTTTATTTTAAAAGTTTAGAAGAGGCCTTTTTAGAAGGATATTGCCCTTCCAGGGAGTGTTTTGATAAAATCTTTCCTGTCCGTTAGGCTTTTTTAGGGGTTATTTTTTCAAGCCCTCCCATGTAGGGTCTTAACACCTCAGGGATGAGGACAGAACCGTCTACTTGCTGGTAGTTTTCAAGGATAGCCATCACCGTCCTTCCTATGGCTAATCCAGAACCGTTAAGGGTGTGAACAAATCTGGGTTTTCCTCCGTCTTTAGGGCGATATCTGATGTTGGCTCTTCTTGCCTGAAAGTCTTCAAAGTTGGAGCAGGAAGAGATTTCTACATACCTTTTTTGTCCTGGTGCCCAGACCTCTATGTCATAGGTTTTGGCAGAGGCAAACCCTAAGTCTCCTGTACAAAGGGCTACCACCCGATAATGTAGTCCAAGGAGCTGTAAAACCTCTTCGGCATCCAAAAGAAGGCTTTCTAACTCTTCATAAGAGGTTTCTGGGACCACAAATTTTACCAGCTCTACCTTGTTAAACTGGTGTTGTCTTACGATACCTCGGGTATCTCTGCCATGGGACCCAGCCTCAGAGCGAAAACAAGGGGTATAGGCGGTATAATAAAGAGGAAGGTCTTCTTCACGTAAAATTTCATCTCTGTGAAGATTGGTTACAGGCACCTCGGCTGTGGGAATAAGGTAGTAGTTCCAGCCTTCAAGCTTAAAAAGGTCTTCCTTAAACTTGGGAAGCTGGGCGGTGCCTATAAGAGAGGTTTCGTTAACGATAAAAGGAGGCAATACCTCTTTATACCCGTGTTTTTTAACATGGAGGTCTAACATAAAGTTGATCAAGGCCCTTTCTAAAAGGGCTCCTTCGTTAAAGTATACCACAAACCTTGACCCTGTAATTTTTGCAGCCCTTTCAAAATCAAGAATCCCTAAATTTTCTCCTATTTCCCAGTGGGGTTTAGGTTCAAACTCAAATTCTGGAGGTTCCCCCCATCTTTTTACCACCACATTTTCCGAATCGTCTTTACCTACAGGCACGGTTTCATGAGGAATGTTCGGAAGATAGAGGAGTTTTTCCTGTAGGTTGTTTTCTACCTGAGAGAGTTCTGCTTCCAAGGTCTTAAGCTCTTCCCCTATTTTTTTTACCTCTTGAGCTAAAAGGTTGGCCTCCTCGTCTTTTCCCTGTTTTTTAAGCCTGCCGATTTGTTCAGATTTTTCTTTTCTCAGATGTCTTAGGGATTCTACTTTTTGCAAAAGCTCTCTTCTTTGCTGGTCTAAAGAAAGTATCTCTTCTACAGGGAAGTCTTGCCCCCTGGTGCTTAGCCTGGCTTTAACCCATTCAGGCTTTTCTCTTATCAGTTTTAGGTCAAGCATTTATTTTTCTCCCTAAAGAGGTTTATTTTAAGCAGGAAATAAGGTGGCCAAGTTTTTCTTTTTTGGTTTTAAGGTAGTTGTAGTTTTCTGGTCTGGGAGGTATTTCTATAGGAACTCTTTCTACTATCTTCATTCCATACCCTTCAAGTCCTATGATTTTCCTTGGGTTGTTAGTCATGAGCCTTATTTGTTTTATACCAAGGTCTTTTAAGATCTGGGCTCCTATTCCGTAGTCTCTAAGGTCTGGTTTGAACCCTAACGCTAAGTTGGCTTCTACTGTATCTTTTCCTTCGTCTTGAAGTTTATAAGCCTTTAATTTGTTTAAAAGACCTATTCCTCTTCCCTCTTGTCTGAGATAAAGGAGAACCCCTTTTCCTTCTTTGCCTATCATTTCCATAGCTTTTTTAAGTTGAGGCCCGCAATCGCATCTCAGTGAGCCAAAAACATCTCCGGTTAGACATTCAGAATGCACCCTTACCAAGATGGGATTTTCGTCTATCTCCCCCATGACCAAGGCTATGTGGGTGGCGTTATCTATAAAGTTTGAGTAGGCTATCAACTTAAAGGTACCAAAGGCAGTAGGCAATAAGGTCTCTACCTCTCTTTTAACCAAAGATTCGTTTTGGATACGGTAGGCTATAAGGTCTTTGATGGTGATTATTTTTAGCCCAAATTCTTCGGCAAATTTTTCTAAGTCAGGAAGTCTTGCCATGGTGCCATCATCCTTCATCACCTCACAGATAACCCCAGCTGGTTTAAGACCAGCAAGTCTTGCCAGGTCTACGGCAGCTTCTGTATGTCCAGCCCTAACCAGAACCCCTCCTTTTCTGGCTATGATGGGAAAAACATGACCAGGGGTAATAAAGTCCTGAGGGGTACTTTTATCGTCGATAACCAGCTTTATGGTATAAGCCCTGTCATACGCAGAAATACCTGTGGTGATCCCATGTCTTGCGTCTATAGACACCGTAAAGGCAGTCCCAAAGGGGTCTATCCCTCTTCTTGGTTGCAAAGGAAGTTGAAGCCTGTCTGCGATTTCCTGGGTGATGGCTAAACAGATAAGACCTCTTCCATATTTAGCCATAAAATTGATGGCCTCAGGGGTTACCTTTTCAGCAGCCAAAATAAGGTCTCCTTCGTTCTCTCTGTCTTCATCGTCTACGACGATGATAAGCTTGCCCTGCTTTAAGTCTTCTAACGCTTCTTCCACAGTGCTTATAGGCATCTACTTGGCCTCCTTATCCCCTTAGAGGTTGTTTTAGGTTTTAATTTTGAAAAATCGTTTTAATATAATAAAACTCAATTAAATTTTAGCAACCATAAGCTTATGCAAAAAATGAAAAAGATAGAAAGTTTAACCAAGTCTGCAACCTCTGTAACCATAGCAGTCTTTATCAGTCGTATTTTAGGGCTGGTAAGGGAACAGGTGCTTGCCTATTTTTTTGGGGCAGGAAAAAGTATGGATGCCTATGTGGTAGGTTATCGCATCCCTAACCTTCTAAGAGACCTTTTTGCTGAGGGGGCACTTGGGTCAGCTTTTGTTAAGGTTTTCAGCTCTACCTTAGAAAAAGAAGGGCCTGAAAAAAGTTTTAAGATAGCTCAAGTCATTCTTTCTAACCTCCTTTTGATTTTAGGGGGGATAGTAATCCTTGGGATGTTTAGTGCTGACTGGATAGTAGGGCTTATTGCCCCTGAGTTTACCAAAGATCCGGCTAAGTTTGACCTAACGGTAAAACTTACTCAGGTTATGATGCCCTTTCTTCTTTTTATAAGCCTTTCCTCAGTTTTGGCAGGGATGCTTAATTCCTTAGGGGTGTTTTTTTTACCGGCCTTTTCGTCAAGTATCTTTAACATAACCTCAGTTTTGGTGGGGGTTTTAGGCTATTTTTTGTGTATAAGCCTTAACATAAATCCTATCTATGCCATGGCAGTAGGGGTCACCTTGGGAGGGTTTTTACAGTTCTATTTTCAATATCCTGAGGTGAGAAAAAGAGGTTTTTCTTTCAGGTTTTCTCCTGATTTTAAGGACCCTTATTTTAAAGAAGTTTGCAGGTTGATCTTACCGGTAATACTTGGGCTTTCAGCCGTACAAATCAACATCTTTATCAACACCTTTTTCGCCACTTCTTGCGGAGAAGGAGCGGTTTCTTGGTATAGTTATGCCTTCAGGATTATGTATGTGCCTTTAGGACTTTTTGGGGTAGGGCTTTCACAGGCCTTACTTCCTGAGCTTTCAAGGGCTGTTGCCAGGAAAGATTTGGCCTCTGCCAAAGACACCTTTTCTCGTGCGTTGGTGGTTTCTCTAAGCCTTTCTTTACCTTCAGCAGTTGGTCTTTACTTCTTGGCTCAGCCAGTGGTAGAGGTGCTTTTTGAAAGAGGAAAGTTTAGCAGTTTAGATACGATAAACACCGCAGAGATTTTAAAGATTTTAGCCCTGTCTTTGCCTTTTTACGGGCTCTCAAAAACTGCGGTCCCGCTTTTTTATTCGTTGGGTAAAACGATCATTCCTTCCTTAGGAAGTATCCTTTCAGTGTTTGCAAATTTAACCGTAATACTTCTTACCATCAAAGCCTTAGGGATAAAAGGGGTAGCCTTAGGAACCTCTCTTTCTTTGGTTTTTCAGTGCATGTTTTTGCTTTTGTTTAGCTCTTTGCTTTTCAAACAAATTCCTTTAAAATTTTTACTAAGAAGTCTTTTTACCCTTGGGATAGCAGTTTTAGCCTTAAGTGGGATTTTAATTTTTTTAGCACATTTTGGATTTAACAGCTGGGTTTACCTTATTACAGCCATACCCTTAGGAGCCATCGTATTTTTAGGGACTTGTAAGATTTTAGGGCCTCAAGAGACCTACCTTTTTTGGGTTAAGCTGCTTAAAAGAGGTTAGGTTAAAAATTTAAAAACCGGGAGGGAGAGATGAAAGTAAGTCCCTATATCTTTAGAGAGTATGACATTCGCGGAAAGGTTGGGAAAGATTTTACCGAGGAGATAGTAAGAGAAATAGGAAGGGCCTATGGGACGATGGTTAGACGCAGTGGAGGAAAAAGGGTGGTTAGTGGAAGAGACGGAAGGCTTTCTTCAGAAGCCCTTCAAAGGTGTTTGATCGAAGGGATTTTATCTACCGGGGTAGAGGTTTTAAACATCGGACTTACCCCTACCCCGGTGATGTATTATTCCCTCTTTCGTTTGCCAGAAGTTGACGGTGGTATACAGGTTACCGGTTCTCACAACCCACCAGAGTTTAACGGACTAAAGATCTGCTTAGGTAAAGACACCCTTTTTGGTAAACAAATACAGGCCTTAAGAGAACTGATAGAAAAGGAAGACTATGAAAAGGGATCAGGGAAAGTAGAAGACATAGATGTACTTTCTGATTACATAGAATATGTTAGCTCAAACGTTGAACTTAAGAGACCAGTAAAGGTATGTCTTGACCCTGGTAACGGGGTTTGTGCTCTGACAGCACCAGAGATTTTTAAACGTTTAAACTGCGAGGTTGAATGTCTTTTTTGTGAGATAGACGGAAACTTTCCTCACCATTTCCCAGACCCTGTCGTTCCAGAAAACCTGAAATGGCTAAAAGAAAAGGTAGTTTCTGAAGGGTATGAAGCTGGTTTTGGGTATGACGGAGACGGAGATAGACTTGGGGTGATAGACGAAAAGGGTAACATCATCTGGGGAGACAGGCTTCTTTATGTGTTTGCCAAGTTTTTACTTAAAAAACATCCTGGAGCTAAGGTTATCGCTGAGGTTAAGTGTTCGAGAACTTTGTTTGAAGGGGTGAAAAAGTTGGGAGGTCTTCCTATCATGTGGAAAACAGGACATTCTTTGATAAAAAACAAGATGAAAGAGGAGGGGGCTATTCTTGCAGGAGAGATGAGCGGACACATGTTTTTTGCAGACAAATGGTTTGGTTTTGACGATGGGGTTTATGCCTCTCTCAGGCTGGCAGAAATCCTTTCTCAAACAGAACAGCCTCTTTCTGAAATACTTAAAGAACTGCCGGTTATGTATGCTACCCCAGAGATAAGGGTTGAATGCCCAGATGAGGTTAAGTTTAAGGTGGTGGAAAGGTTGGTGGCTAAGTTTAAACAAGAAGGACTCAACGTAGTAGACATAGACGGTGCAAGGGTTGAATTTCCTGAAGGATGGGCCTTGGTTAGAGCCTCAAACACCCAACCGGTGTTGGTCCTAAGGTTTGAAGCTGAAACAGAAGGGTTTCTTGAAACTTTAAAACAGAAAGTTTATCAAGCCTTAGACGAAGTTTTAAAAGAAATAAACCCCTAAAAGGGAGTCTGATGGAATCCTTCGAGCATCTACTCCAAATTCTTCCTATTCCTTACAAAACTAAAAAGGCTATACGAGCCTTGAAACTGGCTAAGTCTTTGTGGCCTAAGCTTTTAGACAGAGAATTAGCCTTATGCTCAAATCCTATAAGGTATGAAGAAGGTACCTTAGTTGTAGAGACCTCAGACTACTACCATCTCCAACAGCTTCAACTAAAAGGTAGAGAAATTATAGAAGCCCTTGAAAAAGTAGCGCCTGAAAAAGAAAAACCACTTTTTGTTGACCTTAAGATAGTAATAAATCCTTTGATCTTCGAAAGATTAACTAAAAATAAACAGTTGGTAAACTCAAAAGAAGGGGTTTTAAGGGTAAATCCCGAAGACGTTAAAGAACTTGAAAAAACCTTACAAAACCTGAAAGACCCTGAACTTGCGAAGTTGTTTAAAGGATTATTAAAGACATACTTCAAGGCTAAAAAGATTCAAAAAATTTAACAAAATCAAACTTTCCAACCCAAAAACTTATAGATTTGATAAAAACCCCTGGGGTAACCCCCAGGGGAAGATGTCTAAGAAAGCTTACTTCTTTTCAGGAGCGGCTGCAGGAGCAGCTTCCTTCTTTTCTTCGGCTTTCTTTTCGGCTTTTTTGGCTTTCTTAGCTTTCTTGGCTTTCTTTTCTACCTTCTTTTCAGCAGCAGGAGCAGCAGCCTTGTCAGCTGCAGGGGCAGCCTGTTCAGCTGCAAAAACAGGGGATACTAAAAGAGCTAAAGCAGCAACTAAACCTAATACCTTTTTCATAACCTACCTCCCTCCTTAAAGTTTTTTGTCTTGTATATTAGCAAAAAGGATGCCCAAATTTTTGAGGTTTGAAAATTAGGTTTTAAAAGGGGTTTTCCCTAAGTATGGGTTTGAAAAAACAGACACTTTGCAAAAATTGCACAGAGGTTTTTATGCAAAAATTACACAAGGTTAATTATTGCAAGGTTGGGTCTTTTTTTTGTCCGGTAAGGATGGCTATAAGGTCTTTTACACTGATGATCCCTTGTTTTTTAAGCAGATGTCCGTTTGTTCCGCTTATAAAGATACCTTCTTCGTAGTTTCCCATCCAGGCAGCACTCAGTTTCTCAGCTATACAAAAACCTACCTGAGAAGCCTTTTCTCCTTTTTTGCAAGGGGTTAAACAGTTGGAAACACAACCTTTAAAGTCTCGGTATCCTGCAAGGAATTTTTCTACAAAAGGTGTTTTGACTACCCTTAAAGGATATCCTACAGGAGAGTTGATCAGGATTATGTCTTCTGGGTTAAGTCTAAGGAGTATTTCTTTATAAATTTGAGGGGCGTCATACTCATAGGTACAGATAAACCGGGTAGCGATCTGCACCCCTGAAGCCCCCAGTTCTAAATATTTCTTGATATCTTGATAGCTCCAAACACCACCAGCTACGATAACCTTAAGGTCCCCCCAGTTTTTGGCTTCTTCAAGCACCTCTGGTAACAAACTTTCTAATTGATATTCCTTTTTAAAGCAATCTTCTTTATGAAACCCTTGATGTCCTCCTGAAAGAGGCCCTTCTAAGACCACAGCATCTGGTAGTCTTTGGTAGCGTTTTTCCCAGGTTTGACAGATAAGCTTTAAAGCTCTGGCAGAAGAGACGATAGGTATTAGGGCTATGTCAAAACCTTTTACGTATTCTGGGAGTTTCAGAGGTAGCCCTGCTCCTGAGATGATAGCATCAGCCCCTGCCTCAGCAGCGTCTCTTACCACCCTTGGGTAATCTGTGATCGCACAAAGCACATTTACCCCGATCGCACCTCTACCTTGAGAAAGCTCTTTAGCCTTTTGAATAATCCTTTTTAGTGCCTCTCGGCTGTGGGTGTTTTCAGGTCCTATGGGTCTACCAAATTTGTCTTTTTTAACCAGCTCAGGGAAGCGATACCCTGTACCTACGGCTGAAACAACCCCCATCGCTCCTTCTTTAGCCACAGCTCCTGCTAAATTTTCCCAAGAGATACCTACCCCCATTCCTCCTTGAATGATAGGCACATCTAAGGTGATTTTTCCTATGGTAAGTTTGGGTAAACCCATACCAATTTTTTCCTTTTTAGACTATTTCTAACATCTTTTTTACAGCGTTATAAGCCTTGACCCTTATTTCTTCTTCTACTACCACTTCAAACTCAAGGTTTTCTAAAGAGGACAAAAGGTTTTCTAAGGTAATTTTTTTCATCGAGGGGCAAACCATCTTTTCTGGGGCAGGATGATAAAATTTTTTGTCAGGGTTTTGTTGAGATAAAGGGTATAGCAGGCCTACCTCAGTTCCTATGATAAACTCCTGATTTGGGAGTTCTTTAGCTAATCTTAACATTCCGCTGGTTGAGGCTACCCTGTCTGCCAAGTCTATAACCTCAGGTCTACACTCAGGATGGGCGATAAAAAGGGCCTCAGGATGAGCTTTTTTGGCCTCTAACACTTCTTCAGGGGTAAGAAGATGATGAAAAGGGCAAAAACCTTCAAAATAAATGATCTTTTTGTCAGGATAAAACCTCTGGGTATAACGGGCAAGGTTCATGTCTGGAAGCATGATAATCTGTTTTTCTTTAAACGTTCCCACTACTTTTACTGCATTAGCAGAGGTACAGCATACATCACTTAAAGCCTTCACCTCAGCGGTTGAGTTAACATAGGTGACAACCGGTGCATCTGGATAGGCCTCTTTTAGGCGTAACACATCCTCAGGGGTTATCATGTCAGCCATCTCACAACAGGCACTTCCTACAGGTAAGAGGACCTTCTTTTTGGGTGATACGATTTTAGCGGTTTCTGCCATAAAATAAACACCACAAAAAACGATAACCTCAGCGTCCGTTTTACTGGCTTTAAGACTTAACTCTAAAGAATCTCCTCTTAAGTCTGCAATGTCCTGTATCTCAGGAGGTTGATAGTTGTGGGCCAAAATGATGGCCTTTCTCTTTTCTTTTAGCTCAAGGATCCTCTCTATGAGCCTTTGCCTTTCCATCAAGCCTCCTTAAAGACTTAAATTTATCATTTTAGTAAAAATATACGATTTTAATTTATTTTTTCAAGCAAGTTTTTAAGGTTTTGGTAGCAAGAAAAAGGAACAGAAAGGTTGTTAAGCCCTTTACCGAGTTTTATGTCAGGTTTGTTAGCGCCGTGAAAATCACTTCCTCCGGTAACGATAAGGTCAAGTTTTTGGGCTGTTTCAAGCAAAAATCGGGTAAAATCCTGGTTATGTTCGGTATAGTAGGCTTCAACCCCCATCAAACCTATATCTTTCAGCCAGGATAAGTATTTATAAAGGTCGGCATAAGAGAGTTTTAAGGTAAAAGGGTGGGCTAAAACAGGTATACCTTTAGCCTGTCTAATTTGGTTAATCGCCTCTTCAGGAGAAAGGAGGGCCTTAGGTACGTAAGCTAAGGCCCCTTTTTTTAAATATTTCTGGAAAGCCTCTTCAAAGGTTTTAACCACACCTTTTTTAACCAGAAGGTTGGCAATATGAGGTCTTCCTATCTCCCCTTGGGCGATTTCTTCTAACTCTTCTAAGGTAATATCTATTCCTGCTTGTTGAAGTTTTTCTATCATTTTTTGGTTACGGGTGTCTCTAGCTTTTTGTAAAATCTCTAAGGTAGATTGTATTTCAGGGATTTCAGGTTGTAAAAAATAACCTAACAGATGAAAATGCCCTGGTCCTTCAAACTTAATGCTTATCTCGACCCCGCAAAGAAAGGGAAGGTCTACCTCTTTAGCAGTGAGATAGGCCTCTTTAAGTCCCTGGGTGGTGTCATGGTCTGTAAGGGCTAAGGCTTGTAATCCCTCTTTCTTGGCTAAAATTACCAACTCCTTAGGGGAAAAGGTTCCGTCAGAGGCGGTAGAATGGGTGTGAAGGTCAACCAAAATTTAACCCCCTTTTTTCTTGTTTTGATAAGAGGCTTTGATAAAGTCCTTAAAAAGAGGATGGGGGGCGATAGGTTTAGATTTAAACTCAGGATGAAACTGGACCCCTACAAACCAAGGATGGTCTGAGATCTCTACTATCTCTACCAGCTCTCCGTCAGGAGAAGTCCCTGTGATCTTAAGCCCGGCTTTTTCTAATTCCTCTCTATAACGATTGTTAAACTCATAACGATGTCTGTGTCTCTCAAAAATCTCATCTTGTTGATAAGCCTCCCAGGCTTTCGAGCCTTTTAAAAGTCTGCAAGGATAAGCCCCAAGGCGCATCGTGCCACCCAAATCACAACCCTCTTCTCTTATTTCTATCTTGCCTGTACGGTAGTTATACCATTCTTTCATAAGATAGATTACTGGATAAGGGGTTTGGGGGTCAAACTCTGTAGAGTTCGCCTCTTTCCACCCAAGGACATTTCTTGCAAAATCTATCACCGAAAGCTGCATCCCTAAACAGATCCCAAAAAAGGGAATTCCTTTTTCTCGGGCATACTTGATGGCTAAAAGTTTGCCTTTAACCCCTCTTACTCCAAACCCTCCAGGGACAAGAATCCCGTCGGCATCTTTAAGGATCGAGGCTACGTTTTCCTCGGTAAGTTCATCAGAATTTACAAACTTTAGGTTTACCCTTAGCTTGTTAGCGATGCCTCCATGTACTAAAGCCTCGTTAAGGGACTTATAAGAATCTTTCAGGTTTACGTATTTTCCCACGATGGCTATGGTTACTTCGTCTTCAGGGTTTTTATAGATTTTTACTATCTCTTCCCAAAGGGAAAGGTCAGGCTCTCTGGTCCACATGTTAAGGTATTCTATGATTTTCTTATCTAAGCCCTCTTGATGAAACACCAGCGGTATCTCGTAGATACAGTCTACGTCTTTGGCAGTGATCACTGCATCGTCTTCTACGTTACAGAAAAGGGCTATCTTTTTCTTGATGTCTGTAGGTAAAAACCTGTCAGTCCTGCATAAAAGGATGTCAGGTTGAATTCCGATAGCCCTTAATTCTTTTACGCTGTGCTGGGTAGGTTTGGTTTTTAACTCCCCTGCGGTTTTGATGTAAGGTACATAGGTGAGATGGATAAAAAGGGCGTTATCTCTACCAAGTTCATATCCTAACTGTCTTATAGCCTCAAGAAAAGGAAGACTTTCTATATCACCCACCGTCCCCCCTATCTCTACGATAGCTACGTCTACGTTGTCTTCTGCTAAACTTAAAATAGCTTGTTTTATTTCGTCGGTAACATGGGGTATGATCTGGACGGTGCCACCTAAGAATTCCCCTTTTCTTTCTTTGGTGATAACTGAATAGTAGATTTTACCTGAGGTGTAGTTGTTTTTACTTCCCATCTGAGCCTGGGTAAACCGTTCGTAGTGTCCTAAGTCAAGGTCTGTTTCAGCTCCGTCTTCAGTAACATAAACCTCTCCGTGTTGAAAAGGGTTCATCGTGCCAGGGTCTACGTTGATGTAAGGGTCAAGTTTTTGGAAGGTAACTCTTAATCCTCGAGCTTCAAGCAAAGCCCCTATAGCAGCCGCAGCAAGCCCTTTTCCTAAAGAGGAAAGTACTCCTCCTGTGATAAAAATAAACTTAGTATGGACTTTTATCCTGTTCCTGGGCTTTCTCATACCTCACACACTCCTTTTTAGGATTTTCCATTTGGTTGAGGTGGTGTTTAAACTTTTCAATCCCTCTTTTGTGACTAAAAAGGTTTCCTCTACACCAATTACTCCAACCTCAGGGAGGTGAAACTTAGGTTCTAAGGCTATCACCATGTTTTCTTTTATGGTCATTTTTTGTTTTTTCCCAAGGACAGGAGGTTCATCTATCTGCAGACCTACTCCATGTCCTATAAAACCTAAGTCTCCGTCAGAATACATAAAATAACTGCCAAGACCGGTTTTTTCAGCTAACTCCTTAGCTTTAGCAAAGATCTCATCTCCGTTTAAACCTGGCTTTATGAACTCCTTGAGTTCCTTTAAGATATAAAGACTTCCCTGATAAACTTCATGGGCATAAGGCAGTTTTTTAAAACTAACCATCCTGGTCTGGTCTATGTAGTAGCCCTGGTGATAACCACTGAAGTCTATAAGAATAGGTTCATCTTCTTTTAAGATTTTCTTATAACTTGCCCCTCCCGGAAAACAAGGTACTCCCTCACCTCCTTCTCCTGTATAAGAGGGAGTAGCTTTAAGACCTTCTTTACCAGAGATAAGGTATCCAAAGGTGAGTTCAAATCCGTTTAAAGACCTAGTAAGTCCAGGATGACCTAATATCCTTAGTTCTTTTTCTAAAATAGCACTGGCTTCTAACTCTTTAATTCCTGGTTTGAAGTGAGGTAAAGCCCTTTTAAGAGCTTTATCAAGCATCTTTCCTGCTTTTCTGATACATTCGATCTCATAGGGGGTTTTAACCGCCCGTGTTTCTAAGATAAGTTGATCTATGGCAATAAAAGAATAACCCTCAAGCAGTGCCTGATATCTTAAAAAATCTCTTACAGGGATGTTTTCTTTTTCTATGCCTAACGAGCCTTTAGAACGAAGAGAAGAGATGATTAAAGGTAGTTCTTTTAGGCTTTTTATGGGTTCACAGGGAATTAAAGTTTCCTTTTTAGCCCTCTCCCAAGGACGGTTTATCAAAAGCTTTACTTCCTTAGGGCTTATCAAAAGAAATCCTTTGGCAAAGGTTCCGCTAAAATAAAAGATGTTGAGAGGGTTTATAATCAAGGCTAAATCGATTTGGTGCTGGTTAAGAAGTTGTTGAAACCTTTGGAGACGGAACTTTACTTCATCGGTTTGCAGGTTCATCTTTTTTTTCTTGTTCCTTTTGTTCTGTTTGTGAAGAGGCTTCTTGTTCTATTTTTTTTAATCTTTCGGCGATGGCTAAAACGGTGTTAGCATAAGGTTCACTTAGGTTGTACTTCATGATAACAGCTTTTTTCTCTTCTACTGTTCCGTTCAAGTTGTAGCCTTCTTTTTTTAGGTAGTTGGCTATGCTAGCTAAGGCGTCTTCCATCTTAAAAAGGTCTACCTTGCCGTCTTGGTCCCAATCGTAACCATAGATTACGTAACTTTTGGGTACAAACTGGGGATAACCAAAGGCTCCAAAGATAGACCCTTTGATAGAGAAAGGATCCCATTTATTTTGATAGCAGATGGTAAGAAAGTGTAAAAGCTCGTTATAAGCCCAGTTACTTCTTTTAGCGATGATGTTTGAATTTCTTTCGTCATCTAACGAAATAGTTTCGTCATACACAAAGTTTTTAAGCAAATCTTTATTACCTGAAAGGGTAAGGCTAAAAAACACGTTAAATACAGGAAATTTTCCGGTGTTTTGTCCAAGATTGGTTTCAACCAATAAAATCGCCACTATTACCTCTTTATCAACCCCAAAGTTTTTTTCTAAGTTTTCGAGAAACTCTAAGTTCTCTTTTAAAAAGTTTTTAGCCCGCTCAACCCTCTGGTCTTCTAAAAACTGATGGTAAGGTAATTTGGTTTCTTTCCAGGTAAGTCTTTTTATCATCAGGTTGGGAAGATAGGCAAGCTCAGGAGAAGAAAAAACCTCTTCTATGTATTCTTCAGGAACCTTCCCTTTAAGGTCATTTTTTATGCGGTTTTTAAGGTCTTCTACATAAGGTTTAAGCAAAGGATCATTAGCCAAAACTTTTACAGGTTTTACAGCAGGGTGAAAAAGGATACCTAACAGCCCTAATAATAACCCTAAAATTATTAGGGAAAAACTCCAGACTACCCTGCTTTGGCTAAATTGAGTAAAGAACCCTTTAATATGCATTCTCTTTCCCTTTCTGTGAGTTCAGCTAAGGCCCAAACCTCACCTTTCCCTTTGATTATAATTTTAACCCTTTTTTCCCCTTTTTCTATCAAGTTTCGAATGTTTTCTATGATAAAACTATCTCCTTGAGAGATTTTTTCATAGTCTGCCGGGTTTTCAAAGGTAAGAGGCAAGATTCCAAAGTTAATCAGGTTGCTTCTGTGGATCCTGGCAAAGGATCTGGCCAATTTTACCCTTACCCCTAAATACCTTGGGGCTAAGGCTGCATGTTCCCTTGAGGAACCTTGCCCGTAGTTTTCTCCTCCTACAATCCCTACAGCCAATCCTTTTTCTTTTAGCTCTAAAGATTTTTTAGCAAAATCTGGGTCTACGTTTTTGTATACAAACTGGCTGATTGCCGGTAGGTTACTTCTTAAAGGTAAAATTTGGGCTCCAGCAGGCATGATATGGTCGGTTGTGATGTTATCTCCTACCTTTAACACAAAAATCCCTTCTAAGGTTTCAGGAAGAGGGTCAAACGGTGGAAGAGGAGCTATGTTAGGCCCTCTTATGATTTCTACTTTTTTTGCCTCATCTTCTGGTAGAGGTGGTATTAGAAGGGTGTCGTTTATAATAAACTTTTCTGGAAGAACTACCTCTGGATATTCTCCTAATTCTCTTGGGTCGGTTATTACCCCTTTGATGGCAGAGGCTACCGCGGTTTCAGGAGAGACTAAATATACGAAATCAGGGTTTGTGCCAGAACGTCCTGGGAAGTTTCTGGTAAAAGTTCTTAGAGAGATGGAGTTAGTAGGAGGGGCTTGTCCCATACCAATACAACCTAAGCATCCACTTTGGTGAAGCCTTGTGCCTCCCTCTAACAGGGATTTTAATCCTGAAAGTACTACCAGATTTTCAAGCACCTGAAGAGACCCAGGGTTTACCTCAAAAGAGACGTCAGGATGCACTTTATATTTTTCAAGTACCTTAGCTACAACCAGCAGGTCTTTTAACGAAGAATTGGCACAAGACCCTATGATAACCTGAGCCACAGGTTTACCTGCCTCTTCTGCAACCCTTTTTACGTTGTCAGGAGAAGAGGGACAGGCGCAAAGAGGTTCTAACTTGGAAAGGTCAACCTCTATGATTTCGTCATACTGAGCGTTTTCGTCAGGCAAAAGTTCTACAAAGTCCTGTTCTCTTCCCTGAGCTATCAGCCATTTACGGGTAATTTCATCAGATGGGAAAATACTGGTGGTTGCTCCCATTTCTGTACCTAAATTACAGATGGTAGCCCTTTCAGGTACGCTAAGATACTTTATCCCGGGGCCAAAATACTCTAAAATTTTCCCTAAACCACCTTTTACCGTAAGTTTAGAAAGAAGATAAAGAGCAATGTCTCTTGCTGTTACCCAAGGCTGAAGTTTTCCCTCTAAATAAACTCCTACTATCTTAGGAGTTCTAAGATAAAAGGGCTTTCCTGCCATAGCCATCGCTACATCAAGGCCACCTGCACCTATGGCAATCATTCCACATCCGCCAGCAGTAGGGGTATGGCTGTCAGAACCTAACAAGGTTTTACCAGGCCTGGCAAACCTTTCCAAATGCACCTGATGACAGATCCCGTTCCCTGGCTTAGAAAACCAAATCCCATAACGTTTGGCTATACTTTGTAAAAACCTGTGGTCGTCTGCGTTTTTAAAATCACTCTGTAAGATGTTATGGTCTACATAAGATACCGAAAGTTCTGTTTTTACTCTGTCTATACCTATGGCTTCAAACTCAAGATAAGCCATCGTCCCGGTTGCATCTTGGGTAAGGGTTTGGTCTATCTTGATGGCGATTTCTTCTCCAGGCACTAAACGCCCAGACACTAAATGGTTTTCTAAAATTTTGTAAGCCAAAGGTTTCCCCATCTTTTCCTCCTTAGAAGATTTACTGAGGTTGTTTTACAACTCTCCAAAACACTCTGGGAAAAGGGCCTTAAACTTTTCTAAGGTCTTTTCTACTTCCGGTTGTATTGACTTGAATTTTTCAGTTTTTATCGAAAAAAGAACAAATTCCGAGATAGAAAATGAGGTGTAAAGGCAAAACTCTTTAGGTTTAGGCTCAAAAACAAAGAAAAAGTTGGTAAGATAGGGGGTAATTTTTAATAAATCTTCGCTGTTACCATCTATCCTCAGGTTAAAGATTATGTGCTTAGCCTTTAAAAAGGCAGGAAGCTCGGTTTTTCCTGCCGTGGTTAAAAGCTCTAAAAGGATATCTTGAGACACAACGATGGAATGTTTGGGAGAAACGTCCTTTAAAAACTCAGAAGGAAGCTCTTTAGAAAGAAGAAGATAAAGGTTTTTAACTAGTTTCAAGTCTATATGTTGAGAAATGATCTCCCTTAAGGCATAAACAGAAAGGGTAAGGAGATACTCCCTTTTCCCGATTTCGTCAAACTTTATTCCGGTAGGGGTGCGCTCTAAAAATTTATAAACCGGGCTATCACTTGAGGCCTTTATCCTTAATGTAAGATAGAAAAGCTTAAAGGCCTCTTCTAAAGGCAGTTTCAGCTGTTGCTTAACTACCGACAAAAACTCTTTTGGGTCTTCTGGTAAGCTACCTATCCAGTTAAACCTCATGAAAACAAAGCAATCCTTAATAAAGTTTGGTTAAAATAATGTTTCTATTTTACAATCAATTAACTTTTCTGCAAGGATAAGGTCCTCTTTAAAAGTGATTTTAAAGTTTAGCCAAGAACCTTCTACTACATAAACAGGATGGCCAAAATAGGTTAAAAGAGAACTTTCGTCTGTGAACTCTAACCCCCTGGCTATGGCCTCATCAAGACAGGTTTTCAAAAGGTTAGCCTTTATTCCTTGAGGGGTTTGGATATGAAACAGATTTTCCCTGGGCACGTTAGCTTTCACAAGGTGATCTTTCACTAAATTTAAGGTATCCCTTACAGGGATAGCCGGGACAGAGGCTCCATAAGAACGAGTAGCTTCTATCACCCTTTTTATAAGGGATTCGGGAACAAAAGGCCTTACGGCATCATGCACAAGGAAGACTTCTGTTTCTAGAGGGGCTATTTTAACCGCTTGATAAACTGACCTCTGTCTGGTTGTGCCACCCTCAACTATTTTTAACACCTTTCTGAGGTTAAAGCTTTTGATCAGGTTTTCGGTATGTTCTAAATAAAGTGGGTGGGTAGCTATGATTATCCCGTCTATCTGAGGGGCTTTTTCAAAGGCTAAAAGGGTTCTTACTAAAAGAGGTATTCCCTTCAGGTCTAAGAACTGTTTGGGGAGGGATTCTCCCAGCCTCTCTCCTTTTCCTGCAGCAGGGAGTATAGCAACTACCATAGGCCTTCTGATTTGTTTTTTTAGGTTTAGAATTATAATAAACAAAAACAGAAAATAAAGGGGAAAAGACATGTCAGGAAATAGTTTTGGGGTTTTATTTAGGGTTACCACCTTTGGAGAATCTCATGGTAAGGCCCTTGGAGCGGTGGTAGAGGGATGTCCACCTGGTTTAACCTTGTCAGAGGAGTATATTCAGAAAGAAGTAGATAAAAGACGGTCTAAGGAGTTTATCGGGCAAACCCCTCGTAAAGAAAAGGATCGGGTGGAAATTCTTTCTGGGGTTTTTGAAGGATATACGACGGGAACTCCGATAGGGATTTTAGTGTATAACACCGACGTAAAGTCTTCTGCCTATCAACAGCTTAAAGAGGTGTTTAGACCAGGCCATGCAGATTTTACCTATCATATGAAATACGGAGGTTTTAGAGACTACAGAGGAGGAGGAAGAAGTAGCGGAAGGGAAACGGTGGTAAGGGTAGCTGCCGGAGCTGTAGCTAAAAGGGTGCTTGAAGAATATGGGATATCTGTGGTAGCATATACCATTGCTCTTGGTGGGGTAGTTGCTGAAAAAAGAGACCTTGAGTTTATTTATCAAAATCATCTTTATTGCCCTGATGAGGAGGCCTATTTAAAGATGTGCCAAAAGATTGAAGAAGCAGTTAGAGAGGGAGACTCTTTAGGAGGGGTGGTAGAGGTTTTAGCGAGGGGAGTGCCTGCAGGACTGGGAGAGCCAGTTTTTGATAAACTTGAGGCTGATCTATCTAAGGGTTTGATGAGTATAGGGGCGGTAAAAGGGGTAGAGGTGGGAGCTGGTTTTAAGGCTGCTCAACTTAAAGGCTCTGAAAATAACGACCCTATCTCTTCTCATGGATTTTTAAAAAACGATGCCGGAGGGATCTTAGGAGGGATTTCTTCAGGGCAAGATATAGTTTTAAGGGTTGCGGTAAAACCTATCCCCAGTATAAGAAAACCTCAAAAGACGATAAATCTCCAAAAAGAAGAGTTAGACCTTATCATAGAAGGAAGACATGATGTTTCTGCAATACCACGGATTGTTCCTGTGGTAGAGGCTATGGTTAGGATCGTGCTTGCAGACCATCTTTTAAGGCAGTTAGCCTATCTGGCCTTTCAGCAAAGATTACGTTTCCCTAACTTTTGGGGTTAAAGGTTTTTAGGTTGGTTTAGCCTAAAAATTTACGCAGATAACCTGCTTCTACTATCAGGCTGGTAGCTTGCGAGGAAAGTCCTTTTTTAAGGTTTTTAAGTAGGGTAGAAGTGACTTCTTTATGTTCCTCGTTTGGCTCATAGTTAAGGTTTAAAATATTTAGGAGGTTCAGAGCTTTGATAATTTTGTTTTTGACCTCTTCAGGCATAAGGTCTAAGCATTTTGGGTTAAAATATTGGAGAGCTTTAGAAAAATCAAACTCTAAGTTGTGGTAATAGTTTTTAAGTTCATGTAACTCTTCTTTGGTTAAAGCGTTTAACCCAAAGATTTCAGGGGGAAGACCTATAGAATAACAGGCAGCACAAAAGCTTATAACCCTTGGGAGCACTATCCCATGAAGGCTTCTTGAGTAACCAAAAAGGCCTATATGGAGTTTTCTCATCCTTCTTTTTGGTACAAATTTGGCTAATTCGTTTATCGCAGGAGCAATCGGGGCGATGGTAGCTTTATACTCTTCTGAAATCTTTTGGATTATTTTTTGACAAAATTCAAAGTCTATGTCTGAGATAGGATGTCTGATAAAAGTTTTTACTTTTTTGATCCCTGAAATTACATCCTCTACCGGAAAATCATATTTAAAGGCAGACTGAACGGTAAAGGTTTCTACCGAAGAATACTCAGAAAGAACCTTTTCTACGGTGTAAGGAGAAAAGTTCCCTCTAAAAACAGGGGTTCCTACCCCTAATATAGGATAAACCTCTACATCATGCTTTAAGGCAAAACTTTCTAATTTTTTTAAGGCAATTTTAACCCCTAAAACAGCACTTATAAGCCCATAGTTTAACGCCGGGTCAGATCGAGCTAAAAACACCCGAAGATAGGTCAGATTTTTGTCTTTAACATACTCTTCCAAGATTCGATCTATGTTAAAAAAGGATTCGATGTTTTCAAAAAGTGGAATAACGTTGATACTTTCAGGTAGAAACTCACCTACCCACTCAGCTACCGTGATGTCTCCTGGGTAAATAGGTTGATGTTGGAGACCAGCGATAAAGTTTTTGTAGTAATAATAAACCCGGTTGAGTTCCTTGGCTGAAGTGGTCATTGGGAGTATTACCTCAAAAATCGGAGGAGGATGATCCTTTAAGAAGATACGGGCTGCATCCATAGACCGAGGGATACTTTCTAAGGCCTCAACTAAAATTTTAGCCTCATCTTTTTCTACCGTGGGGTTAGGGATTCTAAGGGTGATAAAACAGTCCTTGCCTAAAAGATGTCTTTTAAAAAAATTAGGATACTTACTATAAAGCTTTTTAACCACAAAGTCGTCTACCTCTTTGCCTTCACTGTCCCACATCTGTTCATCGCAACCTAAATGAGAAAAGGCATAATAGGCCTCTTGGATCTCGTCTTCACCTGACATGTCAGGATGCTCTGCAAAAAAAGGCATGGAAACGTTATCTGGATGTTGGGTAGACATCACCCTTGGAACCTTCATAACCACCTCTATCTAAAAAAGTTTTTTGAAGACTCCATTTAATTAAAACTAACAGAGGTTTCTAATATTTCAATCTCAAGTTTTTCTTTAAGATATTCTAGGAGGTCATTTACAAAAATAAGATTTTTAGGATAAAAATAGATTTTAGTCAAACCAGACTTAGGATCTAATATGGTTAGACTTGATAGATGGTCATAGCCTTCAAGTATAAACTTGAAGAAGGCAATCTGAGAAGGATTAACCTTAACCAGAAAGTATCCACTCCGCATTTAGCAAAAAGGAAGGGGGAAGACCCCCTTCTGTGATTTTAAAAGCCAGAACTATGGTTTATTCGCTTTTAGGTGATCTTCCTAGATTGCCGCTGTTGACGACCTTCACCTTTGAAGCTTGCTCGCCTTTAGGACCTTGCACTACCTCAAACTCTACCACTTGTCCTTCCTTAAGGGTCTTGAATCCAGACATTTCTATGGCAGAGTAATGTACAAACACATCTCCGCCATCATCCTTGGAAATGAAGCCATACCCCTTTTTCTCGTCAAACCACTTAACCTTACCTCTAAACATGTTACTAAAACCTCCTTTAAGTTTTTCTATTAGTTATACTTAACCTCAAAAAATTTATTTGTAAAGGGGTAAATTTTAAAATTTTAAAAATTTTTAAAAATAGTTTAAAACTGAAGGTTTGTGTGGGATTGAGGAAAAGGTTGTCGTTTGATGAGTCTGAGAGGTGTTTTTTTTAAGATTTGTTTAAACAGATTGCTATTTTAGAAAATAAAGCTAAAATTTTAAAATAAATGGAAATTGGTATAAGGAACTTTTTGGCTTTTTTAGACCTTTCTGAAAATCCTATTAAGATTAAAAATTTCAGATATTTTATTTTAGGACACTTTATTTCTTTTACCGGTTCTTGGACTTATAACACTGCTATTGTTTGGCTGGTTTATGAGCTAACCCGGTCTTCTTTTTATTTAGGTATCTTTAGTTTGTTTAACTCTTTACCTACTTTTGTTTTTAGTTTTTTGGCAGGATTAATCATAGACCGATTTGACCGAAAAAAACTTTTAACATGGGTGGTGTTTTTAGGGATTTTGCCTTCAGTTTTGTTGGGTTTCATTACTCAAGAGGGAAGGTTAAGTTTTTGGCTGGTAGTGTTGATAAACATGTTGGCTGTTAGTCTTGCCTCTGTTGACACCCCTTTGAGACAGGTGTTTATCAGCGAAATAGTTCCGTCAACCTACCTTACCAAAGCTATATCTTTCCAGGCTCTTTCTTTTAATACAGCCAGGATGGTTGGTCCTTTTTTAGCAGGTCTTATCATTACTTATGGACAGCTTTATCAATGTTTTTATTTTAATGCCCTTTCTTATCTACCTTTTTTTCTCTTTCTTTTATTTTTTATCAAATATCAAAAATCCTATCAGATAGACCTTGAAAATAAGAAAAATTTTATAGAAGCATTTAAAGAAGTTTTTACTTTGTTTAGAAAACAACGAGCACTTCCTGCTGTTATAGGTATGGTTTTTAGCTTTACTTTTTTTGGAGCTTCTATTCTCATTTTGTTTCCGATAATTGTTGACAAATTATTCGGAGGAGGCGGAAAAGAGTTTGGTCAACTTTCTTCTATGGTAGGTATAGGGGCTATTCTTGGCTCGGTTTATATAATTTTAGGGAAAGTTAAAAACAAACTTTCTAAACTCTGGGTTTCTACTTGTATTTTTGCCTTAGGGGCTTTAGGGTTGGTGTGGTCTAAAATTTGGTGGTTAACCCTCTTTTGTTGTCTCCTTTTAGGTTTTTCTTTTACTAATTTTTATCCGATAGCCAACTCATACCTTCAAGAAAATACCCCTACAGAAATAAGAGGTAGGGTGATGAGTTTTTTTACTCTTTCTTTTTTAGGGGTTCATCCCTTAGGGAGTTTTTTAGCAGGGGTACTTGCAGAAAAGGTAGGTGTAGGATGGCTGGTAAGTTTTTATGTATTAAGTTTAGTTTTAGTAAATTTTTTTCTTTTAAATATTGCTAAACTAAAAAAATAGTTTATTAATTTCTCAGAGAGGGTTTAGAAATGGTAGAGCTAAAAAAGATTGTAGAAACCCTAAATCTTGATGAGTGTGCTAGAGATTTAGATTTGTATGTGATGATTCTTGAACAGGATAAGGTAGTTTATTTAAACAAGGTGGCTGAAGAAAATTTAGGATACACAAAAGAAGAGCTTCTAGAAAAAGGAATAGGGGGATTTTTAGCCTACCATCCTAATTTCCTGACAGAGCTAAAAAAAGAACTTTTAAAAAAGCATAAGCATAAAACTATAATTAAATTTCTAACCAGAGAAGGTAAGATTATTACGTTGGAGGCTTTTTTTTATAAGGTAGAGTTGACTCCACAGAAAATTTTTATTTTGATGGTAGGAAAAGACACCGGAGAGCTGACAGAATTAAGAGCTAAGATAGAAGAGTTGGAAAAAAATCAACGGTTTTCCGAGTTTTTAAGAAGCTTAGTCCATGATTTTAACAACATTCTGCAAAATACCCTTAAGTACTTAAAGAACATAGAGGAAAACGTAGACAAACCAGAAGAGGTTAAAAGGTATAAGTTTTTGGCAGAAAAAACCTTAAAATCTTGGATTGACCTTAACCGTTTGCTTATAGATTATACCAAAGGAATAAGAGATGTCCTTTCTTCTCAGTTAGAAATGGTTTCTTTTTTAAAAAACAATTTAGATATTTTTCAGATCATTGCCGGACCTAAAATTCAAATACAGCTCTCTTTAGGGTCTTTAGTAAACGTTTTTGTCCCAGGAGAAGAAACTTTTTGGAGGTATATCTTCTTAAATTTTATCAGCAATGCTAAGGATGCTATCGAAGACGAAGGAAAGATAGAAATAGCACTATCTTTAAAAACCCTTGAAAAGAAATACTTGATAATCGAGATAAAAGATACCGGATGCGGTATCCCTGAAGAAAACTTAGAAAAAATCTTTTTGCCCTTTTTTACTACTAAAAAGGAAAGCAGTGGCTTAGGGCTATTCTTGGTAAAAAATCATATAACAAGTTTGGGGGGAAAATTAGAGGTAGAAAGCAAGGTTAATTTAGGCACAACCTTTAAGATTTGGGTCCCTGCGCTGAGTGTGACCTTATTAAGCCCGTTGAAAAAATCGGAGATCAAAAAACTTAAAATCATCCTTCTGGAAGACGAACCAGAAATTTTAGCAAGTATGCAAGAAATATTGGAAGGAGAAGGTTATCAAGTTTGGGCTTTTTCTAACTATGAAGAATTAGAAAAAAACCTTGATAAAATTTCTTCTCCAGACCTTCTTATTACCGACTATCATATGCCAGGAATAAAAGGGTTTGAAGTCTACCAGAATTTAAAACAAAAATTTCCAGACCTAAAGGTTTTGTTTTTGACAGGAGATTTGTTATCTCTGGCAGAACTTCCCAGTTTTAAACTGCTTTTAAAACCCTTTACTGTAGAACAACTCTTGGCTAAGATTGAAGAAGTTATGCTATGAACCGATGGTTAGAGGAGTTTTTAAAATATTTAGAAGTAGAGAAAAACTATTCACCTCAGACTTTAAAGGCCTATAAAAAGGATTTAGAAGATTTTTTGAATCATTACCAGGCTTTAAACATAAAAGATTTTAAACATTTACAGCCTTTTCATCTAAGGCTTTATCTTGCGAACCTTAAAAAAACTAAAAAAGCACCCACTACCATCGCAAGGAAGGTAAGTGCTTTAAGAAGCTTTTTTAGGTTTCTTTCTAAAAAAGAGGTCATACCTAAAAACTTAATCCTTTATCTCTTAACCCCTCGGGTCTTAAAAAGATTTCCTCGTGTTCCTACCGAAGAAGAACTGAACCAGATGATAGAACAGGTAAAAGAGGATAGTTTTCTTGGTCTTAGAAACAGGACGATTTTAGAACTTGGCTATGGCTGTGGTTTAAGGGTAGGAGAGCTTACCAATCTAACGCTTAACCAGCTAAACCTGCAACTTAGGTTTTTAAGGGTCATAGGAAAGGGTAATAAAGAAAGGATGATCCCCTTTGGCAAGAAGGCACAACAGCTGTTAGAAAGATATCTGAGAGAAAGAGAAAAAGTACTTTTAAACTTAGGAAAAAATCATGAGTTTGTGTTTATTAACTCAAAGGGAGACAAGTTAACCGATCGGGGGGTTAGATACATACTTAAGACCTTAGGAAAAAGTTATGGAATAGAATACCTTCATCCTCATACTTTAAGACATTCTTTTGCTACCCATCTTTTAAACTCAGGGGCTGACCTTAGGGCTATTCAGGAACTTTTGGGACATGCTTCCCTTCTTACCACAGAAATGTACACCAAGGTTAGTTACGAACATCTACTCAAAGTTTATCTTAAGTCCCATCCCCGGGCTAAAAAGGAATAACCTGTAAAATCCATTTTCTTGATCTAAGTCAAAGAATTTTAAAAGATTTTTTATATTTAGAATTTTATAGGAAGATGCTTAAATCTTCTAAGGGGGCCTTATGAAAAATAAGGTAGCTATAGGGGTGGTGTTTTTAGGGGTGGTTTTGTTTGTGGGTTTGTTAGGTATGCCTAAGCTTGTTGCCTATACCAGTAAAAATTCCTATTGCGCAAGTTGTCATGTGATGGAAGACCAGAGCCTTTCTTTAAGAAAGTCCGGGTTGCATAATCAGCTTAATTGCATAGACTGCCATCTTCCTCATGACAATAAACTCAGACATTATTTTTGGAAAGGTGTTGACGGAACTAAGGATTTGGTAAAGTTTCACCTAAATCTTATACCAGAGGAAATTACCCTATCTTCTCATGGTAAAGTTTTGGTTCAGGAAAATTGTATAAGGTGTCATAAAGATATGGTGTCTATGATAAATGTGAAAGACAGAAACTGCTGGGAATGTCATGTAAAGGTAAGGCATAAATTAAGTAGCAGTTTAGAAGTTTTAGAAAAATAAAATATAAGGGGGGATAAGATGAAACGAAAGTCTTTGTGGTTAGGTTTAACCCTTATGGTTTTGGTTTCTTTGATAGCTGGTTGTAAGCCTCCAGAAAAAGCAAAAGATTTCCGTCAGGAAGCTTTTAAGATAGCTGAAAACGAGGTAGACCCAGAGGTATGGGGAAAAGCTTTCCCTCTTCACTATGAAATGTGGAAAAAAGAGTCTGAACCTACTCCTGCAGGCTTAAGCAAGTATAAGAGAGGTTGGGATACTGATAAAATAGTCTATGATAAACTCTCTGAGTTTCCTTTCTTAGCTGTTATTTATAACGGATTTGGATTTGGTAGAGAGTATAACGAGCCAAGGGGACATTACTACAGGATGATAGACCTTCAAGAGATAGACCCCTCAAGAACCAAACCCGGAGGAGTTTGTCTGACCTGCAAGACTCCCTATTCTGCTGACCTTGAAAAACAGTATGGGGCTAAATATTACAACACTCCGTTTAAAGAGGCATTGGGTTGGATCCCAGAAAAACACCGGAACCTTGGTGGTTCTTGTTTAGATTGTCATGACCCTAAAACGATGAACCTCCATATAAGAAGGGCATTTACCTTAGGGAAGGCTTTAAAGGATTTAGGAATAGACGAAAAAGGGTTAACCCATCAACAGATGAGAAGTTTGGTGTGTGCTCAATGCCATGTTACTTATGTAATTCCGAGAGACCAGGATATGAAGCCTACAGGCATCTTTTTCCCATGGCAAGGCAGTAAATGGGGAGATATCAGCATAGAAAACATCATTAAAGTTTTAAAAAGCAACCCAGCTTATGGAGAGTGGAAACAGGCGGTCACAGGGTTTAAATTGGCCTTTATCAGACATCCTGAGTTTGAGCTTTATTCAAGAAACTCGGTGCACTGGAATGCAGGGGTCTCTTGTGCTGATTGTCATATGCCTTACAAAAGGATGGGGAGCTATAAGGTAAGTGAACACAGAGTAATGAGTCCTCTAAAAGATAACATGAGGTCTTGTAAACAATGCCATCCTCAAAGTGCTGATTGGTTAAAACAGCAAGTGATTGCCATTCAGGATAGGACGATTTCTGCCTATATAAGGGCTGGATATCAGACAGCGGTAGCAGCCAAACTTTTCGAGAAGGTGCATCTGGCTCAAACTCAAGGGAAGACCATAGACCAGACTTTATACAACAAAGCTAAAGACCTTTATTTAGAAGCTATCTATAGGGTAATCTTTGTAGGAGCAGAAAATTCAGTAGGGTTTCACAACCCCACAGAGGCTATGAGGATTTTAACAGACGCTTTAGGATTTGCCTCTAAGTCAGAGTCTCTTTTAAGAACTATTCTGGCTAAAGCAGGAGTAGAGGTTCCTGCAAAAATAGACCTTGAGATTTCTAAATATATCAACAACAGAGGTGAAAAGAAACTTAACTTTAGGCCAGAGCAGGAGTTCAAAGACCCCTTTGGAATACAACAACTTTTTGAAGGGATGCTTTAAGATAAACAAGGGGGGAGAACTCCCCCCTTTTATAATTATTTTATTAAGGTTCAATTTTTGTTCCTAAGAGTTCAAGAAATTTAGCCATCCACCAAGGATGAGCCGTCCAGGCGGGGGCAGTAACGATGTTTCCGTCTACGCATACGTTAGTAAAAGTTTCGTTTACGTCACACCATATCCCACCAGCAAGCACTATTTCAGCTTTTACTGCTGGATAAGCCGTAAGCTTTTTACCTCTAATCACGTCTGCTGCGGTGAGTAGTTGAGGCCCATGACATATGGCTGCGATGGGTTTGTTTTTTTCGGCAAAGTGTTTGACTATCTGGATGATTTTGTCGTTTAACCTTAAATATTCAGGAGCTCTACCTCCGGGTATTACAAGACCGTCATAATCTTCTGGGTTTATACTATCAAAATCTGCGGTGATCCTAAAGTTATGCCCTCTTCTTTCTAAATAAGTTTGATCTCCCTCAAAATCATGGACTGCTGTTTTTACCACATCTCCAGGTTTTTTCCCAGGACACACTGCATCGACCTGATGCCCCACCATCTGAAGCATCTGAAATGGAACCATAGCTTCATAATCTTCCACATAGTCTCCCACCAACATCAGTATCCTTTTGGCACCCATAACCTTACCCCCTTGTCAGGTATTTTTTAAAAAAAAAGATAAAATTAGAAAAGATTCTTTCAAGGTTTTTAATCATAAAAAACCTCTTTAAGCCTTGACATATTTAAAACTTTTATTATATTATAAAGCACAGGTTGAAAGATCGCGGGGTGGAGCAGTCTGGTAGCTCGTCGGGCTCATAACCCGAAGGTCGTGGGTTCAAATCCCACCCCCGCAACCAATTTGTTTCTCTATCTGTAAACATTCTTACCAGGGGCTAAAACCTTATTTAGGTCTCTTTTTATACATATACATAAAAATTTTTGAAGAGGATTAGAAAGTGAAAAGTTTAGAGCGTATTAAAAAACAAGTGTTAAGAGTACTGGCTAAAGATAGGGCCTCTTTTTGGCAGCTGATAAACTATCAAGATGCTCATCTGGTAGATTTTTTGGAAGCTATCAAACAGCTTCTCCAGGAAGGTAAAATAAAATATGAAAAACCCTATTTTTATCTTGCTGATGAGGGTTTGCCGATTTTTCCGTATGAAAGTCCAGGATGTCTTTTTTGTTCTCCTTTTGAGCAAAATCCTTTTTGGAAGCAGGTTTTAAAAGATTTTATAGAGATTACTAAGGACCGTCCTTTACCAACCAGTGATTTTGACCAGGGTTTTATAAAACCAGAAGATACGGTCAAAAGGACTGCTTTTATCTATGAAAGAGGTGATCTTGAAGGGACAGAGGTTTTTATCTTAGGAGATGACGATTTAATCTCTCTCAGCATGGCTCTTACCAAACTACCCAAAAGGATAGTGGTGGTAGAAATAGACGAAAGGATTAACAGATTTATCAAAGAAAAAGCAAACCTGATTGGTTATCAAAACATAGAGGTCTATAATTATAACGTGATAGAAAAACTTCCTGCCGAGCTTTGTAAAAAGTTTGATATATTTGTTACAGACCCTGTAGAGACGCAGAAGGGGTTGAAACTTTTTGTAAACAGATGTATCCAGTCTTTAAAAGGTGAGGGATCGGTGGGTTATATAGGGTTTACCCATCGAGAAGCTTCGTTAAAAAAGTGGTATGACTTTCAAAAGTTTATCTTGGACTCAGGTTTTGTTTTAACTGATATTCTAAGGGATTTTACCACCTATCCTGAGGAAGAAAATCAATGGGAGGATTTTTACCGGACTTACAGGATTATGAGGGAGTTTGATTTGTCGATGCCAGAGGTAGATTGGTATAAGTCTTGTTTTGTTAGGTTTGAAGCTGTAGAAGATCCTAAAGTGTTAGACATAGAGGTTCCTGCTGATCTTGAAGAGCTTTATTTTGATGATGAATCCTGGGCAACCCCCTTACCTTCTTATTTAGAGAAAAATAGAAAAGAGGGGTAAAGCTATGGCTTATACTACTTCAGATTTCAGAAGAGGTTTAAAAATAGAATGGGAGGGGAAACCCTACGAGATTTTAGAGTTTCAGCATGTCAAGATTTCCAAAAACCAGCCTACGGTTAGAACTAGATTAAAAGACTTGACTACTGGAAGGGTTTTTGAGGTAAACTTTCGTGCAGGAGAAAAGTTTGAAAAACCTGACTTACAAGAAAAGGAGATGCAGTTTTTATACAAGGAAAAAGGACAATATGTATTTATGGATTTAGAGGATTATGACCAGGTTTACCTTAGAGAAGAAGAAGTAGGGGAGGCAGCAAAGTTTCTCAAAGAAAACTTAAATGTTTATATCATCTATTATCGGGGGAAGGTGATAGGTATAGACCTTCCTAACATCGTGGAGTTAGAGGTGATAGATACTGAGCCAGGGGTTAGAGGGGATACCGTTGGTTCTGCTACCAAGCCGGCTACCCTTGAAACCGGAGCTGTCATTCAAGTACCACTTTTTATCAACAAAGGGGACAAGATAAAGGTAGATACCAGGACAGGCGAATATATCGAGAGGGCTGTATAGATGCTTACTCTTAAAAAACTTCAGGAGTTTAAAGAATATTTAGAAAGTGGAGCTTTTATAGAGGATTTTGAGATGAGACCTAAGGATGGACAAGAAGAGATGTTAGATATGATAGAGACCCTTTTTCAGATTTGTGAGATAGCAGATGAGGTGATATCTAAACATTTTTACAGAAAATGGGGCGAAGAGGTATTGAAAAAGCCTTCTGATTAGAAATGGTTTATTTTATACGAGCAAGAACTTATCATAAATATGCCCAAGATCTATTTAAAGACCTTCATCTTTACAAACAAAAACCAGAGGAATTTAGGAAAAAGGCTCAAGAAATTTTCCAAACAGGGCTCAAAGCCCTTTGGTCTCTTTCTCAGATAACTCCTCCAGACACACCTCCATCTTTCCAAGAAATCTGGCAAAAAGCTGTAGAAGCCGTCGACCCAGAAGACCAGGAAGTCCTTTTAACCACTAAAAAGGTGATTTTTTCTGAAGAGCAAGATCTGGAAAAGGTTTATCAGTCTTTAAAGGATTTCTTAGCAATCCTTCAAAAAGCCCTCAAACCTATCCTTTAACCCATAGTGGTTTGTTCGATGGTGAAAAATTTTTTCTTGAATTTTTGTAATTCGATGTTATTGTGTGGGGAACTATGAAAGATTTTTTACGGTCTTATAAATCTTACATTCTAATTCTGATTTCAGTTTTATTTGGCTGGACTTTAGGTATTTGGTTTATCTATTATAACTTTCAGAAGCAAAAGCAAACTATTTTTTCAAACCACTTAGACCATAAGCTTGCGATGTACAATTCGGTCCTTTATTCGATGAAAGAGTTAACCTCCCTTTATGCCCAAGGGATAGGAGCCTCTCAAAACATAAAAAACATTTTTACAACCTATAAGGAGAATGAAGAGGTCTTAAGAAAGAAGATCTATCAGTTTCTTTTGCCTTTTATCAAAAGCCTTGTCAGTTTAGAAATAGACCTTCATTTTCATACTCAAGAAGGAAGGAGTCTTTTAAGATTTTATAATCCTTCTGTTTATGGAGAGGATCTTACTCAATATAGAGAAGACGTGGTTTATGTAATGACACACAAAAAACCTGTGTTTGGATTTTCTACAGGAAAAATGCTGAGTGGTTTTAGACATACTTTTCCTTTACTTGATGAAAGAGGGGATTACCTAGGAGGTGTTGATTTTATCATTTCTTTAAAACATTTTGAAAAGTTGGTTTATCAGCTAAACCCAGGAGCTTGTTTCAGGCTGATTTTTAATAAAAAAGAGACGGTAGACAAACTTGAAGAACCATATAAGTCTCAGTTTTCGCACAGTTTTTTTGGAGAAGACTTGGTTGAATACCAGGGGAGTTTTAGAAATGACAGTTTATGTGGTAGTACCTTACACGGTTTACAGCAAGACCTTAAATTTAAAAAGGCCATATCTTCAGATAAGCCACATATTGTTGAGTTAAAACAACAAGGAAAAGTTTATGAGGTAGTAACCCTTCCTATCAAGGATTTTAAAGAAAAAACTGTAGGGTATTTGTTAATCATCCAGAGGGCAGAGGCGGTAGAGGGGTTATATAAAGAGTTTTATAGGAATGTTTATATTTACACCCTCTTATTGCTGTTGATACTTTTTATTTCTTTTTACACCAACCGTAAAGCAAGGGAAAGCTTTTTGGAACGGAAAAAATTTAATACGGTTATTCAGTTCATGGAAAGTGCCGTTTATACGGTGAAAGAACTTAAGATTAACTTTGTAAACCCAAAACTTTTAAAACTTTTAGGGTATTCAGAAGAAGATTTGATCGGAAAGAGGGACCATGAGGTTTTTGTAGAGCCGGTAGATGACAGGTGTGAGATATGTGAGGCTATTTCAAAAGGAGAGGAATTTACAGGGGATATGGTTCTTAAAAAGAAAGATGGTTCTTACTTGATAGCTAACGTTAAGGTTTCTCATGTTAGAGATGAGTTAGGAAAGGTCGTTGAAACAGTCGTATGTTTTTGGGATATAACTTTAAGAAAAAAATTAGAAGATGCACTTTACTTAAACTCTATCACCGACCCACTTACCAGGCTTTTTAACAGAAGGTTTATAGCTACGGTTTTAGAAAATCTTAAAGAAAAAGCCAGCGAGACCAAACAAACTTTTTCAGTAATTATAATAGATATAGATAACTTTAAAAGGATAAACGACCTTTATGGGCATGACGTAGGTGATGAGGTTTTGAGTGTTCTTGCTGAAACTTTAAAAGGACAGCTTAGAGACCAGGATATAGTTGGGCGCTGGGGAGGAGAAGAGTTTATCGTGGTTTTACCAGAAACAGACCTTAAAAATTCAGTTTTGGTAGCAGAAAAACTAAGAAAAGCAGTAGAAGATTTAGAAATAGGTATTCATCGGCTTAAAATCACCATAAGCCTAGGGGTAAGTGAATACCGTTTAAAAGAAAAAGAAGAAATCGCAAGCTTGATAAAACGAGCAGACTCAGCCCTTTATTTAGCAAAAAGGTCGGGAAAAAATTGCGTAAAATTTGAAACATGATATTATGTAGGTTATGGAACAAGAGAGAATTAGAGTTTATTTAGAGGTACTTGCTTGTCCTAAATGTAAAGGCGAGCTTGAGTTTTTGGTTTTTCAGGATAAAGAAGGATTTGTTTGCAAGACCTGTAAACTACTTTATCCGATAGTAGAAGACATCCCGGTGATGTTGGTAGAAGAGGCTTTAAAACTTGAAGATTTAAGTTTTTGAGATGAGCCATCCTAAAGAACCAGCTCCTGTCTGTTTCTTTATAGCTCTGACTACTCAGGATTTTTCTATAGGAGAACAGGCTTTAACTCCTTTAACCTCAGAGCTTGGAGGAGTAATTTTTTCCTCTGAAGCTTTTGACTTTTCTTCTTTCACCCATTACTACGAGAAAGAAATGGGAAGAAATCTAAAAAAGAGGTTTTATTTTTTTGAAAATTTGAAAAGTCCTGATTTTTTGGTGGAGTTAAAACATATTTGTTACAAGATAGAGCTTTCTTATACCACAGAATTTGGGAAAAGAAAGGTTAACCTTGACCCAGGATATGTGGAACTTTCTAAGGTAGTTTTGTCCACCTTTAAAGATTATGCTCACAGGATTTATTTAGGTAGGGGAGTATTTGCTGAAGTTACCTTGATATACAAGGATAAAAGTTTTATCAGTCTTCCCTGGACTTATCCAGACTACCAGGCCTTTATTCCGGTTTTTAACCAGGCGAGAGAGATTTACAAGGGATTGAAAAAGAGGTCTTTATGCTGATAGACCCTTTTGGAAGGAAAATAGAGTATCTCAGGATCTCTGTAACCGATAAGTGTAATTTTAGATGTATTTATTGTTTTACCCATAAAAACTGGAAATGGTTGCCACACCATGAAATTCTTAGGCTTGAGGAAATAGAAGAGGTGGTTAAGGTAGGTGCTAAGCTTGGGGTTAAAAGGGTAAGGATTACCGGAGGAGAGCCTCTGGTGAGAAAAAACATAGAAAGTCTGGTAGAAAGGATTGCCAGTATTTCAGGGATAGAAGATTTAAGTCTTACCACCAACGGCTATTTTCTTGAGGAGCTTGGGGAAAAACTTAAAAAGGCAGGTTTAAAAAGAATAAACCTTAGTTTAGATACCCTAAACCCAGAAAAATTTTATAAAATCACAGGGGTCGATGGGTTTTCAAAGGTAAAAAGAGGTTTAGAGTTGGCTTTAGATTTAGGTTTTTCCCCGGTAAAGGTTAACGTGGTAGTGATTAGAGGTTTTAACGACGAAGAGGTTTTAGATTTGGCTAAGCTTACCTTAGAAAAACCGATAGAGGTAAGGTTTATCGAGTTTATGCCAATAGGAGGAAATTCTCTTTGGGATAAAAGTCACATAGTAGACACACAGGAAATCAAAAAAACATTGGAAACATACCGGCCTCTCTTACCTGCTGATTCAGTAGGTGGTGGTCCTGCGAAGGTTTTTAGATGGGAGGGAGCTAAGGGTAAAATAGGGCTTATCTCTCCTATTTCTGAACATTTTTGCCATAGATGTAATCGCTTTAGGATTACCGCAGACGGAAGGTTAAGGCCTTGTCTTTTTTCAGACTATGAGATAAACTTAAAAACCGCTTTAAGAGAAAAGAAGGTTTCCTTAGAAGAGTTGTTTCTTCAGGCACTAAAAGTAAAGCCCGAAGGGCATAGATTAAATTCTACTTTAAAACCTATGAGGGCTATCGGAGGTTAGATGGAAAATAAAGAGGTTCAGGTTTGGTTGAGTGCTGGCACCTTAAAACAGGGATATCCTGACATGGCATTAAAACTCTTCAAGCCTCTTCCTAAAGGCACTTATGTTTTGGTAGAGATGCCTGATGAAAGAAAGGAAGTTTGTTTGCTCACCGAGGTTTCTTATAAGATTTCCTTTGATGTAGAAGGAATTCCTGTAGTTTTGCGAAAGGCTACCCTTAAAGAAATCAAAGAATATGAGAAAAAGTTAGAACTGGAAGAGAAAGGCAAAGAGTTTTGCCTCCAGTTTGCTAAAGAGCTTGGACTTGAGATGAATTTGGTAAGGGTCGATTGCTTTTTTGATAGGAGTAAGATCATCTTTTTTTACACCGCAGAGGGCAGGATTGATTTCAGGCAGCTGGTAAAGGAGTTGGCCAGGGCTTTGAGGATGAGAATAGAGATGAGGCAGATAGGGGTGAGAAACGAAACAGCCATTTTAGGAGGGATAGGTTATTGCGGAAGAGAGTTTTGTTGCGCCAGGTTCTTAAAGTCCTTCACCCCTCTTTCTATTAAGTTTGCTAAAGAGCAAGGGCTTATCCTTGACCCTAATAAAATTTCAGGTCCTTGTGGAAGGTTGCTTTGTTGTCTAAGTTATGAGATGGAGGTATATAGAGAATTTTTAGAAAATTTACCTAAGCTTGGGAGTAAGATTAAGATTAATGAAGAATCTTATCGGGTTTTAAAATATCACTTTTTTCAAAGATTAGTTTACTTAGAAACAAAAGATGGTCAAGTTATTACCTTACCTGTTGAAGAATTAAAGTCTTACATTTTAGAGCAGTTAGAAGATTCTTCTGTTGAAGATCAATTGAAGAACCTTGAAGAGGAGGAGGATTGATGCGGATCTATCTCACTACACCAATTTACTACGTAAACGCTTATCCTCATTTAGGACATGCCTATACCACGTTGATAGTAGATGGGATTGCCAGGTTTTACAGACTTAAAAATTGGCAGGTATTTTTTCTTACAGGTACAGATGAACACGGGGATAAGATCCAGAAAACAGCTAAAGATAAAGGACTTTCTCCTCAAGCTTTAGTTGATGAGATAAGTGAATCTTTTAAAAGAACTTGGGATTACTTTGGGATTGGTTATAGTCGTTTTATCAGGACTACTGAAGAAACCCATAAAAAGACCGTACAAAGGGTTTTGCAGCAACTTTACGAAAAAGGAGAAATCTATCAGGATGAATATGAGGGGCTTTACTGTGTTGGCTGCGAACGGTTTTTGACGACCAAAGAACTTGACGAACAAGGAAGATGTAAAGACCACCAAAAAACCCCCGAACTTATTAAAGAAAAAAACTATTTTTTTAATTTAGAAAAATACCGTTTCTGGTTAAAAGACTACATCCAAAAAAACGACCTGATATATCCTGCTTTTTACAAAGAAGAAGTACTTAACATGTTAGAAGAAGAGCTTCCTCCGCTTTGTATCTCTCGTCCTAAAAAAAGGCTTGAATGGGGGGTCGAGCTACCTTTTGATAAAGACTACGTAACCTATGTATGGTTTGACGCCCTTTTAAACTATCTTACAGGAATAGGTTATCCAGAGGACCCAAATTGGGAGGACTGGTGGAAGGAGTCTCATCACTTTATCGCCAAAGACATCCTTAAACCCCATGCAGTTTATTGGCCTATCATGTTAAAAGCCTTGGGATTACCTGTATACAAAAAGCTTTTTGTGCATGGATACTGGCTGGTTGATCGGTTAAAAATGTCTAAATCCCTAGGAAACATCGTAGATCCTGTAACCTTGAGCAAAACATACGGTAAAGACCAGCTAAGGTATTTCTTGTTTAGAGAGATGGCTTTTGGTTATGATGCAGAGTTTAGTTTTGAAGCTTTTATCACCAGGATAAACGCAGACCTTGCTAATGACTATGGTAACCTTGTTTATCGTACCTTAAACCTAACAGAAAAATACTTTAACTCTTGTGTTCCCCCTTTAAACGGGCTGACAGAAGAGGACCAGGCTTATTTAGACATGGTGAAGACAGCTTTAGAAGATTACCATAAGTTGTTTTCTGAACTTCAGTTTCATAGAGCTTTAGAAAGACTTTGGGAAGCCATCAGAGAAGGTAACGTTTACATCGACAGACAGGCCCCTTGGAGTCTTATAAAAAAAGGAGAGTTAGACAGGGCAGGAACGGTTCTTAGGGTTTTACTTGAAGTTATCAAGAGTTTTGCTATAGCCCTTTCTCCGGTGATGCCTGAAACCTCTCAGATTTTACTTGAAAATATGTCTTATGAAAGGCCACTTTCTTGGGAAGAGGTTTTTAATTTTAAGGGGTTAAAAGAAGGAGCGGCTGCTAAAAAAGGGAAGCCTCTTTTTCCAAGAATAGAAGATAAACCAAAGGAGGAAGAAAAGGTGGTAGAAGAAAAGAAAGAAGAGACAGGTTTTATCTCTATAGATGAGTTTAGAAAAATAGATTTAAGGGTAGGGAAGATAGTCGCTGCAGAAAAGGTCCCAAATGCAGATAAACTTTTAAGGTTAGAAGTGTTATGCCCAGAAAAAAGACAGATTGTTTCAGGAATAGCCCAGTATTATCAACCTGAGGAATTGATAGGTAAAGAGGTAATTATTGTGGCTAACCTGAAACCTTCTAAAATCAGAGGAATCCTTTCAGAGGGTATGCTTCTTGCAGCTAAGGATGAAAAGGGATTATGCTTGGTGACCCCTGAGAAAGAAATGGCCCCAGGGGCTAAAGTTAGCTAAAATAAAAAGGTTTAGCCTGGAGGCCAACCCATAGTTCTGCCAGCAAGTAAGTGAAAATGTAGATGAAATACCGTCTGCCCTGCCTCTTCCTTACAGTTTACAACCACCCTGTATCCTCTTTCAGCAAACCCTAAATCTTTGGCTAATCTGTTGATAACAAGATAGATATGCCCGATTAAATCCTTGTCTTCTTCGGTTAGGTCAAGCAACGTAGAAAGATGCTTTTTAGGAATTACCAAGATATGGTAAGGAGCTTGAGGGTTTATGTCATGAAAAGCTACTACCTTTTCGTCTTCATAAACGACTTTAGACGGTATTTCTTTTTTAACGATTTTGCAAAATATGCAATCCATAAGCCCCCCTTTTAAAAGGGTTTTTTTTAAATTTATAAAACTTTTGGTTTAAAAAATCAAGGGTTAATGAGGTAATTTTTCTATGTTGGATTCTCCTGTGTTTTCTATATTAGCGTTGTTTTCTAAAGGTTTAAGCACAAAGAGCAGTTGGCCTTCTTCTACCATCTGGTTAAGCCTTACACAAATTTCTACGATTTGAGCATCAAAAGGTGCTAACACAGGGTTTTCCATTTTCATCGATTCTAAGTTAGCGATTTCCTCTCCTTTATGCACGATGTCTCCAACCTTAAGGGTGCCTCTTTTTGGATTGCCTATTCTCCAAACTGTTCCGCTAATAGGAGCACCTATTTCATTAGGTCTTACTGCTTTTCTCACCTCTTCTTTTTTAGCTCTTGGTGTTTTCACTTCAAAAACCCTGGTCTTGTTGTTTACTTTTAATACTACATGGATGATCCCGTCGTTTTCTACACCTATGGACACTAATTCTATACAGTAAGGTTTACCTTCATAGATAAACTCTACCTTATCTCCTGGTTTTTTAAGGCCCTCTCTCCAGACTTTGGTGGGAAGGTATAAAGGGGCATCTCCATATTTTTCTCTAAATTTTATGAAATCTAAGGCATCCTTAGGATGCATAAGGTACAGGATAAACTCTTCTTCTGTGGCCTTTCTTCCGAGCTCCTCTTCCAGTTTTCTTCTTAAAGCGGTTAGATCTTCATCAGGAATAGCCTCTACAGGGGAGGACTCCTTTCTTTCTTTTATTTTATTTTCCCACTCGTCTCCAAAGGTGCTCTGATATACCCAGTCAGCTGGCCATCCTACAGGCATCCTCCCGTAATGACCAAGGATGAGATTTTTAAAATCTCCAGGTGCGTTTTTGAAAAGTTGTAAAAGCTCTTCCTGTTCCCAGGGTTCCATGGCAGAAAAATCCTGATTTTTCTCTTCTACGAATTTCTTTAGAAGTTTGATGACATGTTTAACCCCTTCTTCTCCCTGTTCTTTGGCATATCTGTTGACTATACCACTACAGGTTACCCAGGTTATTTGGGAGCCAGGGGTTACGTCAAAGTATTTTACTATTTGGTTGTATAAAGACATTACTTGAAGGATGTAAGGCATTAGATGAAGAAACCCGCCTTTTTCTGCCTGTTCAAAAGAACTGGGAAAGGCACCTCCTGGCATTTTATGTTTGGTAACCATATGGTCAAAACCTTTAAAAGGAGACTCAGCCCAGTCATAGTCTCTGATCCATTCTCTAACCTTTTCTACTGCCTGTTCTGCAGCTTTTCTGTTAAGATGTACTGGGATTCCTTCTTCTCTAAATATAGCTTCTACGGCCAAGATAGGGGAATGTCCATAAAACCTGACCAGGGTATCTTCTTCTACGTCTATGATCTTAGCTCCTGCTTTGGCAGCTGCTAACAGCACAGGGATGGCAAGTCCATCGGTGATGTGACGATGGTAGTTGATCACCAAATCAGGATATTTTTGTTTGATGCTATCTATCAATTCAGTAACCGAAGATACCGTTCCTACACCAGCCATATCTTTGATACAAAGAACTATTTCGTCTACCCCACCACAGAGATCTACTATTTCGTCAACCACTTTTAGGTAATATTTGGTGTCAAACCAAGGGGCAACAGTATAAGAAATGGCAGGTTCAAAAAGTCTTCCTCTTTTCATCACCACTTCAGCTACAGGGCGCATGTTTCTTATGTCGTTTAAAAAAGAGAAACATCTCCAGACATCTATGTCTACCACTTCTACTACATACTCTATGACGTTTTTAGGGTATGGTCGATAACCCCACATGTTAGTTTCTCGTATAAGGGTTTGTAAAAGTACGTTAGGCATGAGCTCCCTTAAAATTGCTATCTCTTCGAAGGGACTTTCTCTTCGATTCATAATTCCTACGTGCCATCTTGCTCCACCATGACATTCGGCTGCAAAGAGTCCCATCTCATTATAATAAGGGGCAAGGGTTTTTAAATCGTAAATCCTTAGTCTGTTTTTATAATCTGACTGACCTGCATCTCTCATACCAACCGAAACAAAACATACGCCAGGGAGTTCTCTTACTTTTTGTACTATTTCTCTTGGGCTCATACCTGGTTTTACAAAAATATAGTTCATCTTTCCCCTCCATGGTTTGAGGTATATTTTTTACATCCAGTCTTGGGGTCCTAAGGCTGAGATTTCAGCTATATATTTAGCTATCTTTAAGACCTCATCATCTGCAGTTTTTTCTTTTACCATGGAAAGAAGCTCTTCATGATGTTCCTCTATAAACCTGGTAGAAAACTTACCTTCTATAAAATCAGGATGCCTGATAATGCTTAAAAGTAAGGGAGCGATGGTTTTTATCCCTTCTACTCTTAACCCTCGGCTCAAGGCCCTATCCATGACTCTAATAGCTTCTGACCTGTCAGCACCAGCTGACATAACCAGCATGATGAGTGAGTCATAGTAAGGAGGTACTTCTGCCCCTTCATAAACTCCAGAGGCAACCCTTATCCCTGGACCTTGAGGGATTTCAAGTCTGGTTATAGTTCCAAAAGAAGGATTAAAGGTTTTTGGGTCTTCAGCGTTAATTCTTACTTCTATGGCATGTCTGTTAGGGTGTATGTCGTCTTGTTCAAAAGGAAGAGGATGACCTTCTGCTATAGAAAACATAAGGCTTACCAGGTCAAGACCGGTTATAAGTTCTGTTACACCATGTTCTACTTGGAGCCTGGTGTTAACCTCAAGGAAATAAAATTTGTTGGTTTTAGGATCTAAAAGAAATTCTACTGTTCCTACAGAATGGTATCCTATTTCTCTCATCAACCTTACGGCTGTAAAACATATCTCTTGTCTTAGGTCATCAGATATGCTTGGAGACGGGGCTTCTTCTAAAATTTTTTGGTTTCTTCTCTGTAGAGTACATTCTCTTTCATACAGATGGACTACATGTCCGTATTTGTCTGCACAGACTTGTACTTCTATGTGTCTACCGCTTCGAATGTACTTTTCTACTAACAAAGTATCGTCCCCAAAAGCTTTTTTGGCCTCAGACTTTGCTTTTTCAAGAGCTACAGGTAATTCTTCAGCTGTATCTACTCTTACCATTCCCTTTCCACCACCACCTGAAGCAGCCTTAATCATGATAGGGAAATCTACTTCATCCTCCTTCATCCATCTTAAGATATCTTCTACTGTTTTTACGTTCAAAAGACCGGGGATGGTCGGAACATTAGCTCTTTGGGCTATTTTTTTAGCCCTGATTTTGTCTCCCATAAGCCTTATAACCTCCGGAGGAGGACCTACCCACACAAGCCCAGCTTGTTCCACCAACTCTGCAAAATCTGCATTCTCTGCCAAAAATCCCCATCCAGGATGGATGGCATCACACTTTTTTTCTAAAGCAACTTTAATGATTTTTTCCATGTTTAGGTAAGAATCGTGAGGGGGAGCTTCTCCGATATGGACTGCTTCATCAGCCAAAAAGACATGATAGGCTAATCTGTCGGGTGTGCTGTAGATAGCCACAGTTTTAATTTTTTTATCTCTGCAGGTATTCATAATCCTGACTGCAGGGACCCCACGATTGGCTATCAAAACTTTGTTGATTTTTTTCATACGCCCTCCAGTTTCTGTTTTTAAATTATTTAGAATTTTAAATTATCTAGAATTAACCTATTTTTGATAAAAATCAATCTTTTCTTTTATAAGATTTTTTGTAGAAACTATATAGTCCTAACAGACGGTCGATGATGATGGAGGCTGCTGAGCGGACAGAAAGATGGTTGTATGTGTCAAGCCTTCCCCAAATTGGTTCTAAAAAATGATCACATTTTGCTAGAAACTCTTCGGTAAGTCCCCAGGCAGTTCCTAAAACAATGACTATAGGTGTTTCCCACAAAAACTTCTGTAGAGTTTCTATAGGAATAGGGGGTTTTTTAGGAGAAGCATCTGTCCCGACCAACAAAGGTTTTTCTCCTTCCTGATGGTGGACTGCATCTAAGGCTTCTTCAAAGGTAGAAAAAACTTTTACCAATTTTAGGGCTTCTTTACGTAATGGGTTGTATTTAGCTCCACCACCTTTCAACCAGAAGTCTAAGAGTTCTTGGGCTAACTCTCTTTGGTCCTCAAGGGGTTGAACTATATAGATCCCTTTTAATCCATAGGTCCTTCCAAGACGTCCCAAATCGTGTAAATCGATGTTGGCAATGGCTGAAGTAATTACCTCTTTTCTCTTGTTGTAAACCGGATAATGGAGTAAAAAGAGATAGACTCTCTGTTTTTTTAAAAGATTAGCCAAAAAATTTAAATCTTCTTGAGAAAGCAAGGTTTGTCTTAAAAGATGAGGACGTTTTTTGAGGGTTAATTCTAAGGATTTTTGTCTTCGATAGACCTCTATGGCGGCATGGTTTCCGCTTAAAAGAACCTCTGGGACTTTTAACCCCATAAAATCCCTGGGTCTGGTATAACAAGGATATTTTAAAAGTCCTGAAGAAAAAGATTCTTTCTCCACAGAGTCTTTTTTTCCTACTACTCCAGGGATTAGTCTGGCTATACACTCAATTAGGACTAGACTTGCTACTTCTCCTCCAAAAACCACATAATCTCCTATAGATACTTCTTGGTCTATTAAGGTTTCTTTTATTCTTTCATCTATTCCTTCATACCTTCCGCAAATAAGGATAAGATGTTGTTTTTGAGAAAGCTCTTCTGCTATTTTTTGATTTAACACCTCTCCTTGAGGGGAGAGATAGACCACCCAAGGGCTTTTACTTTTTTGTTTAAGAGATGTTATCGCTCGGTAGAGAGGTTCAGGTTTAAAAACCATCCCCTCTCCACCACCAAAAGGTTCATCATCAACCACACGGTGTTTATCCTGACAAAAGTCTCTGAGATTAACAAGATTGATCTCTAAAAGACCTTTTTGTAAAGCCTTTCCTAAAAGCCCTACTTTTAACGGACTCTCAAAATATTCTGGGAAAATGGTGATGATATCTATCTGCATAGAGTTAAATTTTAGGGTTTTTGAACTTCTATAAGGCCTTCTAAGTTTTGAACTATGATGGTCCGAGAAGAAAAATCCATCTCCACAACGTATTCTTCTACCATAGGGACATAGAACTCAAATCCTTCTGGAGTTTTTATCAATAGAAGGTCATACTCCCCCATCGGCATGACCTCTTTAACCTTACCCCAAATTTTACCAAAAGGATCTTTAATACAAAAACCCTCTATTTGGTGATAATAAAATTCATCTTCCAAAGGCTCAGGAAGTTCCTCTAAACTTAAGTAAAGTTTTTGGTTGACAAGACTTTTGGCTGTTTCATAATCTACATCTTTAAACTTAAAGATGAGCACGTTAAACCCAGGCCCTTTTTTAACAGACTCAACCACCAATTCTTCCGAAGAATTAGGAGAAAGATAGAACTTTTTTGTTTGAAAAAGAAGCTCAAAAGAAGAGACCAAGGGAGAGACTTTAACCTCTCCCTTAAGTCCATGGGTGCTTAAGATTTTGGCAACAGGAACCTTCACTATTCTATGATTTCTAATACAACTCTTTTACGAAGTTTACTTCCTGCAGCCCCTAAGATGGTTCTAATAGCTTTAGCCGTACGCCCTTCTTTACCTATGATTTTACCAAGGTCTTCCTTGGCAACTTTAAGCTCGATTACAGAGGTTTGCTCTCCTTCGATCTCGTTAATCTGTACTGCTTCTGGTTTGTCTACCAGAACCTTAGCAATGCTCTCCACCAAATCTTTAAGTTTGCTCATCTTCTAACCTCCTCTCTACTGGCAGTTTGAGTTTACCCCTTTTGGTCTACTTTAATCCCTATCCTTTTCAGAAGCGCTCTTACCGTTTCTGTAGGTTCAGCACCTCTTTCAAGCCAAGCTTTAACTTTTTCTTCATTTACCTTAAACTCAAAAGGTTGTTTTAAAGGATCATAATACCCTAAGATATCTAAAAATTTTCCATCTCTGGGAGAACGAGAATCCGCTGCCACCACTCTGTAAAAAGGTTTTTTCTTTCTACCAAATCTCATAAGTCTAATCCTGACCGGCACTTTTCCTCTACCTCCTTAAAAAATTTTTAGTCTTAATATTTTACCACCTAATTTATTTTTTACAATCGATTTTAAGCGCCAAACATTCTTCGAAAAACTTGTTGAAGTCTTCCTGGTGTTTTCATTTGTTTCAATAGTTTAAGCATCTCCTCATAGCTTCTTAGAAGCTTGTTTACATCTTGAACTGTAGTTCCGCTACCTTTGGCTATGCGTCTTTTTCTACTTGCATTGATTATTTTCGGATTTTTCCTTTCCTGTTTGGTCATCGAGTTGATGATGGCTTCCATTTTTAAAATCTCTTTTTCATCAAACTCAATCTGACTCAATTTTTTCCCTATACCAGGCAAAAATCCCAGTATATCCCTTATAGAACCTAATTTTTTCATCTGTCTTAACTGTTCTCTCAGGTCTTCTAAATCAAACTCAAGTTTTTTAAGTTTTTTTTCTAATTCTTTGGCTTTTTTAAGGTCAAAGGTTTCTTGAGCTTTTTCTATCAAGGTTAAAATGTCTCCCATCCCAAGAATTCTTCCTGCAAGTCTTTCGGGATAAAAAACCTCTAAAGCATCTACTTTTTCTCCTACCCCTAAAAACTTGATGGGACATCCGGTGACTTCTTTTATAGAAAGAGCTGCACCTCCTCTGGCATCTCCTTCCATTTTCGTAAGAATGATGCCTGTTAGCCCTACTTTTTCTTGAAAGGTTTTAGCTACATTCACCGCATCTTGTCCCATCATGGCATCAGCTACAAGCAGAACCTCCGAAGGACTAAAGGTTTTTTTTAACTCTATCAACTCTTCCATAAGGGCTTCGTCTATATGTAGTCTACCGGCGGTGTCTATGATTACCACATCTCTGCCTTCTTTTTTTGCCACTTCTATGGCATGCTGAACGATTTCTAAAGGTTTTTCTCCAGGTTGGGCTTCATAGAAGGGGACCTCTATCTTTTGTGCAAGTACTTTAAGCTGTTCTATGGCTGCAGGACGATAGATGTCTGCTGAGACCAAAAGGGGATGATGTCCTTTCTTTTTTAGATATCTTGCAAGTTTGGCTGCGGTAGTGGTTTTTCCTGACCCTTGAAGCCCTGCAAGCAAAATTTTAGCAGGTTTGGGGCTGCCTAAATCAAGGCCTTTGGCTTCCCCTCCAAGGGTTTTTACCAACTCCTCATACACAATCTTTACTATTTGCTGAAAGGGAGTTAAACTCTCGGTAACCTCAGAAGAAAGACATCTCTCTTCTACCCTTCCGATAAAATCTTTTACTACTTTGTAGTTTACATCTGCCTCAAGTAAGGCAAGACGGATTTCCCTTAAACCTTTTTTTATTTCGTCTGGGCTAAGTTTTCCTTTATCCTTAAACTTGTTTAAGGCCTCCTCTAACCTTTGACTTAATCCTTCAAGCATTTTTGACTCCCTCTTCAGTTTTTTCGTCTGAGTAAAGTTTAATCATTATTTTCTTTTAGGCAACTATTTTTATCCAGTCCAAAATCTTGGTCTCCCTACGTCAAGATGAATAAACCTCCCAGGATAGTATCCAACCCCTCCGAGACCCAAGTTTAATCCTGCTTTTAACAAATCTTCTAAAGGTGTGTCTTCCAAAAAAAAGTCTACCGCCTTTCCTTCTGTATGCAAACTTTTACTCGCAACCCCAGAAGTAGCTTTTCTTAAAAATTCGTTAGTCTCAGGAGATCTATAGCCTGAGACTAAACATATAGAAGTTTTTGGGTTAACCATTTGACTTACCAAAAATAAAAAGTCAAAAAGTTTAACGTCTATAGGGTAGACTTCACCTTTTCTATAGTCTCTAAAAATGTAAAAAAGCAAAGAAATTCCTTCTCCTAAATATTCTCCGTTAGCCCAGTAAGTTGCTTCTACTTTTTCTTCTGTGTGTAAGTTGTAAATTTTAAGGGTCCTCTCAGGAAAACTCAATAAACTTCCAAAAGATAAAACAGGGTTGGCTAAAACCAACCCTAAAGTCTTAAGAAAGAACCTTCGGGTAAACATTTCAAATTTATTTTAATTTTAGAAGCTTTGCTATCTTTTGGTCGTAACCGTAGAGGTCTTCAAGATAGTAGATATAAGGTTTTTTTACTACAGTAGTAAAATAAACAAGATAAACAGGAATAGGGGAATTAATGGAGATATAGATGGTTTTATCTGATTGTAAAGCCTTTATCAGCCTTTTTTCATCCCAACCGTTAGTATAACCATTGGCTACCAAAAACCTGGCTAATTCAACCGCATTTTTAACCCTTACGCATCCTGAACTAAAGTCCCTCTTAGCATATCTAAAAAGATGTTTTTTAGGGGTATCATGTAGGTAAACGTCAAAAGGGTTGGGGAACTGAAATTTAACCTTTCCTAAGGCATTTCCGTTTCCCGGAGGTTGGACCAGTCTAAAGGGTAAATGAGGACGGTTGTAGTTTTCCCAGTTTATACTAAACGGACTTATTTCTGTGTTGTTGGCATAGACCTTTACCCTCTGTTTTAAAAGATATCCAGGGTCTTTGGTAATTTTAGGAAAAAAATCTTTTAGATAGACATTAGGAGGAACATTCCAGGGAGGGTTTATTACTAAGTGGGTGATTTTACTGTAAAGGAGAGGAGTAGGCCTAAAATCCTTAGGATTGCTTTTTCCAACGATAACAGGGCTATAAAAAATCACATTACCCTCTCTTATTACAGAAAGCTCAAAAGAGGGTATGTTTACCCAAACGTATAGGTCTTCTGGTTTTCTCTGGGGTAACCATCTAAACTTTTCTAAGTTTATGCTGATTTGAGTCACCCGTTTTTTTGGTAGAAGTTCTAACAACCTTACTGTTTGCTGATCTATGATCCCGGTTGGTTTTAGGTTTTGTCCTTTTTGAAATTTCTGGATAGCTACCTTAAGCTCTTGGTCATAGGTTTGACTTTCGGTAAAAGTTTCAAGATACCCAAGGAGATAAAGTCTTTTCCTAATTTTAGGTATTAGATGGCTCTGGTCTCCTAGTTTTAATTTTTTATCAAGTTCTATAGGGTCATCCTTGGTTACTTCTATGATTTCTTTATAACGCCTTAAATAATCCTTTAAAATATGATATTCCTCAAACTCTGGGGCTAAGGCTGTAAACAGGTCTTCTAACCTATCTTCTTCTAAAAGCTTGGCTAAAGTGGTTACTACCGTATCCTTTTTAGAGGGAAAGTTCACCATAGAAAAGACTTTATTAGGATTAACCCTTCCATAATAGGTATGATAGGCAAGTTTTAACAGCGTATCTGTTAGCTTTACCTCTTTTATCCAACCCTCTTCATTATCTTCATTAAAGTCTACCTGATAGTCTGCAGGGTTTAAACCCTCCCAGGCTGAATTTTCTATTAGTTTTTTAAGCTTTTCTATGTTTTTTTCATTCCAGATGGGTTTACATCCTAACAGCTGGTAAAGGCTGGTTATCTGAGAGGGATAGTTAAGAGAACTTTGGTATTCTGAGAGGGCTCCTGAGGGACATTCTTCAGCACCCTGTATGCTTTTACAGGCATATATAAAAAATACAGAAAAAAACAGGGAAAAAACCAAAACTTTTTTCATACAAAATTTAGTGGTTTTTAACTAAAATTTTTTAGAATTTGGAATATAACATAAAAAGGTTTGTTAGCAAGCAACATTAAATCTTTTAACAAAAGTTATTAAGGTTGGTTTTTGTTTAAGTTTTGGTAAAATGAAATTTTACGGAGATTGCAAGGAGGGAAAAAAGAGGATGGGATATTATCTTGTTACAGGGGCAGCTGGGTTTATAGGATGGAGGGTAAGTGAGTTTTTGTTAAGGGATGGGGAAAAGGTATTAGGGGTGGATAACCTAAATGCGGCCTATGATGTTAAGCTAAAGGAATGGAGGCTTTCTCAGTTAAAACGTTTTGATACCTTTAAGTTTTACAAGCTTGATCTGGCTAACTTTGAAGCAGTCCGGTTGTTGTTTGAAAACTATCAGATCAAGGCAGTTATTCATCTTGCAGCAAGAGCAGGGGTGAGAGCAAGCTTAATTGACCCCTGGGCTTATGTAGAAAGTAACGTAAAAGCAACGTTAAACCTTCTTGAGGCTATGAAGGATTTTCAAGTCAACAAGATGGTTTTAGCCTCTACTTCCTCCCTTTATGCAGGCCTTAATCCTCCTTTTGATGAAGAATTAAAGGTAAATAAACCTTTATCTCCCTATGCCGCTACCAAGGGTTCTGCGGAACTTTTGGCTTATACCTACCATCATCTTTATGGGCTTGATATAACGGTTACCAGATATTTTACGGTTTATGGACCTGCAGGAAGGCCAGATATGAGTATTTTTAGATTTATAAAATGGATTTATGAGGAAAAGCCTATAGTGGTTTATGGAGATGGCACCCAGGCAAGAGATTTTACCTATATAGATGATATAGCTAAGGGAACGCTTCTTGCTTTGAAACCCTTAGGTTATGAAATCATCAACCTTGGGGGAGGAAGGAACCCAATTTCTATCAACCAAATCATCAGCCTTCTTGAAGGTTTGCTTGGTAAAAAAGCCAAGGTAGAGTATCGACCTTTTCATAAGGCAGACATGAAGGTTACCTGGGCTGAGATAGGTAAGGCCAAAAGGCTTTTAGGCTGGGAACCTGAAGTTTCTATAGAAGAGGGGCTTAAAAGAACGGTTGACTGGAGTATTGAAAACATAGAACTTGTAAAGGCGGTAAACCTTGAGACAGAATAACCTGAAAACCCTTGTTTTTTATGCTCGGACTTTGTCAGAAAAGGGTTTAGTAGCAGGGTCTGAAGGGAATTTTTCTGTAAGAACTAAGTATGGTTTTTGGATTACTCCCTCTGGCAGAGTAAAGCAAGGATTAAGTAAAAGGGATTTTGTTTTTGTAGGTTGGGATAAGAGCTTTATCAACGGAAGGCCCTCTTCTGAATGGGGGATGCATTTTCTGATCTATAAAAAAAATCCTCAGGCTAACTCGGTGATACATACTCACCCCCTTTATACTTTACGTTTGTTTTCAACGGATTTTGATTTTAATGAGTTTAGCCTCAAAGAGGCAGAAATTTTGTTAAAAAACATAGCAAAAGTTCCTTTTTTACCTCCTGGGTCTCAGGAACTTTGGGAAAGGGTGGGAGAGGCTTCGTTGACAAGTAAGGTGATTTTTTTGCAAGGTCATGGGTTGGTTACCTGGGGGGAAACGATAGAAGAGGCGGTAAGCTTGACTGAAATCTTAGAGAAACTTTCTAAGTTTGAGTTGCTAAAAAATACGAGATAAAGGGGGAAGGTTATGGAAAGGATAAGGTCACAACTTTTTTATAAAAAAGCTTTAGAGGTTATACCTGGAGGGGTAAACAGCCCTGTTAGGGCTTGTAAAGCAGTAAAAGCAGACCCTGTGTTTTTTGAAAGAGGAGAGGGTGCTTATTTAATAGACGTAGATGGCAATAGATATATAGATTATGTATGTTCTTGGGGTCCTCTTATCTTAGGCCATGCCCATCCAGAGGTAATCGCCGGGGTTTATTTTGCTTCTAAAAGAGGCACAAGCTTTGGTGCACCTACCTGGCAAGAGGTTGAACTTGCGGAGCTTATAAAAAATGCGGTTCCCTCTATCGAAAAAATTCGTCTGGTTAACTCAGGAACCGAAGCCACGATGAGTGCCATAAGGCTTGCCAGAGCCTATACCAACCGTAAAAAAATCATCAAGTTTGAGGGATGTTACCATGGGCATGTAGACGCTTTATTGGTAAAAGCTGGTTCAGGTTTGGCTACCTTTGGGATACCTGCAAGCCCAGGGGTTCCTGAAGAACTTACGGCTCATACCTTAAACCTTCCGTTTAACGATTTCGAAAAGGTAAAAGAAGTCTTTGAAAAGTTTGGAGAAGAGATAGCCGCGGTGATAGTGGAGCCAGTGCCAGCTAACATGGGAGTTATTCCTCCTAAGGAGGGTTTTCTTAAGTTTTTAAGAGAAATAACCCAGCAGTATGGATCTCTTCTTATTTTTGATGAGGTAATTACAGGTTTCAGGTTAGGGGTGGGAGGAGCTCAAGAAGCCTATGGGGTAATTCCAGACCTTACCTGTTTAGGAAAGATAATAGGAGGAGGGCTTCCGGTAGGTGCTTATGGAGGTAAAGCTGAAATTATGAATTTAGTTGCTCCTGAGGGACCTGTGTATCAAGCAGGTACCCTTTCTGGAAATCCTATAGCTGTAGCCGCAGGTCTTGCTACCTTAAAGGAATTACTAAAACCAGGGACTTATGAAAGACTTAATCTGATGGCAGAACTTTTAGAAAAGGGAATAAGAGAGGCTTTAGAAGACCTTGATCTTAACTATCGTTTACATCGAGTTGGGTCTATGCTTACCCTCTTTTTTACCGAGAAAGAGGTTATTGATTTTGAAACAGCGTTGAGTTGTGACACCCATCTTTTTGCAGAGTTCTGGCAAAGGATGTTAGAAAAGGGTGTTTACCTTCCTCCTTCCCAGTTTGAGGCTTGGTTTGTGTCTTTAGCCCATAAGGAAAAAGAGATAGAAAAAACCGTTGAGGCGGTGTATAAGGTGCTAAAAAAGCTTAGAAAAGATTAAAGAATAAGGGTAGCATCTCCATAAGAATAGAAACGATATTTTTGAGCTATGGCCTCTTGATAGGCTTTTAAAATAAGGTCCCTTCCGGCAAAGGCGCAAACTAAAAGAAGTAAAGAAGACTTAGGGAGGTGGAAATTGGTAATCATCGCAGAAACTACCTGAAAGGTAAAACCAGGATAGATGTAAAGGTCGCAAAGACCTTTATAAGGTATAAAACCTTTTTGAGCGATAAATTCTAAGGTTCTAACTGTGGTTGTACCTACCGCAAAAATCCTTCTTTTTTCTTTCAAAGCCTTTTTTATTTCTTCTATCACCTCAGACTCTACCTCTATGTATTCTGGCTCTACCCTGTGTTTTCTTATGTCTTGAACTTTTATCGGGGCAAAGGTACCATAACCTACATGAAGGGTAATAAAGTTTATGCTGACCCCCTTTTGTTTAAGGAGGTCAAGTAGATAAGAGTCAAAATGAAACCCTGCGGTAGGGGCTGCGATAGACCCTTCTTTTTGTGCATAAACCGTTTGATATCGCAATAAGTCTAATTCTTCTGGTTCTCTTTTGATGTAAGGAGGAAGAGGAGCTTTACCGTGTTTATAAATCAAGATTTCTAAAGGCTGGTTGGCTTTAAGTTCAACTAAAAATCTACCCCCTTCTAACGATTCTAACACTTTTATGGTAATTTCATTAGCCATGATTTCTGTGCCTTTTCTTATTCTTTTACCTTTGATAAGGGCTAAGGTTTGAAAAGACAACCCTTGAGGTTTTTGAAAAAGAAGGAGTTCGACCTCCCCTCCAGTAGGCTTTATACCTTTAAGCCTTGCAGGAAAAACTTTGGTATTATTAAGGACTAAAAGGTCTCCTTTTTGAAAATACCTTTCTATTTCAGCAAAGGTTTGGTGAAAAAAAAGTTTCTGGGTTTTTCTGTCTATAACTAAGAGGTGAGAGCTTTTTCGGTCTTCTACAGGAAAATAGGCTATCAGCTCTTCAGGAAGAGGATAATCATAATAATCTAGTCTAAATTCTTTAGGAATGACACTCATTTAAAGATAGAGAGCAGGAACCATTTCAGGGGCTAAAAGGTCTTCTATAGTTTCTCTCCTTCTTATCACAAAGAAACGGTCTCCGTCTACCAAAACCTCCGGGACTCTTGGCCTTGAATTATAGTTAGAACTCATCACAAAACCATAGGCTCCAGCACTCATGATAGCAAGTAGGTCCCCTCTTTTAACCCTTGGTATTTTTCGATCTTTAGCAAAAAAATCACTACTTTCACAGATTGGACCTACGATGTCTACCACCACTTCTTCCTCGTTTTTTTCTTCTACCGTAATGATTTTATGGTAGGCTTGATAAAAAGCAGGCCTTATCAAGTCGTTCATTCCCGCATCCACGATAACAAATTTTTTTTCAAGGTTTTCTTTGTTGTAAAGCACTTTGGTCACCAGTATACCTGCGTTACCCACAATCACCCTACCAGGTTCTAAAATAAGGGTGGCTTTAAGGTCTTGAGCTTCTTTTATGATGGCTTCAGCGTATTCTTCTGGTAAAGGTGGTTCTTCGTTGTTATAGATAATACCAAGGCCACCACCTAAGTCTAAATATTTAAGCTCTATACCTAAAGAGGTAATTTCCTCCCAGATCTTTTTTAGCCGGTAGAGAGCATCTTTAAAAGGAGAAATAGAGGTTATCTGAGAGCCGATATGGGCGTCAAGTCCTATAGGTTTTAAAAAGGGATGGTCTTTGGCTTTTTTATAGGCTTCAACCACCATTTCTTCAGGTATCCCAAATTTGTTTTTCTTAAGCCCTGTTGAGATGTAAGGGTGAGTCTGAGGGTCCACATCTGGATTAACCCTTAAGGCAAAAGGAGCTGGTTTCCCTAATCTTTTGGCAACCTCACCCAAGACCTCAAGCTCTTCTAAGCTTTCAACGTTAAACATAAGAATCCCTGTTGAAAGAGCCATCTCTATTTCTTTTTCAGTCTTTCCTACCCCGGAAAATACAATTTTCTGAGGGTTGATACCTGCTTTTAAGGCTCTCTGAAGCTCTCCGCCTGAGACTATGTCAGCCCCTGAGCCTAAACTTCTTAACAGAGAAAGTATGGCTACGTTAGAGTTGGCTTTAACTGAATAACAAATAATATGGTCTACAGGAAGAAAGGAATTTTCAAACACCTTAAAGTGCCTTTTGATCGTACTGGCAGAATATATGTAAACCGGAGTGCCTAACTCTTCTACGATCTTTTTCACAGGAACTTCTTCACAAAAAAGTTCTCCGTTTTTATATCCAAAATAATGCATCCTTACTCCCCTCGCTATTTTAGAATTTTTTTAAATATACATAAAACCCTACTTTTGTCAATGGTTAGAAGACTCCCCTAATTTGCCGATAAAAATTTATATTCTTTTATGTTTTACCTATTTTCCAATCTGTCTACACGATTCCTAAACTAAAACTAAGAGGATTTCGTTATGCCACAAAATTCTCTTAACTTCACAATACTTAGAACTAACGAAAACCTAACCTCTCGTTCAGGATTTTTTGTTGATGCCTTTATCTGGTTCAAACAGAGGTTACAAGGATTTACTGCCATGGTATTACAGGAGGAGAAGAATAGAGCCGGTTAAATGGGTTGGTGTGGAAGGTGGGGTTAGTAGAGTTTATAATATGGGGAGGTTAAGAGAGGATATGGGAGCAATATGTTTAGAATCAGGGGAAAAAGATTGAGAGGAGTGGGTACAGGTAGAAAATGGAATAGATTTTATATGGGGGTTGGGGAAGAACTATAGAAAGTAACTAAGGAATATGATTTTTAAGTTTAAAGATTACGGAAAAATTTTTTATTTTATTCTCTATCGGCAAATTTGGGTAAGATAAAAAACGTTGCTTGAACGGTTAATTCGTGGTAGAATTCTTTAATAACATTATAAAAGTTAGGATAGGGAATTTTTATGGAAACAGCGGTAATAGATGGTGTAACCCTTTATCTTAGCCATCCTGATGAACTTGATATTCCGGTTTATGAAAGAAAAGGTATTTTAGACCAAATTCTTGCTTGCTGGCTTAACGTAGACGAAAAGGACCTGCCTCTTACTCCCAGGTTGATAGGTAAACCAGGGGTAGGAAAGACAACCCTTGCCTATTTAGCCGCAAAAAAACTTAACAAGTCAGTCTATATCTTTCAAGCAACGGTAGACACAAGACCAGAAGACCTTATCGTTACCCCTGTTATTTCAGAGGACAAAAAGATAAGATATATGGCAAGTCCCATCGTTTCTGCGATGATTAAAGGAGGAGTGGCTATTATCGATGAAGCAAACAGGATGAGCGAAAAATCTTGGGCCTCTTTAGCCCCTCTTCTTGATAGTAGAAGGTACGTAGAGTCTGTGGTTGCAGGGATTAAGATAAAGGCTCATAAAGAATTTAGACTCTGTGTTACGATGAATGAAGATGCTTCTACCTTTGAGCTTCCAGAATATATCCAATCAAGGCTTCAACCTCAAATTTTTATAGACTTTCCTGAAGCTGAAGAAGAAAGACATATCCTTAAAACCAACCTTCCTTGGATGGATGAGACCACGGTAAATTATATCGTAGATTTTCTTCAGACAACCCATCAATATGGAGAGCCTTACAGCGTAAGAGATGGAGTAAACATAGGAAGGTATGTAGCTAAGAAATTGATTTTTTTAAACCAAACCTCTCCTGCTACTCAAATAGCTGTTTTAGAGGTTTTAAAAGAGGCTATTTCTCTTATTTTAGGGCCACAGGCTCTGGTCTTTTTCAAAGAATTTATCGAAAAAGGTAGAAAGGTTAAAAAGCCTACTCTTTTTCCTCTAGACTGATGCTTAAGATTAACCTAAAACAGGGGAAGTTTCCTCTTTTTCTACTACCTTTTTTCCCAGAAAATCTTGAGATTACTCAGGGGATCTCTAAGGAACTTCACCGGTTAAACCCTGAGGCTGTAGCTTTAGTCCTTCCACCTTTTATTAAAGAAAAATGGTTGTCTGCCGTAAAAACCCTTCCTACCATTACTACCTTAGAAATTAACTATCAGGACGGAAGTTTAGAGTATCTTATAGTTTCTCCGCTATGCCCTTTGGCTGAAGCTTCCCGTTATGCCTTAGAGTATAAAAAAGACCTCTTTTTTATAGATGTGCCTTGCCAAGAAGAAGGATCGTTTGAGATAGATAAATTCCTTTCTCCCTATTTTTTACCTGCGATGGGTTATCAGACTTATACCCAAACTCTTGTTTCTGGTTGGGGTAATCAAGGGGTAATCCCTGAGGTGAGGATTAAGGAGCGTTATATAGCCAATAAAGTGGCTCAACTTGCAAAAGAAGGCTTGGTGGCTGTGGTTTTGCCTTATGCCTTTGTTTTAGGGGTGTTAAAGGCTTTAGAAAATCCGGACAACTTGTGTTTTTTCCCACAAAAACAGCATGTAGAAATAAATCTTTATCGTTTACATATCCAAAGTATAAGAGAAATACTATCTGAGCCAGGATTTTTTCAACAGTTTTACGAAGAAAACCGGGAACGTGTCGCAGAAGACCCATCTTTTTGGATAGAGAGAGTTTTTCTTTGGGAAGAGGTTTTAAAAAAGGCCATAACTAAGTTTAAAGACGAAACTGGAACTGAGTTTTCTCCTAAAGATTTAAAGGTATTGGGCCAGTTTCTTAGAAACTATCTTTTGATTAAGGGGGCTTTTTTTCCTGAGCTTTTTGATTTGATCGTTGCTGCAAGAGGGGTAGGAGGAGACGAGTTTGCCTTTTGGGTCTGGGAGATGGCAACAGCTTATGAACTAAAAAAAGAAGGCATAGCTTATCCTGAGATTAAGCTTTCTCCTGAAGAGTTAAACCTACCTGTTAAAAGGCTCAGGTTGTTTAGAAAGGTAAAAAATATAAGGGCAGGGCTTAGGTTTTTAAAAAAGTTTACCTCCAGGGAAGAAAGAAAAACCTTTGCTCAAAAATTTTCTGGTAAAACCATCTGTTCTTTTCCACCAGAAGACATAGTGGTTGAAACCTTTGGTAAAAAAGCCTCAGAAAAAGGGCTTAAAGTCATCACAGAAAACCTAAGAAAAATAGAACCTTTTATCTCTTCCCTTAAAGATGGGCTTGACATAAGGGAAACCATCAGAAATTGGGTTTTTAAAGAAACCATCTACATAAAAGAAGACCCGCAGACCAATGCCAAGATAGGTTCCCTGGTGATCATCTTTGAAGAAGACCCAGACCCTGTTTCAGGAGAGGAAAAGTATCCCTGGAATTTTACCTGGCATGGAGAGCACGATCAGGAGTCTGACATGGCTTTTTATGCTACAGACCCTAAAGAAAAGGTGATAGGTCCAGGGATAGCCAGGGCTAAATATGGAGGTTTTATGTTGACTTACCCCCCAAAAAGGGTTTATGACATCTGGACAGACCCTCTCTTTTCTCTTGCAGAAAACAAGGCAGAAAGGTTGCTTTTAGCTGCGATAGACTATAGCCTTGAGAAGTATGTTCTTTATATAGCCAAAAAACCTCCTTCAACCTTTGCCAAAAACTGGGCTTACAGACAGGGGAAAAAAGTAATTTTTCTCCCTATAGGGTCTTTTTCTAAAAACCTTTTAGAAAAGATTAGGATCTTTCATGTGCTTGAAGGAGCTCATGTGAGAAAATATGCCCATAAGTTTATCAACAAATAACACCTAAAAATTTTCCAAAAATTTGACATATATGTCAAAAACATGATATAATATTTTTCATGAGTTATTTGATAGAAACTCACAATCCGGTGATGAAAGAAGTCTATCAGTTGGCCAAAAAGGTAGCGCCTTCAAGTAGTACTGTCCTTATTTTAGGAGAATCAGGCACAGGAAAGGAGGTTCTGGCTAAATACATACATTTTAACAGCAAGCGTCAGGGGCCCTTTGTGGCGATTAATTGTGCTGCCATACCAGAAGAGTTGCTTGAGGCAGAGCTTTTTGGCTATGAAAAAGGGGCTTTTACCGGTGCTATCAAGACTAAACCTGGTAAGTTTGAAATAGCTAACAGAGGGACGCTATTTCTTGATGAAATAGGTGATTTAAGCGCAAAACTTCAGGCAAAACTCTTAAGGGTGCTTCAGGAAAGACAAGTAGAAAGGTTAGGGGGAGAACATCCTATCAAAGTAGACGTAAGGATTATTGCTGCCACCAACAAGGATTTAGAAAAAGAGGTGGAAGCTGGTAGGTTTAGAGAAGATTTGTTCTACAGACTCAACGTTATACCTATAAAAATACCTCCTCTCAGAAAAAGAAAAGAAGACATAGTTCTTTTAGCCAATTTTTTTCTTAAAAAGGTGTGCGAAAGAGAAGGAGTTCCGTTAAAAAGATTGTCTGAAAAGACTGTTTAAAGGCTTTTAGATTATCACTGGCCAGGCAACGTAAGAGAGCTTGAAAATCTGGTAGAAAGACTGGTAATTTTAACTGATAAAGAGATTATAGAACCTGAAGACCTCTCTTATCCTTTTGGGAGTTCTCTAACTCCTGAGAAGAGTGAGGTTGTCAGAACCCCTGTGTCCTTATCTCCCATCTCTTCAAACCAAGAGGGCTTAAGCTTGCCTGACCTTACCGAAGAAGGGATTGATTTGACCAGCCTTATCAAAGAAATCGAGGTTTTTTACCTAAAAAAGGCCTTAGAAAAGGCTTCAGGGGTAAAAACTAAAGCTGCTAGGCTCCTTAAGCTCAACCGAACTACCTTTATAGAAAAGCTTAAAAAATATAACTTGGTATAAGTTTTGCTATACACTTGAACGATGTCTAAGGAGTTAAAACTTGTCGGCTTTTTGTTGTTTTTAGTTTTGCTTTGTTTTGTACCTATAGTGTTTTCTCAACCTGAAAAGACCTCAAACGCAACCAATCAAACCCTTTTGTTTAATTTTACCCTTCCTTATCAGCAAAAGGGAGAGGAGTTATTGCAAGAGATAAAAAATGCCTATGCGAGGAAAGAGTATGAAAGGGTGGTTTTTCTTGCTAAAAAAATGCCTGCGCTTTTTTCTTTAAGACCAGAGGAAAATTTGCTCATTGCAGAGAGTGCATTAAAGGAGGGTTTTTTACAGGAGGCTATAGATTATGCTCAACGGGTAGCTTCTGTTACTAAAGGGCGAAGTGAGGCCTGTACGGCTGATCTTATTCGATTTAAGGCCATGTTTTTGCTGGGTAAAGGCCCTGCGATAGTCAAAGAAGTCAAAGAGTTTCTCGATTCCTATTGTGATGAGGCTCAAAAAAAAGAGGCTAAGGTACTTCTTTATCATTTTAAGCTTTTACCTGAAAAAGAGCTAAAAGAAGTTTCATCTCAAGAGATAAAAAAAATTATAAGAGAGATCTACAAAACTCAGGTAGTTTATCTTTTGCGTCAAGGGAAGGTGGATGAAGCAAGGTCAAAGGTTTTTTATTACATAAACGTTTATGGAACACCAGAAGAGACCCCAGACCTCGTTTTAAAACTTGCTGAAGCCTACTTTAAAAAGGGCGAAAGAGAAAAGGCCAAAAATTTGTATCAGCTTATCATCACCTTTTGGGATAAAGGTACCCCAAGTCTAATATCCAAGTTCAGGCTTTATCAGATAGCCTACGAAAAGGAACCTATTAAAGAACTTTTACCTAAACAAACCAAAGAGGATTTGCTCTCCTTTGCTGCCCAGATAAAGGCTAAGATGGCTAAAACCCCTTTGGCTGAAGAGGCCCATTTAGTAGAAATAAGAGTCCTTGCAGACCTAAAAAATTATACACTTTTAAGAAAAAGTTCTTTAGAGTTTTTAAAAACTTTTCCCGAAAGCTCAAACTTAAAGGAGGTTTCTCAGTCTTACTGCACTTCGATTTCTGAGCTTTTTAAGGAAGGGATTAAGGCTCAACGTATCGCCGAGGTTTTATCTTTGGAAAAGGAAGATAGCGAGTACTTAAACCAAGCCAAATGTGGACAACCTTATTATATCTTAGGTGACATGTTTTTAGAGTACAAACTTTTTACCAAGGCTACTTTAGAGTATATCAAGGCTTTCGAAATCGGTGTTCCCTCTGAACTAAAACCTTCTTTACTTTTAAATTTGAGCTTTACCGCTATAGAGACAGGTGAGATAGATACGTTTTTTTCGGTTTTTGGGTACCTAATTTCAAGCTACCAAGAAAAAAGTTTAACCAGCTATCCTTTTTATTTTTATCTAAGGACTTTATATGAAAGCAAAAGAAATTTAGGTCAGGCAGAAAAATACCTTTCTCAAGCGCTCTCTTCTAATTTATCAGAGTTTTATAAAAAAAACCTACTTGGGTTTATGTTTTTACAGGCTATTAACAACAAACAGTATGCAAAGGCATGGGCATACCTTCAAAACCCTTATTTTCAACCAGAGCTTAAGGATTATCTAATTCTCCTTTTAGAAAGCTTGGGTAAAGATAACATAACCTTTGAAAGAGCTTTAGGGGTAGCTAAACAAAGGTTTCCTAAGGAACCTAAAATAACTTTGATAGAGACTTATTACTTGGAGAAAAAAGGAAAGGTAGGAACAGCGGATAAACTATGGGAAAAATTAGCTGAAGCTTCTGATATAGCAAAAGAACTTGCAGATATTTATAAAAAACAAAAGGAATTAGTAGAGAAGGCCCAAAAGCTGGTTTTTTAGAATAAAGATGAAGGGAAGGGTTGTTTTAATCGGTAAAGGCGTAGAGGTAAAACTTTTAAAAGACCTTTTAACAGAAAGAGGGATAGAAACTATTTTGTTTTCTCAAGAAGAAGAAATATCTCCCAAGATAGACCCAAACAACATAGATGTTTTGGTCTATGAATTGGAATATGAACGGACAAAAAACTTAGAGGTGTTAAACAGACTTTTTAAACAAGGTTTCAAAAACGTCATCTTTTTAGCAGAAAAGGCAGACCTAGAGGATGCCGTTGAGTTTGTAAAACATGGGGCTTATGATTTCAAGCTTCTTTCTACCCCTCTTGAACTGATAGAAAACACCGTGCTTTTTGCTTTAGAAGATAAAAGAATCTTGTGGCAAGAAGAAACCTTCCTTACAAAAAACCCTTACATGTTAGAGATTTTAAAAAAACTTGAAGTAGTAGCTCAAAGTAAAGCTCCTGTTCTTTTGTTAGGGGAATCTGGGACAGGAAAAGAACTTCTTGCTAAGTATATACATCAAAAAAGTCCCAGAAGGTTTGGGCCTTTTATCGCTATCAATTGTGCTGCCCTCCCAGAAACCCTTCTTGAATCAGAACTTTTTGGCTATGAAAAAGGAGCTTTTTCAGGGGCTAATTTTAGAAAAAAAGGTAAGATAGAACTGGCAGAAGGAGGTACCCTTTTTTTAGACGAAATAGCTGAAATGCATCCTTCCCTTCAAAGTAAACTACTCAGGGTGTTACAAGAGGGTGAGGTTGATAGGCTTGGTGGATACCATCCTATTAAAGTAGATGTTAGGTTTTTAGCAGCAACCAACAGAGACATAGAAAAGGAGGTCAAAGAAGGAAGGTTTAGGTCAGACCTGTTTTATAGATTAAACGTTATTACCGTCAAAATTCCTCCGTTAAGAGAGAGAAAAGAAGATGTCAAATTTTTGTCAAAATTTTTTCTGGAAAAATTTTCCCGTATGTACAAAAAGAGTTTACAGGGTTTTTCTGAGGAGGCTCAAAGGTTTTTGATGGATTATTCTTTTCCTGGGAACGTAAGAGAGTTAAAGAACATGATAGAAAGGGCGGTGCTTACCTGTGAAGGAGAGTTGATAGAGGTTAAACATCTGATAGATCCTTTTTCTCAGTCTGAAAATTTAGTCCATTATTTAGGCATAAATTTTGATAACAAACAGACAGAGATAGAGGTAAAACCTTTAGAGGTGCTTGAAAAAGAGGCTATCATGAAGGCTTTAGAGGTAGCTAAAGGTAATAAAACTAAGGCAGCTGAGCTTTTAGGAATTACGGTTAGGACTTTAAGAAATAAGTTAAAGCAATATAAGAATGAAAAGGGGTTTGAAGGGAGGTTTTAAGGGATGTGGGGTTTATTTGAAAAAACTTTTAACACAGTAAGATTAGCTCTAAACTTAAGGGCTAAGAGACATAGCCTGCTTGCGTCAAACATAGCAAATGTAGATACCCCTGGTTATCGGAGAAGAGATTTACCGTTCGAAAAGGTTATGCAGGTTTATCTTTCGAACGAACCTAACCTTAAAACCACCAGACCTAAACATATTACCGGAAAAGAATCTCTTGTCAAAAATTTGACGGAAACTGTAGAGAGATGGCAAACCTTAGGTACCCCTAATAATGTGAGTTTGGAAGAAGAAATAAGTGCTCTCACAGAGAACCAGTTGATGTATGAAGCTACGTTGCAGGCTTTAGCCAAGGAGTTAGAAAGGTTAAAGGAGGCTATTACTGAGGGAGGTAAATAAGGATGAGGCTTTTAGATGTTTCTAAGGTTGCTGCAAGTGGGCTTTTTGCCCAAAGAACCAGGTTAAACGTAGCAGCTACCAACATTGCTAACGCTCAAGTTACGCGCACCTTAGAAGGAGGTCCTTATAAGGCCAAAAATGTAGTTTTAAAGGCTGTCCCTTTTAATTCAAAGAATTCAAAGGAGAGTCCGTTAAGGCTGGTAAAGGTAGAAAAGATAGAGGATAGCAAAGCGCCATTTAGGGAGGTTTATGACCCAGGACATCCAGATGCAGACGCAAGGGGGATTGTTAAATATCCTAACGTAGATGTGATTACTGAAATGGTTGAGCTTCTTTCTGCAGGTAGGGCTTATGAGGCTAATCTTTCTGTGTTGTCTACCTCTAAAAGTATGATCCAGAGAACTTTAGAGCTTTTAAAATAAGGAGGTGAAATAAATCGATGAAGGTTAATCCCTCGTTGTTAAGTAACTATCAAAAGGTTGATAACCTTATTCAGAAAGATAAGGTAGAAGGCCTAAGTTTTAAAGATTTTTTGATGGACAAATTAAAAGAGGTGGATGATTCTCAGAAAAAGGCTCTGGCTGCTATCGAGGCTTTGGCTAAAGGAGAAGATGTAGACATTTCGGATGTAGCTTTGAGTATTTCCAAGGCTGATACCAATTTTAAACTTCTTTTGAGAATAAGGAATAAGGTACTTGAGGCTTATCAAGAAATCATGAGGATGCAAATCTAACGTCTTAGGGGAAGTTTGGTATGGCTATGCCGAATCTTAGGGAATTGCCAGGTCAACTAAAGGAATTTTGGACAAGGTTAGATAACCGAAAACGTTTTATGTTGATAGGGGGTAGCTTAGGGCTTACCCTACTTTTGGTTTTAGGGGTTTGGTTGGTTTCTAAACCAAACTGGGGTTTACTTTACCGGGGAATGGATGAAGCTACCAATCATCAGATTATTCAATATTTAAAGGAACAGAAGATTCCCTACAAGGTTGACCCAGATGGAAGTATTTACGTTCCTAAGGATAAAGTGCCTGAGCTTCGTATGGAGATAGCAGGAAAAGGGCTGGTAGGTGGGTATCGAGGTCCAGGGTTTGAGCTTTTCGATAAAGAACAGATGGGTCTTACTGAGTTTCAGGAAAAGGTGAACTATCAGAGAGCTTTAGAGGGTGAGCTGGCAAGAAGTATTCAAGGAATAAAAGGGATAAAATCAGTCAGGGTGCATTTAGCTATGCCTAAGGAAAGTCTTTTTATCGAGGAAGAAAAGCCTCCTAAGGCCTCGGTTTTGATAGAACTTCTTCCTGGATATGAACTTACTCCCAATCAAATAAGAGGCATCATCAATTTTGTAAGTGGGGCAGTTCCTAAGCTTGACCCAAAGAATGTAACCATCGTAGATGCCACCACCGGGAAAAGCATCAAACTGCCTTCTGAAGAAGAGGAGTTTACCACCACTCAGCTTGCTTACAAAAAAAAGATAGAAGAGGAGTTTAAAACTAAGATAGAAGACATGTTAGAAAAGGCTTTAGGTCCAGGTAAAGCGGTAGCTCAGGTTGCGGTAGAGATTTCTTTTGATAAAGAAAAATTGGTAGAAGAAACCTACGACCCAGAAGGTACCGCGGTGGTTTCTGAAGAGGCAGAAGAAGAGCAAAAGACCTCCAGGGGCCCTACTGAAGGAGGGGTGGCAGGGGTTAAAGGAACTCTGGAACAAAAGTTTGAGGCAACCTCCCCAGAGCAAGGGCAGGGAGAAACTTATTCTAAGAAAAGGGTGGTTAAAAACTACGAAGTTAGTAAAAAGGTAAGAAATCTTGAAATTTCTCCAGGAAGTATTAAAAAAATAAGTGTAGCGGTGTTGGTTGACAAGTCAGTCCTTGCAGATAACTCTACAGAAAAGGTAGTATGGTTAGAAAACTTGGTAAAAGGTGCTATTGGGTATAACCCAGACAGAGGAGATGAGGTTAAGGTTGAAGTTAAAGAATTTTCAAAACCACCGGTGGTGAAACCAGGGATGATGGATTATGTAGCTAAATTTTATAAGCCTTTATTGTTGATTTTAGGTTTGATAGTACTTTATCTTCTGGTGATACGACCATTGCTAAAGAGTATCGCTCCTAAGCCTGCACCAGCTCCAGGTATAGAACCAGTTGCAGAGGCTGTTCCTCCTACTTTAGAAGCTAAGGTTGCTGAAGAAGAGGGGCCTTTACCACATGAAATCGCTTTAGGTATCATTCAAAGTCAACCTGAAAAGGCTGCTATGCTGGTTAAAAAATGGCTTTTAGAGGAAAGTATAGAAGAAAGAAAGAAGGCTTTGGCAGAGGCTGGGTACTAGGTTATGGCTAAAATAGACCCTGATAAGCTTACCGGTCCTCAAAAAGCAGCTATATTCCTTATGTTGATGGGAGAGGAGTTTACTTCTCAGGTTTATAAATATTTAGACGAAGACGACATAAAGCGTATCGGTATAGAGATGGCAAAGATTGAGTACATTCCTGCTGAAGCAGTAAGAAAGGTCCTCGAAGAGGCTAACATCGAAGCTAAGGAAATGTTAGGAGATGTGACCGTTTCTCCTGAAGAGTTTTTGAAACAGTCACTTATCAAGGCTTATGGTGAAAAAGGAAAAGAAATTTTTGAAGAAATTAAAAAGGAAATAGGGCCAGAAACCTTTAAGAAACTTAAGAAACTCGACCCAAAGACTATCGCTAGTTTTTTGTCAAACGAGCATCCTCAGACTATAGCCATCATCTTGGTTCACTTAGACTCAGAACTCTCAGGACAGGTTTTACAGTTTCTGCCTGAAAAACTTAGGGCTGAAGTGCTTTTAAGAATAGCACTTTTAAACAAGGTAGACCCAGAGATTGTTAAAGAAATAAGCGATGCTTTAGAAAGTGAGCTTCAAAGTGTAGGGGGAGCTTTGGGTAAAAAGATTGGAGGACCAGAAAAAGCAGCAGAGGTTCTTTCTCATGCAGGAAGAGAACTAGAAGATGAAATCTTAAGCGAGATAGAAGACGAAAACCCAGCCTTAGCAGAAGAAATCAGAAAATATCTGTTTACGTTTGAAGACTTTCTTAACGTGGATGACTTTGCTATCCAAACCTTGCTTAGAGAGATTTCTACCGATGATTTGAAATTGGCCTTAAAAGGGGCTTCTCCTGAGATCAGAGAAAAGTTCTTCCGGAACATGAGTAAACGAGCGGCAGACCTTATGAAAGAAGAACTTGAAATGATGGGGCCTGTAAGGATTAGTGAGGTGGAAAAGGCTCAGCAAAACATCATCAGGGTGGCTAAAAAGTTAGAGCAAGAAGGTAAGATAATACTCAGTAAAGGTGAAGAGGAGTTTGTCTAAGGTACTGAAGAGTCATAAAATTTCTTGTTTTGAACTTTTAACTCCAGATCTAACTCCCTCAGAAGAGGAAAGCTTTAAATCTATCCTTAGAGAACAGGAAGAAACCAACAAAGATTCTAACAAAAAAGCCTCTACTGTTTCTCCAGAAGAGTTGTTAGAACAAAGGCTTAAAGAGGCTTATGAAAAGGGATATCAGCAGGGATTTGAGTTGGGGAAAACTGAGGGGTTCCAGGCAGGGTATCATGAGGGATTAACCAGAGGATACGAAGAAGGAAAAGCTAAGGTTGAGGAAGAACTGAAGACTAAGTATCAAGAGTTAGAGGAAGCTTTAAAAAAGGAATTTCAACTTAAGTTAGAGGAAGTTTCAAAATTTTTAAAAAACTTAGAAGAAGAAGTTCAAGCTCTTGTTCTAAATCTTGACAAAGAGGTTTTAACCTTAGCGTTAAAGATTGCCCAAAAGATGGTTTTAAAAGAAATAACCATAGAGAAAGAAACCACGCTTAACTTGATAAAAGAGGCTTTAAATTATATAGCTGAAGGGATAGAAATTAACCTAAAGGTTAACCCCGAGGAGTTTGGTTTTATAAAGGAAAATCTTTCTCAGTTAGTTGGCCCTTCGTCCAAGATCAATCTTATCGCTGATCCTAATATTTCTAAGGGAGGGGTTTTTATGGAAACTGCTTTAGGTGTGGTGGATGCTACTTTAGAAAAGAGATGGGAAAGGCTTTTAGCGGAACTTTTTAAAGATGAAGGTTAAAGATCTAGGAGTCTATTTAAAAAGAGTAGAAAACATTTTACCTTTTGAGGTTTATGGCTATGTTACCAAGGTGTTAGGGTTGACTGTAGAAAGTACAGGGCCTTTCCTAAAGGTAGGAGACCTTTGTAAGGTCGAAGGTCAGGAAAAGAGTGTTTTGGCTGAGGTAGTAGGTTTTAATGATAATCGGTTTATCCTTACAGCCTTAGGAGATTTAAAAGGGATAGAGGTTGGAGCTAAGGTTTATCCATTAGGCTCTTCTTATGCCCCGGTAGGCGAAAAATTTTTAGGAAGGATAGTTAATGCCTTAGGAGAACCATTAGACCAGGGTCTATCTCCAAAGGCTTCAGACTTATATCCTCTTTATGGAGAACCTTTAAAACCTCTGGAAAGAGCTCCTATAAAAGAGATTTTAGACGTAGGGATAAAGGCAATAAACGCCCTTTTGACGATCGGAAGGGGCCAGAGAATGGCTATCATGGCAGGGTCTGGGGTTGGGAAAAGTACCTTGCTTGGTATGATTGCCAGATATACAGAGGCTGATGTTAACGTGATAGCCTTGATAGGAGAGAGAGGAAGAGAGGTAAGAGAGTTTATCGAAAGGGACTTAAGGGAGAGTATTAAAAAATCGGTGGTGGTTGTGGCTACTTCTGATGAGGCTCCTTCTATGAGGATAAGGGCAGCTTATTATGCTATGAGTTTGGCTGAATATTTTAGGGATAAAGGTTTAAGGGTACTTTTGCTGATGGATTCCCTTACCAGATTTTGTATGGCAGGAAGAGAAATAGGATTAGCCTCAGGAGAACCTCCTACTGCGAGAGGTTATACCCCTTCTGTGTTTGCCATGCTTCCTAAGGTGCTAGAAAGAGCAGGAGCTAAGGTTGGAGGAGGAGATATCACCGCTATCTATACTGTGCTGGTGGAAGGGGATGATTTTAATGACCCTATAGCAGATGCAGTTAGAAGTATCGTGGATGGCCATATTGTACTTTCCAGAGACCTTGCTCATGAAGGGCATTATCCTCCGATAGATGTCCTTGCCAGTATAAGCAGGTTGATGAAGGACATCGTCCCAAAAGAACATTTAGAATTGGCCTATCAAACCATTTCTATACTTGCTACCTATAAAAAAGCCGAAGACTTGATTAACATAGGTGCCTATGTTAAAGGTTCTAATCCTGAAATAGACAGGGCTTTATCCTTGATAAAACCTTTAAAAGAATTTTTAAGACAAAACTTGGACGAAAAGTATGATTTAGGTACTTCTCTAACACTTCTCAAGAATGTTTTAGCAGGATAAAATGAAAAATAAACTCAAGGTTTTCAAGACCTTAGCTTGGTATAAGGAGCTAAAGGAAGAACAAACTAAAGCTAAGATGTTACATGCTAAGCAGGTTTATCAAAGCCTTTTGGAAGAAAAAGAAAAAATGATAAAGGAAAAGGAAGAAGATCTTAAAGATTTACAGACAAAAAAGGTCTTAACAGCAGAAGAATTAAAAGCCTACTTAGAAAGGTTAGAAGTTTTTTTTTCGGAAAAAGAACAGTTAGAAAAAAAGATAGAAGCTCAAAAAAGGGAGTTAGACTTGCTTTTAGAAGAGTTGAGGCAAACCCATCAAGAAAAAAGGGTAGCTGAGGTTTTAAGGGATAAAACTTACAGACTTTTTTATGAAGAAGGTTTAAAGAATTTTTATCGGCAGATGGATGATCTTATGATGCTTAAAAGAGGAAAGTAGATGAAAAATAGGTTTGACGAAATTTTAAAGAAAGGGATAAGACCGTTAGAAAGCATGAGGTTTCTTACCAGAACTAAAAATCTTTTTTTGTTTTTGTTTGGTTTAGGGATTTTTAAGTTGTTTTTAGCTTTACTGGTTTTTGGGGTGCATGTGTATGAGTTAAGCGCAAAAGAAGAAAAATTACCTGCAGGTTGTCCTCCTGATTTTGCAGATTTTCTACAGGTAGAAAGGCAAAGGCTTAGTGATAAAGAAAAGGAGTTAAGGTTAAAACAAGAGGAATTGAAACTTTTAGAAGCCCGTATCCAGGAACAACTAACCTCTTTAAAAGAGTTAGAGGCTTCGGTAGAGGAAAAATTAAACAGGATCCAGGCAGTCCAGGATGAGAGGACCAAACTTTTAGTTAAGGCTATTTCTGAGATGAAACCTTCTAAGGCTGCAGACATGTTGATAAACATGGACAAAGATATGGCTGTTAAAATCCTTTCCCAGCTGAAAAGCTCCCAGGTAGCAAGTATTTTAAGCGCTATGCCTCCAGATAAAGCAGCCTCCATTTCAGAAAGCCTCTCAGGTAAGGAAGGTAAAGAATAGATTATTCAAAGACTACCAAATTTTTCCCCAGATTTTTAGCTTTGTAAAGCCTTTGATCTGCTATTTTGTATAGATCATCTAAGTTGTCGGTGTCTTCAGGTAGGCTTGCTATACCAAAACTTGCGGTGATGTTTATGGTATTATCCTCTAAATTAATGGGTGTTCCCTCGATGATAAGTCTAAGTCTTTCAGCCAGTCTACGGGCTTCATCCTTAGAAGTATAAGGAAGGATTATCATGAATTCTTCCCCTCCCCAGCGGCCAAGTATGTCCATCTCCCTTGTGTTGTTTTTAAGTATGTTAGCTATTTGTTTTAATACGAGATCTCCGTTAAAATGTCCAAGGGTGTCGTTTACAGCCTTAAAGTTGTCAAGGTCTACAAGAATGATAGAAAGCTTGCCTCCTTTTCTTTTCCAAATACTGAATTCTTTTTTTAATACTTCTTGCAGAAAAAGTCGGTTATAAACCTTGGTAAGGTAGTCAGTATGCGATAACTCCTTTAGTTTGTTGATAAGATAGAGGTTAAAAAAGTAAAAAGAAAAGTTGCTGAGCATTTTTTTGATGTTTTCTTTTTCAAGGTCATTTAAAGGCATCTTTCTTATAAGGCTAAAAACCCCTACCACCCTTCCTTCTAAAATCAGAGGATAACAAAAGAAGTCTAAATCTTTTTCAGCTTTGACCTTTGGACAAAGTATCTCTGTCTTTTCTATCAAAATACCATGGCTGTAAGCTTTACATTCTTTAGCCTTATTCTCTATGCAACCTTTCCACAGATCTTGGTCTCCTTCTACATAGGTTGAAAGGATCTCCCCTGTTTCTGGAGAGATTTCCAAAAATTGAAGGGTGTCTATAAAGTTTAAGAGATATTTAGAGAGAACAGAAAGGGCTTCTTTCTGAGATTTACAAAGGCTTAATTCTTTGTTAAGGGTTTCAAGTTGATAGATTGGTTTTAACTTGCTTGAGATCGCAACATAAGATTTGTCAAGGATCAACCTAAAGGCATAGGTTTCTACCGGTATTTTCTCTCCAGTCTTAGAAAGATAAAGCCTTTCTCCCTTTATTTCTTTTCCTTCGTTGGCTACCATCTGCAGGTTGGTTTTTATTTGTTGATAAGGCAGATAGACGATGTCATAGATGGTTTTATAAGCCATCTCTTTTTGGTCATAACCAAGACAGGACAAGACTGTATGATTATAAAATTTGAAGGTTCCATCTTCAGGGTCTACCACCAAAATTAAACTGTCGATAGAGTTGATTAGGTTTTGGATAAACTCTGCATGGGCTTTTAATTCGGTTAAATACCGATGGTTATGGGTGATATCTCTTAAAACAAGATGGATTTTACCTTCCCCTTCGAGGTGAAGTTTAAGGTATGAGCCTGAAACCTCAAAAATATGTCCGTTTAAACTTTTTATAGTTTCTTTATGGACTTTGTTGAGTTTTTTTAGCTTCCCAAATACACGGTACCAGTCTTCTTGGTCAAAAATCTCAAGCACACTTTTTTCGTCTATCGTTTCCCCAAAAATTTCGTGAGCTTTAGCACTTCCCCAGTATATTACCTGTTCATACCCTAAGTCTAAGATCTCAAGCACTATTTCAGGAAGTATATAAAGCAAGTCTTTGGCTTGTCTGAACTTATTTTCCATATAAGAGGCATAGGTTTCTTTAGCCATACCTAATAAATCTCGAGTCGAAATGATCCCTACAGCCCTTCCCTCTTCATCGACGATTACTAAGTGGTTGACCTTGAGATTTTTAAACTTAAGTTTTAGCTGTGAAATAGGGTCACTCTTAGAAGCTGTATAGACCTCTTTTAAGGCTACATTACCAATTTTTTCGGAAAGATTGCTCAGCTCAAGCTTAAAGATGAAATCTTTTTCAGTAAGTATTCCTACAGGTTTTTTGTTTTCATCAACTATAGGCACAGCCCCTATGTTCTTTTCTACCATCAAACTTAAGGCTTCTTGTAAGGTGTGGTTAGGATTAAGATAGTAAAAAGGTTTGTTTTTAGTAAGATAGGCTGCGGTGATTTCTTTTTTGAAAAGCTCTGGGTCTAAAATTTCAAAGATATCTTTGTGGGTTATTATCCCTCGATAGTTTCCCTTTTGGTCGACCACTATCAGCCTTCTTATACCGTATTCTATCATGATGGTAAGGGCTACTGCTAACGGACGGTCTTCACGTATTTTTACCAGATTTTTTTGGGCAAAGTTTCTGACCTTTTCGTTTAAGGGAATACCTGCTGCTAAACATTTTATCAGGTCTCTTTCTGTAAAGATTCCTGTGGGAAAATGGTTCTCTAAAAGGACCACAAAGGTCTCTCCTGTCTTTTTCATCTTTTCTATGACTTCTTGAAAGGTAGTATTTCCGGTGATGGTTAGAGCAGGTTTAGGGATTAAACATGCCAAAAGTTCGGTAAAAACCATAGATAATCCCTAATTTAGGGTTTGATTAAAATTTAAATTATACCTAAAACTAAAAAAAAAAAACAAGCAAGATTTAGAACCTAAAATTGCCGGTAAAGAATAAAATCAAAAATTTTTCTTTAATTTTTTCCAAATATTATGTATTTTCTACTCCCTTTTCTATCTACAACTTTTTCTCTTTCAAATTTTCCTGATTTTGAAATTATTATCCCATATACATTTTTAAACTCCCAGATATGGGCTCTCCCTATAAGGATAGGGAGGATAGGTTGAATATATTGCCAGGCGGTGTAACCTCTGTTTGAACCAGGTAAAGGTATTATGTTGGTCTATTAAGGTTTTTATTTTCGGAGTTTTTGAGGAAGGCATCAACAAGAGCAAGTTCTGAACGAGGGGTGATAGGTTCGTTAGTTTTTAGGATTTTGAAGTTAAGAGAGTTTTGGCATAATGGCACCCTCTTAGATTTAGAGGGTTTTTTCACCCAATGGGTGATATTATAAATCGTTTAGAGCAATTGGAAAATGGGGAGATCATGGATGATTATAAATTTTTATCGGCAAATTAGGGATATTAACTTTAGTTTTTTCTATCTTTACACTCAGGACAAAGCCCGATAAACACTACTTGAAAGTCTTCAACCTCACAGTTTTGAATCTCCTTAGGTAACGGAAAATTTATTTCTTGAGAAATGTCTATAACCTTTTTACAGTATTTACAGACAAAGTGGTGATGGGTATGGGTAAAGGGGTCAAATCTTTTCTTGTAAGGGTCAACTATGATTTCTTTGATAAGTCCTTTTTTTACCAACACGTCTAAGGTGTTGTAAACGGTGGCAAAAGACATGCTTGGAAAATTTTTTTTTAAGGAATTATAGATGTCTTCTGCTGAAGGGTGTTCTTTGTTTCCTTCCAAGTATTCCAGGATGGCAATTCTTTGAGGGGTTAGTTTTATCCCTAAACTTTTGTAAAATTCTAACTTTTTTTCATCCATCTTTCCTCACCTCAACAACTTATTTTCTATTATTTTAAAACATTTTTTAATTTGTTCAAGGTTTAAATTTGTAAAATTTTAATTCCTATACAATAATTTTTTAACGTTTCTAAGGTTGAAGGGTCTTTGGATAGTGCCTCTATCAGAGGCCATTCTTTACATTTTTTAGGTTTTACCGGATGTATCGTACAGAGTTTTTCTTTTTTATCAAAGAAGATACAATACCCATCCTTGGTTTTCATCTCAACCCTGTATTTCCCGACCTTAACTGTATACTTTTCTCTAAAGACTTCCTCTGGGAGGTTTAAAAATTGGGCTATTCTAAGAATTTCTTCTTGGGTTAAAGAGACAGTACTTTCTCCTTGGCAACAGGTACCACAACGTTGGCAGGTAAAACCTTCTAACTTAAGCATATTCTATTGGGTCCTCTATACCGGCTTCTTTAAAGGCTTTAAGCCTTATTTGACAAGAGTCACATCTTCCGCAGGCTTTTTCCGTTTCTCTGTAGCAAGACCAGGTGAGATGAAAGGGAGTATTAAGTTTTATACCAAGCTCTACGATTTCTTTTTTAGACAGATGGATAAGAGGGGTTTCTATCATAATTTTTGTCTCAGGTTTGGTTCCAAGGTTTGCTGCCTGGTTAAAGGCTTGAATAAATTCTTTTCTACAATCTGGATATCCAGAAAAATCTATTTCGTTTACTCCTATAAAGATTTTCTCTGCTCCTATCACCTCAGCCCAAGCTACCGCCAAACTTAAAAATACTCCATTTCTAAAAGGTACGTAGGTAGAAGGAATTTCTTGCGTATTTAAAGACTCAGAAATTTCAATTTCCTCTGAGGTAAGGCTTGAGCCACCGATTATTTTAAAAAAAGTTAGTTCTACTACTAAATATTTTTGAGGTTTAAAGTGGTCAACCAATCGGTAAAAACATTCAAGTTCTTTTTTAGCAGCCTTTTGCCCATACTGAAAATGTAGAAAAGCCAAGGCATGTTCTTGGGCTGCAACACTTGCACATACAGCACTATCCATCCCGGCACTCAACAAAACTAACGCAAGATCAGCTTTTCTATTTTTATGGTTATTTAAGGACATTTTTAACCTCAAGAAAAAACTTTTTGAAAGTTTATCTATTTTAGCATATTACCCTCGAATTTCAACAAAAAAAACGAAAAAGCAACCGATGGTATTTTAAGGTTTGTAAAAAACATAAACAGAGTCTATAGATCTCTATAATAACATATTTCAAAAAAACTTCAACTTGCAATTTTTTGATTTTATTTTTAAAATAATAAATATTTTAATTTAAAAAAGGAGGTCTTTATGGAAAGAAAGGGTTTAGTTTATTTTATGGGTAATCCTTTAACTCTTGTAGGTAGTGAGATCAGGGTGGGGGATAAAGCTCCTGATTTTGTGGTGTTGAATCAAGAGTTAAAAGAGGTGACGTTAAAGGATTTGGCAGGGAAGATCAAGCTGATTAGTGTTACCCCTTCTCTTGATACCCCTGTATGTGACATGCAAGCACGCAAATTTAACGAATTAACCGCTAAGCTTTCAGAAGATATTGTAGTTTTAAACATAAGCATGGATTTACCCTTTGCTATAGCGAGATTTTGCTCTGGTGCAGGAATAGAAAGGGTGTTAGTCCTTTCTGACCATCGAGAGGCATCTTTTGGATTAAACTACGGTGTTCTTATAAAAGAACTTAGACTACTTGCTCGCAGTATTTTCATAATAGATAGAGAAAACACCGTTAGATACATAGAAATAGTACCGGAAATTACTAACGAACCTGATTATCAAAAAGCTCTGGAAGTAGTAAATAATTTGATTAAAGAGGGATAAGTAATATGAAAGTTTTGATAGTTTACTATAGCACTTATGGTAATACTTATAAAATGGCTTTAGAGATAGCAGAAGGGGTAAAGCTTGTTGCCGGGGCAGAACCAGTTATAAGAACAGTTCCTGAACTTATACCAGAAGAAATTATTTCCTCAAGAGAAGATATTAGAAAGGGAAAGGAGATGCAAAAGCATATACCCTTAGTGAGTTTAGAAGATTTTCGGGAGGCTGGAGCTATTGCTTTCGGGACTCCTACCAGGTTTGGAGTGGTTTCTGCTCAACTAAAAAACCAGATAGATAAACTTACGCCCTTGTGGTTTGAAAGGGCTTTAGAAGGTAAACCTGCAGGGATTTTCGTTTCTACCTCTACTCCTCACGGAGGACAAGAGATGACCATATTTTCGTTACTTCCGGCTATACTTCATTTAGGAATGATTTTTGTAGGAGTCCCTTATTCTGTTAAAGAGTTATTTTATACCAAAGGTGGTGGATCTCCTTATGGTCCAGGGCATGTTGCAGGTACTGATAATGTTAGAGAAATCGACGAGGAAGAAAAGGCCATCTTAAGAGCATTTGGTAAAAGATTGGCGGAAATAGGGTTAAAACTACAAAAAACCTGAAATATCTTAAGTATTTGAGGAAAAATCATAATCATAGTTTAACAAACCTTTGCCAAATTAAAATAAGTCTAAAGGACCCAAAAGGGAGAAAATACTTTAATATCAAATTTTGAGGTTTTCTTTTTTTTAAAAAAGGTTAAAATAGATTAGTCATGGGAGGAATCAAGGCAAAACCTTGGGGTGGTAGGTTTCAAGAAGAGTTAGACAAGTTTTTTGAAGAATTCTCAGAATCAATTTCTTTTGACCACGAGTTAGCCTTGTATGAGATCAAGGCAAGCCTTGCCTATGCTGAGGCTTTGAAAGAGGCAGGAGTTCTTTTAGAAGAGGAATGTCTTGCTATCAAAAAAGGTCTTCTTGAAATAGAGGAAGAAATAAAAGCAGGACTTTTTCTCTTTCGTAAGGAATATGAAGACGTTCACATGAATATAGAGAAGGCCCTTTTTGAAAAAATAGGAGAAGTAGCTTATAAACTTCATACAGGAAGAAGCAGAAACGAGCAGGTGGTAACAGATTTCAGACTGTATTTAGCTGACCGGGTAAAAGAAATAAAGATAGAATTAAAAAGTTTGATGCAAGCGACTGTAGATAAGGCAGAGGAATATTATGGAGTTATAATGCCTGGTTTTACCCACCTTCAGCATGCCCAGCCAGTTCTTTTTTCTCACTGGATCATGGCTTACTATGAGATGATGAAATATCATTTTCAGAGATTAGAAGACTACGAGAAACGGCTAAAGATTTGTCCTCTGGGGAGTTCTGCTTTCGCAGGTTGTGCCTTTGGGATAGACCGAAAAAAGCTTGCAGAGAAGCTTGGTTTTATAGAACCAACCCAAAATAGTGTTTTTGCAGTTAGTTCAAGGGATTTTGCGTTAGAGCTTCTTTTTGTGTTAAGTCTTATAATGTTAGACCTTTCTCGTTGGTGTGAAGAGCTTATCATCTGGATGAGCCCTGAATTTTCCTTTATCGACCTTCCTGACAGGTTTTGTACCGGAAGTTCTCTTATGCCTCAAAAGAAAAATCCTGACGGAGCTGAGCTTATTCGTGGAAAGGCCTCTTCAGTAAACGCAGCTTTTAACCAACTTTGGGGTTTAATGAAAGGTCTTCCTTTAAGTTATAACCGTGACATGCAAGAAGATAAACCTCCTGTTTTTAAGGCTGTTAAGACTACCTGGCAGTGTTTAAGGCTCATGTCTTTGATGGTGTCAGGTTTAATCCTTAAAAAAGAAAACATAGAAAAACACCTTTCCCAAGGCTATCTTTTAGCTACCGAACTTGCCGACTATCTGGTAAGTAAAGGTATTCCTTTTAGGAAGGCTCATCATATAACCGGACAGATCGTTTATTATGCAGAAAAAGAGAAAAAGAGCTTAGAAAATTTAACCCTTTCTGAGTTTAAAGCCTTTTCTGATAGGATAGAAGCAGATGTATATAACTGGCTTACCATAGAAAATGCTATAAAAAGAAGAGAGATCTTGGGTGGGACAGGTTTTAACATGGTAAAACAAGCGATAGAATTGGCTAAAAAGGAACTTTCTGAAAGGTTTAATGTTTAGTCAAACTCAAGCTTACGAAAAACAAGAAATTAACAAGGTGACCCCCCATGTATTACTTTGCTATGATGGGAGTCCCTCAAGTTATCGTGCTTTAGCCTATTTAAAACAGGTTTTTTATCAAACCGAGCTAAACATAACGGTCCTTAAACTAATAGAACATCCAGACAAAACTTCATCCCAGTGGGAAACAAGTTTGATAAAGAAGTTTAAAAGAGAAGATGAGATAGAAAAAAAAGCTCGTGAAGTTTTTTTAAATGCAGAAAAAGAGTTAAAAAATGTGGCTAGTTCTTTAGAAAAGTATGTCAGGGGAAAGGTTTTTTTTAAGGTTCAATTTCGAGTAGGACATCTGGCAGAAGATATCTTAAGGATAGCTCGGGAAAATCTTTTTGATGGTATTGTGGTAGGAAGAAGAGGTCTTTCTAAGCTTAGTACCTATTTTATAGGGGGAGTGACCCATAGACTACTTGAAAAGTGTTGTCTACCAATTTGGTTAATCAGAGGAGAACGATGGAATAAAAAATTTTTAGTAGGCTTAGACCTTGGAGAAATGGGTTTAAGGGTGGTTGATTATGTAAGTTTTGTTCTTTCTTTTCATCCAGAGGCAGAGATTACCTTTTTTCACATTTTTTATCCCTTTTCCTCTAAAAAAAGTTTCGAAGGTAGTTTTTCTGAGGCTTTAAAGGAGTTAAAACATCCTGAATATCAGGATTTTTTAACCAAAGCCAACAATCTTATCTTAGAAAATGGTCTGCCTAAGGAAAAAATTAGACTTATAATGAAAAGAGGCTTTTTAGGCCCCGCTGCAGAGATCATTAAAATGGCTAAAAAAGGGGATTATTCTACTATAGTACTTGGAAGAAGAGGAAGGGGAAGTTTAACCAAGTTTTTCTTAGGTTCAGTAAGTCATAAAGTAACTACCTATTTTGAGGACCGTACTGTTTGGTTGGTAATATAAAGCAAGCATAGGTAAAAAAAACGATGAAATGTCCCATCTGTCATAAACATGTAAAGTTAAAAAATAATCCTTATCGTCCTTTTTGTTCTAAGGAGTGTAAACTTGCAGACCTTTACAACTGGCTAAAGGAGGAGTATAAAATAAGAGAAGAAAAGGAATGGCTGGAGAAGCCTTTACCTCAAGAGGAAGTTTACGTAGACAAAGAAGAATAAAAGATGGAGCATAAAAAATGACCTTTAACTATGATTATGAGATTGCCATTATTGGTATAGGTCCTGCTGGAATTCAGGCAGGGTTACATGCTGGAAGAAGGAAACATAAGGTGGTTTTATTAGGAAAACTCGAAGAAAGTGCTCTCTGGTCAGCACATATAGAGAATTATTTTGGATTTTCTGAAAAGGTAGATGGTAAGGTTTTACTTGAAGAAGGTCTAAAGGCAGTGAAAAAGTTTGGGGGGGAGCTTATTTTGGAAGATGTGATTAGTATAGAACCTTTAGAATTGGGTTTTAAACTGATTACCGAAAAGGAAAGGGAGATCACCGCCCTTTCACTTATCCTTGCTATGGGAGTTAAGAGGAAGAAAAGGGTATTTCAACAGGAAGAAAAGTTTGTAGGAAAAGGGGTTTCTTATTGTGCCGATTGTGATGCTTGGTTTTATAGAGGAAAGAAGGTGTTGGTTATAGGAGACGGTAGTGCCGCAATCCATGGGGCTAAAACCTTAAAAAAGTTTGCAGATAAAGTTTATTTTTATGGGTTAAAACCTATATCTGAAGAATCTCTTTCTGAATTGAGAGTTGTTAATATAGAGGTTTTAGAGAAAAAACCTGTAGAAATCATGGGAGATAACGAGGTAAAAGGGGTTATGTTTGACGATGGAACTCAGTTGGAGTTAGATGGGATTTTTATAGAGATAGGTGCTAAAGGTCCGATAGAACTTCTTGCCCCTATAGGGATTGAGCTTGACCCTGAGACGTTTAGTTATGTAAAAGTAGACAGAAAGATGCAAACCAACGTCCAAGGGGTGTTCGCCTGTGGAGACCTTACAGGTCCTCCTTTACAGTTGGCTAAGGCTGTAGGAGAAGGATGTGTAGCAGGGCTTTCTGCCTCTGATTATGTAAAACAGGTTTTAAAGAACTTAAAGGAGGTGTAAAAATTTTTTGGTATAAAAAACTGGAAATCTCTTTAGGAAACATAAAAAAGAACTTAAGGGCATTAAAAAGGTTTTTACCTGAAGGTACCAAGGTTCTTCCTGTTATCAAAAATGATGCCTATGGGCATGGGCTTATAGAGGTTGCTAAAACCCTTTCAGAAGAAGGGATTTGGGGTTTTGGGCTCTCTGAACCTCAGGAGGCTTTTTTTTTAAGAAAGGCAGGTTTTAGGCAACCTTTATTACTGCTTTCTGGGTTTGAAAAAAGCTGGTTAACCTATATGTTTGAACTTGAGATAACTCCGGTGGTTACCGGTTTTGAGTCCTTAGAATGGCTGGAGGAGGAGGCTAAAAAAAGGCAACAAAAGGTGGCTTTTCATCTAAAAGTAGACACAGGGATGCATAGGTTTGGGTTGAACATAGAGGACCTACCTAAATTCATTGAGAAACTTAGAAACACCGATTTTTTATCCTTAACAGGGCTAATGACCCATCTTTCTTGTTCTGAAAAACCTGATTCAGAACTAACCCAGCTACAACTTGCTAATTTTAAAAAAGCTTTAGAATTACTCAAGCAAAATAACCTCAATCCTACTTTTATCCATTTTGCCAACTCAGGAGGGATTATCTTTTTATCTGAAAAGGGAAATTTAGTAAGACCAGGGGTTAGTCTTTATGGTGGTTATCCAGACCTCTCTGCACGGGATAAAATCGAGTTGTATCCTGTGATGACCTTAAGGTCGCGTATCGTTGAGTTAAAAAGGTTGCGTAAGGGAGAGTATGCTGGATATGGTCCTACCTTTAAGGCAGAGAGAGAAACCCTCTTAGGGGTAGTGCCTGTAGGTTATGGAGACGGCTATTTAAGAAGTTTAGGAAACAAGGGATTTGCATTTTTTAGAAATCAGAGGGTTAAGGTAGTAGGGACTATCTCTATGAAAGCCCTTTACGTGGATTTAACCGGGGTTGAAAGTCCTCAGGTAGGAGAAGAGGTCATCCTTCTTGGTGGAAAAAATCGAGAGGTTCCTGCAGAGGAGTTGGCAGCCCTTGCCGGGACTATCTGTTATGAGCTTTTCTGTAGTATAGGAAGGTCTATCCCCAGGGAATACAGGCAAGATTAGGTTATGTTTAACATAGGTTTTTCAGAATTGGTGGTCCTTTTTCTGGTTGCCCTAATAGTTCTTGGTCCTGAGAGGCTACCTGAACTGGGTAAATTTTTGGCTAAACTTTCTATAGAGCTTAGAAAAAGTATAGAAGAGATTAAAAGAGAACTTGAGGTTGATGAGGTTGGGAAGGAGTTGACTGAGGCTAAAAAGGAGATAGAACATCTAAAAGAAGAGGCAACCTCGGTGATAGACGTTCCTATAAAAGAAATTTCTCAAGACCCTTTTAAAGTCCTTGATAAAAAAGATGAGCAAGATAAACCTTCCTAAAATCTTAGCGGTAGATGTTTTAGGTAAGATAAGAAGAGAGATAATCCTTTATAGCCTGATCTTTTTAGGGTTGTGGTTAGGTTTTTTTTTAGCCTTACCTTATCTGTTCCCTTATCTGCTTTTTCCTTACTTTAAGGTCATAAAAGGTCAGCCTTTAGTTTTTACTTCCTTAGAAGAGGCCCTTTTTGTTTTATTGCGTGCCTCTTTTTATCTGGCTCTTATCGTAATTTTACCTTTTTTCCTTTTAAAGGTTTGGAAGGTGATTTCTTCAGAGTTTTACGAGCCTGAGAAGGTTTTTTTTAGAAAGGTTTTTTTTCTTTCTTTAGGACTGGCTTTGATTGGGATTTGTGTAGGATATTTGGTTTTTGTCCCCTTTCTTATAAAGATTTTTCTGTTTTTTGGAAGCAACTTCGAAGCCAATCTTAAGATTAACTATTTTTTATTTTTTATCTTAAGGGTTCTTCTTTTTTCGATAGTTTTTTTCCAACTTCCTTTGCTTTTTGCCTTGTTTATTAAAGAGGAAATCATTACCAAAGAGTTCTACCAAAAACGGAGAGTTTATTTTCTTGGCTTTTTTTATGGGATCTCTTTGTTGATTGCACCTACGGATTTTTTTTCTCAGGTCTTGTTAACCTTGATTTTTTTCTTATTTTTTAAACTATCCTTTGTTTTAGCTAAGATTTTTTAACAGGAGTCAACTATCAGTAAATAGGTTTTAAGCATGAGATACCTCACAAATAGAAACATAATTTTTAGAATAAAAACTCAAACTCGGATTAAAATAAGCCCCATTTTTGCAAATGCCATAAATCACCCTGATAAGCTTGTTTATTACTGCTACCATCGCCTTTTTATAGCTCTTAAATTCCTTCTTTTTGCGCAAAAAATATTCTCTGAAATAAGGTTCCCAGGTTACTACTCCTACTGCCATCTGAAAAAGGATGTTTCTAAGCCAAGGACTTCCTTGCTTGGATATGTGTTTATTCACCCTAAACTTGCCAGACTGTTTTATTACTGGGTCTGTGCCAGCATATTTTATGAGTTTCTTTGCACTGGAAAATCTAAGAACATCTTTTACTTCAGCGAGAAAATGGGCTGCAAGTTTTGGAGAAATTCCCCTGATAGAGGAGATGAGCTTTATTTGTTGGTTTTGGTCGTGATCTATTTCCTCAAGGAGCATATTTTCGAGTTTTTGAATTCTTGGTTCAAGGAAGAGACACTTTTCGATGTAGAAGATGAGGGTTTGAGAAAGGCAGTGGTTGTGGATACCGATGGAGTTTTTAGCAAGGTTTATGATGTCTTGAGGGGAGAAGGAAGGAGTTCTACCTTTGGGGGAGGCGTTGATGATATTGGAGAGGTCTTTGGGGGAGGCTTTTTTGAGATAGTGGGCTCCTGGGAAGTTAAGGAGGATGTTAAGGAAGGAGAGGGTAAAGATGTTGAAATGTTTTTCAGCTTCGGGAAAGAGCACAGAGAGGGCGTATTTGATTTGTGTTTTGGCAAAAGATCATTCTTTTTTGAGTTTTTGGATGAGACGAGAGAGGTTTCTCAGGTGATGGTCAGGTGGGAGAGGGTTAAGGAATTGTGGATTAGATTGAGCGAAGAGTGCAAGGATTTTAGCGTCTTTGGTATCAGACTTAGAGGGGTTATTTGCGGAGATGAATTGAGAGAAGCGATGAAGGATTTTGGGGTTGATGATGAAGGCTTGGATGTCATTAGCGAGAAGGAAGTGATAGAGGGGGAGGAAGAATCTGCCGGTAGATTCCATGGCTACGATGGGGTTGGTGAGTTGGTTAAGGAGGGAGAGAAACTGAGAGAAGCCTTCTTGGGACATAGGGAAGGTTTGGGACAGGATGAAGTTTTCATCTTTGAGGACAGCGATGTTAAAGGTATCTTTGGAGATGTCAACACCGACGAAGGTGTTCATGGGAGCACCTCCTTGTGTGGGGTGTTTTTAGTTGATGTCCCTCGCTCCATCCTCCCATGTGGCAGAGGCTTAGGAAGCCTAACCAACTTATTGGGAGTTGAGGAAAAGATTGACAGACTCCTCTCGAGGCTTTTAAGCCTAAGAGTTATGGAGTCCTTGTCCCTCTTTATTTTGTTAGTTTTCATATTATTAGTATACAACTCAACATATATTAAGCAAAAACTAACATAAAAATTGCAGGAGGTTTTTTTATGGGAAGAAAAAAGAAAAAAGAAGCAGTAGATTTAGAGCAATACAAGTTAGAAGGGGAGGAATTGCGGGAAGAAAATTTAGAAGGTTATAAGTATGCAATGATTATAGGAGACGGTATGGGAGACTTTCCGGTTAAAGAACTCGACTGGAAAACTCCTCTTGAGGTAGCTATCACCCCTGGTATGGATTTTATAGCCTCTTACGGTATGATAGGACATTGCCAGACCGTTCCTCCAGGAATGCATCCAGGTTCAGACGTAGCCATTATGGGACTTTTAGGCTATCCTCCAGAAGAAAAATATACTGGAAGAGGGCCTATCGAAGCTGCAAGCCGTGGAATTGTCCTAAAACCTGAAGATGTAGCCTATAGATGTAATCTGGTAACCCTTAAGCTTGAAGGGGAAGAACTTATCATGGAAGACTATTCTGCAGGACATATTTCTACAGAAGAGGCTATAGAGTTGATCGAGGCCATCAACCGGAATATCTCTAACGAAAAGATAGAAATTATACCTGGGGTCAGCTACCGACATATTTTGATCTGGAGAGGAGGTTCTGGAGGATTACATACTTACCCTCCTCATGACCTTTTAGGTAAAAACGTATGGTTTGCCTTTACTTCCTACGATGAGGAACCCTTTTTAAAGGATTATATCCTAAAAGCTATAGAGATTTTAGAAAAACACCCTGTCAATCAGAGAAGGAAGATGGAAAATCTTCTTCCTGCTAATGCTATCTGGCCTTGGGGACAGGGTAGGACTCCTAACTTAGAACCTTTTGAGGAAAAATGGCATTTGAAAGGTGCGGTTATTTCAGCCGTAGACTTGATAAAAGGGTTAGCTGTACTTTCTGGGATGTCGGTTATAAACGTACCAGGAGCAACCGGATATTTAGATACTAACTATGAAGGTAAGGTAGATTATGCAGTCGAAGCGTTAAAGGAATATGACTTTGTGGTGATCCATGTAGAGGCTCCTGATGAGGTTTCTCATGAAGGATCTCTTGAAAAAAAGATTAAAGCCATAAATGAGTTTGACCGAAGGGTTGTAAGATATTTTATGGAAAGAATTATAGAGATTACAGATAAATATAGAATTCTTGTTTGTTGTGACCATCTTACACCTATTTCTATCAGGACTCATTCATCAAAACCTGTGCCTTTTGCTATTTTTGATTCTGTAAGAGATAAAGAAAAGAAAAAGGACTTAAAGTTTAGTGAAAAAGAAGCCTATCGTTCACCTTATTACATAAAGTCTGGACCAGAACTTCTCGAGATCTTCCTCCAGAGAAAACCAAAAATAGAACATCAAAGAGAGGAATAAAAGAAATGGAGATAAAAAAAACCGATGTTTTAATCATAGGTACAGGTATTGCAGGTTTAAGTTTAGCTTTAAAATTAAAGGATTTAGGACATATTACTGTACTTGCTAAAAAGAGGGTTTTTGAAACAGCAACTTCTCTTGCTCAAGGTGGAATTGCCTGTGTTATGGGAGAAGATGATAGTTTTGAGTTGCATATTCAAGATACGATGATAGCAGGGGACGGAATATGTAAAAGAGAGACAGTAGAGTTGGTGGTTAAGTCTGCTCCTGACAGGATAAAAGATCTTATAACCTGGGGAGTTTCTTTTGACAGAGACCCTGAAAATCCTCAAAAATACCATCTAACCCTTGAAGGTGGTCATTCAAAAAGAAGGATCCTTCATGTAGGAGACTATACAGGAAGGGCTATAGAAAAGACCTTGCTTGAAAGAGTTTTTGAAGAAAACAATATAGAAATTTTAGAAAACCATTTTGTGGTGAAGATTCTTGTAGATAAAAAGAGAGTAACTTCAAGCCCTAAGGTTATAGGAGGGTTGGTACTTGACCTTAATCAATCCAAACCTTTGATAATACTGGCTAAGGTGATAGTACTTTGTACCGGAGGGGTGGGTAAAGTCTATCTTTACACCAGTAATCCTGATACTTCAACCGGTGATGGGATTGCGATGGCTTATTCCTTAGGATGTAGGGTTGCTAACATGGAGTTTATTCAGTTTCATCCCACCTGTCTTTATCATCCAAAAGCTAAAAATTTTCTAATTTCAGAGTCCTTAAGAGGAGAGGGGGCGGTTTTGCTTAACGCCGAAGGAAAAAGATTTATGCATAAATACGACCCGGTAAGAAAAGAATTAGCCCCAAGAGATGTGGTGACCCGAGCGATAGACATGGAGTTAAAAAAGACCGGTGCTGAGTGTGTCTATCTTGACATTACCCATTTACCTTCGGACTACGTAAAAAAGAGGTTCCCACAGATCTATGAAACTTGTTTGAAATATGGGATAGATATTACCTCTCAACCTATCCCTGTAGTGCCTGCTGCTCATTATCTTTGTGGAGGGATTTATACCAATCTTTGGGGTCAGACTGACATCCCTAACCTTTTTGCCGTGGGGGAATGTGCCTATACAGGTCTTCATGGAGCAAACCGATTAGCCTCTAATTCTCTTTTAGAAGGCATCTGTTTTGCTCATCAAGCAAGTCTTAAAATCAGAGAACTTTGGCCTGAAATCAGGGAAACCTCCTTTACCTTACCTAAGATAAAAGACCCTATCATCAAAGAAATCAAGGAAGAAATGGTATTTGTTTCTCATAATTGGGATTTGATAAGAAAGGTAATGTGGGATTTTGTAGGGATAGTAAGAAGTTTGAAAATGTTGGAGTTTGCGAGAAAAAGGCTTGAGTTTATTCGAAGAGAAATAGAAGCCAACTGGGAAGGACTTTACTTAGACCTTGATGTAATGGAACTGAAAAATTTATGTATGGTGGCTGAGATTATCATAAAATCTGCTCAATCTCGTCTGGAATCTCGGGGGACTCACTATTTGATAGACTATCCTGAAAAAAGGGTAGAATATCTAAAGGAAACAATCCTCACAAAATATTAAATAAAAAATTAAATAAAAAGTTAAAAATTAACAAAAATTAGCTTTACAAAACAAAAATTTTTGATAAGATTAATAAAAATTGAGTGTGCAGGAGGTTAGGGTGAAGGTTATTTTTGACCCAGACATTCCAGAAGAGTTAAAAGAAGATATCATAAAGTCAATAGAAGAGGAAAACGTTGGAGAGATATGTAAAGTATGTGGGGGGGATACCCTTTATGTAGCCCTTTTAGAAGGGGTGTTAGATGTTAAATGTTACGAATGTGGCCATTCATATATAGAATTAGAACTGGCTGAGGAGTAGTTTAGAGAAATAAATTCAAGATGTTTTTAAAAGGTATAGCACCAGCTCTAATCAAAGAAAGTTGATTGTTCACCACAGAAACTACCGTAGATGGAGAAGTCGCTTCTAAATAGCCATAATCGACTATAAAGTCAAGATCTGGAAGTTGTTGTATAACTTCTTCGGGAGAAGAACAAGGAGGCTTTTCTGAAAGATTAGCACTGGTTCCGGTTATAGGTTTACCAAAGGCTTTGACAATGGCCTTTACTATTGGGGAAGAGGAAAGCCTTATCCCGATGGTTCCTGTCCCTGCGGTTAGATAATCAGAAAGGTTTTTTTTGGCTGGAAAAACTATGGTTAAAGGTCCTGGCCAGAATTTTTCTATAAGTCTTTCTGCAATCGGAGGAATTTCTTCTACTAAAAAGTAAAGTTGTTCTCTTTCTCCTATAAGAAGAAGGATTGGTTTGTGTTGAGGCCTATTTTTGAGTAAAAAAAGTTTTTCTAAGGACTTATCTGAAAAAGGGTCTGTAGCTAGACCATAAAAGGTTTCTGTAGGAATAGCACCTACAGCCTGTTTTTTTAAAAATTGGGCCGTCTGTTTAGCAATTTCTTCCAGATTAGAAAGGTCTTTTTTAAGTTTAAGAAGCTGAGGAGGCATCTTTTTCTTCTAAGGCTGGTTCGGAAGGTTCTTCCGGTAGATAAAACTTTTTAAAAAAGATCAGTCTTTTACAGTGGGGACATTCGTAGTATCTATTATCTCTTTGGATTTCATTATAGAGTTGCGGAGGTATGGCCATATGGCATCCTTCACATACATAGTTATCGACCGGGGCTATTCCTATTCCTCCTTTTCTTTCCCTTAAAAGCTCGTATTTTTTTAAGAGTCTGGCAGGTATTTTTTTACTTAAACTTATCCTTTGTTCTATAAGTTTGGCCTTTTCCTGATTTAGCTGGTTACAATAATCATCAAACTTTTGTTTTTCCTGGTTAAAAATTTCTTCTACCTTGGCAAATTCCTCTTCTAATTTTCTTTTTTCTTGTTCTAACTTCTCTATCTCTTCCATTAGTTTTAGAATTTCTTCTTCTTTTTGTTTGTTAGCCTTTTTGATTTCTTCTATCTCTCTTAATAGAAGCTGATATTCTCTGGTACCTCTTATCTGGACTAATCTTGCCTGGGTGCTTTTAAGCCTTTGGTATTCCTGTTTTAATTCCTCTTCAAAAAGGTTTTTTTGTTTGGTTTTTTCTTCTATCAGGTTTTTAAAATGTTCTATTTTGTTGAACAACTGATCTTTTTCTTTTTGTGCTTTTTGAAGACTTTGAGGTATTTCTTGTACGGCTTTTTCTATCTTAAGGATTTCTAAGTCTAAGTTTTGAAGCTCTATCAATCGCAGAATTTCCTCTTGCATTTATTCTCCTCCGTCAATAATATTTGATATGGACTAGGTTCTCTAAAAATTTCTATTTTGAGATTAAGGTTATAAGAAGTTATAAATTTAACCAGAGATGTTTTTAACCAGTCAAGTACCAAACCTTCTGCTATTCCATGGTCTATGACTATAAAATTAAACCCTTCTTCTAAAGAATCTTTTGCTACGTGGTATTTTACGTCTGAGGTTATCAGGGTGTTAATCCCTAAGTTCTTAAGCTCATCTTTTAAAAAAGCCCCTGAACCTCCACATACCCCAAAGGCTTTGATAGGGGTCTCTAAGTCTCCTACCACCATCACCCAACTTTTAAGAACTTTTCCTAATTTTTTAGCTAAGTCTTGCAGTTTAATAGATTTTTTTAAATATACAACCCTTCCTAATCCAAAAACTTTTTGATTTTTTTCTTGCAAAGAGATAAACCGTTCCCCTTTGAGATTTAAAGCCCTTAAGATTGCCTCTGAGACCCCTTCTTCTATCTTGTCTAATGGTGTGTGCCATGAGATAAGATTTATCTTTTCTTGGATTAACCGATAGATAAGATGGCCTTTAGGGTCTTCTTTTATTATTTGGGTTAGAGGTTTAAAAATAAACGGATGATGACTTATAATAAGATTAAGTCGGTTTTCCAAAGCATAATCTATGGCCTTAGAGGTAAGGTCTACAACCAAGAGAACCCCAGAAACTTCATCTTCAAAAGACCCTACCTGTAGACCATTATTATCTTGTGGTTCTGCTATGGTAAGTGGAGCAAGTTGATTTAAAAAGTTATAAAAGTCTTTTGTTTTAAAAGACATATAGATTATATGGATTTTTAAATGGGCCCGCCAGGACTCGAACCTGGGACCTTCCGGTTATGAGCCGGTGGCTCTAACCAGCTGAGCTACGGGCCCATTATATATTTAACAAAAATAATATAATTTATTTGTTTGTCAAGGTGGTTAAGGGTTTAATAAAATTAATCGTTTTCTTTAGAAGATTCTAATACTTCGTTTTGAGTGTTTTCTAAAAGATTCCTTCTCAGCAAAAACCTTGAAAGGAAAATTCCTAACTCAAAGAGTACATAAAGAGGAATGGACAAAAGGGCCATATTAAAGGCATCTGGAGTTGGGGTTATAACCGCAGAAAGCACAGCTATACCAAAAAAGATTTCCTTGCGATACTTGGTGATTTTATAGGGATTTAATATTTTGGTTAGAGACAAAAAGGTTAAAAAAAGAGGGAGCTCAAAGATTAGCCCAAAGGCAATCACAAAAAAAGAAAAAAAGTTAACAAAATGCCCTAAGGAAATGGAAGGCTCTATTTTTTCTGTGCGAAAGGAAAGCAAAAACCTTATTCCATAAGGTAGGGTAATAAAATAGGCAAACACCACCCCCAAATAAAAAAGACCCAATCCCAATAGATAGAACATCCAAAAAAACTTTTTTTTTAAATTGAAAATCAAGTTCAAAGCATTTAAAATAAGATAAAAAATAAACGGAAAAATGACTAAAACAGTTAAAACCAAGGAAAATTTTAAAAAGGAGGTAATAGGTTCTGACAGGCTATAGAAAACAAACTTTTGTTGGTAGGTATGTTGAAGAAAATTAAGTATATAAGGAGAGGCTAAAAAAAAACCTATGTAAAGAGAGATAAAGAAAAAAAGGATTAAGAAACTTTTTTTCTTCCAAAAGGTTAAGAGATATTTGAGAGATTGAGCTATCTTTTTGGTATACATTAAAGTAAGTTGGCTTTAACCCAGTTTACTGCATTTTTAAAGATTTCAAGCCCAGCTACTGTTAGGTTCTTTTCTCGAGTCCAACGAGGATGGTTGGTAAAATGGTTAAAGGCTTCTGGGTGAGGCATAAGTCCAAAAATACGTCCGGTAGGGTCTGTTAAACCAGCCACGGCTTCAACTGCCCCGTTAGGGTTGTAGGGATATTCTAAGGTGGGTTTTCGGGTTTCAGGGTGGATATATTGGAGGGCAATAAGTCCTTGAGATTTTATCTCTTCAAGCACTTTTTCGTCCTGAGGGATAAATTTACCTTCTCCATGCCTTACCGGAAGGTAAAGTTCGTCTAAACCTTCTAAAAAGATACATTTGGTTTGTGGGTTTACTTTCAGATAAACCCATCTGTCTTCAAACTTACCTGAGTCGTTATAGGTAAGGGTAACCTTTCTTTCTCCTAAGTATTTTCCTCCTGGTAAAAGCCCCATTTTCACCAACAGTTGAAATCCATTACATATTCCTAAGATAAGCCCTCCTTTTTTCAGAAAAATCATAAGTTTTTCCCAGAGATAAGTCCCGTCTTTTAGTTTTAAATGTTTAAACCTGTGGGCACAAGCCTGAGCACTCCCTAAGTGATCTCCGTCTAAGAAACCCCCAGGAAAACAGATGATTTGATAATCAAGAAGGTTCTTTTCTCCAGAAAAGATTTCAGATAGATGAACTATCTCAGGGTCTCCTCCCGCAAGTTTAAAAGCATAGGAAGTTTCTACTTCACAGTTTATACCATATCCCCATAGAACAAGAACTCTTGGTTTTTTCATAGCCTTTACAAATCTCCTGAGTTAAGTTATAGTGTTTTTAATTATATTTCAAGTTTTTTATTTTTCAAAAAGGGAAAATATGGCAAACTGGAAAACAGCTTTTTTTCTTTTATTATTAATAGTTTTGGGGGTGTTTTTGTGCCCTTTTTGGTCTTACGGAGCTTATTTGCATCTCAAAATGGATTTAGAGTTAAAACCCAATGCTATAGAAGGTAGCTTGCAAACAGTTTTACAGGAAAAAAAGATTCAAACCTTTGAGACAGAAGGGCTTCATTTCAAAGAAGCCATTTTAGATGGGAAACCTTTTTCTTCAGTACCTTTTAAAGAATCGGCTTTAACCTTTTTGGCTGAAAAGCCAAACAGCCCATTATTTTTATATTTCGAAAAATCTGTAAATTTTACCGTGGTTCCTTTTAATTTCATAGACCGGTTTATCCCCTTACCTAGGGAGCCCTTTACTTATGAAATTACTTTAAAGGTTCCAAAAAAACTAGGATATTTTGCGCTAATCCCCTCAGAGGATTACGAAGTAAAAGAAGAAGGGGGATTTTTGCTATATAAGTTTAAAAACCTAAAACCGATAAAATCTCCGGTTTTAATTCTTTCGAAAGAACCTTTTGTCTCTTCAGTTTTAACCTATAAAAATTTGAAAATTTCTCTGTATTCCTTAGATAACAACAAGGTTTTCTCTAAAGAAGAGGTTTCTTCTTGGTTTCAAAAAGTTAAGCCTGCTTTAGCAGCTTTAGATAAGAAATTTTCTGAGGTTTATCCATTTTCTAAGCTTTTTGTGTTCTTGATAAAGGATCAGGAACCTAAGTTAGATTATTCAAATACTCTTTTGGTTAATTCTTCAATTTTGGATGACCCTTGGGAGTTTAGCGCTTTAGTGAACGAAAAACGTTTGAAAGAAGGGGTTTTTTACCAAGAAGATCAAAGGGTTAAAGGACTTGCCTTGTTTTTTAAAGATGTTGCTCAGGGAAAAGTGGAATTGCGAAAAAAAATACTCAGCACCTCATCTTTAGAAAGCAAAAGTTTTTTTTACTTTTTAGAACTTAAGCAAAGATTAGGTGAGGAGGTTCTTTTAAGTAGACTAAAACATTTTTACGAAACCAAACTTTTTATCCCTCAATCTTTTGAAGACCTTTTAACTTATCTAAAGTCTTCTTTCCCGGAAGTTTTTGTTTCCTTTTCGGATTTTTCTGTGTTTAAAAAGCTCTATCTCAGAGGAGAGGTAGTATTTTTGCAACCTAAGGAAGGAGGCTACGAATTAACCTTAGCTTTAATCAAGTCTACATCTCCACATACTCTTACTCCAAACGAACGTGAGGTGGTGGTTAAATTTTCTGTGGTGTGTAAAAACGTGACTTATTCTTTTGTAAAAAATGTGACAAGTCCTTACCAAATCGTTCAGGTTTGGGTAAAAGAAAGACCTGAAGAGATATATTTAGACCCAGATTATACTGTATGGAGGGTTTTAGAAAAAAAAGAAGAGTATTTAGGGGTGGACAGGCTGTTAGAAAATCCAGGAGTTTTGGTTTATCCTGAAGAGGAGTTTTTACTTTATCAAAAAATAATAGAGGTTTTTAGGAAAAAGGGATATAAAATATTACCGGTTAAAGACCCTTCTCAAGTTGTTTTGGATGAGGCTAAAAACGTGGTTTATTTACATAGATTTCCTTTTCCCTGGATGATAAAGCATATAGACCAGGGAGTATATTTTAAATTAGTTCCTCAACCTTTTGAAAAAGATGGGATGTTAGGTTATTTTTTTTCCTCTTCAGTAAAGGAAACGGAGCTTGTAGTTAATCTTTGGCATAGCTTGAATTCTTTAACTGAAGGATGGATAAAATCAGGCAAGATATTTTCCAAAAAAACCTTAGATTCTCAACAAGGGATTTTAGTTCCTGTAAGGCTTAAACCGGAGGGGTTTTATACCAAGACTTCTATTACTACTTTCGAACTTGCGCTCCAACTGTCTAATACTCAGCTGGTCTTGATAGGAGAAGAAAGACAAAATCCAGCTTCTGATTTTACTCAATTTTATCGAGAATTTTTAGAAAACCTGCATCAACTAAACGATAATCTAATAATCACTTTAGACTTACCTTCTTCCTATCAATCTTTGATAGACCAGTTTCTTGAAAATAAAGTTTCTGCAGAATACCTGAAAAAAGAACTCTCAAAGGTAGAAGTAGGGGTTAATCTTGAGAACCTAATTGAAGTTCTAAGGTTTGCTAAGATCAAAAAAATAAAGGTTTTAGCCATAGGGGTAGAAGAGAGTCTTTTCCAAAAAGTACTTGATAAAGGAATCTTCAGCCTTTCTCAAGAAGAAATTTCTAATCTTCCAGAGATGGACTTGATGAACCCACTTTTAAAAACGTATCTCTACGAAAAATATCAACAGAAAAAACAGCCTTTTCCTCCCTTTGAAAATTTCTATCAAGCTCATCTTCTAAAAAAAGAAGCTCTTACAGAAAAATTACTTCAGGTGCTTGAAGAATACCCAAACTTTCAGACCATTCTTATTACTACTAAAGAGGAAATTATTACTGTTTCTGGGATTACGCAAGGATTACAAAAGAAAAACTTTTTAAATTTTAAAAGGATAATTCTTGACAACCAGAAAAGATTGTCTACAGAAGCAGGAGATTATTTGTTTAACGGGGGAGAAAGCAGCCCCCGTTAAATTCAAACTTTTTATGCTTTAGAAGCAGCTTCTTCTAATTTTTTACCTGGCTTAAACTTAACCACCTTTTTAGCAGGGATTTTGATTGGTGTACCTGTTCTGGGGTTTCTTCCTTCTCTTTCAGCTCTTTTTAACACCTGAAAGGTTCCAAAACCAACCAATACTACTTTGTCTCCTTTTGAAACTGCTTCTTCTACAGCTTCCATAAAGGCGTCTAAGAGCTTTTCAGCAGTAGACTTAGGTACTTCTGCGATCTCTGCCATTCTTTTTACGAGGTCTGCCTTGTTCATAATTCCCTCCTTTAGAAGAATTTTCTTATTTTTCAATTTTATAAAAGATTATTCTTTTTTTGTCAAGGGTAAAAGCCAAGTTTTTGTAGCTTTTTTTTAGATTGACTAAGATTGACAGGTTTGACAAAAGGTAGTCCCTCTTTGATTGAGTTTTAGGTATTGCAAAGGTTGTCCACAAAAACGGCATTTCTGCCCTTTTTTGCCGTAAACCAGATGTTCTTCTTGAAACTTGCCTTTTTGTCCAAAGGCATCTAAATAATCTTTTATCGAAGAACCCCTCAATTCTATAGCCTTTTTAAGGAGCATTTTAATGGTATGATAAAGCTTTGCTACCTCTTCATCACTGAGCGAACTGGCCTTTCTTAAAGGATGTATACCAGCCCTAAAAAGGGCTTCGTCTACGTAGATATTCCCAAGTCCTGCAATTTTGGTTTGGTCTAAAAGTAAGGATTTAATAGGTTTTGAAGACCTTTTAAGGATAGAAGAAAATTTTTCTTGTTTTATCTCTAACGCATCCTCTCCTAATTTTTCTATTTCTTCAGGAAAATGGGGAAGGTCAAAGGTTTTTATTTTCCCAAACTTTCTTATGTCAAAGTATCCTAAGATTTCGTTTTCAAACCTTAATAGCAGTCTCAAAAATTTGTGAGGTGGTTGAATAAGACAGTGGTTTAATAGGATTAAACCACCGGTTAAGCCAAAGTGCCATAAGAGACCTTTTTTTTCAAAAATAAACAATAGATATTTCCCTTTTCTTTTTATGTCTAAAAGTTTCTCTCCTTCTATGCTAAGTGCACCTTTAAAAGAAATTTTTTTAGTAAATCTCGGGTCTAATATCTCGATTTTAACCAGTTTTTGAAGTAAAAGTTTGGTTTTTAGTTGGTGTCTTATAGTTTCTACTTCAGGAAGTTCAGGCATAGGTTATTCATCCTGATCAGGATAAGAGAATCCATTTAAGTGGGTAATTAGGTGATTCTTGTAGATGTCTATGATCGATAGAAAAAGAGCTAAAATAAGAGGCCCTAAAAAAATTCCTAATACACCAAACTTTACAATTCCACCAAGCACTGAAAAAAAGATGAGAAGGTTGTGGATTTTAGTTTTTCCACCGATTAAAAAGGGTTTTAGGAAGTTGTCTAAGTTAGAAATGATAACTCCACAAAAAACCAAAAGGATCACCGCTTTTACATAACTTCCTACCAAGAATAGATAGACAACCAAAGGTCCCCAAATGAGAAAAGTTCCGAAGGCTGGGATGAAAGAGGCTAACATCGTAAGAAAGGCCCAGAAAAGATTATGGGGTATTCCCAACACAAAATAAATAAACAAGGCTAAAAGTCCCTGGATAAAAGCCGTAAGAATGTTGCCATATAAGACTCCTTTTAGAGTCAACCCTATTCTTTGTAACATTTTTTGTTTTTCTTGGCTTTTGCCAGGTATAAGGCTGACTATTTCTTGAATCACCTTTTCTCCGTCTATCAAAAAATAGTGTAAAGTAAGGATGGTAAAAGCTAACTGAAAGCCAAAAGAAAATAGAAATTTAGCCAAATTCGTGATAGAAAAAACCCCTGCCTGAAGGATAGAGGATATTGCTTGAGCGATTTTTTCTTGGATTTGAGGAAGATAAGGTTGTAGATAATATAATAGTTTAGTAAAAAAGGCATAAATTTTAGGGTATTTTTTTAGTTGTTCGACAAAATCATAAAGGCTCTGGTTGGCAACAGGTTTAACCCAGTCTAAGATAGAAAGGATCTGCTGGTAGAGGTTAAAAAGGATGGCTGAAAAAGGTCCTATTACAAATAGGATTAGAAAAAAGAGAACTATAAAAGAAGATAGGTTTTTACGTTTAAGTTTTTGATAGATTTTTTGATAGCAAGGATAGATAAAAAAAGCAATGATACCCGCCCAGCAAATTATAGAAAAAAGAGGACTTAACAGATAAACAAATCCAGCGATGATAAGAAAAGCTAAAAGAAGGGAAATAAAAAGCCCTACTTTATGATAAAAAGTTTCTCTATCGATCTTCATCTTTCTTTCAGTATAGCTTAGGTTATATTTTTCTCAAGGTTTTTTATGTTGTAAACTTAAAAATAGATATTATAATTTAAACTATGCCGATTTATGAGTTTAGGTGTGAAATCTGCGGGGAGGTTTTTGAAAGGTTGCAGAGGATGGATGAAGATTATCCTCCATGTCCTAAATGTGGAAGCTTAGAAGTAATGAAACTTCCCTCTATTTTTGGATTTCAAGATAGGATATCTCAAAAATCTCAAAGAGAGCTCTCTATCCTTAAGAGAGCCAGAGATTATTTAATAGACGGTAAGGTAGGGGAGGCCCGTCGGTTTTTAGAAAAAGCCAAAGAGTTTCATCCTTCAGATAGGGTAAAAAAGCTCTCCGACCTTCTTTCAGAAAGAAAAGCAGTGAGAACAGGATATATAAGTAAGACTGAATATGTGATTACCAAAAAGAAGGAGAAAGGATAAAATGGGTAAAGAGCAGGATGACCTCTTTTCAAACCTAATTACCTTTAGTACGTTTATCCTTTCTCTAAACACTGCTGCCCTTATCCATTTGGGAGAGCTTCCAAACCCCTTAACCAACAAAAAAGAGGTAAACCTTCTGTTAGCTAAACAAACCATAGATACGATTGAGATGCTAAAAGAAAAAACTAAAGGCAATCTTACTTTAGACGAAGAACGTCTGATTAATGCGATACTTTATGAGCTTAAACTTAAATTTTTGAAGGTTTCAGATTAAAGGTTCTATTCTTATGAAAAAATATCTTTTCCTATCTCCAGCCAAGCTAAATTTGGTCTTGCAAGTACTAAGTCGGAGAGAAGATGGATATCATAATCTTTATACGATTTTTCAAAAAATAGACCTTTTTGATGAGATAGAAATTAAAAAAGGGACTTTAGATTTTAGGTTGGATTTTATTTCTGACAGAGGCGATATTCCTCTGGAAGAAAATTTGGTTTATAAGGCTTATATAAAGTTTAAAGAAACTTTTAGGATTAACGAAAATCATCATATAAGGGTAAAAAAAACGATTCCCATCGGAGCTGGCTTAGGAGGGGGGAGTAGTAATGCTGCTACCATACTTAAAGGTTTAGCCTATATTTATGGTATAGATCGAGAAGAACCTTTATTGTATAGCATAGCTAAGAGTTTAGGAGCAGATGTGCCTTTTTTTTTAAGTCCTTATGTTGCAGCTATAGGTGAAGGCATAGGAGATGTTTTAATACCTTATCCTTCTTTTCAAGCGTGGTATCTACTTATTTGTCCTAACTTTGAAATAAGTACTAAGTGGGCTTATCAAAATTTAGGATTGACAAATTCAAAAAATCCTGTTTATTATTCTACCGAAGTCTCCCCTTGGAGACATCCTCAAGGCCTTATAAACGATTTTAAGGCCTTAGTTTTTAACAAGTTTCCTTTTTTAAAAGAGCTTGAAACTAAACTTAAAACTTTTGGGTGCTGTGCTGTTAGTCTTAGTGGTACAGGCCCAACAATTTTTGGGATTTTTGAAAAAGAACCTCCCTTTTATGTTTATGAAACCCTAAAAAGAACACTTAAGGAAGTCAAGGTATTTTTATTGCAAAATTTGGAATAGGTTAGGAGGAGAAATAAAGATGGGAGGGTATAATTTTAAAGGGATTTGTGTGTTCTCTGGTAGTGCTAATCTAGATTTAGCAGAAAAGATTTGTAGTTTTTTAGACCTTCCTTTAGGTAAGGCGGTAGTAAAGCGTTTTAGCGATGGAGAGATTTTTGTTGAGATTAAAGATAACATAAGAGGAGCAGACGTTTTTATTATCCAACCTACCTGTCCCCCTGTAAACGAACATTTGATGGAACTTCTTATTATGATAGATGCAGCTCGTAGGGCTTCAGCCAGAAGAATTACTGCGGTTATTCCTTATTATGGATATGCAAGGCAGGATAGAAAAACAGCTCCAAGAACTCCTATTTCAGCCAAGTTAGTAGCTAATTTGATAGTCGTAGCAGGGGCAAGAAGAGTTTTAACTGTTGACCTTCATGCTGGACAGATCCAAGGTTTTTTTGACATACCTGTAGATCATCTTTATGCCTTACCGGTTTTTTTAAAGCACATCAAGGAGAATTTTTCAGGAAAAGACTTAGTTATCGTTTCTCCTGATGCCGGTGGAGTAGAAAGGGCAAGAGAGTATGCTAAAAGGCTAGGAGCCTCTATCGCTATCATAGATAAAAGAAGAGAACGTCCTAATGAAAGTGCTGTCATGCATATTATAGGAGAAGTAAAGGATAAAATAGCCATCATCATAGACGATATGGTAGATACAGCTGGTACTATGTGTCAAGCAGCTGATGCTATCATAGAAAGAGGAGCTTTAGAGGTTTATGGAATGGCAACCCATCCTGTACTTTCTGGTAAGGCTTTAGAAAGGATTGCTAATTCTTCGTTGAAAGCTCTTTGGGTAAGTGATACCATACCGTTAAGAGAGGAAGCAAAGGCTATAGGTAAGATAAAGGTTCTTTCTTTGGCAGGTTTGTTGGCTGAAGCTATAAGAAGGATACACACCGACGAGTCTATAAGTTCTCTTTTTGTATAAATTTTTTTTAACTAAAAGGAGGAGGAGATACAATGAGACAGGTGAATTTATCAGTTGTTAAAAGAGAAAAAACTGGTAAGGAATGTGCTAAAAAGTTGCGCAAACAAGGTCTGATACCAGCTATAGTCTATGGACATAATTTTGATCCAGTTCCTATCTCGGTAAAAGCTAACGAACTTGAAAGTATTTTGCATAAATACAAAGGTGAAACCTTACTTTTTAACTTGGAGGTACAAAACGGAGAAACTCAGAGAATACAAGCTATTTTAAAAGACTATCAGCTCCATCCTGTTACCGATAAGATTATTCACCTTGATTTTGTAGCGATTAAAGAGGGAGAAACTGTAAGTATAGACGTACCTTTAGAGTTTGTAGGACGTCCAGTAGGACTTACTAAAGGTGGAGTAATCGAAATTTTTATGCATGATTTAACGGTAGAATGTCTTCCTTCTAACATCCCTGATAAAATCCAGGTAGATATATCTAACTTAGATTTAGGAGATGTTTTACATGTAAAAGATATAAAAGTTCCTGAGGGAGTAAAAGTTTTAGATGATCCTGAGGATACCGTGATTACCATCGTAGCTGAAGGTGGAGAAGGAGAGGGGGCTTCTACAGAGGAATCTGAATAGTTAAAGATGTGGCTTTTTTGCGGATTAGGTAATCCTGGAGAGGAGTATAAAGAAACAAGGCACAATTTTGGATTTTTAGTTTTAGAGGCCTTTGCTGAAAGGCATAAGCTTAAGTTTAATTTTTATAAAGAAATGGAAAGTGAAGTAGCCTTTTATAAAGATAAAGCAATTTTAGTTAAACCCCAAACTTATATGAACCTTTCTGGTAGAGCGGTTAAGAAGTGGGTTTTAAAAGAACGAATATCGTTAAACAATCTTTTGGTAATCTATGATGATATGGACCTTCCTTTAGGGAAATTAAAGATTTTACCTAAGGGAGGAGCCGGTGGGCATAAAGGCATGCTTTCGATTATAGAGTGTTTGGGTTCTTCTGATTTCCCAAGAATGAAGTTAGGAATAGGTAAACCTGAAGATAAAGACGTGGTGAGTTATGTGCTAAGCCCATTTAACGAAGAAGAGAAAGAGAAAGTAAAAAAAATACTCGAAGTAGCGGTAGCTGCTTTAGAAGATCTTCTTTATAAGGGTCTGCTGAAGACAATGACTATTTATAATTCACAGGCAGTGGTGTAAGATGAACTTAGCACGTTGGAACTATTATGTGCAAGGCTTTTTTTTGAAGTTTGAAAGAGTTCTTTATATTTTAATCGGGTTAGGGATACTGATTGCCACTGGTTTTATCATCTTTTACGGGTTTAAAACTATTTTAGCGATCCCTACGTATGTCAACTTTACAGAGGGAATTATTAAGGTATTGGATAAATTTTTAATAGCCATGATGTTTCTGGAAGTTTTTTATACTCTACAGGTGATTTTTGGAGAAGAATATAAGATTAAATGTTTAGAGCCTTTTTTACTGGTAGGAATCATTGCTTTAGTCCGAAGACTTTTGATCGTAGGCTTTGAGATAGCTCATACCCCTTCTTTTGACCCAGAACGTTTTAAGTATTATCTTTTTGAGATATTAGCGATAGGTATATTGATTTTGATGTTGATAGGAGGAATAGCTATTTTAAGAAAGTTGAGGGTTGGAAGATGATACATAAAATATTAGTTCTTGATTTTGGTTCTCAGACTACTCAGCTTATTGCTAGAAGGATTAGAGAATTAGGGGTTTATAGTGAAATAAAACCTTGTTTTGTGTCTTTGGAGGAGATAAAAGGTTTTAACCCTTCAGGGATCATTCTTTCAGGAGGCCCAAGCAGTGTTTACGATAAAGATGCACCTATGATATCTGCTGAGATTTTTGAATTAGGGATTCCGATTTTAGGTATTTGCTATGGATTACAGTTGATAAGTTATCTTTTAGGGGGGAAGGTAGAAAGAAGTGAAAAACGAGAATTTGGTCCTGCTTATATTAAAATAATAGAAGAAAATGCCCTTTTTAAAGGATTAAAAAAGGGGGAGAAATATAAGGTATGGATGAGTCATAGCGATAAAATTGAGTTTTTACCTGAAGGGTTTTATGTATTGGCTGAGACAGAAAATACCCCTTTTGCTGCTGTAGCCCATGTAGAAAAACCTATCTATGGGGTTCAGTTTCATCCAGAGGTAGTCCATACAGAGATAGGCCAGGATGTGTTGAGAAACTTTGTTTTTGAGATTTGTGGATGTACAGCTGATTGGAGTATGCCTTCTTTTATAGAAAAAACCGTAGAAGATATTAAAAATCTGGTTAAAGAAGATGAAAAGGTAATCTGTGCCCTTTCCGGAGGTATAGACTCTACCGTAACAGCGCTTTTAGTCCATAAAGCCATAGGAGATAGGTTGATTCCCATTTTTGTAAACAACGGAGTTTTAAGAAAAAACGAACCAGAAGAAGTGCTATCTTTGATGAAAAGTTTAGGGCTAAAAGTAGATTATGTAGACGCAAGCTCTCTTTTTCTGGAGAGATTAAAGGGGGTTGAAGACCCAGAGAAAAAAAGAAAGATTATCGGGGAAACCTTTATAGAGGTGTTTGAAAAAGAAGCTAAAAAGTTTGATAACGTGGTTTATCTTGCTCAAGGTACTTTATACCCGGATGTAATTGAAAGTGTTTCTTTTAAAGGACCCTCTGCTACCATCAAGTCCCATCATAACGTAGGTGGGTTACCTGAAAGGATGCACCTTAAGTTGATAGAACCTTTGCGAGAGCTTTTTAAGGATGAGGTGAGAAAGATAGCAGAACTTTTAGGTTTACCTAAACATATTATATGGAGGCAACCTTTTCCAGGCCCAGGTCTTGCTATAAGAATAATAGGAGAAGTCTCGGAAGAAAAACTGGATATTTTAAGAGAGGCTGACGCGATAGTTAGAGAAGAGATGCTCAACTCAGGTTGGTATTATAAGGTCTGGCAAAGCTTTGCGGTCCTTTTGCCGGTAAAGACAGTAGGGGTTATGGGAGATGCAAGAACCTATGAATATGTGGTGGCGATTAGATGTGTGGAAAGTCAAGATGCTATGACTGCTGACTGGGTAAAATTGCCTTATGATCTGTTAGAAAGGCTGTCGAATCGGATTATAAACGAGGTAAAAGGGGTTAACAGGGTGGTTTACGATATTTCTTCTAAACCTCCAGCTACGATCGAGTGGGAATGAACTTTTATAGAAAAGCTTTACATTTAGGTTTTGGTTTTCTAATTTTTGGGCTGTCTTATGTTGTTTCTTATCACCTACTAGGCCTTCTTTTAGTAAGTCTGGTTATTTTAAACTCTGTCTTTGAAGTTTTAAGACTCTTTTTTTATGATTATCTTCCTTTGAAAAGGCTTTGGACCCCACTCTTTAAAAAAGAAGAATTTTACAAAATAAGTGATGGTTGGTTTTATTTGGTCGGAACTACTTGCCTTTATTATTTGGTAGGGAAGGAAGATTTTCGTTTGGTGCTTTTGATTTTAACCTTGGCTGACCCGATAGCCTCTTTGGTAGGTTTTTACTCAGGGAAAAAGAAAATATTTCAGGGAAAGACTTTAGAGGGAGGGGTAGCATTTTTTTTGATGTCTCTTTTGATTGTTTTTGTGTTTAAAGGGTTGGTAACCTTTCAGTATTTTGGTTTAATCTCCCTTCTTACTTTTATAGAACTTTTAACTAAGAGGGATAATTTCTGGATTCCATTGGTAGGTGGTCTTTACCTTAAATATCTTGTTTAGAGTCAGGTTTCTATAGGGCTTAATCTTTCTCAAAAGGTGCCTATGAGAAGGTTGTAGGTTGACTAAAATATCCCTTTGACTTTTTTAGATTTAGAGGTATTTTAAAACAAAAGAAGAGAGGTTTAGAAAAACATGGAAGAACTTAAGAATTGGGGTATTAGTTTAGAAGACATTCCTTTAGAGGGATTAAAAGTTGAATTTACTGATGTTCAGGTTTTAGAGGGGTTTAAGATAAAAAAGCCTCTTTTTGGATTTTTTAAATTGAAAAAATTAGGTATTGAGGTAAAATTAGAAGGCTTTATAAGTGGCTCTTTGGTTTTAGAGTGTGATAGATGTTTAACAGAGTTTGAGTTTGATTTAGAGCATTCTTTTGCTTTAGATTTAAAGCCGTTAAGATCTCTTAATTTTGATGAGGAAAAAGAGCTTTCAGATGAGGAGATGGAGGTAAGTTTTTTTGAAAACTCTTGGATTTCTTTTTATGACATATTAAGAGAGGAGATCTGGTTATCTATTCCTTACAAGAAGCTTTGTAAAGAAAGCTGTAAGGGACTTTGTTCATATTGTGGGGTTAACCTTAATGAAAGAAGTTGCAGTTGTGGGGTATATAAAAAAGAAAGTCCTTTTGCGGTATTAAAGCAGATGATAGAAAAGGAGAGTTTGGAAAAAAGAGGAGGTAAGTAACATGGCTGTACCTAAGCGAAAGACTTCAAGGTCAAGAAGAGGAATGAGGAGGGCTCATAAGCATTTAGAAGCTCCTTCTTTTTCTGTGTGTCCAAGGTGTAAATCTGCTAAACTTCCTCACAGAGTTTGTCCAAGCTGTGGGTATTACAAAAGTAAACAGGTTTTAGAAAAAGAATCTTCTTAGTTTTTAGTCATCTAAACCTATGTATAAGGTAGTCGTGGATGTAATGGGAGGGGATTTTGCCCCCTCCCAGATTCTTAGAGGTGCAGAACTTGCCCTTCAGGAGATCCCCGAGTTAGAGCTTATCTTGGTAGGGAGGGAAGAGGTTTTAAAAACCTATGTAGGAAAGCCAAGGGTTTCTGTGGTTTTTGCTGAAGAAGTGGTAGAAATGGATGAAAGTCCAGGAGATGCTCTAAGAAAGAAGCGAGAGGCTTCTATCTTCAAGGGGATAGAACTTTTGAAGTCAAAGGAGGCGGGTGCTTTTGTTTCTGCTGGAAATTCAGGGGCTGTAGCTGCAGGGAGTATCTTTGTTTTGGGAAGGATAGAAGGGGTGAGACGTCCGGCTATCGCTACCCTTCTTCCTACGGTTAAAGAACCTTTTGTGTTGATAGACGTAGGGGCTAATGTAGATTCAAAGCCCATAGACCTTTTTCAGTTTGGTATTATGGGAAAGGTTTTCTTAGAAAAGGTATGGGATAGACCTAATCCCAAGATAGCACTTTTATCTATCGGAGAAGAGTCGGGAAAAGGTAACCTGTTGGTCAAAAAGGCACATCAACTTTTTAAAAATTCTAATCTTAATTATGTAGGTAATATAGAAAGTAGAGATATCTATCGTGGAGAAGTGGATGTGGTAGTATGTGATGGTTTTATAGGAAATATCTGTCTTAAGCTTTCAGAAGGGTTGGCTGAGGTTATCTTAGAGATGTTAAAAAACGAGGCAAAAAAGTCGGTAGTTTCTATTTTAGGCCTTTTTATGGCTAAAAAGGCTATAGATGGATTTAAGAAAAAGGCTGACTGGAGAGAATATGGAGGGGCTCCACTTTTAGGAGTCAAAGGCAACGTAATCATCGCCCATGGAAGGTCCGATGCTTTGGCTATCAAAAATGCTATCAGGGTAGCGGTAAATACCATCAAAATCAATTTGGTTGAAAAATTGGAGAGCGCCATCAAAGACAACTTGATTGAGGAGGAAAAGGAGTGTGCTTAAACACTGTTAGATCGACGATTTTAGGTATGGGAATGGCAGTTCCTCCTAAGGTGCTTACCAATCATGACCTTGAAAAGATGGTTGAAACTTCAGATGCCTGGATTACAGAAAGGACAGGAATAAAAGAAAGACATATTTTAGAAGATGGAGAAAACATCAGTCAATATGCTATCAAAGCTTCTAAAGAAGCGTTAGAAAGGGCAGGGATTTCTCCAGAGGATTTAAACCTTATCATTTGTGCAACCGTAACCCCAGATTATCTCATTCCTTCTCTTGCTGTGCTGGTTCAAGAAGGGTTAGGTGCTTTAAGAGCTGGTGCTTTTGATCTTTCAGCTACCTGTTCTGGTTTTGTTTATGCTTTAAGTATAGCTGACCAGTTTGTAAAGGCAAATCCTGAATGGAAAGTATTGGTAGTAGGGGCTGAAGCCCTTTCTCGAAAAACCAACTGGCAAGATAGAAGCATTTGTGTGCTTTTAGGAGACGGAGCAGGTGCTGCTGTGGTAGGAAAAAGTACTAAACCTTCCCAAAAAGGAATTATCGATTTTATCCTTGGGGCAGACGGTAGCAAGTGGCCTTTACTTACCTTAAAAGGAGGGGGAAGTGCTTTTTTTCCTTTTGATGACAGATTACCTAAGGAAGAATATTACATCAAAATGCAGGGAAGAGAAGTGTTTAAGTTTGCTACCAGGGTAATGGAAAGGTTAGCGTTGGAGTTACTTGAAAGAAACGGTTTTTCTAAGGAAGACTTAGACCTTTTGGTGCCTCATCAGGCAAACTTAAGAATTATAGAATACCTGAGAGATAGGCTAAACCTTCCTAAAGAAAAGGTCTTCGTAAATATCGATAAATATGGAAATACTTCAGCAGCCAGCATTCCTATAGCCCTCTACGAAGCAGAAAAGGAAGGTGTACTTAAGGAAGGAGATTTAGTCTTACTTGTTGCCTTTGGAGGAGGTTTCACCTTTGGAGGCGTATTGTTAAGGTGGTAGAGTAAATCCTTTTCAGATGAATTCTTCTCAAAAAATAGAAATCATAGTCGGTTTTTCAACCCATAGGATAGAAGTCCTTCCTTTTGCTAAGGACTTTATGGAAAGTGCTGAAGTTATCATTCTTGAAGAGCCACCTAATGAAAAGTTTTGCTCAGTTCTTGAAGGTAAAATTTCTGAAGAGGATTATGTTTTAAACGAAGAGTTTTGGTTCCCAGAGTTTGAAAAACAGACCCTTAAACTGCTCAAAAATTTTCATCAACAGGGAAAGAAAATTTTTCAGATAGAGCCTTATTTAGAGGGGGTCAAGATTTTACAACAAAGGGCGGAAGGGATTGTCTCTCACCAGTCAATAGACGAGGTTCTCTTAGAGAGGATAGCAGAGACAGAAAAAAATGCGATAGGAAAACTTCTCAGGTTTTATGAAGTTTCTTTAACCGGTGATTTCGAAAAAATCGTTGATAGTGTAAAGGATTTTTCTAAGGCAGATGCTGAAAGGTTTAGACTAAGAGATCAACTGAGGGTTGAGGCGATTTTAAAAGTGCTGTTAAGTTTAAAACAGGGATTAAAAAAGGTATATGTAGAAGCTGGAACTATACACCTTTATTTTAAAAAACTTTTGCAATTAAATACGTTAAGTTTGGGTAAAGTCTCTCAGTTTTTTTTACTACAGAAGGTTTTAAAATCTCTTGTTGGTAAACCCTACGTCTTTCCTCCTGGAGAACTTTTGACCTTAAGATACATCTTTAACCGCAAAGAAAACCCAAAAACAGAAAATCTTCTTGCTGCAAGGTCTCTGGTTTACATAAAAATCATACCCAAGGAAGAGCTTCTTCCCCACGAAGAAAATCCCTTTCCTCATCTTAAGGAAGAACTTCATGCCATAAAATTGATAGAACGTTTAGATTTTGAGGACTGCAAAAGGCTCTATTCTAAACTTTTTTGGATAAAAGACTACAAAGAAGCAAGAAAGCTGGTAGAGGATTATTTAAAATTTCGATAGAAAATAAAGTAGGTTTTTGAGGGGTCTTTTTGAGCCTTAAAAGTTATAATTTTGTATTCTTTAAGAGATAGGTTTTCTATTTCTTTAGGAAGTGTTTTTCTTATAATTATAACGTCACAGGTTTGAGAAGAGGTAAAAGCTTCTACCTTCTTTGGGATACGGGCATAAAAATAGACGTTAGCTACAGGGTTGTTAACCTGACATAGGGTTGCTTTTGGATTTTTAGAAAGTAAATAGTTTACAAACAAACCTGCCTCTTTTTCTGAACTTTTAGCATAACAGGGTATAATTACGGTAAAGACTAATCACTCAACTATCGCAAAGTGTAGGATGGTTTTGAAAACAGGTTCTTTTTTAAAAAGAAAGAATACTACAACTTGGAACAAAAAGCCTAATATCAGGCTTAACCCCAAGGTATAAGAAAGGGATAACTTTAAAAAGGGTAAAATTAAAAGAAATATCAAAGGTAAAAACACTAAACAATGTCCAACTAATCGATAGATTTTTAACAAAAACCAGTCAGCATGAGTTTTTAAATAGTAGGTAATAAAAATTATAGAAAAAGGTAGAATTGGGAGAAGATAATAACCTCTTCTGGCTTTGGCTATGGTAAAAATCAGAAAAATGAAAATAGAGGTTAAAAAGAAAAGCCTTTCTTCCTTTGATAATTTTTTAAAATTTTTGATAAACTTCACGAGAGCAGCAAAAAGAAATAGCGACCAGGGTGCTACCCATATAGGCCAATATAAGAAATAGATGTAAAAGGGTCTAAGGTTGTCATAAGGGTTTACTGCCTGTTGTAAGTTTTCTCTTATCCATAGATAAAAGGGGATTTGACTTTTCAGTTCTTGAGCTGTTAAGTAATAAGGTAAGAAATAAAACCCTAAGGCTATGGTTCCTGCTAAGATAGATTTCCAGTTTAGATGATAAAATCTTTTTTCGAGGATAGCATCTATCAAAGGCAAGGTCAATAACACCGCAAAAGAAGTTATCCCCTTTGACAACCCCCCTATCACCATACCACCAAAAAACCCTAAGTATCCTAAAAAGCTCTTTTTATCCCTAAAATGAATATAAAAGGCAAGGGCTGTGATGATGCCAAAAAGTTGATAGATTTCAGACTGGGCTAAACGAGAAAACTCTAAAAAACCTACTGAGGTAAGTAAAAGGCCAGAGGCTATAAGGTTCCAAGGATAAGAAAAAAGAGGGGTTACACCTATGTAGAAAACAACCAAACTTGCTAAAGCGATTAAAGCCCCTGGTAGTCTTACGGTAAACTCATTAAAACCTTGTAAAACCATTCCAGAAATTTTTATAAGCCAAAAAGGGATGAGAGGTTTGGTTACATGAGGTTCAAAGTTGATGGTTGGAACAAACCATGAATCTCTAAGCATCATCTCTCTTGTTGCTTCAGCCCACCTTCCCTCTACCCCAAATAAAGGTCTCTCTCCTAAATTCCAAAAAATCAGTAAAAGAGCCAAAACCAACAAAACTAAAATCAACCTTTGTTTTTTCATAAAAAGCCTCTACTACAGGTTGTAGTTAAAGCAAAAAGGTAGTATTTTTATAAGTTTAAGAGGTTTTTATGAAAAATAAAGCCTTTTTAAAAATAGCTTTGTTTTTAATTGCTTTTGGAGGGGCTCTTTATTTTCCTTTTATAGGAGAAAAGGAGTTTCAGGGAGAAGAAGGTAGGAGGGTTTTAATTGCTTTACAGATGCTTGAAACTAAGGAATTTTTATTTCCTAAGCTTTTCGACACCTTTTATTTTCTAAAACCCCCGGCCTATAACTGGTTTCTTGCTCTTTGGTTTTGTCTTACTAAAGACTTCTCAGAATGGACAGCCAGAGCCAGTTCTGCTGTGAGCTTAATCTTTACCTCTTTGGTTTTTACCTGGATATGGATAAAAATTTTAAAAAAAGAAGAGATTGTCGAACAAAAAAACATTTCTTGGGTTGTTTTTTTGCTTCCTGGTCTGATTTTTTTAACCACCCCAGAGGTTATAGATAAAGGTATAAGGGCTGAGATAGATGGTTTTTACACCTTTTTAGTCTCAACTAGCCTTTTTTCCTGGTTTTATTTTTATGAGATAGAAAAACGAAGGATGGTTGGATTTGTTTTATGGGGCATTTTTACGGGATTTGCCGTGCTCACCAAAACTTTTCATGCTCTGCTTTTCTTTTATTTAGCCTGGATACCTTATCTAATTTACTTTAAAAGACTTAAAGAACTTTTTTCTATTCCCCATTTTTTAGGTATAGGGGTTACCTTGGGAATTTTTATAACATGGCTTTTAGTTAGTTTGGGTTTTGATATAACCCTTTTTAAGGCCTGGTTAGGAGAATATCAGGGAGCAGTATCTGGGGCAGAGGTTTCTTTAACTCAACATTTTGAGGCCTTTACCCTTGGTTTTCTTATAGGATATGCCCCTTGGATTTTTTTCTTTCTTGTTTTAAAAGAAAAAGAATTTTTTAAAAGTTTCCTTGATAAGCATCCTAATTTTTTTAGGTTTTTCCTTTTTTCTCTTTTCCTGTTTGTTTTTTCATATTTGTTTCATATTTTTTGCTTAGGTGCAAGGCTAAGATATATGCTTCCTGGAGTAGGTGGATTGGTTTTTGTTTCTTCTACGGTTTTTTTATACTTGATTTTAGAAAAACAAAGGATGATTTCTTAAGATAGGTAAGATTTGTATCCGCTTTTTACCTTGGTTCTGCGTTTTTCTTAGCCTTTCTTTTTTAGCGTATCTTATGTTTAAAGGTTTTTATTATTGGGAAGCTTTTTTAACTACCATTTTATTGATGTCTGGAGGCATATTTTTTGGATTTCGATTTCGTAAAGAAGTTACGTATAAAGGCGTTTTTTGGTTTTTAGTTTTTTGTGTGTTTTTTATAAAACAGGCCTATGCTGCCTTTTATTATTCTTACCATAAGGAAAAGTTTGATTATTTTAGGAAAGCAGCCAAAAACCTTATATTAACCGCAGGAAAAAATAAGGTGATATATCTTTGCGAGGAAATTCCTCATCATTTGATTTACTACGGAAAATATAGATATCAGGCTTTAGATTTTATATATGTTAAAAATTGCAATCCAGATGTGGTTTCAAAACTTAAAGATAGATGGATTCTGATTTCTAAAGAAAGATTTGAGTCTTTAGGTTTTAAAGAGAAAAAGTTTAGCGAGTTAAGGGTGTTACCAGTAAGGAAAAAGCTTTATTTTTTGGTTAAAAATTATTAAAGTTTAGGACTATTTGCAAAAAATGCAAAGTTTGAAAAATGTTCCTTCAGGTTTTGAGGTTGAATTTTTAAAATCTTAGGTCTTTTAGGGTTAAGAGGCAAATAACTTTTAGGTATGCTTTTTGATATAGTAGAATAAAAAGACAAGTTATAGGAGGTGGGGAGATGAGAAAGCTAATAGCCTTATTGGTAGGAGTTTCTTTGTTAGGGTTTTCTTTAGGATATGCTCAGGGTCCTAAAGAAGGGCCTGCTGGTCCTAAGCCTTATCAGGGGGCTGGGATAGGAAAAGAGGTTAGCAATGCTACCAAACAACTTAAAGGAGAGGAAGCTAAAAAAGGTTTTGGAAAACAAGTTAGGGAAAGAGCTCGTGAGAAATCAAGGATTAGGGAGCATAAAGCTTTAAAACAGCAGCAAAAAGAGACCATCAAGAAAGATATGCCTGGAAATTCTACTTCTCAGTAGGTTATTTTCTGGTATATTAACTTGGTAAACAACGTTGTGAGTAGCAGAGAGGGGCCCTGTTACATTTTTAGGAGAAATAAAAGATGGAAGAGTATGTCTTTCGTCCTATAGGCTATGTAAGAACTGAAGCTAAAGAGATACCTCGACACTGGTCTATTTCAGAAATAGAAGGTTATTTAGAGATTAAACCTGAATATCAAGAAGGATTAAGGGACTTTAAAAAAGGAGATAAGGTAGTAGTACTTTTTGTATTTCATCAGTCATCTCCTTTTACCCCTGAAAAACTTTTACAAAAACCTCCACATAGTCAAGAATTAAAAGGGGTTTTTAGCACCTGTTCTCCTATAAGACCTAATCCTATAGGTCTTTCAGTTTTAGAGGTGTTAGAAGTTGCAAACAATAAGGTCAAGGTAAAAGGAATCGATATGTTTGATGGAACCCCTATCCTTGACCTTAAACCGTTTAAAGCCTATCAAAAGAATTCTGTTTAAGCTCTTAGAAGGGAGTTTTTATGGAAAAAATGACCAAAAATTTAGATAGGGTTTGTTTTTCAGGTTTTTCGATTAGGGTAAAACTTGAAATGCCTAACTTGTTAGGAAAATTTGGAGAAATAGTAGGATGTTTGAATAGGTATGGATGTGAGATAGTAAGTTCAAGTTTACTTAAAGTTTCTACAGATAAGGTAATAAGAGAGTTAGAGATAATCTGTTTGGAGGAAAGACAACGGGAGCAAATTATCAAGGTGCTTAAAGAACTAAAAGATATAAAAGTGCTAAAGGTTATAGATAAGACCTTTGAGTTGCATGAAGGAGGAAAAATAGAGATAGTAAATAGGGTTCAGATAAAAGACCAGAATACCTTGGCTGAGGTTTATACTCCAGGAGTGGCTAAGGTTTGTTTATATCTGAAAGATCATCCAGAAGAGGTTTATAGATATACTATCAAAGGTCATACCATTGCGGTTATTACCGACGGATCAGCGGTTTTAGGGTTGGGTAATATAGGGCCTCTTGCTTCTTTACCAGTTATGGAAGGTAAATGTATGCTTTTTAAAGAATTTGCAGGGTTAGATGCCTTTCCTTTAGCGGTGAATACCCAAGATGTAGATGAATTTGTTGAGGTGGTAAAACAGGTTTCTTTGGTGTTTGGTGGAATAAACTTGGAAGATATTTCTGCCCCAAGATGTTTTGAAATAGAAAAGAGATTGTGGGAAGAGCTTGAGGTGCCTGTGGTTCACGACGACCAGCATGGCACAGCTATCGTGGTTTTAGCAGGTCTTATTAATGTAGAAAGGTTGTTAGGAAAAAGTTTAAGGGATATGAAGATAGTAATTTCAGGTGCTGGGGCCTCTGCCATAGGAACGGCAAGGCTACTTTTAAAATATGGGGTCAAAAATCTTATTTTATGCGATTCATATGGGGCTATTTATCAGGGAAGAAAAGAAAGAATGAATCCTTATAAAGAAGAAATTGCTTCCCTTACTAACCCGGAAAGGTTAAAAGGTACACTTTCAGAGGTGTTAGCAGGGGCGGATATTTTTATTGGTCTTTCAGCTCCAAACATTCTTAAACCTGAAGACTTAAAGGCTATGGCTCAGGATAGAGTAGTTTTTGCTTTAGCCAATCCTGACCCTGAGATTTCTCCTGAAATTGCGTTGCCTTTGGTCAGGGTGTTGGCTACCGGACGTTCAGACTATCCTAATCAGATCAACAACGCTTTAGCCTTCCCTGGGCTTTTTAAGGGATTACTTGAGGCTAAGGCGAAAAAGGTGGATGAAGAGGTTTTTATAGAGGCAGCAAAAGCTATTGCTTATGTCATAAAGAAAGAGGAATTAAAGGAAGATTATATAATACCCAGCATGTTTGATAAAAGGGTGGTAAAGGCCGTAGCTCAAGCAGTGGTAAAAAAATTGACAAAACCCTCAAAAAGTTTAAACTAAAATCATATTCTCAGAAAAAAGGGGAAGGCTTATGGCGAGGAAAAAAGGTAGTTCTAAAAAAAATTCTGAGTTTTTAGAGGGTTTAGTCTGGAAACCCAAACATGTGTTTGATGTTTTAAAGGAGGAAGAAAAAAAACAGGTTGAGGATCTAAGTAAGGAGTATATAGAGTTTCTTTCTCAGGCTAAGACTGAAAGAGAAACCATAGAAAGGGCTTTAACTCTTTTGGAAAAAAAGGGCTTTTTTGATAAAGAATCCAAAAAGGGATGGGTAGTCTACAAAAATAAGCTTCTTTTTGCCTGGAATTTTGGTAAGAAAAAAATAACTGAGGGGCTAAGAATAGTTGTGAGCCATATAGATACCCCCAGGCTTGACCTTAAGTTACATCCTCTTTTTGAGGACACAGAACTGGTTTTTTTAAAAACCCATTATTATGGAGGTATCAAAAAATACCACTGGGTAGCTCAACCTTTAAGTTTACATGGGGTTGTGGCTAAAAAAGACGGTAGTTTGGTTAAGATAGTGTTAGGAGAGAAGGAAGATGACCCAGTTTTTACCATCTGTGACCTTCTTCCCCATCTTTCAAGAAAAGTTCAGGCAGAAAAAAAGCTTTCCGAGGCTATCGTAGGGGAAAAGCTCAACGTTCTTTTTGGAGGCCTTCCCTTGGAGGAGCTTGAGGAAGAAAAGGAACTCAAAGAAAGGGTTAAACTTAACTGTTTAAAGCTTTTATATCAAACCTATGGCATAAGGGAGGAAGATTTTGTTTCGGCAGAACTTTATATCGTTCCTGCTGGTAGGGCAAGAGAGGTGGGGATAGACAAGGCGTTTATAGGAGGTTATGGCCAAGACGATCGTATCTGTGCCTTTACCTCTCTTAAGGCCTTTTTAGAGGTAGAACAGCCTGAATATACGAATGTTTTACTTTTCATGGATAGAGAAGAAATAGGTTCAGAAGGAAATACTTCTGCTAAAAGCAGGGTTTTTGAAAGGTTTGTGTATGAGCTTATCAAGAAACAGGGATTATCTCCTACTCCTGATGTATTTTTTGAGGTTATGGCTAACACCAAGGCTATTTCTGCAGACGTGACCGCGGGTATAGACCCTAATTATGTCGAGGTACATGATAAACTAAATGATGCTAAGATGGGATTTGGTATAGCGGTAAACAGGTATACAGGACATGGCGGAAAGTATATGGCTAACGAAGCTCATGCCGAGTTTTTGGCAGAACTTTTAAAGAGTTGGGATGAAGATGGAGTGGTTTATCAAGTAGTTTCTATGGGAAAGGTAGATGAAGGAGGAGGAGGTACGGTAGCTAAGTATTTTGCTTCTTATGGGATGGATGTGGTGGATGCAGGACCACCTTTACTTTCTATGCATTCTCCCTTCGAGGTGGCTCATAAAGCAGATCTTTTTATGTGCTATCGGGCTTATAAAAGCTTTTTTAGCCGTTAGCCTGTTATTTTTTTATTAAAAGGGAGTTTTATGAAGATCGCAGAAGGAGACTACGTTCTTATTTTAACCTCAGATGAAAAAAAGTATTTAGTTGAGGTGAAAGATACCTCTTTTCACACACATAAAGATTTTTTAGACCTAAAAGATTTGATCGGAAAAAACTACGGAGAAGTCGTTTACGGAAAAAAAGGGGAAAAATTTTATGTGTTAAAACCTTCTCTTTATGACTTTTTGATGAAGGTTGAAAGGGCTACTCAAATAGTTTATCCTAAGGATATAGGGTATATTTTACTTAAACTTAACGTAGGGCCAGGAAGTTTGGTTTTAGAATGTGGTGGAGGTTCTGGGGCTTTAACTACAGCCCTTGCTTTTATGGTTGGTCAAGAGGGAAGGGTCATTTCTTACGAGAAGGAGCCCAAATTTCAGAAGATTGCTATAAAAAACCTTGAAAGACTTAATCTTTTAGATAGAGTAATTTTTAAGAACGTAGAAGTAACTGAGGCTTTTGAAGAAAAAGAGGTGGATGCGGTTTTTTTAGACTTAAAGGAACCCTGGACGTTGATCCCAGCAGCTTGGGAGTCCTTGAAAGGAGGTCATTTTTTAGGAATTCTTGTCCCTACGGCTAATCAAGTTTCTCGATGCCTTTTAGAGTTACAGCGTTTACCTTTCTTAGACATAGAGGTTTCTGAAATCCTCCTTAGGCAATACAAACCCAATCCTGAAAGGTTAAGACCAGAAGATAGGATGGTTGCTCATACTGGATTTTTAATCTTTGCCAAAAAGGTGGTTGAAAAATAATGTCTGTTTCTATTTTTATCTCAAAAAAGGATCTTATCTCCAAAAAGCTAGCAAAAAACATAGCTTCAAGGTTAAATCAAGTTTTAAAGGAACTAAGACTTGGTAAAAAAGAGGTTTCTTTAACCTTGGTTGACAATCTTACCATCTGGAATTTAAACCTTAAATACTTAGGAAGAAACTATCCTACCAACGTACTTTCTTTTTCTTTTTTTGGTAAACATGGTTTTCAAAACAATCTTTTAGGAGAGATTATTATTTCGGTCGAAAAGGCCAAGGAAGAGGCAGATTTCCATGGATTAAACTTTGAAAACTACCTGTTGAGTTTAGTTATCCATGGATTAGTTCATCTCCTTGACTATGACCACGAAAAGGGAATTTTTTCTCCTTGGCTTATGTTAAAAAAAGAGATACAATTGTTTGAAAAAGTAGGATTTTCTGAAGGTAAAGAAGAGGTTTTAAACTTTTTAAAAAGGAGGGAGTATATGCCAGCCAAACTTGCGGTAAACGTAGATCATGTAGCCACAGTCAGGGAGGCAAGAAAAGCCCCTTATCCTGACCCTGTGCATGCAGCTGTGCTGGCAGAGTTAGGAGGAGCTGACGGAATCGTTGTGCATTTAAGATTAGATAGAAGACATATAAAAGAAAGGGATGTAAGGTTGATAAAAGAGGTGATTAAAACCAAACTGATTTTAGAGATGGCCATAGATGAGAAATTGATTAAGTTTGCTAAAGAGATTAAACCTTACCAGGTAACCTTAGTTCCAGAAAGGACAGAAGAAATCACCACCGAAGGCGGAATGGATTTAATCGGAAATGTAGAAAAGGTAAAAAAGGCGGTAAAAGAGCTAAACAAGGCAGGTATTAAGGTAAGTCTTTTCCTAAACCCAGACGAGGAAGCCATAAAGCTCGCAAAAAAAACTGGGGCTCAGATCATCGAAATACATACAGGGATGTATGCTGAAGCAGAGGATGAGGTAAAAAGAGAAGAAGAGTTTGGTAAAATAGAAGTCGCTGCACGGTTAGCCAAAGACCTTGGTTTTATCGTACATGCAGGACATGGTTTAAGCTATGAAAACATAGGGCCTGTGGCTGCTATTCCTGAGATAGAAGAGTTTAGTATTGGACATAGTATCGTTTCTCGGGCTATCATGGTAGGTATGAAAGAGGCAGTAAGAGAGATGAAAGAACTCATTTGGAAAGCTCGGGGTTAGAACAAAGGGTTTTTATCGGAAACTGCGAGACGAAATTTTTGAGGGCTTCTAAGCTTAGGTCCTTAGAGCTAAACAAAATTAAAAATCCTCGAGAAGTTTCCTCTAAAATGGGCACAACTATTACCTTTTTTTCTCCGTTTTCGTAAAATTTAACCTTTATTCCATCGATTTCTCCGTCTTTCAGCTCATTTTTAGAAATTTCTAAAAGATTTAAAGTAAACCCTTGCCAATTAGGAATTAAATTTTCTCCCCAAAACATCCTGACCCTTACCTTAGCGCTTGCGTTTTTGTAGGTTCTTTCTTTATTATGGATCTTTCCAAAAAAGTTAAGGTTAGTTTCTTTTATCTGGGTAGTTTGATATCCCGGGAGACTGACAAAAAACTTTTCGTCTGCCTGGTATAAAACCTTGGGGTCACAAGCTATTTCCCCATAACCGATCACAGGAGAAACTATAAGAATTAATAAGCTTATTCCTATGTTTAAGAGGTTTTTCATCGATTTTTTCTCCTTACTTTTAAGATCAGACCATCTTTTTCTACCACTACTACCTTTTCTCCTTCCGGAATGGTTTCATCTGCATAAGCCTGCCAGATTTCTCCCTCGATGAATATCTTTCCACCTTCAGGTCCTATTTCTTTTAAGACCTTCCCCACTTTTCCTACCATACCTTCTTTTCCTGAAACCGGTTTTTTCCGTATGGTTTTAAGGGCGATATAGGTGATACCTGCTAATAACGAAGAGAAGATAAGCACCAAAGAATATAAAACAGGGGGTGAAACCCTTAAAGCAGGCGGGTTCTTACCAAAAAGCATGGTAGAACCTAAGAAAAGACAGATTACCCCGGCTAAGGTTAAAAGCCCATGTGAGGTTACCTGAAGTTCTAAGAAGAAAAGCACACCGGCTAATAAAATAAAGACCAGCCCTGCATAGTTAACAGGAATAACACTTAACCCTACCAGGGCCAATATAAGACATACAGCCCCTAATACACCAGGGAATATGCTTCCAGGGTGAGATAACTCAAAATAGAGGCCAGCTAACCCTAACATAAGTAAGAAATATACTAAATTCGGATTGGTTAAAATTTTTAGCACTTTTGTCTTTAGGTCTTCAGGTATTTTTTCTATCCGGACGTTTTTAAGGTTTAAAACCCGTTTTTCTTCTCCTAACAGGACCTGCCTTCCGTGGGCCTTATCTAAAAGGTCGTTTAAATCTTTGGCTATGATTTCTATTACTCCAGTTTGTAGTGCCTCGGTCTCAGTAATGCTTTTACTTTTTCTTACGGCTTCTTCTGCAAAGGTCTCGTTGCGGTTACGCATTTGAGCAAGGTTTTTAGCCCAGGCTACCAAGTCGTTTATTATCTTGTTCATTACCTCTTTATCAGCTTTGCCTGTAAGTTCTACTGGATGAGCAGCTCCTACGTGAGTACCAGGAGCCATCGCCGCTAAATGTGAGGAAAGGAGAATAAAGGTACCGGCAGAGGCAGCTCTTGCCCCAGAGGGACTTACATAAACTATAACAGGGACCTTACTTTGTAAGATGTCCTTTACTATTTCTCTAGTAGACTCAACAAGCCCACCAGGGGTATCAAGCTCTATGACAAAAGCTTCAGCCTTTTCTTTATTGGCAAGGTCTATCCCATAACTTATGAAATTAGCCATAACAGGGGTAATAGGGGCATCGATTTTTTCATGAAAAACCTTTCTTGGCTCTGCACCTTTTAAATAAGAGACCCAAAAACAAACAAGTACTAAACTAATTAGATAAAAATATCTCTTCATAAAGCTTCCTAAATTTTTGTAAATCTTCCCATACTACCCTTTTTATTCCAGGATTTTTTAAAATATAAGCTGGATGATAGGTAAAAAAGAGAGAGGTTTCCTTAAGGGTGAACACCTTCCCTCTAACCAAGGTTAGGGTCTTTCCTTCTAAAAGTACCTTAGGAGGAGTAAATCCTAATGCTAAAATCAGCTTAGGTCTTAAGTACTTGATTTGTTTTAAAAGATATGGTCTACAGGCTTCTATCTCTTCGGGCTCAGGTGGCCTCCCACCCGGAGTTTTACATTTAACTGTATGGGTAATAAAAAACAATTCTCTTTTTAGATTGATAGCATTAAGCATGCGGTCAAGCAGGTTACCTACTTCTTTTACGAAAGGTTTCCCATAAAAATCTTCGTCTCGGTCAGGATATTCTGAAATTATCATCAATCCTTCAGGTTCGGTAGGACCTTCACCCCAAACCACTGCTTTTCTAACCCTATGAAGGGAACATTTTTTACAGTGAATAATTTTTTCTTTTAGAGCTGAGAGGGAATCTTCTTCTAAAGAGATTTCGCGTTGGAGAAGTCTTTTGATAGCCTCAGAAGCTGGAATACTGGTTAAGCCTATTTCTTTAAAGTATAGAAGGTTTTTAATTATTTCAGCTTTAACATCCATTAAGTTTTTCTTAATATCCTTTTGTCCCCTACTCTAAGGGTAACCTTTTTTTTATCTAAATATTCTACCAGAGGAATTAAAAATTTTCTACTCACCTGGGTTGGAGTAAGGTTTTTAAAATCTGCTAGCTCTAATTCCTTTTTCTTTTGAAAGGCAGTCCTTACTAAATTTTCCCATTCTTCTAAAATTTTAGCGTGAAAGACTAGTTTGTCAGTAAGTTTTACCAAAACGCCTTCTTTTAATAAGGCCTGTGCCAGCTCTTTAGCGGCTTTATAGTTTTCTTTAAAATCAAGAAGGATGGTTTCAAAATCCCGTGGGGTATATCCCTCTGAAAGAAACTTTTCTTCGAGCTCTTTTTTTAACTTTTCTTTTTCTTCAGAGTTTAGATGTTTAAACTCGGTTAGAAAGATTATCTCTTTATTTTTTCCTAAGATCCCTTGTTGTATCAAACTTTCAAGGACGTACTGATAAAATCCTTCTGAAACAAAGGAAGAAATTCTTGTTTTTAGTAGTTCCTTAGTAAGTCCAGGGCTAAAGGGATTGTTCATGTGAAAATTTTTTAAACCAGTGATAATCTCTGCTTTTAGGTCTTCTTCTGCTTTTTTACTAAAATAAAAGACCTTTTCTCCGTCTTTGATTTCAATCAAGTTGTTACTTAAGTCTTTTAAGAGTTTTTCAAACCTTTCTCCAAAGAGAGAAACGGTAATCTGTAGGTCTTTTTTAGAGATACCTAAAAATCCTTTTTTTTCTATCCAAAACTGGATAAGCTCTTTTTCCGAAGCCTGAGCTAAGTATTCGACTTCTTTTCTTTCCCAGGGTTTAGTTCTTTTTCTTCTATAAGCTACAGGGTTTAAAACCTCCCCTCCGCCTACTGTCTGGTTAGTAGAGGCTCGTCTTAAGATAAATCTGTCTCCCCTCCAGGCAACTATTGGAACTTGCACAAACAATTGAGCTACGTCTTCTTCCCCTGGGTTTAACTGGTTTTTTCCTAAAAGGAAAACCTTGGCTACGGTTTCTTTGGTTCCGATATAAAAAAGAAGGTTTTCAAAGTTTTTGATCGGAGGTTTTATGCTTTTTAAGGACACAAGTTTTACATCTATCCACTGAGAAGGTTTTAAGACTTCAGGTTCTGCAAGCACGTCTCCTCTTTCTATGTCTTCTTTTTCTATACCTTGCAAGTTAAGTGCAGTTCTCATCCCTGCATAAGCTACTTCCACGTTTTTTCCGTGAACTTGAATGTTTCTTACTTTTGTAGTAAGATTTTTTGGATAAACTACCAAGTTTTGGTTAAGATAAACCTTACCTGAAATGGCTGTCCCACGAGCTACCGTTCCAAACCCTTTTACGGTAAACACCCCGTCTACCGGGAGCCTAAAAGGTTGGTCTTCTACCTTGGCAGAGACCTTTAAAGCCTTTTCATCTAGTGCTTTAATTATTGCTTCTTTACCTTGTCCTGTAACTGCTGAAAATTCTAAGATAGGTGCCTCTTTTAAAAAGGTGTTTTTTAAAAATTCCTTTAAATCCTCTTTTATTAGGTCTAACCAGTCTTTTTCTACCAAATCTACTTTGGTTAAAACCACTATTCCGTCTTTAATCCCTAAAAGTTCGCAAATTTCTATGTGCTCTCTGGTTTGAGGCATAACTCCTTCGTCAGCAGCCACTACAAGGATAACCAGGTCAATACCTGAGGCTCCAGCTACCATGTTTCGAATAAACCTTTCATGACCAGGAACATCTACTATTCCTGCAAGGGTGCCTGAAGGTAAGACTAAATGGGCAAACCCTAGATCTATAGTAATACCTCTTTCTTTTTCCTCTTTTAGCCTGTCTGTATCAATTCCAGTGAGAGCTTTAACTAAGGTAGTTTTTCCGTGATCTATATGACCGGCTGTTCCTATGATAACCCTTTTCATAATTTGCCTTTAAATAAAAGCGGTAAAATCTCCAAATTTTTCAAAAAGCTCAGCCACCCTTTGTAAGATCCTTAAACGGTTTTCTCTTATCTTCTCATTTTCTACCATCACAAACACCTTATCAAAAAATCTGTCTATCGGTTCTTTAAGACTTACCAAATGTTCTAAGTAAGAAGAATAATCTTTTTTTTCTATCAGACCAAGTAAAACTGGTCTTAGATTTAAAGCCTGTTGATAAAGCTCTTTTTCCTCTTCTAATAAGATAAGGTTTTCTCTAACTTCCTCTAAAAGAGTTTGTTTGTCTACATTTTTTAACAACTGGGATACCCGTTTAAACCCAGTAATAAGGTCAACAAAATCTTTTTTCTCCTGAAAATCTGAAAGGGCCTTTAGTCTTAGATATTGGTCATAAGGATTTAGAGGTAACTGAAGAACAACACCTATAACATTTTTGCTAAAACCCAAGTTTAAAAACTCTCCCTCTAAGCGTTTTTTGATAAATTCTGTAACTTCCTCTAAAGCCTCAGGATTTTTTAAAAATCCTTGTTTTTCTAACAAACTAAGAGAAAACTCTATAGCTTCTTCCAGGTCTAAAAATTTTTCTTTTCCTATAAGCAGTTTTACTATACCATAACCTGCTCTTCTAAGCCCATAAGGATCTTTTTCTCCAGAGGGCTTTTCATTGACTCCAAAAAGTGCGCAAAGATGGTCTATTTTGTCAGCTAATGAAAGGATGATGCCTTCAAAAGACTGAGGGAGGGTTTCATCTTTGGATGAGGGGAGATACTGTTCAAAAACTGCCTCTGCAATATCCTTTCCTTCTTTATGCTCAAGCAAAATCTTCCCTATAACCCCTTGTAACGAAGGAAACTCACTTACCACCTCTGAGGCTGTATCTATTTTAGCGTAAAGACATGTTTTCTCTATTTTAGAGGGAAGGTATGGATAATCTAATTTTAACGCTAAATATTTACCCAGATCTATTAACCTTTGAGTTTTTTCCCATAGAGTTCCACATTTGATATGATAAACTATACCTTTAATTTTTTCTAAAAAGTAGGAAAGAGGTTGACTAAGGTCTTTTTCAAAATAAAATTTGGCATCTTCAAGCCTGGCCTTAGTAACTCTTTCATGTCCTTTTTTTACTACCCCCCAATCTTTAGGACGGTTGTTATTCACCGCAATGAAATAGTTAAGAAGTTTTCCCTCGAGGGTTCTAATACAGAAATATCTCTGATGTTCTTTTAAAGCAGTTGTGACTAGAGGTTCTGGGAGGGTTAAAAAACTTTCTGGAAAACTGCCTACTATGGGAAAGGGATATTCTACTAAGTTAGCGTTTTCTTTTAAGAGGTCTTCATCTATTTCAGGCACACCATAGGGCTGAGAAACCTCAAAGATGCTTTTTTTAGTAAAAGTTAATCTTTTTTCAGGAGAAACTATAACAAAGTTATTTTCAAGTTGTGTTTCATATTCTTCCCAGTCTGCTTTGTTAAGCACGATGGGAGATGGGCTTAAAAAACGATGCCCTAAGCTTTGGTTTGTAGCTTGTATCCTTGCTATTTTAATGGGAATAACTTCTTCCCCAAAAAGACAAACCATCCATCTTATAGGACGACCAAACCTAACGTCATAATCCCCCCATTTCATGGTTTTTGGGAAATAGATTTCTTTAAGTAAAGAAAATAGCAGGGAAGGTAAGAGGTCTTTTGTTTTTTGTCCAGGAATGGTTCTTTTAAGGTAAAAATACTCACCCTTAGGGGTTTTTTTAGTTTTAAGGTCTTCTGGCTTTACTCCGTACTTTTTAGCAAACCCGATTAATGCTTGACTAAAGGTTCCTTCTTTAGTAAGCCCTACATTAATAGAAGGACCTAAAACTTCCTCTTCTCTGTCTGGTTGTTTTTCTGAGAGATCCTTTACAAAAAGGACCAATCTTCTAAATGTTCCTGCGGTTTTGATTTCTTGATAGTCTAAAAAAAGTTCTTTTAATTTTTTTTCTGCGGCCTTTTGTAAGCTTAAAAGTGCAGGTTCGATAAACCTTGCCGGAAGCTCTTCTGTCCCTATTTCCCAAAGAAGATTTTTATTCATCTTCCCTTTCTCCTTTGTTTAGCCAAGTTTCAGCAGCTTTTTTTGCCAAACCCCTCACACGACCTATGTAATTTGCCCTTTCTATAGGAGAAAGGACTCCTCTTGCATCAAGGAGGTTAAAGGTATGGGAACATTTGATGACAAAGTCATAACCTGGAAGCGCAAGACCTAAACTTAAAAGTCTGTTGCCTTCGGCTTCGTATTTGTCAAAAAGTTCTTTTAAAAGGTTTACATCTGCTTCGTCAAAATTATAGATAGAATATTCTACCTCTCCTCGATGATGTATATCTCTATAGGTATATTTTGAGTTCCATTTAAGGTCAAAAACGTTTTCTACCTCTTGAAGATACATGGTAATACGTTCAAGCCCATAGGTAATTTCTACAGTTACCGGAAAACAGTCAAAACCCCCTACTTGTTGGAAATAGGTAAACTGAGTAATTTCCATCCCGTCAAGCCAAACCTCCCAACCCAATCCCCAGGCTCCTAAGGTGGGAGATTCCCAGTCGTCTTCTACAAACCTTATGTCATGTTCCGTAGGGTTAATACCTAAAGCTTGAAGACTTTCCAGGTAAAGGTCCTGGATGTTATCAGGCGAGGGTTTAATGATGACTTGATACTGGTAGTAATGTTGTAATCTGTTAGGATTTTCTCCATATCTTCCGTCTGCTGGCCTTCTACAAGGTTGTACATATGCACAGGCAAAGGGTTCAGGGCCAAGACATCTCAAAAAAGTAGCAGGATGAAAGGTTCCTGCCCCTACCTCTATATCATATGGCTGAAGAATTACACAACCTTTTTCTCCCCAAAAACGATTTAAAGTAGCAATCACATCTTGAAAATACATGCCTCAACCTCTCTAAACCAAGATAACTTGTGGTTCATCTTGCTCTCTTTTGTCAACATAACCTATTACATGATAACCTTCCCCTAAAGCAGAAATAAGACTTGTTATTTCCTCTACTTCTTCTCTACTTACTATCAAAACAAGCCCTATTCCGCAGTTAAACACCTGATACATCTCTTCTTCAGATATCTCTCCCCATTTCTGAAGAAGGTGAAAAATCGCTGGTTTTTCCCAGGTGTTTTTTTCTATTATTACCTTACAATTTTGGGGTAAAATCCTTGGAAGGTTGTCTATAAAACCACCTCCTGTGATGTGAGCACAACCTTTGATGTTATACCCTTTATTGGTAAGGGTTAACATAATTGGTACATAAATTTTGGTGGGGGTAAGAACTACCTCTCCTATAGGTCTTCCTAACTCTTCAGGAATATAATCTAAACTTATTTGTTTTTCTTCCAAAATTTTTCTTACTAAAGAAAATCCATTGCTATGAAGCCCGCTTGAAGGTATTCCTATTAAGACATCTCCTATAGAGATGGTTGAGCCATCTATAACCTTTTCTTTTTCAACTATTCCCACCGCAAAACCTGCACAATCATAATCTCCAGGGGCATACATTCCTGGCATTTCTGCTGTTTCTCCACCCAAAAGGGCACATTGAGAGATCTTACATCCCTCTACTATCCCCGCAATCAATTCTTCAAAAATTTTTTCTTCAAACTTCCCAAAAGCTAAATAATCCAAAAAGAAAAGTGGCTTGGCTCCACAAGTAATGATATCATTTACACACATAGCCACCAAGTCGATCCCAATTCCTTTATGGATTCCTGCCTTAATAGCAAGCTTGATTTTAGTACCAACCCCATCTGTAGAAGACACTAAAACAGGGTTTTTATAGGTATTTAGGTCTAAGGAAAAGAGTCCAGCATAGCCTCCAATTCCTGAGATTACCCCTTTTTGAGGAAGACCTGAAGAATACTTTTTGACAATTTCTACCAAAAGATTGGCTTTTTCCAGGTCAACCCCTGCAGCTCTATACTTTTCTGCAGCGTTCATAGAAATCCCCTTGGTCAATATGTTTGATGATTTCAAAATTTTATATTATATTTTTCTAAAAACAAGATTCTTTATGGACTAAATAGGATGCAAGGAAAATTCCCTAAAAAAGTTAATGAAGAAGAAAAAAAAGAAATTTTCAAGTATTTGGAAGATAGGTTTGGCTTTTCTCCGTCTCTATTTGAAGACTATGAAGTATTAAAAGGAGTTTCGAACTTTTGGCTTTTTCCTAAAACTCTTTATTTAGAAATCTTAACCTCTCTTGAGGTCCAAACTGTAGGTCTTCTTTTTCTAAGAAAAGTCTCTTCTTATCTTAAGCCTACCTCTGCTTTCTTGCAAAGGTTTGGGAATTTTGCTACCAAAAATATAGTGTCCCTCAATTTTCAACTGATAGAAGAGTTAAAAAAGAAGAAAAAAGTAGAAATAAACTTGGATCTAAACCCTGGTTACGTTATTCTTAAAGATGAGAAATGGGTTTTAGGTTGTGGACTTTATCTACCTGGAAGGCTTTTTGCCTATCTCGAAGAAAAAATACTGAGAAATTTATAGTTGAAAAATTGTTCAGAAGGGGGGATATCCCCCTTCTGCTAAAAGATTTTAGTGTATATGGGTTGCTTTTTTCATCCCCTTACCTGGAGCTTCAGGCTCTCCAGTTTCTATAGGTTGCTTAGCTTCTTTCCAGGCAGCGATACCACCTTTTAAATTATAAACCTTTTTGTAACCCAATTTTTTAAGGTCACAGGTAGCTACTACCCCTCTTCCTCCAGTCGCACAATAAACTAAATAGGTTTTTTCTTTGTCTGGGAGCCACTCGTAAACTTTAAAGTCTAAAAGCCCTCTTGGTGTCCAAATAGCCCCAGGAATATGTCCGGCTTTATATTCTGTATATTCCCTTACATCAAGTATAACAGCCCCTTCAGCTATGAGTTTCTTAGCACCTTCTACATCCACCTCTTGTACACCACAAACTGTCTTAGCCTCCTTTACCCTTTCTTCACTTAAAGGAGTAGCAGTAAAACCTGTGTTTACTGCTACAAAGGTAAATACCAAAAAACTTAGAACCCAACTTAAAAACCTTTTACCTGATCTCATAAGACTACCTCCTGTTTTTAGGATTTTATTTTAGATAATATTAATCCACTTTCTAAAAAATCAAGAGGTTTTTTGAAGATAGATTGTCCTTATAGGAAAGGGTATTGTTATTCCTTCTTCTTGATATCTTTGGTGTAGTTTTTTTATAAACTCATGAACCACCATATGTCGATCTACATAAGTCTTTACCCTTAAGATTACGTTAAAGTTAATACTAAAATCCCCAAAGGTATGATAGCGGACAAATGGTTCAAACTCTGAGACACCCCCATTAACCGTGTTAAGTACTTCTTTAGCAACTTCTATCGTCACCCTTTCTACTTTGTTTAAATCACTATCATAGCTTACCCCTACTCCAACTAAAATGTTTAGTTCGGGTTCAGGAAGACTGTAGTTAACGATTACTGAAGAAGATATCTTAGAGTTAGGAACGATGATAAGGTTGTTTGAGGGGTGACGTATGATGGTGTTTCTCCAGGTAATATCTTCCACAAAGCCTTCTAGATTGTTATCTAACATGATGTAATCTCCAGGTTTGATTTGTTTGGCCATCAAGATATGAAGTCCAGAAAATAGATTTTCAAGGGTGTCTTTTAAAGCCAAACCCACCGCAAGGCCTGCTATACCTAAGGAAGTGATAAAAGGAGTTATGTTTATTTTTAAAATATCTAAAACCAAAATAAACCCGATAAAAAAGATAATTATTTTTATTAACAATTCGATGATAGAAACACTGGGTATGACCTCAAATCGTTGGGTTAAGTATTGAGTAATAAGAGTTATTATAAGTTGAGAAATAAACCAAACTAAGGAAAATATAAAAAAGATTATCAGTAATTTATTAATAAGCGGGTTTAGTGTTGGTAAAGGGTTATAAAGTTCGTTTACTAAATAGAGACCCAAGGTAAAAACCCAGAGAAAACAAGCCCAAGACATAAGGTTTACCGTTTTTTCCTTTAGTTTTATTCCGACCAATTTCTCAAGAAAGCTAAACTTTTTCTTCATCCCCCATTTTATGGTAAAAGAAGCAGCTATCACTAAAGCTATGAAAATAAAGGTTTTTAGATGGATAGGAAGAACGTCCCACATAAGCTCTCCTGCAAATTTTATGTTAGGTTTTGTCTATCGTATAAATTTTATTGTATAAAATTATAAAATAAAAAACAACGTTAAAAATTCAACGGTTCAATCGATTAAAGTTGAGTACAAATTTAGCACACATAACTTAGGGATACCTTTGGCTAAGGAGTTTAACAATTTTTTAAGTTTGGTATAATACAGGTTTAGCTTTAAGGATTTTAAGGGATTAGAAAAAATGCCTAAGGTTAAGTTTCTACCGTTTAACGAAGAGTATGAGGCTCTTGAAGGGGAGACTCTTTTTGATGTAGCAATAAAAGCAGGCATTCATATCAACGCCTCTTGTGGTGGAACCGGAAGCTGTAATCGGTGTAAAGTGAGGTTGGTTTCAGGAGAACTGAAAGGAGAGATTTTAGAAGGTCAGTATTATAAGGCTTGTGGTAGTTACCCTCTAACAGACGTGGTGGTAGAAGTCCCCTTAACTACTTTCTTAGACCAGAAAACGTTATATCGCCCTGTGAAAAAAAGGGCTAAGTTTCTAGAACTATCTCAAGTTGATTTTGATTCCCCTCCGGTTAAAGAAGTATTTTTGAAACTAACCCCTCCGACCTTGGAGGAAAACACCGCAGATTTTAACAGACTAAAAGAGGGGCTTTATAAACAGGGTATCTCGGAACCAGAGGTTTCCTTAGAAGTTTTAAGAAAAATTCCCCATGTTCTTCGTCAAAAAAATTTCGAAACCATAGCTTATGTTTATCAGGCTTTAGATAATCCTAAAACATTCTTGTTAGACCTTACCGCAGAGCCTTTAGATCCCTTTTTAGGGGTAGCCATAGACGTTGGAACTACCACCTTACAGGTAGAGGTGGTTGACTTAAAGAAAGGAGAAGTTTTGGGTTTTAGTTCAGATTATAACCCTCAAATCAAGTATGGTGATGATGTTATTAGCAGAATAGAGTTTTGCAGAAGAGATGGAGGATTAAAGATATTATCTGAGGTTTTAAAAGAAAGATTAATCCTTTTGATAAAAGAAGCCTTGGGATCAAAAGGGCGGTTAGAAGAGGTGAAACTTATTTCTTTAGCGGCTAATACAGTGATGACCCATCTTTTTCTTGAACTTGAGCCAAGATATTTAAGAGAATATCCCTATGTTCCAGTAGCTACTGAATTTCCTGTTTTCTGGGCTAAAGATTTAGGTTTTACAGATTTAAACGCACTTATCCAGATCGCTCCTTGTAAAGCAAGTTATGTCGGAGGAGACGTAGTAGGGGGTGTGGTAGCTTCTAAGATGTATGAAGAAAGCCCTTTGACCCTTTTTATAGACCTTGGAACTAACGGAGAAATAGTATTAGGGAATCAGGATTTTTTGGTTTGTGCTGCCTGTTCTGCCGGTCCAGCTTTTGAAGGAGGCGGTATAAAACACGGGATGAGAGCCACCCTTGGTGCTATAGAAATGGTAAACATAGACCCTTATACTTATGAACCCATGGTGGTTACTATCGGTAAAACAAAACCTATAGGTCTCTGTGGCTCGGGAATCCTTTCTTTGTTGGCCTCTCTTTTTAGAGTAGGGATCATAGATAAATCTGGAAAAATTAAAAAAGACCTGATTCATCCCCGTATAAGAAGAGGGGAAGAAGGGTGGGAGTATGTAGTGGTTTTTAAACAAGACACCCAAACAGGAGAAGACATAGTTTTTACTGAAGCAGACATAGATAATGTTATCAGAGCCAAAGCCGCTATTTTTGCGGGATGCCAGGTTTTGGTTGAGTCTGTAGGGTTATCTTTAAAAGACATAGAGAGGGTTTATTTAGCAGGTTCCTTTGGAAACTATCTTGATGTAGAAGACGCTATTTCTATAGGCCTTTTACCGGATTTAGATAGAGACCGGTTTTTCTTTTTAGGTAACACCAGTTTACTCGGAGCTAAAATAGCCCTTCTTTCTCAAGAAAAGTTTGCTAAAATGAGAGACATAGCTAAGTCTATGACCCACTTAGAGCTTTCAAACTACCCAGGTTATATGGAGACCTATGTAGCTGCCCTGTTTTTACCTCATACAGACGAAAGTTTATTCCCTACCATAAAAAATAAAAAGGAGTAATTTTATGGTGCACAAAGAAGGCTTCCCTTGGGTGTTTTATCCCTTGCTGTTTGCAGGTACCAGTCTTTTATTTAAGAAAAGAAAGGCGGCGCTCTTAGGGTTAGGAATAGGGTTGGCTAATGCCTTTTTTTTCAGAAACCCTAAAAGAGAACCTGTTTTAGACCCAGAACTCATTATCTCTCCTGCAGACGGAAAGGTAGTTACTTGTCGGATAGAAGAAAATCCCTCTTGGTTTTCTACCCCCCTTTGGAGAATAGGGATTTTTATGAGGCTATGGGATGTTCATATCAATCGCTCTCCTATCACGGGTAAAGTCTTACGTATGCAATATGTAAAAGGAGAAAAACTTCCTGTTTTTAAAGAAGAATCTTTTCAACAAAACGAAAAACAACTTTATCTTATAGAACGAGAAGATGGTACTCCTTTTTGGGTGGTACAGATAGCGGGGATGGTTGCAAGAAGGATAAGGGCTTTTGTCCTTCCTGGAGATGATGTGGTCGCAGGAGACCCTATTGGTATCATAAAGTTTAGCTCAAGGGTAGAGCTTTTTTTCCCGGTTGAAAACTCTGAAATCTATGTAAAAGAAGGACATAAAGTTTTTGCTGGAGAAACTGTTTTGGGTCGGGTGTTATTAAAGAAGGATTAAAACTATGTTAGCCCTAATACCTAACATTTTTACTACCTTTAACCTTTTTTTTGGTTTTTATTCGATCATATGTTCCATACACGGAGATTTTACTAAAGCTGGCTGGGCTATTTTTTTAGCGATGGTTTTTGATATCTTTGATGGGAGGATTGCTCGATATTTAAAGCAGACTTCTAAGTTTGGCCTTGAATATGACTCTTTAAGTGACCTTATTTCTTTTGGAGTAGCTCCTGCCATTCTTATATATCAGTTTTGGCTTATAGAATTTGGTAAATTGGGATGGTTAACTTGTTTTTTATATACTATCTGTGTGGCTTTAAGACTTGCGAGATATAACGTAAAAGCCCATTCTGGGTTTGGCTATTTTGAAGGACTCCCTTCACCTGCAGGGGCGGCTATTTTGGCTTCTTCTGTGCTTTTTATACAATCCTATCGTCCTGATTTTGAGCTTCCTAAATGGGCTACTCTAACTGCTGTAAGCCTTATCTCTTATCTGTTAGTTTCTCCTATCCAATATCCCAGCTTTAAGCACATAAAAATAGAAAAATCTCAAAATTTTTATCTTTTACTGCTTTTTGTAGGTGGTCTTACCATCTCCGCTGCCTATCCTTCTTACTCTATCTTTGTTCTAATCGTAGTATATACCTTATTAGGACCGGCTTTATTTTTTAAAACCAAGAGTATTAAAATCATAAAAAAATTTCGTAAAAGAAAGGATTTTAAAGAAAAATTGACAAAATAGAAAAATGTTTTACAATAACTAAAGATAAACTTGATTAATCTCTTTTAAACCAAAATTATCTTTTTACGGAGGTCTTTATGGGATGTAGTTGTAAACTTTTAAACATAGGTTTTGGCAACTATGTGGTTGCAGATAGAATCATTGCTATCGTAAATCCAAACTCTGCTCCTATGAAGAGGTTAAAGGAAGAGGCTAAGGAAACAAGAAGGCTTATCGATGCTACTCAGGGACGTAAGACTCGCTCTATCATCATCACCGATAGCAATCATATCATCCTTTCTGCTATACAAGCAGAAACTGTAGCTCAAAGGCTGATGTCTGATGGGTTAGAAAGGTTGGAGAAAGATGAAGAGGAATAAAAGACTAATCATAGTGGTTACCGGTCCTTCTGGGGCTGGTAAAAGCACGATACTTAAGGATTTGCCTCAGGATGAATTTTATTTTTCTGTTTCTCATACTACTAGAGCTCCACGTCCTGGGGAAGAAGATGGAAAACATTACTATTTTGTAAGTCGTTCTGTTTTTTTAGAGATGATAGAGAGAGATGAATTTTTAGAATGGGTAGAGGTTTTTGGGACCTTTTATGGAACGGCAAAGACAGAGATAGAAAAGGCCTTTACCCAGAACAAACACTTAGTGTTAGACATAGAGGTGGTAGGGGCCACCAGACTTAAGTCATATTTTGGTTCAGATGCCATATTTATTTTTATAGCCCCTCCTGACCTTCAGTCCCTAAAAACCCGTATCATTCAAAGGGGTACAGAAAACGAGGCTGAGGTACAAAATCGTTTAAAAAGGGCTAAAGAAGAACTCAGGTTTGCCTCTTGGTTTGATTATGTGATAGTAAACGAAAACTTAGAAAAAAGTAAAGAGCTTTTCTTTTCGATAGTTAAAGCAGAGTTAAGTAGACCTTATAGAAATCCTCAGTGGAAATATTTTTTATCTAACTTTAACCTTAATCTATGACCTCTTTTATTTATGGAATAAACCCTGTCTTAGAGGCTCTTAAAAACAACCCTCAGTCTATCGAAAAAATATGGTTTGATAAAAACCGTCTCTCAGGAAAAAAATATCAAATTTTAGAAAAAGCGAAAAAACTTGGGATTCCCGTTAAAATCTCAGAAAAATTACCTCCCAAAATACCAGCACATCTAAACACCCAAGGGGTGGTGGCCTATCTTTTAACTTTTAATTATGCTGATTTAGAGGATATAGTAGCCAACTGGGAAAAGAGAAGTGAAGTGCCTTTGGTGGTCATGTTGGACGAGGTAGAAGATCCTCATAACGTAGGGGCTATCATCCGTAGTGCTGATGCCTCAGGGGTTCATGGAGTGGTAATCCCTAAGGTTAGAGCCTGTGAAGTGACAGAAACAGTAGCTAAAGTTTCTGCAGGAGCTGTGTTTAACCTCCCTATAGCTAAGGTTACCAACCTAAAACATGCTCTTCAATTTTTTAAAGAGAAAGGTTTATGGGTATTAGGACTTACCCATAAAGCCGAAAAGTCCATATATCAGCTGGACCTTAAAATTCCTTTGGTTTTAATCGTAGGAAACGAAGGAAAAGGGATTAGACCCGGAATTTTAGAGCAGTGTGACTTTTTAGCCAAAATTCCGATGAAAGGAAAGGTAGAAAGTCTTAATGTTTCGGTAGCTGCTGCTATAGCTCTTTTTGAGACCCAAAGACAACGCTCAATTTTTTAAGCCCGGCTTACAGCCTGTTTGCTAAGTTTTTTCATCCCCCTTTTAGGAAAAGCCTCAATATTTTGGTTTCAATTTCAGGGTTAAAGGGTTTGGGTGGACCAGGAGGATAGGTTTTTATTTTACCATAAGGTGGAATTATTTCTTTATTTCCTTTAGAGGTTTTTCCTTGATAAAAGTCTATTAATATAAACTCTGTAAGGTTGGTTATAACTCCAAAGAAAGGTAAAGGATTACTAACAAGTCTTGCTAAGCTTATAAAACCTCGTTCAAAACAAGATAAAAAGTTTTGAGGTTTGTAGTCTACCCAAAAATAGGTGTAATCTTTTTCTTGGATGATAAGAGGTAGGGTTAACTCATAGGAAAAGTCTTCGAGAGATATGAAAAGTTTGGTATTAAATTTAAACAAAGTTTCAGGGTACCCTAAGGTGCTAAAGATAAAAGAAAGTTGCTTTTCTATGAAGAAGTTTTTAGAAACCTTTTCTGAGCGATTTTCCATACTTTTTGAACTTCTTCTGCTGAAAGCCCAGCTCCTATCCCTACTTTAAGAGCTAATTCTTTGGACATAAAATCTGAGGGACTATGTCCGTCTGAGTTTATTACCAGATTGGCTCCATAAGTTTTAGCCAAGCTAACTACGTGTCCATTGGCAAGACAGTGTCCCTTTCTCCCAGATATTTCTAAAAAGGTCCCTTTTTGAGCCGCAAGTTTTACCTCTTCAGGCTTAATAAGCCCTGGATGAGCAAGGATGTCGGCTTCTCCCAGGATGGCGGCAAGATTGGTCCCTTCAGTCACAGGCTCTACGATAGTTTCTCCATGGACTACCACTATCTCTGCCCCAGCTTTTCGACATTCTTTGATAAGAGGAGGAATAAGGTCTGGAGGTACATGGGTTATTTCTACACCTACGATAAATTCTGGGATTAACCCTTGAACAGATTTTTTAAACTTTAAAAGACTTTGAAGGATGTGTTCGAAGTTTGAGTGGTCTACATGGTCGGTAATGGCTATGGCTTGATAGCCTAAAGCTTGAACCCTTCTCCATAACTCTGCTGGAATAAGTTCTCCATCGCTAAAAACTGAATGGCAATGCAAATCAAACAAATTGCAATCCTCTACATTTTGTATTTAAAAATTTTAGGATCCAGCTTTTCCAGAAAATCTTTTAGTTTTTCTTTTTCCTCTTTGGTGGTGATTACCATTTCTCCTTGTTTTTCGGTCACTGGGGTTTCAGAATAAATTTGACTCTTCTTGAATACCTCTTCATCTACAAAGATCTCCGCATTAAGCCTTAAAGCTAAAGCTATAGCATCGCTTGGACGGGAGTCTATTTCTAAAACCTTATCTCCAGTAACTATGGTAATAAGGGCATAATAAGTATTGTCTTTAAGGTCTACGATTTCAACCTTGGGAATAGTAATCCCCAGGTTTTCGAATATATTTTTGATTAGGTCATGGGTTAATGGCCTTGGAAACTGTATGTTTTCTAACTTGGCTGCGATGGAAGTAGCTTCTAAAACCCCTATCCAAATGGGAAGAATCCTTTCTCCTTCTGCTTCTTTTAATAACATCACAGGACTGTTAGACATAGGATCCATGGCTATTCCATGCAACACCATTTTTATTTTCATAAAATCAAACCCCCCTTATACCCTCTTTATTTTTAATATGTTAAGACTTAATCTTTAAAAAGTCAAGCAATACAAAGGGGTTTGTATGGTTTCGAATTTGAAAGGTTGTCTTTTACTGTTTTTTTACCTCCAGACTTTAAAGTAGGTTGGAAAAAGTAAAATTCGTAATAAAATAGGGCTGGAGTAAAAAATTTGGAGGGATAATAGATGTTAGAGGAAAGTCAGGTTATCAAAGTGCGTTTTGAAAAACTTGCCAAACTTGAGTCTATGGGAATTAAGACCTATCCCAACGATTTTCGTCCTAAAGATAAAGCAAAATATATAAAAGAAAAATACCAAGAGTTAAGCCCTGAGGAGATAGAAAAAAAGACCCAAGAATTTGTGGTAGCAGGGAGGATTATGGCAAAAAGGGAGATGGGTAAACTTATTTTTGCCCATCTCCAAGATGATACAGATAAAATTCAAATTTTAGTGGCTAAAAATGAGTTGGCTCAAGAAGATTTTGATTTTTTTAAGAAATTTATAGACATAGGGGATATCATAGGGGTTAAAGGAAGGCTTATCAAAACCAAGACCGGTGAGATTACCATATTAGTGAAGAGTTTTAAACTCTTAACCAAGGCTCTCCGGCCTTTACCTGAAAAATATCACGGGCTTAAAGATACTGAGTTAAGGTATCGGATGCGCTATGTAGACCTTATCATGAATCCTAAGGTAAGAGAGCTTTTTAGACTACGAACCCAGATTATTCAGTATATAAGAGATTATTTTATTTCTCAGGGATTTTTAGAAGTAGAAACCCCGATGATGCATCCTATAGCAGGCGGTGCTGCTGCTAAACCTTTTATTACCTATCACAACGCTTTAGACATGAATTTGTACCTTAGGATAGCACCTGAGCTTTATCTAAAGAGACTTATAGTAGGCGGTTTTAATAAGGTGTTTGAACTTAACAGAAATTTTAGAAATGAAGGGGTTTCAAGTAGACATAATCCAGAGTTTACTATGTTAGAGTTTTACGAGGCTTATGCTACCTATGAAGATCTTATGAAAAGAACCGAGGAGTTGTTTTATGGGCTTGCTTTGGAAATAACAGGTAGCCCTAAGATTACTTACCAAGGTCAAGAGATAGACTTTACTCCTCCTTGGAAACGGATTGAGTTCTTAGACGCTCTTATAGAGTTAGGAGGTGTTCCTAGGGAAGTACTCTTTGAAAAGGAAAAACTTATTAAGTTTGCTAAAGAAAAAAGAATTGAGCTAAACCTAAAAGATCCACGTATAGGTAAATGGTGGACTAAGCTTTTTGAAGAATTAGTAGAACCAAAACTTATACAACCTACCTTTGTGGTAAAATTTCCTGTGGAGGTTTCTCCCTTAGCCAGAAGAAGTGATGAAGACCCTGATTTTGCAGAGAGGTTTGAGCTGTATATTGCAGGAAAAGAAGTAGCTAACGCCTTTTCAGAGTTAAATGACCCAAGGGACCAAAGAAAAAGGTTTGAAGAACAACTTAAACTAAGGGAAATAGACGAAGAAATCCCTCCAGAGATTGACGAAGATTTTATCCGAGCCCTTGAATATGGTATGCCTCCTTGTGCGGGAGAAGGTATCGGTATAGATAGAGTGGTTATGCTTTTTACCGACAGTCCCTCGATAAGAGAGGTCATTCTTTTCCCTCACTTAAGGAAAAAAGAGGATCTTTAAAAGGATACTTTGAATGAGTTTTTCTAACAACTGGAGGCTCTGGTTAGCTTTAAAATATGTTTTTTCACGGAAAAGAGAGCGTTTTACAGGGATAATAGCGGTTATTGCTGTTTTAGGGGTAGCTCTCAGTGTAGGAGCCTTAACTGTAGTAAATGCCGTAATAACTGGTTTTAAAGAAGCAGTAGCAGAAAAGATTTTAAGTTTAAACCCCCACATCACGATCACCTTCTGGGAAGAAGGGTTAACCCCTAAGATAAAGACTTTAGTAGAAAAAGAGATTCCTAAAGACCAATTGTTAAGCCTTCAGGAGACATCTTCTATTCAGGGATTAATCATCGCTCGTTCCCATCCTATAGGTATAGTGCTTAAAGCTTCTAACTTAGATATGTTGGCCAAAGAAAAAGGTTTTAAGGTATTTTATGTAGAGAAGGATTTTTTAATAAGTGCCAAAGAAGAGAAAGTAGTTCCGGTGGTAGTAGGTAAAAAATTAAGAGACCGGTTAGGGCTTGGGGTAGGAGAAGTTTTAAATTTTATGAGTGCTCAGGGTATGTTTACCCCCTTCGGTTTTATGCCAAAAATATTAGACCTAAAAGTAGTAGGTTGGTTTGAAACAGGGGTTTATGATTTTGATTTAAACCTTGTTTTTGCCCCTTCTGAAACGTTTTTTTCTTATCTTACCCCTACCAACAGGTCTTTAGAGATTAAGCTAAAAGACCCATTTAAATCAGGGATTTACAAAGATAGGTTGCTTTCCTCCTTAGGTTTTGGAGTTCAAATCCTTGACTGGCAAGAATGGAATAGAAACCTTTTTGCTGCCCTTAAGATGGAAAAGTTAGGTCTCTTTGTAGTGCTAAGTCTTATGATTGCCGTTTCCCTTTTTACGATAATCGCCGCCATGATCATGCTTGTTTCTGAGAAAAAAATGGATATAGCTATTTTAAGAGCTCTTGGAGCCTCTTCTAAGGATGTAATGATCCTGTTTTTTTATAGTGGCTTTTTGTTTGCAGTTATAGGGGTATTGTTAGGTTTGGTGTTAGGAGGAAGTCTCTGTTGGGTTCTTTCTAAATATCCAGTGGTAAAACTCCCGAGCGATGTTTATCCAGTAGAATACATGCCGGTTTCTTTAAAATTTTTCGACCTTTTGGTTATCGTTTTGATTTCTTTTTTGATAAGTCTTTTAGCCTGCCTTTATCCGGCTAAGAAAGCTTCTGAGGTTATGCCTGCAGAGGTTTTACGCCATGGATAACCTTCCTGTTTTAGTCCTAAAATCTATATCAAAAAAATACCAACATGCAAACGAAGAGATCGAGGTATTAAAAAAAATCGACTTGGAGGTATATCCAGGAGACCTTATAGCGATAGTAGGACCTTCTGGGGTTGGGAAGACCACTTTGTTAAACCTTATGGGTACCCTTGATCAGCCTACAAACGGAGAGGTATATTTTCTGGGTAAAAAGATAGATTATAAACAAGAGGAGCATATCCTTGAAACACGAAAGAGGATAGGCTTTGTGTTTCAGCTACATCATTTATTACCAGAGTTTACGGTTTTGGAAAACGTTATCCTTCCAGGGTTGATTGCCAATCTGACCATAGAGGAATGTATGCAAAGGGCGGAGGTTCTTTTGCAAAAACTTAGAATTTTTCATAGAAAACACCATAAGCCTTCTTCTCTTTCTGGAGGAGAAAGACAACGGGCAGCCATTGCCAGGGCGCTTTTTTTAAATCCGGTTTTGGTGCTGGCAGACGAACCTACAGGGAACCTTGACCCAGCAAGTGCAGAAGAGGTAATAGACGCTTTTTTAACTCTTAACCAAGATTTTAACACCGCAGTGGTGATGGTAACCCATAACTGGGATTTAGCTAAACGAATGAAAAAAATTTTTTTGCTAAAAAACGGTTTTCTGGTAAAATGGGAAAAAGAGACCCTCAAATAGGGGTTAAGCTTTGAAGAAGATATTTCTATTTTTTGTTTTTGTCTGGCTGGGATGGTTACCTTCCCTTTTTTCAGCTCAAACAAATCTTCTTATCTATTCTGCCAAAACCATAGGTGACCCTACCAGTAGTCAAACTTTAGAAGCTTACCTTCAAAAACTTCAAGAAACACTTAAAAAAGAAGGGTTTCTCTTAGAAAAAAAGGTCTATTCTACCGAAGAAGCTAAGGCCTTCCTGAAAACAGGGATTTATGAAGGGATAGCTGAGGTTAAAGGTGTGGTTATAGGGAATAATGTGAGCTTTGAATGGAAACTTCTTTTACCTGGACCAAGCACCCAGTATTTTAACGTGGTAGGAGAAACAGGAAACATAGATACCTTGGTTTCTAATACGGTACCATATTTAAAAAGTATCTTTGAGAAAAAAGAAATAGTAGAAGAAATAAGATTAGTAGGTAATATGAGGATTAAAGAAGACCTGATTTATCCAAACCTTACCACCAAACCTGGCGACATCCTTGACTATAAAAAATTAAACACAGATCTGAGAAATCTCTATAAGATGGGATACTTTGAAAACATCGAGGTTAAGTTAGAAAAAGGAGCCAAAGGGGCGATAGTAGTTTTTGAATTTAAAGAGAATCCTTCTATCAAGGAGGTAGTTTTTAAAGGTAATAAACAGGTAAAGAGTGAAGATCTGTTGAAAATCATCAATCTTAAGGAAGGTACGGTTATTACGTCTAAGGAGCTTGACAGGATTCTTGAGATGGTAAAAGCCTACTACGAACAGTTAGGTTACAGCGGGACTGATGTGAAAATAGACTTAGAAAAGGTTTCCCAAGCTCAGGTGAAGTTGATAGTAGAGATAAAAGAAGGAAGGAAAAAATATATAAAGAAAATAGAATTTATAGGAAACAAAGCTATTTCAGAAAAAGAGTTGAGAGGTTTACTTTCTGTTTCAGAAAAATCTATATTTTCCCCGGTTAAAAAAGTTACTCAATATCTGAGAACTCTGACTACTCCAGAACCAGTATCTGAACCTGGGGTTTATAATCTTGCCTTTCTTTATAGAGATTTAGGAAAAATAGAAAGTTTTTATAAAAATCGTGGTTTTATCGATGTTAAGGTAGGAGAACCTTTGGTTAAAGAGGAAGAGGATGGGGTAATAATAAAAATCCCTATAGAAGAAGGAGATCAATATAAAGTTGGAAAGGTGGAGATACAACAGGATCTTTTTCCAGAGGATAAGATTTACAAAAAATTAAAGACCTTACCTGGGAAGGTTTTTAGTTTAGAGTCTTTAAAAATAGATGAGACCACCCTTACCCATCTTTTTGCAGACTATGGTTATGCCTATGCTAAGGTGACCACCGATTTTAGTAAAGACCCCAAAGCAAAGGTTATTAACCTAACCTTTAAGGTGGAAAAGGGACCTGTGGTTTATGTCAACCGTATTGAGGTAGAAGGAAACACCAAAACCAGGGATAAGGTGATTAGAAGACAAATTAACATAGCTGAAGGTTGGCCTTATAGTGAGAAGAGAATAGAAGAAAGTGAGGTAAGGATAAGAAGGTTGGGTTTTTTTGAAGATGTAAAGATAGAAAAAGAAAAGGCTGCCAAAGAAGATGAAGTCAACCTTAAGGTAAAGGTTAAAGAAATGCTTACTGGTTCGTTTGGTATCGGTGGTGGTTATAGTTCTTATGATAAGTTTATGTTAATGTTAGACATAACAGAAAGAAATTTCTTAGGAAAAGGGCAAAGATTAAACTTAGCAGCAAGACTTGGTACTAAAACCAGCCGTTACTCTATAAATTTTTATGACCCCTATTTTAGAGATACCAAGTATTCTCTCGGTTGGTCTCTTTATAACTTTGAGATAGAATATGACGATTTCACCAAGGACAGTAAAGGTGCTTCCCTAAAAGTAGGATATAACCTTACCTCAAAACTTTCTGTGTATGCAGGCTATAGATTAGACCATACCACCCTTGAAGATCTTTCAGATAACGTAGCCAAAATCATTTTAGAATCTAAGGATATTAAATTGACCAGTGCCTTTCAGTTTGGGTTAAACTATGACTCAAGGAATAGGTTTTTTATGCCTACCAAGGGTTGGTACCATGCTTTAGATTTTGAACTTGCCGAAAAGTGGTTAGGAGGAGACAGTAATTACATAAAAGTAGAAGGTGAACACCAAGTCTATCACACCTTTCATAAGCTTACTTTCCACGGAGTCCTAGGGTACGGATATCTAACCGAAGGTGGAGCCAGAAAAATCCCAGTTTATGAAAGGTTTTTCTTAGGAGGAATAAATTCGGTAAGAGGATATAAATACGGAGATATTTCTCCTAAGGATCCTGAGACAGAAGATAAAATAGGGGGTACCAGAAAGTTTTATACCCAGTTCGAGGTTATCTTTCCACTGATAAAAAATATCAATTTAAACGGGGTAGTCTTTTACGACATGGGAAACGTCTGGGATAAAAATACCGAATTTCAGTTTTCAGACCTCAGAAAAAGTGTAGGTATAGGCTTAAGATGGCTTTCTCCTTTTGGTCCCTTAAGGTTAGAATGGGGTTATAATATCGATAAGAAACCTCGAGAGGATTCAAGTAACTTCAACTTTAGTATCGGTGGAAATTTTTAGTTTTTACACAAAGTCAACTTTTTGATAAAGTCAAAAAAATGACATTTTTGGGTACTTCGTAGTTTGTTTAATATCTAATAGCGTGGTTTTTTCAGGAAAAATATTTCTAGTAGTATAAAGAAAAATTTTCCTTGACCTGACAATCGGTAGGAAAAGTTTTACCTTCTTTTTTTTTTCCCGCAGGTGGCATTAGTAATATCTACATCTTTAAAAATGGGCATGGTTTTTGTATATAATCTTTCAGAAACTTTTAGTTTATAAGAGAGGTTTATATGAGAGGGATACATATTAATCCTCAGTTAGGGTTGCTTGAGGCCTTAGAGGCGGCTCAACTTCTTGACAGAAGGTTAACGGTTACTACCAATAATTTGGCCAACGTTGACACCCCAGGTTATAAAGAAGATAGGTTGAGTTTTCAAGAAGTTTTGATGAAAAAAATCGGGCCTAAGGGAAAAAGGGCGTTTAAAGAGACAGTACCTTATTTGAATAAAGAGCAGGGTATTTTAGAGCATACGCAAAATCCCTTACACTTTGCTATCGTAGGGGAGGGGTTTTTTAAGGTTCAAACCCCTAATGGAATAGCCTATACCAGGGCAGGTAATTTTACGATTGACACTCAGAGGAGGTTGGTTACCCCAGAAGGATATCCAGTCTTGGTTAACGGAACTCCTTTGGTGGTTGACCCTGGTATGGCAAGAGGAGGACTTATTACGATGGAGGACTATAGACTTCAGGTCTCTCCTGATGGGGTTTTATCTATAGATGGAACAGAGTTAGGAAGGTTTGACGTGGTTACTTTTCAAGATCTAAACAAACTTAAAAAAGTAGGAGAAAACCTATATATGGCAGAAGGTATGGAAGAGATGCCGTCTACTAATTATGAGATTAGACAAGGTTTTATAGAAAAGTCTAACGTAAATCCTATAAGAGAGATGGTTGGTTTGATTGAGATCCAAAGGACTTTTCAGTCAGTCCAAAAAAGCATTCAAGGTTGGGATGAAGCAACAGAAAAACTGTTAGGTTTGAATAGATAAAGATAATTGGTAGAGGAGGAAAAGCACGATGATAAGAGGACTTTGGAGTGCTGCTACAGGGATGCAAGGACAGCAGTTGCAACTTGACGTGATAGCCAATAATCTTGCCAACGTAAACACCGTAGGTTTTAAAAAGAGTAGGGTTGACTTTGAGGATTTGTTTTATCAAAACCTAAAGCTTGCCGGAGCTTTGACAGCAGATGGAACCCAGGTACCTGTGGGAATGCAGATAGGTCTTGGGGTAAGGCCGGTGGCTGTTCCTAAGTTGTTTACCCAAGGAGAGTATCAGCTAACCAACCAAGAGCTTGATTGGGCGATAGAGGGTAGAGGGTTCTTTAGAGTGATCATGGGAGGAGAGGAATATTATACTAGGGCAGGGAACTTCAAACTTGATCGTGATGGATACATTGTGACCCCTGACGGTGCAAGATTACAACCTGAGTTTGCCGTTCCTCAGGGTACAGCAAGGATTGAGGTTACTCCAGATGGAATTATTACTGCCCTTGGCCCAAGAGGAGAGACCTTAGCCCAAGCTCAGCTTACTCTTTATGATTTTACCAACCCAGCTGGTCTTTATGCGGTGGGAAGAAATCTATTTAAATCTACAGATGCTGCTGGAGATGTTATAGAGGGTAACCCTGGACAAAATGGATTTGGAACCATAGCTCAGGGTTATCTTGAGATGTCTAACGTGGACATCGTAGAAGAGATGGTAAAAATGATCATTACCCAAAGGGCTTATGAGTCTAACTCCAAAGGAGTGTTAACTGCAGACCAGCTTTTAGAAATAGCCAACAACCTTAAGAGGTAGTGGATAGATGAAAAGAAGGTGGTTTTTGGTCTTTTTTATAGCCTTTGTGCTAAGTTTTAAGCCTCTTAAAGGAGAAGAGTTTTACACTGAGGCGGATTATAAAAAAATTTTTTTGCAAGAAATACAAACAAGGCTAAGCAAGGTATACCCAAAATTGAGTTTAGAAAAGTTTAGCGTAGAACCAAGGGAAGCTAAGGTGATTAAAGAAATGCCTTACCAGGTTAAATTTTTAGGAAGACCAGGTCTTGGGTCTAATACAGTTATTCTGGTGTTTTTTAAAGACGGAAAAGAAGCTTTTAGGGTTAGACTCTGGGGTTATGTAGAAACCTACGCTTTTGTGGCAGTGTTAGCTAAACCGTTAGAAAAAGGAGAGGTAATCACTAAGAACCACTTAGTTTTTCAAGAAAGACCGCTCTCAAGGCTTCCTCAAGATGTGATTTTAGAAGAAGAAGAGGTATTAGGTAAAGAGGTAAGAACAAGCCTTAAGCCTAATGTGGTTTTAAGAAAGTCATTCTTGAACGAACCTCTTTTAGTAAAAAGAGGACAAGAGGTTTTAATCATAGGTAAAGGACGGGGGTTTTTGGTTAAAACCAAGGGTAAGGCCTTACAAGATGGAAGAAAAGGGGAGGTTATAAAGGTTAGAAATTTAACCAGTAACAAAGAAGTTTTAGGTAGAGTAATCTCAACAAACGAAATTGAGGTGATGCTATAATGAGAATGTCAAAAATTTGGCTATCATTGTGGCTTATATTTTTGTGGGGCTGTTGGGAGTTTGACCCGAAAACCCCTCCCACCCCCCCACAACCTCCTGAGGTAGCCGTTCAAGTAGAAGAAGGGCGTTATTTGACTAAAGGGTCTTTGTTTAAAGAGGGAAGGGATTTATATGGTTATGCAGATAAAAGAGCCAGATTTGTAGGGGATATTCTTACGGTTAAGATTGTAGAGACCTATCAAAGCTCTAACACGGTAAGTCAAAAAAGTGGAAAAAGTAGTTCTGCCTCTGCGGGTCTCTCCAGTATTTTAGGCTATGAGAAAGATATAAAAGGCATGTTTTTACCTGATGCTGCAGATTTAGGGACTCTGTTTAAAGGTGAGATGAGTTCTTCTACCTCTGGACAAGGTCAGACATCAAGACAAAGTAAGATTGTGGCTACCTTAAGTGCAAGGGTGGTTAAAGTCTTGCCAAACGGGAATTTAGTAATTCAAGGGGTGAGAACCATAAAGAGAAATAGAGACCTTGAGTATATAACCCTTACAGGGATCGTAAGACCAGAAGACATAGCTGCAGACAATTCAGTGCTTTCTACCCAGATCTCTGATGCCTATATCGAATACAGCGGTAAGGGTCCTAATAGTGAGGCTGCAAGTGGACCGGGAATCATTACCAGGCTTTTACAACTATTTTGGTTGTTTTAGAGGGAAGGGTATGAGAAGGATAATCTGTCTTTTATTTTGTTTGAGTTTTTTTCTGGTAGACCAGGCCTTTTCTGTAAGGCTTAAAGATATCAGCGAGGTAGAAGGGGTTAGGGGTAATTTTTTGGTAGGTTATGGACTGGTAGTTGGTCTTAAGCAAACAGGAGACGGAGATCAGACTAAGTTTACCGTGCAGTCCATAGTAAACATGCTTGAAAGGTTTGGGATTTTAGTGCCTAAGGAACAGGTGAAATTGAAGAACGTGGCTGCTGTGATGGTTACTGCCTATTTACCTCCCTATGCTAAGCCAGGACAAAGGATAGATGTAGAGGTTTCTGCTATAGGTGATGCTAAAAGTCTTCAAGGAGGAACCTTATTGATGACCCCTTTAAAAGGTCCTGATGGTCAAGTTTATGCCTTAGCTCAGGGACCTATTTCTATAGGTGGTTTTGGGGCCCAAGGAGGTGGGGCTCAAGTTCAGGTAAACCATCCTACCGTAGGTAAAATCCCTAACGGAGCCATAGTAGAAAGGGAGGTTCCGATGGAAGACCTAAACAGTCTATCAAAGGTGGTTTTAAGCCTGAAAACCGAAGATTTTACCACGACTTCAAAGATAGTTGAGGCTATCAACACTTACTTAAAGGGAAACTATGCAAAGGCTTTAGACCTTAAAAACATAGAACTAACCGTGCCTTCTAACTATCAGAAAAGGGTAGTAAAACTTTTGGGAGAAATAGGTAACCTTGAGGTTATACCTGATAGCCCGGCAAGGGTGGTTATAGACGAAAAAACCGGTACGGTTATCATCGGAGAAAACGTAAAGATTTCAAGGGTAGCAGTAGCTCATGGAAATTTAAGCGTTGAGATAAAAGAGACCCCAGAAGTTTCTCAGCCATACCCTCTTTCTCCAGGTGAAACGGTGGTAACTCCAAGAACAGAAATACAGGCTAAAGAACAAAAAGCAAAGATTGTGGTTTTAGAAGAAGGAGTAACCTTAGGAGAACTGGTTAGGGCCCTTAATGCAGTTGGAGCAACTCCAAGAGAGCTCATCGCTATCTTGCAGGCTATAAAGGCTGCAGGGGCTTTACACGCAGATTTGATAATCATATAAGAGGGCCTAAACGATGAAAGCTTATGGGATTTACTATCAAAACCTAAATGAGATAACCAATTTGGCAAAGAAAAACCCTAAAGCTGCGTTAAAAACCCTTTGTAATGAGTTTGAATCTCTTATTTGGTATGAGATTTTAAAAAACTTTGACCAATCTATGTTTAAAAGCAATTTATTCCCCGAAACCTTAGAAAAAAAGATTTATCAGGATTTTCTTTACCAAGAAATAGGAAGGAACGTATCAGGAAGGCCAGGGAGTTTAGGGGATTATCTTTATCAAAACCTTTTAAAAAGCGCTTACCTAAAGAATAAGATAGAAAAATCCGATAAATAACTATACAGGAGGTGATTTTAAGATGGTACGAAAAGAACTTATCGAACTAAAAGAAACTTTAGAAAAGGAAAAAAAGGCTCTTATGAAAGGGGCGATAGAGGAAATTTTAAAATGGGCTTCTTATAAAGCCAGGCTTGCAAACTCTTTAAAAGATAAAAATGACTTTACCAAAGAAGAACAAGAGATGTTGGAGGAGATTTTTAGAATCAATGAAAAAAATAAAATGATAATCCAAGCTGGTCTTAATTTTGTAGAAGAAGCCTATAGTTTTTTAACCAACATCTTTTGTCAGCAAGAGACCTACGGAAAAGTTCCCCAACAACCTCCAAGGGTTATTTCTAAATCTGCTTAAGGATAAGCTATGGCTGGACTTACAAGCACTTTAAATATAGCTAAAAATTCGCTTCTTGCCTTTCAGTTAGCTACTCAGGTTATAGGACATAATATTTCTAACGTAAATAACGAGGCCTACTCCAGACAAAAGGTAGTAGAAACCACCTATCCTCCCAGTCCATCTCCCGTAGGACCTATAGGAACAGGTGTAAGGATAGACTTTATTAAAAGATATTTTGATGTTTTTTTAGAAAGAAACCTGAACCTAAAGTATACAGATTTGGGCCTATACAATGCAGAAGAGTCTGGACTTAACGTTTTAGAAAGCCTTTTTAACGAGGTAAGTGAAGGGGTTGGACTTACGACAGTTTTAAAGAATTTTTGGGATTCTTGGCAAGCCTTAGCTAACACCCCTGAAAATTTAGCTGCAAGAACGCAAGTTTTAGAGAACGGAAAGTTAATATCTGAAATTTTTCAAAGTAAGTTCCAAGGACTTAGAGATCTTGAAAACCAGATTGGGCTTAAACTTAAAACCATGGCAGAAAACATCAACAAAATATCTTCTCAAATCGCTGAATTAAACCTGCAGATTACCGCACTTGAGTCTGGAGGAAAAACCGCCAACGACCTAAGAGACCAAAGAGATAATCTTATTAGACAACTCTCACAGCTGGCTTCCATTCAGTATTTTGAAACCAAAGAAGGGGCTTATAACGTTGTTTTAGGTAAAGGGTTTAACCTGGTAAATTTGGATAGAACCTGGAAGCTTGAGATCTCTGGTACAGATTTATACTGGGTAGATACTTCAGGAGCCAAAGTACCTATCTCAAGCAAAGAGGTAGCTTCCGGAGAACTTGGGGGTTGGTTGAGACTTCTTGAACAGCTCTCAGATAAATACAACTATGAATATGTTTCAGGAAACAAGATAAATTTTAATATTTGGGGGAGAGCGATTTCTGAGAGTGACAAACTCTCAGACCTTGGACTTTCTGGTACTGTAACCTTTAATGTTACAGGCACCGACCATTTTGGAAATGCTATCTCTGGAAGTATCTCTTATGACCTTTCAACCAACCCTGACGTCACCTTAAGAGATCTTTTGGACCAAATAGAAGGATTTTACAACTATACAGTCAAAGCTTATATAAAGGATGGTAGGCTTTTTGTGGAAGACAAATTTAGGGGTCCTGGAAAGATTAGTTTTTCTATAAGTGGGCCTTTTGATTTTGGAAACTTTTCAGACCCTGCTTATCAAAGAAGGGTAGAAGAGTTAAATTTAGCAGGTAAACTTAAACTTTTTGGTGAAGATCTGGTAAAAGCTGTAAACGAGCTTCATACTCAAGGGGTAGGGCTTACGTTCTATACAGGAGAATTAGAAGGGGCTTATTCAGCCCAAAAATATATCAAAGAATTGCCCTATTTTCTTGACCTTGCCAAAAATCAGACAGGAAATCAATTTACAGGGTTTTTCTATATATGGATTAAAAATCCTCAAGGTCAGATTACTCCTGTAAAAGTATCGGTTGAAGGGTTATCTGTAAACGCTACCCTTGATGATTTAGCAAATATGATCAATGTTTCCCTTCAACAAGCAGGTTTTTATGACCCTTCAGACCCAAATGCTACATATCTTAAGGTTTTGGTAAGAGGAGGGAAACTTGTCTTTCAGGCTAAAGACGGCTATGCTTTTGCCTTTTCAAACGATACCTCAGGGATTCTTCTTTCTACGGGGATAAATCTCTTTTTTGTAGGAACAGACCCAGAAGATTTTTCTGTAAACAATGCTCTTGTGCTAAAGCCAGAGTTAATTGCCTCAGGTAAGATGGACTTAAACGCCTTAAGAACAGAAAATTCTCTTTTTAAAACCTATAAGAGTGTTTCCACAGTTAACCCTTTTCAAACTTTTGATAATAGCTTAAGTAAAATTTATCTTAGGTTTTATGATGATAAGGTCAATCAGGTGCCTTTGTTTGACCAAAACCCTTATAACGAGAAGGTTTTCTTTGTGTTAGGAGGTAATGTTTCTGAAAATACCAAATTGACAGACCTTGGGTTTTCTGACGGAACTATCATAAACTACGGAGGAACTCTTTATGATGGAACAGCAGTAGCCGGTACTTTTACGGTCAATCCTTTTAACACGGTAAAAGACCTTATGGAAGGCATTAGAGCTACCTACAACTATACGGTAGAGGTTTATATAAAAGACGGGATGTTATGTATAGAAAATAAAACTGCAGGCGATAGTCAGTTAACCTTTAATTCTGTTGAGTTAACTCAGAATAGTTATTTTGGCCCTAACTATAGATGGAACGTTACCCCTTCTCAAGAGTATTTTGTAGAGATTCCTGTGGCCACAAACGAAGTCCTCTCTTCTATCCTTGCTAAAATAGACAGACTTCCTTATCTAAGAGCTTACGTTGATGCAGAAAATAAAGCGGTTTTAGGGCTTGAGGCTACCCAGACCAGAGCTTATGCCTTTGAAATAGGAGACAACAGTAACAACGTAAACGGGTTTATAGATTTTTTGAGCGCTCAACAGATGTATATTCCTTCTTTTAGAGGAGACCCAGATGTGGCTACCCTTAGGGTAACGACAGGTTTTGAAGACTTTGATTTAGATCCTATAGACGAGGACTATCTTTCATTTTATCTTTTTGATAAGAAAGGGAGTTACTTAGATACCTTCAGGGTAAGGCTTGATGATGGAAAGACTATTTTAGACGTGATCAAAGAGATCAATTCCCCTCAAAATGCAAAGTATGGTCTTTCTGCAAGGCTTGATAGGTCTGGAAAACTAATAATAGAAACTACCGGACTATATCAAACGGCAACTTTTGTAGTCCAAGATGAGTTCTATGATGGAATCAACTATACCCAAACTAAATATGATCAAGGGTTTATAAATGCTCTTAAGGGTTATGAGTTTAAGAGAGGGGATAACCGCACAGCTCAGGCTATAGCTGACCTTTCTTCTGTTACCAGAAAAGATTTAAATTATGCTACCCTTGAGGACTATTACTCAAGTTTGGTAGGAGAGGTGGGGTCTGCTACCAAGGCTGTAAAAGATAACAAAAACTTTTTAGAGACGTTAATTTCTCAGATAAAGGCGATAAAAGATAGCATTTCAGGAGTTTCTTTAGACGAAGAGATGACCAATCTTATCAAATATCAGCAAGCCTTTGCTGCGGCTGCAAAAATTTTAACCTCAGTAGAAGATATGTTAGAAACCCTTATCAACGCAAAACGTTAATATAAGAGGGTAAGACCATGAGAATAGGTTTTAACACCAAATATAATAGTGTACTTACAGACCTAAACCGACTTTCTTCTGACTTAAACCTCACCCAACTTAAGATCTCTTCAGGTAAAAATTTTATCAGACCTTCAGATAATCCCTCAGACGTGGTTATTTCTCTTAATTATAAACAAGGAATTAATAAGATCGAGAAGTATCAAAAGGCTATCGATGACGGACTGGCCTTTTTAAAAGCTCAGGAGTCAACCTTAGGGAATGTAGAAGACTTGGTGGCAAGGGCAAAGGTGCTTGCTATCCAGGCTGCAAACGCCACCCAAGATATCAACGCAAGAAAAGCTACCGCAGAGGAAATAGATAAGATCATCCAGTCAGTTTTAGCCTTGGCAAATTCTCAGTTAGGAGAGAAATACCTATTTGCAGGGCAAAAAACCAGCGGTTTTGCTCCAGGTACTTTTCCTTTTGAACTAACCAAAGAAACCCTTCCTGATGGTCAGGTAATCGAGAAGGTAGTTTATAACGGTTCAGTAGAAGATTTTTCCATAAGCTATGATAAAGGTATGCAGATAAAATTGGGAGAAAACGGACAAAAAGTTTTTATGGATTCAGGGATTTTTGAGACCCTTATAGGGTTAAAAAGACTACTTTTAACCGATAACCAGATAGACTATCAGCAGGAAAGATATAACATTCAACAATTTATAGGGAAACTTGATGAGGTCTACAACCATATAGCAGAAAAAAGAAGTTTGATAGGGGCTCAAATATCTCATCTTGAGACTAAAAAAGAACTTTATACAGATTTTAAACAGACTTTGGAGAATAATCTTGGGTCTCTTGAAAGTGCAGATTTGGCAGAGCTTGCTACCAAGATGCAGATGCTTTCTATAGCTTATGATGCAGCCCTTAAAGCTACAGCTATGGTAAGTGGAATGAGTTTAGTGAAGTATGTCTAAAGTTTACTCCAGGTAGGAAAGAGAAAATTTTTTCCTGAGATGTAGACCTGAGATAGATGAGAGGGCAGGTGGATAAGGTATATACCATGCCCTTGAGGACCTTCTCCAGAGGCAAGGAGATAGTCTCCTGTAGGTGAGAAGGCTGGGTCTTCTAAACGGCCTTTGAAGGCAAATTTATCTTCCTTTCCAGTGGTAAGGTCTTGTAAAACTAAATAGGTTAGGCCCCCGCCTCTTGACAAATAAAGGACTTTATCTCCTTTTGGTGAGAACCTGGGAGAGGTATTGTAAGCCCTTATTTTGGAAATTTTTTTTGTCTGTTTGGTTTCTAAGTCAAAAAGATTGATAGTAGGTTTTCCTGTCCTTCTATCATGTACATAAAGAAGTTTTTGTCCATCCTGTGATAAGTCTCCTACCTGATAAACCCCTTCTCCTTTTAAGATAGGTTCGAGGGTCTGATTTTCTAAGCTAAATCTATAAATTCCTATTTCTGCTTGATCTTCTATGGTTAAGAAAAGAGCCTTTTCATCAGGACTCCATACAGGAGTAGAACTTATACCTTTTATGTTAAAGGCCTTTTTTTCTCCGGTTTTAAGGTCTAAAATTTCTAAGAAGTAGAGCTGTTTTTCATATACTAAATAAGCTAACTTTTGACCAGAAGGAGAAAACTTAGGGAAGAGAATAAGAGGGGCTGATCTCAATTCCTTAGGGTTTTCTTTAGAGAAGTCTGCAAGGTATAGACGGTCTTTTCCTAAAACTCTTTTTACAAAAGCTACTTTAGAGTAGGCTATTCCTTTATGGTGAGAGAGGTCTTCGATTATTTTATCTGTAAGGACATAGATAAGTCTTTCTGGTTGGGAGGGAGAACTTTTTAGGTGGTATTCGCCTATGATCCTTTTTTCAAGAAGGTCTTCAAGTTGCCCTTTAAAGGTGATCTCCGATGAGGTTAGGCTAAAACTTCCGGTTAGGTAATATTCTTTAGAGATAGGCTGAGAAAAAGGAGGGTTAGGGGTTGCTAAGACAAAAAGATGTAGGTTTATCATCTTTCTTAAAAGGGAGGTTAATTTGGCAGAAACCGAAGGGTCTCCCTTAAAATCAGGAACCCTGACTAAAATTTTCCCAAAGGTTTGACTTTCAACAGTAATGAGAGGAAGACCTTCAGAGGGTTCAGTAGCTTTAGCAGGTAAAGCTCCTGCTAAAGCTAAGAGAATAGATATAGATAAGAATATCCAGATACCCTTAAACTTCATAGGAACCGTTTTCCATCTTCACCACATCTTCGAACTTTATATCCATCCCTAATATTCCTATTATTTCTTCGTATTTATTTCTTATAGGAATAGAAAGAGTGATACAAAGATTACCTGTAATTCTAGAAGTATAAAACTTAGAAGTATAGGTTTTACCTGTCTTCATCGGCACCTTAAACCACTCTCTGTTTTCAAAAGTTTCTGTTTTAAGAAGTTCTTCGAACTTGTGGAGGTATTCGATATCGTTGGTCAACCCCACCACGGGTTTCCCCTCTGCGTCAACTATGTAAATAAATTGAACGTATGGATGTTCTTCCAAAAATTTTTTGAGCACAGGCCTTATTTTGGTTGCTTTAAGGGTAGACATTTCTTTTTCTTGAGAGAGGTCTTCGATGTAATGAGACATAAGTTTTATGACATAGTCCCTTAGATGATCAAGCTCAGATACAAAGAGTTCAGGGAGATATTTTTTGGTGTAAGTCAACATTTCCTCGTTAGAAATAGGGGTAACTCTTCCTTTTTCATATTCTTCGATGATTTTTTTGTAGATTTTAGCCACCCCTGGATGTCTTTTATCAATCTGTTTTTCTCCTTTAAGCCCAAAGTGCATGTTAATCCAATAGGCAATTCCAGCGGTTCCACTTTTATCAGTGATGATGATCTGTATAGGTCTTTTTAATACACGGAGGGTATCAAAAGAATTGTAAATTTCTTCATTTTTTATCAAACCATCTATGTGGATTCCTGCTTTGGTAGCGTTAAATTCTTCTCCCACCAAAGGCTGTCTGGGAGGTATTTTTTCATGAAGTTCGGTTTTATAGTAATTTACGATATCAGTTATGACAGAAACATCCATACCATCAGCTGTACCCTTTAAAGCAATATATTCAAACACCATCGCCTCAAGAGGGGTGTTACCTGTGCGTTCCCCTATACCAAGAAGGGAAGTGTTAACATAGGTGCATCCGTAAAGCCAGGCAACTGTTGCATTTATTACCCCTTTATAGAAGTCGTTATGGCCATGCCACTCAAGAAGTTCTTCAGGAACCCCAGCTTCTTCTATCAAAGCCCTGATAAGCTTAGGTACACTTACAGGAAGAGCTGCCTCAGAATAAGGCACACCCAATCCTAAGGTATCACAAAGTCTGATTTTAACGTCTATACCACTTTCTTCTCTAAGTTTCATAAGCTCTATGGCAAAGGGTATCACAAACCCATAAATATCAGCCCTGGTTATGTCTTCAAAATGACACCTTGGGCGAATTCCTAACGAAAGGGCTTCTTTTACGATAGCTAGATAATCCTCTAAAGCCTGTTTTCTTGTTTTTTTGAGTTTTAAAAAGATATGATAGTCAGAACAGGAGGTAAGAATACCTGTTTCCTTAAGTCCAGCCTCTTTTACTAATTTTAGGTCGTTTTTGTTAGCCCTTATCCATCCTGTAATTTCAGGATACTGGTATCCTAAGCCTAAACATCTTTCTAAAGCCTCTCGATCTTTTGGGGTATAAAGAAAAAATTCAGTTTTCCTTATTATCCCTTTAGGCCCACTAAGTTTGTGTAAAAACTTATAAAGGGTTTCTATCTGTTCTGGAGTGTAAGGAACTCTGGCTTGTTGCCCATCTCTAAAAGTGGTGTCTGTGATGTAGAAATTTTTAGCAGGTTGAGGGGGTATGTATTTTCCGTCAAAGAAAATTCTTGGTGGTTCTATGTAAGGAAAAAATTCTTTAAAAAGATTAGGTGTCTCTACATCTTTTAAAGTATAGATATCTTTGCGAGGTTTTAATTTTAGCATGGTTCTTTCCCTTTTTATACCAAGAGGTAAGAGTTTACCTCTTGGACTGGGGGTATTTGTATCCCGCCTTTTATTCAGGTAAGGGTTTTCCCCCAGCAGGCGGCATTTACCCTTACCTAAAAGATAACATATAGTAAATTTAAAAGGAATTAGCTAAAAATCAAGTTCTATGTTATCATTCATTAAAAAATTTAGACTATTTAGCTTAAAAAAGGGTTGACAAAACAATTTTTAGTAGGATTATTATTTTCTAATATGTACCTAACTATAAATAAATTGGTAGAAGAAATGAGCAAAGAATTTAAGATCATCCCTGCTGAAAGGACTTTTGGGGTAGAATATGCGATAAGAGATATCGTTGAAGCCTCTCAGGAGGCTAAAAAAGCAGGAAAAGACCTTATCTGCCTTAACATAGGAGACCCTGTTAAGTATGGTTTTAAAACACCAGAACATATCATTAAAGCCGCTTGCGAAGCCCTTTTAAATAATCTTAACTCTTATTCAGAATCTACCGGCATATCTGAAGCTATAGAAGCTATAAAAGGCTATGCCCTTAAAAAAGGGATTCAACCTGTTGATATTTATATTACTCAAGGGGCATCTGAGGCCATAGAGTTTGCCATTTCTGCCTTGGCTAATCCTGGGGATAACATTCTTCTCCCTTCTCCTTGTTATCCTCTCTATCAGGCTATAGTTGCCAAATTTCAGATTGAGCCAAGATTTTATTATCTTGATGAAGAAAAAGACTGGGAAATAGATATAGACTCGATAGAACCGCTTATAGATGATAAAACCAAGGCCATAGTAATCATCAACCCTAACAACCCCACCGGAGCTGTTTATTCTAAGAAAACTTTGGAAAAAATTTTAGAAATAGCAGAGGAATACCATCTTGTAGTACTTTCTGACGAGATTTATGATCAATTTATTTTGGAAGAAGGATTAGAGCATGTTTCGATCGCAGCTTTAACCGATAAAGTTCCTGTCTTAACCTTTAACGGTCTTTCTAAAAATTACTTTGCTCCTGGTTTTAGGATAGGCTGGGGGATAGTTTCTGGTCCAGAGGAAATGCTGAAAGATTATATAGATGCTATTCATAAGCTTGCCCGCACTAGACTTTGTGCTTCTCATCCTCTCCAGTTTGCCATTCCTGCTGCCCTTAATCAAGAAAATGTTTACATAAAGCAGGTGATACCTCAACTTAAAAAGAGAAGAGACCTCTTGGTAGATGGAATAAACAGTATTCCTTGTCTTTCTTGTGTAAAACCTAAGGGTGCTTTTTATGCTTTTCCTAAGTTTGAGATCCCAGGAATCGAAGATTTGGATTTTGTGAAAAGATTGATCTTAGAAGAAGGTGTGGTAGTAGTACATGGAAGTGGGTTTGGTCAAAAACCTAACACTAAACATTTTCGTATCATCTTTCTTCCTGAAGAAGCAGTAATTTTAAAGGCATTAGAACGGATAGAAAGGTTTGTGAAGAAGTTTCTTTAGACATGAGGATTCCTTCTGTCAACGAAGTCAAGCAATGTTTAGCTCATCTTTATCCACAATATCCGTTGAGTTATTTTACTGAACCTGCTCGAAGGGTTACCGCTCTTATAAGGGAAAAATGGCAAAAAGGGGAACTAAAAGACCTTACTGAAGAAAGGTTGATAGACTTAGCCAAGCAGGTTTTTGAAGCTTATGAAAGACCTTCTTTGCAAAGGGTGATAAACGCTACCGGGGTAGTCATACATACCAACTTAGGACGAGCGCCTTTAGCCGAAAAGGCTATTCAAGAAATAGTAAAGGTTGCAAGATTTTATAGTAATTTAGAGTTTAATTTAGAAGAAGGGAAAAGAGGAAACAGATATGTCCATGTAGAAGAACTTCTTAAAGAGATTACAGGAGCTGAAGGTGCACTGGTAGTAAATAATAACGCTTCTGCCGTGCTGATTGCACTTAATACGTTAGCTTTTGGAAAAGAGGTTATCGTTTCGAGAGGAGAGCTGGTAGAGATCGGTGGGTCTTTTAGAGTGCCTGATGTGATGAAGTGGTCTGGTTGTATCTTGCGAGAAGTAGGAACCACCAATAAGACCCATCTTTATGACTATGAGAGGGCGATAAACGAAAATACCGGACTACTACTTAAGGTTCACAAAAGTAATTTTGCTATCATAGGGTTTACTAAAGAGGTTAGTTCAGAAGAGTTAGTGGCTTTAGGCAAAAAATATAATCTTCCGGTGATGGAAGATTTGGGAAGTGGATGTTTGATCGACCTTTCTAAATACGGCTATTCCAAAGAGCCTACGGTTAAAGAGGTATTAGCTGCAGGGGTTGATGTGGTTACTTTTTCAGGAGATAAACTTTTAGGTGGCCCGCAAGCCGGTATCATTCTTGGAAAAAAAGAGTTTATAGAAAAAATAAGAAAAAATCCTTTAAACCGTGCTCTAAGAATAGATAAGTTGACTTTAGCAGGTTTAGAAGCAACTCTAAGACTTTACCGTGATGAAACCTTAGCTATAGAGCATATACCTACGTTAAAAATGATCCTCACCCCTAAAGAAAAACTAAAAAAATCGTGTTTAAAGCTTGTTAGACAATTAAAAAAGATTGGTTTACAAGGTTTTACTTTTAAAATGATCGAAAGTTCAGGAAAAACAGGAGGAGGGTCTTTGCCTTTGTTAGACCTTCCTTCTTTTGTAGTAGGTGTTTATTCAGAGAAGTTTTCTCCTCAAAGGTTGCAGGAGTTTTTAAGAAAAAATAACCCTCCCATCATTACCAGGATAGAAGAAGATTTTTTGGTGATAGATCCAAGATGTCTTTTTCCAGAAGACTATCCTGAAATTTTAAGAGCTTTTCAGAGGTTTAAAAATGAGTTTGAGGGTTCCTCCTAACTGGTCTTGGTTTTTGCCTTATTTACAACAAAAATTTTCAGGTGAAAACTTACGCTCAGGAGATTTTTTTAGGTACTCAACTCCAGAGCTTTTTTTACACTATCCTAAAGAAAAACTTTTGCCACTTTTACTGATAGAAAGATATCTGTGGGAAAATGTTGACAGAAGTTTTTTTAAAAGTGAGATGTTAAGTTTAGTGCTTGAAAAAGAAAAGGTAAAAGGATATCTTTTTAGATGTCCTGAGACTTTTTTAGAAAACCTGGACGGATTTTCCTTTATAAGGATAGAAAAAAATCTGTTTTTTTATCCTATTGCTTGGGGAGGTTTGACCAAGCTTCTTTTTTCTCTTTGGAAAAAAGAAGTCCCTTTTATAGCGGTTGAGGTGGAACTGGAAACCTTAGAGGATTGTAAACAGTTTTTAGAGATACCTCAACGGTTAGACTTTAGTAGATTTAGCCTCTCAACCAAAGAACACCTACAGAATTATCTCCCTTTTGAGAATTTAAGGTTGGCTAACACTATAGAAGAAAGGTTTTTAACTGAAGGAGACTTTATCTTCTTAGCAGACAAAAAAGAGTCTATTTTAGAACTGCAGTTTAACGATGTAGAGATATTAGAAAGATTAGAAAATCAAGAAAGATTGTTGCTGGTAGGAAAAGGAATCCTTAGTTCCTTATTGGCTAATACACAGGGTTTGTTTAAGAACATAGGGGTTCTTACCAAAGAAGTCTGGGATTTCTATAGAGTTGAAGGTGCTTCGCCTTTGATGTATACTGTTTCTGCTCTAGAGCATGCAAGAAGGTTGAAAGGGGAAAACAAGGTAATTTTTGAGGGTTTTAGTTATCATGTGTTAGGAGACCTTTACTATGAATGGGAAGATTTAGGTAAAGCCTTGAAATACTATAACTTAGCCGAAAACTATACTAAACAACCGATAGAGCTTGCTTTAAGTAAGGGGGCTATCTACTATCTTTTAGGAGATTTTGATAAAGCAGAAAAGATATTAAAATCTCGTCTTTGTGGATGTGAGAAGGAAGACCCTACCATTCATTACAACCTGGGCTTGATCTATTATCAAAAAGGAGATTATGAAAAAGGAAGGTATCACTTTTACAAGGCCCATCTTTTGGAGCCAAAAAATCATGTTTTTAGAGAGGCTTTGGTAAAATTTTTATGGGATATAGGTGCTTATCAAGAGTTAGAAGAGGTTCTTTCAAACACAAACAAGTTAACTCTTAAAGAAGAGTTGTATTTAGGAAAGCTATTTTTTCAACAAAAGAAGTATGAACAAGCCTTTGATTTGTTAAAAAAGACTTTAAATCTTCCAGAAAGAGACGGAGAAACTCTAAGTTTCTTAGCCTGGCTTTATGTTTATTTTAACAAAGAAAAAGAGGTTTCTGAGCTGCTGAAACAAGAGGCTAAAAAATTACTTACTGAAAAAGAGAAAAAAAGATTGGCTGAAGAGTTTGGGATTAGTTTTACATGAGAATAACTATTTTAGGCTCTGGGACCGGATGGATAAGACTTGACCGAAACTCTCCAGGTTATCTGGTAGAAAAAGATGGTTTTTTACTGGTTCTTGACCTTGGTTATGGTGTATTAAAACAGATTTTAAAGCTTGGTTATAGTTTAGAAGACCTTTCAGCAATTTTTATTTCTCATTTTCATCCAGACCATCTTTCTGACCTTATTCCTTTCTTTTTTGCCAGCCGCTACAAGCTTGGTTATCGAAGGCTTCAACCGGTACATGTCTATGCACCAAAGGGGTTCTTAACCTTTCTTGAAAAATTAAATCAGGCCTTGAACCATTGGGTTGAACCCCCGAAAGAGATTTTTAGGTTGATTGAACTTCCGTTAACAGAAGGGTATGAATTTTCGATAGGACCTTTTAAAGCCAAGACCTCCCCGGTTAAACATAATCCTGAAAGTTTAGCCATTAGGTTAGAAACCCAGGGGAAAAGTCTGGTGTATTCTGGAGATACTGGTTTTTGTAGCTCTCTTATAAGGCTTGCTGAAAAAGCAGATGTTCTTATTTTAGAATGTGCTAATTCAGAAGATTTTAAGGTAGAGGGGCATCTTTCTCCTACAGAGGCAGGGGTTATCGCAGAAGAAAGTAGAGTAGGTAAACTTATCCTTTCTCATTTTTATCCTCATAGTGAAAAAAAAGAAATACCAGATATAATAAAAAAACATTTTTCAGGTGAGGTAATTTTAGCTGAAGATTTTATGGTTTTAACTTTATGACATCTCTTAAAATAATCTGGCAAAAAGGAAAAGAAGAAAACCCCCTTGCTGAAAGGATGAACCTTACTTATCTAAACCTGGAAAGAGCACTTATGACGTTAACCCCTATTTTACTTGAGATGGGGGTTAAGGTTGAGTTTGAGAAAGTGGAGGTAGAAGAAAGACCTAAGAACCTTAAAGATTGGCAAAAAAGGATTTTAATAGAGGATAAATTTATAGAGGACTTTTTAGACATAGAAACAAGACAAAGTTTTTGTTTGGGACTGTGTGGTAAAGTATGTGATGTGTTGTGTAAAGATAAGATTGAAGAAATCCCTGACCATCTTATTATTGCAGCGGTTTTTCACGTGGTAAGAGAAAAATTAGACAAAATGGAGGGTTAAAATGGAGGGTTTAGACCCTAAGATTCTAAATAAACTGAAGCAAAAGGTTCAGAAAGAACTTGCCTTAAAAGAGATAGAGACGATAGAATACTGGCTTAACGAACTTTTAAAGGTTTATCAGAAAAACCATCAAAGTTTAGCTGAGTTTAAGGCTGAAATCAGACAGTTTATAGATAGGATGAAAAATCGGTTAGAGATTTTAAAAACTAAAGGATATTAAAAGGAGCAGAAGATGAAATATATAAGCACAAGAGGAGGAATGGAAAAACTTTCTTTTAAGCAGACCGTGTTTGAGGGATTGGCTCCTGATGGTGGTTTGATCATCCCAGAGAAAGTCCCCACACTATCTCCTGAAGAGATAAAACATTTAAGTTCTCTTTCTTACCAAGAACTTGCTTTAAATGTGTTTAGGTACTTTATAGACGATATGCCAGAAGAAGAACTAAAAGAAATCATCGATAGATCTTATCAAACTTTCAGGACTAAAGAGGTTACTCCAGTAGTAAAAGCAGGAGACTTTTATATCTTAGAACTTTTCCATGGACCTACCTGGGCCTTTAAAGATGTAGCGTTGCAGTTTTTAGGAAATCTTTTTGAAAAGCTTTTGTTAGAAACAGGAAAAAAGATAAATATTTTAGGTGCTACTTCAGGAGATACCGGGTCTGCAGCTATATATGGGGTGAGGGGTAAGAAAAACATCGCTATTTTTATCCTCTATCCTTATAAAAGAGTTTCTGAAGTTCAGGCTTTAATGATGAATACTGTGACTGATGAAAATGTTTTTAACTTGGCAATAGAAGGTACCTTTGATGACTGTCAGGCAATAGTGAAAAAAATTTTTATGGACCTTGAATTTAAAAGAAAATACAGACTTACGGCGATTAACTCCATCAACTGGGCCAGGGTTATGGCTCAGATGGTTTATTACTTTTGGGCTTATTTTAGGGTTTGTGAAAAAGAAGGGGTAGAAAAGATAATTTTCTCTGTACCTACAGGAAACTTTGGGGATATTTTTGCTGGTTATTTAGTAAGAAGAATGTTAGGTAACGAAAGAATTCCTAAGCTAATCCTGGCTACCAATGAGAATGATATTTTATATAGGTTTGTAAATTTTGGGGATTATTCCTTAGGCACGGTAAAACCTACTATTAGCCCTTCTATGGATATTCAGGTAGCGAGTAATTTTGAACGCTACCTTTACTACCTTTTAGGAGAGGATCCTGAAAAAACTAAACAGGCTATGGAGAGGTTTGCTTCTGAAAAGGCTTTAAGGTTTGATCAAGAAATGATAGAAAGAATTCAACAAGATTTTATGTCTGACCGGGCTACAGAAGAGGAAATCCTTAGTACGATTAAGACTTTTTATCAAGAAACCGGGTATATTTTAGACCCACATACTGCTGTAGGGGTAAAAGCAGCTAAACGTTTTAAAGAGGATATACCTATAGTTTGCTTGGCTACCGCCCATCCTGCCAAATTTCCTGAAACAGTAAGCAAGGCCTTAGGTTTTGAGTTAGACCTTCCTCTTGAAATTAAAAAGCTTTATCAACTTCCTCAAAAATATGAGGTATTACCTGCTTCAATAAGTAAAGTAAAGGAATTTATTGAGACAAAGGCTGTTTAAAACCTATACACAATGAAGATAAATAAGCTTAAACTGTCTATTGTTTTAGGTTTGTTGAGTTTATTTCTTAGTTGGTATGCAGTAAAAAAGACATATTTTTTTAATGAGTTTTTAGGTTTTTTTCTTTCTCCTTTTTGGAAAGGTGCTACCTATTCTGGAGAAAAAAGCAGGGGTTTTTTAGAAAATTATCTATTTTTGGTAAACTTAAAAAAAGAAAATGAAAAACTTAAAGAAGAAATCTTACTTTTAAAAGCTCAATTGGCTCAATATCAAGAAAGAGAAAGGGTTTACTTAGAGTTAGAAAAATTTTATAAAATTTCCTCTAAGCTTAACTATCCTAAAATAGCCGCACGGGTTATTTATAAACCTTTCGACTACTTTTTTGACCTTATTTTTATAGACAAAGGGAGTAAGGATGGGGTGATGCCTCAGATGCCTGTGTTGGCTATTGCAGGTGGTGAGGCAGTGGCTTTGATAGGGCAGGTGGTTGAGGTGTATAACCATTGGAGTAAGGTTATTTTGATAAACCATCCTTCTTTTGCCGCAGATGTTAAGGTTTTAAGGACCGGAGACCGCGGTATTTTAAGAGGAAGGGCAGAATCTCATCCTTTTGTATATTATCTACCTTCAGATGCCCAGGTACAGGCAGGAGATGAGGTTATTACTTCAGGACAGGACGGTCTTTTCCCTCCAGACCTTTTGGTAGGACAGATAGTTAATGTATATCGAGACCCTGCTCAAAGTGTTTTTAAAATGGCTGAAATAGCTTCTTTGGTAGACCTTTATCGTGTTGATATGGTTTTTGTACTGGCTAAAATTCCTGAGATAAGTTTTTAAAGTTTGAGATGAATCTTATAGAATTTTTTTTTATAGGGATCCCTTTAGTTTTTGTGGTATTTTTTTTAAAAGGTTTTTTACAATCTTTTTTCTTGACTCCTGTAGGTAATCCTTTTTTGAGTATAGCCCTAATTTTTTTAAGCTATAGAAACGTTAATGTTTGCTTATGGGTGTACCTTTTAATTTTAGGCTTTATAAGTGGGATAGAAACCAACCAAGAGATTTTGAACGTAGCGGTTTTTTTTCTTATGGGATTAGTTTTTGATTGGTTTAAAGGATATTTAAACTTAAACAATATTAGAAATAAGCTGTTTTTTTGGGGTATTAACCTGTTAGTTTTTTTTATCATTAAGCTGTTTTTATTTCTTCTTTGGACCGTACCTTTTACCTTTGCTTTCAGTTTTTGGGCTCATCAGATTCAAAAGTTGTTTCACTTTTTTGTGGTTACCTTGGGATGGACTTTAGGGCTTGAATCTTTTCTTAAAGATCTGTTGATTAGAAAAAATGAATAATAGGTGGATGAAGAACAGAACCTTTGTAATTCAAGACTTAAGTAAAGTTAAGCAAAAAATTTTAAAATCTGATTTTTGGGAAAAAAGGGTTCTTTGGGCAAAAGTTTTGTTATTTTTTATCTTAGCGGTTCTTTGGAGTAGGTTTTTTTACTTACAGGTTATAAAACATTCATACTATGTTAAAAAAGCTAAGTCTCGTTCGGTAGTAACCTATACTATTAAAGCTCCGCGAGGTAACATCATCACCACAGATGGGGTAGTAGTAGCTACAAATAAAGCGGTTTTTAATCTATACATAGATGTAGAGGGTATTAAAGATAAAGAGGATGAAGTATTATATAAATTAAGTAAACTTTTAAAAGAAGATTTTGGAAGTCTAAAAGAGCGATTTTACCTTTTAAAAAAAACTTCAATAAGCCGAGTGCTTTTAAAGTCTGATTTACAATGGGATGAAGTGGCTAAAATTATGGTAAGGCTTTACTATTTACCTGGGGTAAGTATAGAAGTAGAGTCAGAGCGGTATTATCCCTATGGAGAAGCTTATTTTCATCTAATAGGTTATGTTTCTAAGATTAACCGAGAGGAGTATCTTAAACTTAAAGATAAAGGATATTCTGTAGAGGATTTGATAGGAAGGCAGGGGTTAGAAAAGGTTTTTGAGGAGGAACTTAAGGGTAAAAATGGATATGTTGAAATCGAAAGAGATGCCTATGGTAGGTTAGGAAGAGTGATTGCCCGTACCGAACCTATAGCTGGAAACGACCTTATTTTAACCATAAACCATAATCTTCAGCTCACAGCCTATGAATTGCTTAAAGGTAAACGAGGGGCCATCGTAGCTCTTTCTCCTTTTGACGGAGGTATTTTGGCGATGGTTAGTGCTCCCTCTGTTGACCCTCAGAAGTTTATTATAGGATTTACTAAGGAAGAATGGCAAGCTATCTCATCTGCTAAAGAAAGCCCTTTTTTAAATAAAGCTCTAAGGGCTTATCCTCCAGGTTCAACCTATAAGGTTATCACTGCTTTAACTGCACTCAGAAAAGGGGTGATAACCAACCCCAGTCAATCTGTTTTTTGTCCAGGATATTTTAATTTTGGTACCAGGACTTTTAAGTGTTGGGAACATCGAGGACACGGAACCGTAGGGTTGATAAAGGCTATAGCGGTTTCCTGCGATGTCTATTTTTATACCTTAGGAACTAAACTTGATGTAGACGATATAGCCAGTGTGTCTAAAGAATTTGGTTTAGGGCAAAAAGCCTTAGGTTGGCCAGAGGAAGACGCTGGACTTGTACCTGATAGGGCCTGGAAAAGGAAAAGACTAAAACAAGATTGGTTTCCAGGAGAGACTGTAGTTCTTTCAATAGGACAGGGATACATTTTAACTTCTCCGTTACAATTAGCTAAGCTTTATATGGTCATAGCCAACGGTGGATATCTATACCGACCTTATATAGTAAAAACCATCCAAAAAGTGGATGGGACTAAAATAGAATTTCAACCAGTTTTAGAAAAAAAGATAGAAATGACCCCTCAACACTTAGAATGGATAAGACAAGGTCTAATAGAGGTGGTCCGGTCTGGGACTGCTAAGTCAGCTGCGGTGCCAGGTATAATGGTAGCTGGTAAAACTGGTACTGCTCAGGTTGTTTCTTTGTCTGCTAAGACAAAACATCTTGAACATCACGCCTGGTTTGTAAGTTATGCAGGAAAGGGAACTCCAGAGATAGTTAGCACAATTTTTGTAGAACATGGAGGTAGTGGAGGAGGAGTTGCTGCACCTCTTGCAAGAGAACTTTACAAGGTATTTTTTAAAATTTCTACACCTCCTAACCAAGCTTTAGAAGAAGAGAGAGAGGAGATACCAGAAGTTGGAGAAAATTTTACCGGAGAAATAGTTAATCCTTTAGAGGAAGAAAATGCAGGTGAAAAAAGATAATTATAAAGAGGCCATAAAAAGAAATTTAAAGGGTTTTTTAGTGGTTTTATCATTATTTGTTCTAGGGAATATCCATCAGTTTTTTCTTGCTGAAAATGTAGCCTTTTTTATAAAAAATTTATTGTGGCATGTTCTAGGCCTTTCTATCTTTTTCTTTTTGCTTTTCTTTACAGATTATAAAAAGGTGTCTTTCAAAACACTTTGGTATGCTTATTGGTTTTTAAACTTAGTTTTGTTTGTCATGTTAATATTCCATAAGCGTTGGTTAAATTTAGGATTTTTGTCCTTACAACCTTCAGAGTTTGTTAAGTTTATTTTGTTGTGGTTGATAAGTCTATATTTAAGTAGAGAACCTTCTGAAGTAATCCCCCCCAAAAAACTACTTAAGATATTTGGGTTGATTGCTTTGCCCCTTATTTTAATCATGCCGACTGATCTTGACTATGCGTTTATCATGGGAGTGATGTTTTTTTCTTGGTTACTTTTTATTGGAATACCTAAAAGAATTTTTATACTGCTTTTGAGTGGTGTTCTTTTATTTTCTTTTTTGTTTGTTCCTATAGCATGGCAAAAATTAAAGCCTCACCAAAAAGGGAGAATTTATGGATATCTTGAACCTGAAAAGTATGCTAAAACATGGGGATATCAGTTAAACCAGTCTCTTATAGCTATAGGTTCTGGTGGTCTGACAGGACAAAAATTTTATAAAGGTTGGTCTACCCGTTTAGGATATTTACCTGCTAAGCATACCGACTTAGCCTTTGCTGTTTGGGCAGAAACTTGGGGTTTATTAGGGGTTTCAGTTTTTTTAGTGCTTTATGGTTATTTGATTTATTTCGGAATCTGTGTTTCTCAAACTACCAAAGACTGGTTTGGTAAATATTTAAGCTTAGGGGTAAGTTTAATTTTTTTATGGCAATTGTTTTTTAACTTAGGTGGTTGTTCAGGTTTATTACCCATGACTAGTATTCCTTTACCTTTTTTAAGTTACGGCGGTTCTATCACGGTTTCGGTCTATATTTTACTGTATTTGCTATTTAACGTGGCAATAAAAAAGTATTTCTTTAAATAATTTTATTTTTTGTAATGTTTTAAAACTTGACTTTTTGAAAATTTATAATACAAATGTAGCTTTAAGATGATTAAAAAAGTTTAGGTAAAGGAGTGGACGAAAGATGATAAACATTGATTTTACTCTTTTTGTTCAAATTGTTGAAGCTTTGATTATGACCTTTATTTTGTATTACATTTTGATTAAACCTGTGATGAATGCTATGCAACAGAGAGAACAACATTTTGCAAGCCTGGAAAAGGAGACACAAGCGCTTTTAAATTCAGCTTCCGAGATTATTAAAAAATATGAAGAAGAACTTGCTAAAGCCAGGGCAGAGGGAGCTCAGAAAAGAGAACTTTTAAAAGAAGAAGCTCGTAAAATCGAAAAGGAGCTTCTTTCTAAGGTGTTGAAAGAAGTAGAAGAATATAAAGCTAGATGGTCTCAAGAATTTACCAATCAACTTGAGGCTATTAGAAAAGATTTGCAAGGCCGTATTGAGATGTTTGCAAGTTTGATTGTTGAAAGAGTTTTAGGGAGGAAGGTATGATAAGGATGAAAGAGATAGTTAGTTTTTTGTTGATCCTTTTGTTAGCTGGAGTTGAGTTGGTTTGGGCGGCTGGGGGAGGAGAAGGTGGTTCTCATGGTGTAACTCCTACCCAGTTAAAAAATCTTTTTTGGTTTACCTTGAATTTTATAGCTTTGGTAGTCATTCTTTATAAGTTTGCTAGAAAGCCTGTAGTGAATATGTTTAAGTCTAGACAAGAGAATATATTGCGTCAGTATAATGAGCTTTTGGAAAAGAAAAGGGAAGCTGAGGCTAAATATTTAGAATTACAAGAAAAGGTTAAAAATCTTGAAAAAGAAGCGCAAGCTATCTATGAAAATTATGTAGCCCAGGGTCTTAAAGAAAAGGAAAGAATCATAGAGGAGGCCAATCTTCAGGCTGAAAGGATTAAGCAGCAGACAGAGCTTTATATTCAACAAGAGATAGAAAAGGCTAAAAACATGTTAAGAGAAGAGGTAGCCGAGGCTGCTGTTAAGTTAGCTGAAGATCTTTTAAGAAAAAGCATAACCGAAGAAGACCAGAAAAAGATTTATAAAGAATTTATAAACGAAATCAGAGGGAGGGTGGTTCATTGAAAGGACTAGTTATAGCCTTAAAGTATGCTAAAGGTTTTTTTGCTGCAGCAAAAGAGTTAGGTAAAACCAAGGAGTTTGGCGAGCAACTCGGAAAGATTAAAGAGTTGCTCGAGTCCATGCCTGAAGTTTTACAAGCTTTACAAAGCCCTATCTACCCTCCTGATTTAAAGATGGAGGTGGTAGAGGAGCTTTTAAAGGCGCTTCAGGTTGAGCCTGAGGTGGAAAGGTTTTTGAGGTTGTTGGTTGAAAAAAGAAGGATCCAGTTGATAAGAGAGATCTTTGCTCTTTATCAAGAGTTGTTAGATGAAGAACTTGGTATAGCGAGAGGGGAAGTTTATACTGCATATCCTTTAACTGAAGAAGAGGTTAAGGAATTGCAGGAAGTTTTGAAGGATTTCCTGAAAAAAGAAGTGGTTTTAGAGCCTAAGCTGGATGAAAGTATTATAGGTGGGGTTAAGGTAAAGGTAGGAGATTTGGTTTTAGATAGCACCATTAAAACTCAGTTGGAAAAATTTAAAGAAATCATAAAAGGAGAGGTGCTGTGATGCAGGGGATAAGGGTGGAGGAGATTAGTGATTTAATTAAAAAAAGAATTGAGGAGTACGAGAAAAAGATAGACTTAAACGAGATGGGTGTAGTTATTTCGGTGGGTGACGGTGTTGCTCGTGTCTTTGGTTTAAGAAATTGTCAGGCTATGGAGCTTATTGAGTTTGTAGAAGCAGGGGAAATGGGAATTGCTCTTAACTTAGAGTTTGACAACGTTGGTATTCCTATTATGGGTGATGCTACTAAGATTAAGGAAGGACAGACTGTAAAAAGAACGGGCAGAATTGCAGAGGTTCCGGTTGGGGAGGCGGTTATCGGAAGGGTGATAGACCCCTTAGGAAGACCACTTGATGGAAAGGGTCCTATACAAGCCAAAGAATTTAGAAGGATAGAGGTTAAAGCTCCAGGTATCATCAAGAGGAAACCAGTGCATGAACCCATGTATACCGGTATCAAAGCTATTGATGCTATGACCCCTGTTGGAAGGGGACAGAGAGAGCTTATCATCGGTGACAGACAAACAGGAAAAACGGCGATTGCTATAGATGCTATTTTAGCTCAAAAAGATTCGGATATTTATTGTATATATGTGGCTATAGGACAGAAAAAATCCAACATAGCTCAGATTATAGAAATCTTACGTAGATATGGGGCTATGGAATACACCACCGTGGTGGTAGCTTCTGCTTCTGATCCAGCTACTTTACAATACATTGCTCCTTATGCTGGTTGTGCCATCGGTGAATACTTCAGAGATACAGGTAGACATGCTTTAATCATATATGATGACCTTTCTAAGCAGGCTAATGCTTATCGTGAGGTCTCACTCCTTTTAAGAAGACCACCTGGACGTGAGGCTTATCCTGGTGACATCTTTTATAACCATTCCAGACTCTTAGAAAGAGCTGCTAAACTGAATGAGAACTATGGTGCAGGTTCTTTAACAGCCTTACCTATTATCGAAACCTTGCAAGGAGACGTTTCTGCCTATATTCCTACCAATGTTATTTCTATTACTGACGGACAAATCTATTTAGAACCTGGTTTGTTCTTTGCTGGTATTCGTCCGGCCATTAACGTAGGTCTTTCGGTTTCTCGAGTAGGTGGTGCTGCTCAAATTAAGGCTATGAAACAAGTTGCAGGAAGGCTAAGACTTGAGCTTGCTCAGTATAGAGAGTTGGCGGCTTTTGCTCAGTTTGGTTCAGAGCTTGATAAGGCTACTCAAAGGATTCTTCACAGAGGTGCCCGGTTGGTAGAGATTCTTAAACAACCTCAATATCAACCTCTTCCAGTAGAAAAACAGGTATGCATTCTTTTTGCTGGAACGAGGGGATTTTTAGATGAAATGCCTTTAGATGTTTTAGGACAGTACGAAAAAGAGCTGTATGAGTTTATTGAAAGTAAATACCCAGAAATTTATAAAGAAATAAGAGAGAAAAAAGAGATCTCTCCAGAGTTAGAACAAAAGATGATGCAAGTTTTTAAAGAGTTTAATGAATTGTTTAAGAAAAACAACAACATCGAGCCTGTTCCTATTCCATAAGGATGGAGGGTTTAGCTGGTTGATAGATAAAGGGGGTAAATATGCCTAACTTAAGGGATATAAGAAAGAAGATAGATGCGGTAAAGAAGATAGGGCAGATCACCAAAGCTATGAACATGGTGGCTTCTGCTAAGCTTCGTTCTATCCAAAGAAGACTTGAGGGTTTTCGTCCCTATAAAAACAAATTTGAAGAAGTAATAACTAACCTTATAAGCTCTGGTGGTATTAACCCCCAGAAAATAGAACTGCTTCAGGTAAGAGAGGTAAAAAAGGTTGGTATTATTTTAGTTACTGCCGATAGAGGGCTTTGTGGTGCGTTTAACTCTATGTTGATAAAAGAAACTGAAAAGATGTTAGCCAAATTTAAAAAAGAAGGTAAAGAAGTAGAGTTAATCTGTGTAGGTAAGAAAGGTGCAAATTATTTTGCCAAAAGGGCACCTATCAAAGAAGCTTATACAGATGTGATGGGTAAAGTGCTTATTCAAGATGCAAGAAAGATAGCTCGTTCGGCTATGAGAGCATTTTTAAATGGTGAGTGGGACGAAGTTTATGTTGTATATGGTTACTTTGTGAACCTTATAAAACAAATTCCTAAAGTAGAAAAGCTTTTACCTTTAAGTTTTGAACCAAAAGAAGCTGAAGAAAAGCCTAAGGTTAGCTATTCTTATATTTATGAACCAGAAGAAGAAGAACTTTTGCCCGAGATTTTGCCTCTTTATGTAAACACGGTAGTTTTTGCGGCTATGCTTGAGACGGCAGTCAGTGAACAAGCAGCTCGTATGACAGCTATGGACAATGCTAACAGGGCTTGTGGGGATATGGTAAGGCAATTAACCTTGCTTTTCAACAAAACCAGACAAGCTTCTATTACTAAAGAGTTGATGGACATAGTTGGTGGTGCTGAAGCTATCAAAAAAGGTTAACAAATATTAAAAGCTTTTAGGGGGTTAAAGTATGGCTGAAAAAGTAATAGGAAAGATAGTTCAGGTTATGGGTCCGGTTGTAGACGTTGAGTTCCCTCCGGGACAGGTTCCTAAACTGCTTGATGCATTAAGGGTGACCAACCCAGCTATAGATGATAGAGAGTGGAACTTAGTTTTAGAAGTAGCTCAACAGTTAGGAGATAATGTTGTTCGTTGTATTGCTATGGATACTACCGACGGGCTGAGAAGAGGACAAGAAGTTTGGGCAACCGGAGAGCCTATTAAAGTGCCTGTAGGTAAGGCAACTCTTGGAAGGATTATGAATGTAGTAGGTGATCCTGTGGATGAAGCAGGTCCGATTATTTCTGATAAATATTATCCTATTCACAGACCAGCTCCAGCTCTTACAGAACAAGACGTTACCATCAAGGTTTTGGAAACAGGTATTAAAGTGTTTGACCTTCTCATTCCTTTCCCTCGTGGTGGAAAGATGGGTACATTTGGTGGAGCAGGTGTGGGCAAGACAGTCGTCATGATGGAAATGATCCATAACATCGCTATGGAACACGGTGGTATTTCTGTTTTCTGTGGTGTTGGAGAAAGGACCCGTGAAGGTAACGACCTTTATTTAGAGATGAAACATTCTGGAGTTATCGATAAAGCTGCATTGGTTTATGGTCAGATGAACGAGCCTCCTGGAGCACGTGCGAGAGTAGGTCTTACAGGGGTTACTGTAGCTGAATATTTTAGAGATGAAGAAGGACAGGACGTGCTTTTGTTTATCGATAACATCTTCCGTTTTACCCAAGCAGGTTCTGAGGTTTCTGCTATTCTTGGAAGAATTCCTTCTGCAGTGGGTTATCAACCTACTTTGGCTACAGACTTGGGAGCTTTACAAGAGAGGATTACCTCTACCAGTAAAGGTTCTATTACCTCTGTGCAGTGTGTTTACGTGCCAGCAGACGACTTGACAGACCCAGCACCAGCTACTACCTTCGCTCATCTTGATGGTACGGTGGTTTTGTCCAGACAAATTGCAGAGCTTGGTATCTATCCTGCGGTGGACCCATTAGATTCTCAGTCTCGTATTCTTGATCCTAATGTTTTAGGTTGGGAACACTATATGGTTGCTCGTCAAGTACAACAGGTCTTACAGAGATATAAAGACCTTCAAGACATCATAGCCATCCTTGGCGTTGAAGAACTTTCTGAAGAAGATAAAATCATCGTTGCTCGTGCTAGAAAAATACAAAGGTTTCTTTCTCAGCCTTTCCACGTGGCAGAACAGTTTACAGGTACTCCTGGAAGATATGTAAAACTTGAAGATACCATCAAAGGTTTTAAAGAGATATTAGAAGGAAAACATGACGACCTTCCAGAACAAGCTTTTTATATGGTTGGAACTATAGAAGAAGCAGTAGAAAAAGCTAAGAAGTTACTGGAGGGTTAACGGAGGGATAAATGGCTAAGATTTTACTTGAAATAATAACCCCAGATAGAGTGGTGGTAAGCGAAGAAGTAGACATTGTTACCGCTCCAGGGGTAGTTGGAGAGTTTGGAGTTTTAGCTAACCATGCCCCTATGATAGCGGCGGTGAAGATAGGTCCTCTTCGTTATCGTGTAGGAGATAGAGAAGAATGGGTGGCTATAAGCGGAGGTTTTTGTGAGGTATTTAATAACAAGATAACCTTTTTAGTAGAATCAGCCGAAAGAGCTTACGAAATAGACGTAGAAAGGGCGTTAAGAGCTAAAGAAAGAGCAGAAAAAAGGATTCAACAATATATGGCTCAGGCGGAGAAAATTGATTATGCCAGGGCAAGAGCTGCTCTTCAAAGAGCTTTGACCAGACTTTTGGTAGCAGAAAAAGGAAAAACAGGCGTTCCTCGATAAAAATTTAGACAACTCTATCAATTGAGGCCCCTGAAAACGGTAGGGGCCTCAATTTTTAAAAATTGCAAAAGTCAACATTTCGTGAATTAATTCGCTCTCTTAGAAAGTCTTATACTAGAGAATGTTTACAAAGGTTAAGTCTTATTATTTGCAAACACATAGAAAAATTATCTTTTTATCAAAAAACTCAAAAAATTGTTTACTACTATCCAAAAGACGGTGAAGTGTCTCTTCTTTATTTGATAGGAAAAGGTTTTTTAGAAAAAAAGGTCTATTTACCTAAAACCTGGGTTCAACAAAAAAAACTAACCTTTCATCAAGTTTACAGTTTTTCTGATTTAAGACCAGGACCCTTTGGTTTGTTAGAACCACCGGTTGAACATCCTAAAATAGAATGGGAAGAGATAGAATTGATCTTTGTTCCTGGTTTAGCCTTTGATTTGAAAGGAGGTAGGATAGGTTATGGAGGAGGTTTTTATGACCGGGTTTTGTTTCAAGTAAAAGGTAAAAAAATAGGGGTTGCTTTTTCCTTTCAAGTTTTCAACAAACTTCCTTTAGAACCTCATGATTGTAAGGTAGATTTTTTGGTTACTGAAAAGGGGGTTTTGGTATGCAGTCCTTAAAAGAGGTTTTAAAGAGAAATTATGCAATTTTGCTAGACAACCTACAAAAAGCTTGCTTAAAAGCTGGTAGGTCAATGGATTCAATTCGAGTTCTAGGTGCCTCTAAAGGTCAAAGTCCAGAGAAAATAAAGATTGCTTATGAACTTGGTATAAAACTTTTTGGAGAAAACTATGTACAGGAAGGGGAGAAAAAGATCAAAGAACTTTCTTTCTTAAATATAGAATGGCATTTTATAGGAAGGCTTCAAACTAACAAAGTAAAAAAAGCTTTAAACCTTTTTTCGGTTTTACAGACCTTAGATCGTTATGACTTGGCTAAAGAAATACAAAAACAGGCTGAGAAATTAAACAAATCAGTCCCAGTGCTTATAGAAATAAATATAGGGGAGGAACCAACCAAAGCAGGGATAACCAAAGGTGAGATAGAGGATTTTTTAGAAAAAATAAGTAATTTTAACAGAATTAAAATAATAGGTCTTATGTGTTTACCTCCTTATAAAGAAAATCCCGAAGAAGTGAGGCCTTATTTTGTAGAAATGAGAAAACTTTTTGAAAGGTTGAAACCTTATTTAGGAAGTGAATTTAGAGAGCTTTCTATGGGAACCAGTCATGACTATACCGTAGCTGTAGAAGAAGGAGCTACTATCATTAGAATAGGAGAAGCTCTTTTTGGTAAAAGAGAGCGTAACCCCTAAGAAAACCTTTTTCCCTGAAAAGAATTCTAAGCTTTTCTTGTTGGCATCAGGATTTTCTTTAGGTCTTTTTTTAGGTTTTTTAGGGATTCCCTGGTGGCTACCTTCTTTAGGTTTGATGCTTTTTTTGGGTTTTTGTTGTTTTTTGTCTAAAGAAAAGAGGTCGTTTAATCTTCTCTTATTCAGTTTTATTCTTATTGGTTCGTTAATTTTTAGCAAAAATTATTGGGAATCTCGTTTAACTTTAAAAGAAGGCAAAGAGTTTAAAAGTTATGTAAGTATAGAAAAGGTGGAACCCTATTTTGGAGGTTATTTTGTCGAAGCCTATGATAAAGAAAGAGGAAGGGTTGTGTTTAAAACCGATAGTTTATATTTTATTCCTGGTCAAGAGTGTCTTTTTTGGTTCAAACCTAAAAATATACAGGAGTATTCCCTTCCATTCTTTTTTCAGAAGGAATTAAGATTAAAAGCCAAGGGATACAAAGAGGAAGTATTTTTTATAAAAGAAAAAGGTTGGGTATGTAGGGATCCTAAGGGTTTTCAAGTAGAGGCTTTAAGGTTTAAACTTTTTCAGTTTTCAGAAAGACTTGACCAAGAGGCCAAAGGTCTTTTTCAAGCTTTGGTTTTAGGAGTAGAAACTAACCTTCCAGAGGAAGTTAAAGAAAGATTAAAAGATCAAGGACTTTACCATCTTTTAGCTATCTCAGGTTTTAATTTAGCTGTGATGTTTTGGTTATTTTACTGTTTTAGCTTTTGGTTGCTTGGTTTTACTCCTGCGGTAAAATGGGGATATCCTTTACAAAATTTAGCTTATATAACAGCCCTTCCAGCAGCCTTTTCTATTCTTGTCTTTTCTGGTTTTTGCCCTTCAGCCTATAGAGCTTTTTTATTTCTTTCTGTTTACGTATTTTCTCGATTGTTTTTTCGAAGAACCTCAGGTTTAATCATCCTATTTATTACCGTAGGAGTTCTTCTTATTTTACAACCTTACTTGATAGGTAACTTTTCGTTTTTACTTTCTTTTATGGCTACTTTAGGCTTGATTTTAGGTGATAGGTTTTATAGGTTTTATTTTTTTGACTTTTTAAATAGAGTCTTATTCTCTGATAGGTGGTACCATCAGTTTTTAAACTGGATAATTTATTCTTCTTGGATTTCTGTGGTAGTAAGTATATTACTTATGCCTTTTATCTTTGCCATAAACGGAAAATTTCCTGTATGGACGGTTTTTAACAATCTATTAGCAGGTGTTTTTTGGAGTTTTATTTTTATCCCTGGATGCATCTTAGTAGCTTTTATTTCTTTTATTTTACCAGACATAGCCTTAGGTTTAGGTAATTTTATAGGAAAAATTTTTTGTTTATATAACTACTTACCTTTTTGGGAAGGCTATCTCAATATAAACTTACCTTTAAACCTTTTTTGTTGGTTATGGTTAAGCTTTATTATTTTTATAGGTATTGTCTGGTATTTTGGTTCTAAAAAGGTTTCTCTGATTTGTTTGTTAAGTTTTTCATTATTTGTGATAGTTGTTGATATTCTGTACAAAAGAGCAAGTTACTTTCTTGTTTTAGATGTAGGAAGAGCAAATGCCATGGTTTTTAAGTCTAAAGATAAGCATATCATGATAGATACAGGGCCCAATTTTGATACTAACTCTTCAGCGAGTGAAGGGTTTAATTGGACGAAGTTTTATTTAGAGCCTACTTTAAGAAAACTTGGGATTTCAAGAATAGAACTGTTAATAATCTCTCATCCTGACCTTGACCACAGCGGAGGGTTTAACACCCTGAAAAAAAATTTTTTGATAAAAAGAGAAGTTACTGGAAAGTTTAACTCACAAGACTGGGAAAAGGTAAATCTACTTTATCCTTTAGAAGAGATTTCTTCTCCTCAGAGTTTAAAAATAGGAGAGACAGAAGTTTTTCTTTTCCCTGGAGCTGAATCTTACGAAGATCTTAACCGAGAAAGTGTGGTTGTAGTTTTAGAACACGGAGGTTTGACCATTTTTTGCCCTGGCGATATAGACGTAGAGCGGTTTTATAGGTTAAAAGAAGAGGGTAGGGTTTTTCCAGCTGAGGTGCTGATTTCTCCTCATCATGGTTCAAAAAAGGGGATAAATCAGGAGGTTTTAAGTTGGCTAAAACCTAAAGTGGTTTTAACGTCAGGTAGAGGACCTTATCATCCACACCCAGAAGTTAAATTATTACTTGAAACACAAGGTATTCCTCATTTTTCTACTGCGGAAGAAGGAACTCTTTATGTTTTTCCAAAAGATGATTATTTTATATTATGTTTAGAAAAAACAAGAAGAACAAATTTTGAGGTTAAGATGTTTTTCCCTCTAATTCCGTACTATATAAGTCATGATTCTTGTAAAACCTTTAGTTATCATAGATATGGGGAATTAAACTAAAACTTCAGGAGAAGGTTATGGTATCTAAAAGTTACGAAACTTTTGAACATGGAGCAGACATAGGGATAAGAGGTTATGGAAAGACCTTAGAAGAGGCTTTTTCTAATTTGATAAAGGCCCTTTTTAGCTTGATTGGAGAAGAAGTAGACTTTAATAAAGTAGCAGCTGATCAAAGGGTAGGGATAGAGGTAGAGGCAGATTTTTTAGAGGAACTGGTGGTGATTTTTATCAATAAAGTGTTAAGTTTGTTTGCTTTAGAAAATATCTTTTTTAAAGAATTTAAAGGTAAAATATGGGAAAGTGATCAGAGAGTAAGGTTAGAGGGGACGTTATTAGGAGAAAAATATTCTCCAGAAAAGTTTGGGTATGGGGTTGAGGTAAAAGGAGCTACTTTTACTTTAGCTAAGGTAGAGAAAAATGGTGATCTTTGGGTAGCTCAATGTGTGGTAGATGTATGAATCTTGATAAAAATTTAGTTAAAGGGATGATGTATGGCTAAAATACTTATTGTAGGAAGACCTAATGTAGGTAAATCTACGCTTTTTAATACTCTTATCGGGGAAAAAAAGGCTATAGTTGAACGAACCCCTGGTGTTACCCGAGACTTGGTAGAAGGATATCTTGAGTTAAAAGAAGGAAAAGGAGTAAAATTAATTGATACAGGGGGTATAGAATGGGGGGGGAAGGAGTTTTTTAGTGAAGTTATCAAAAAGTTGGTAGACCAGGCTTTGGAAGAAGCAGATTTAGTTCTTTTTGTTGTGGATGCTAAACAGGGATTGACTGAAGGAGACAAGGTTATCGCGGAATATTTGAGAAAAAAAGATAAAAAGATTTTGTTAGTAATAAACAAAGTAGAAGCCAAGGAAGATCAAGAGAGGGTTTTTGAATTTTATTCTTTAGGTTTTCCAGAGATTATTTCTATTTCTGCTAAAAACAAAAAAAATATTACTGAATTAAAAAATTTAATAGAAAGGCAGTTAGAAGGATCTATAGAAGAAATACCTCAAGAAGAGCCAATAAAGATAGCGATTCTTGGAAGACCAAATGTAGGGAAAAGTACGCTTATCAACCGTTTGGTAGGATATGAAAGGGTAATTGTATCTGAAATTCCTGGGACTACGAGAGATTGTGTAGATGTAAGGTTAAGTTTACCTACTGGAGAAAGTGTTTTGTTGATAGACACTCCAGGAATAAGAAGGAGAACCAGATTAGAAGAGAGAGTAGAAAAATTTGCTGTAGATAAGGCTTTACATACTATCGAAAAAGTAGATGTGGTACTTATGATGATTACTGCAGAGGAAGGAATAACCAACCAAGACCAGCGTTTGTTAAGACAGGTATATAAGCATCACAAAGCGTGTATCCTTTTAGTAAATAAATGGGACCTTTTTGATAAAAAGAGAGAGGCTGGAAATCTGGTTTTAGAAAATATAAAATATGGAGTAAGGTTTATGCCTTGGCTTCCTATTCTTACCATTTCAGCCAAAACCGGAAGAAGAGTAAAGGAAATTTGGAGTGTTTTAAAGGAGGTAATGGAACAATATAGTTTAAGGGTAAACACTGCTCAGGTGAATAAACTTTTGGAATACCTAAAGGAGAATCATAATTTTTCGATAAAAGGGAAAAAGCTTAAATTTTATTATGCTACTCAAACAGACATCAAGCCTCCTACCTTTGTAGTTTTTATCAATTTTGACCCAGAAGAGGTGCCTAAAAGCATAGAAAAGTTTATCAGAAACAGTTTTCAAAAACATCTGAACTTTGATAAAGTTCCTATTAAAGTGGTTTTTAGGCTAAGGAGTTGAGTTGGTAGAGGAGATAGGTTGGACTTGGGAGGTTTCTTTAGGTGGTTGGTAATGTATGACTAAGCTTATCCTTCTGTTTCTTGGGTCAGAGGGATTATCTTTTATTAAAGGGAAGTTGTCTGCATATCCTACTACTTCTTTTATTTTTTCTGGAGGTACTCCGTTTTTTTCTAACTCTAACATGGCTGAAAGGGCTCTGGCAGTAGAGAGTTCCCAGTTTCCTAATTTTCCTCTTCTTGAAGGGACAGCGTCTGTATGTCCTTCTATGGTTATGGTTCCAGAAATGTCTTTTAACTCCTGGGCTAAGGTTTGTAAGATAGCCTTAGCAGTAGGAGTTAACTCAGCACTACCGCTCTGGAATAAAGGTTGATTGGTAAGTTCTACAATTTCTATACGGATGATTTTTTCTTTTTCTGAAATCTCTTGAGTTTCTATTAAGATATGTTCTTTAAGAGACTTTAGTCTTGTTTCTACGATTTTTTTTATCTTTTCTTCTTCTTTTTTTAGGTCAAACTTGGCCTCAGGCATAATTCCACTATATTCACTTTTTAATGTGCCTTTTCGGTAATACTCCATAAGCATACTTACACCAGCCTTTTCAAAAATGTTAAACTTTCTAAAATAGGCTGCAACCTGAGCCTTCTGTTTTGGTTCCATGATACTTACTAGCCACATCAAAAGAAAAAAAGTCATCATCCCTGCTAAAAAGTCTGCATAGGCAACCTTCCAGGAACCTCCGTGATGCCCTCCGACTATTTTTTTAACCTTTTTGATGATTATAGGAGGAGTGGTCATGGTTTATTTGTTATTTTTTACCTTTCATAAGGTTTTCAAGTTCTTCAAAAGATGGTCTTATATGAGGGGATATGGATCTCCTGGCAAATTCAACCGCTATTTGAGGGGCTCCACCTCCTATAAAATAAACGATAGCGGTTTTGATGACGTTAAGATATTCTTTTTCTTGATTGCAAAAAAACTCCAATTTTTGGACAAGAGGGGTTAAAAATCCATAACAGGTTAAGATACCGATAAACGTACCTGCAAGCGCTATAGAAAGATGATGACCCAAAACTTCAGGTGGCTCATCAATCTTTCCCATCGTTAAGATTATACCTAAAACTGCAGCCACCAAACCTAAACCTGGCATAGAGTCTGCAAGTTTTTCAAGACGGTGTACCGGTTCTAAATTCTCATGGTGGATGATTTCTATCTCATTTTCTAAAAGGGCTTCTAACTCAAAATGTGTGATGTTGGTGGTTAAAATAGAACGAAAAGTGTTTCTAATAAAGTCTAAGGCGTGATGATTAGCAAGAACCTTAGGATAGCTTGAAAAGATTTTACTTGCCTCTGGGTTTTCAATGTCCTGCTCGATCGAGATTAAACCTTCTTTTTTTATCTTTCTAAAAATATCGTTTAAAAGAAGTAGTAGGTCTATAAAATCTTGTTTTCCATAAATTTGGGGTTTAGTAAGCGCTTTGATAGAATATTGGATAGCCCCTTTTAAAGCAGGTTGGGTTGAAGCTGCTAATAAGGCTCCTCCTGCTGCCCCAAAGATGATTAACCATTCGACCGGTTGTATAAGAACTGAAAAGTTACCATGTTCTAAGGCATAACCACCAAATACACATATTATAACTACAATAAAACCTACTATAGAAGGCATTTAGATTTCCCTCATCTCTCTGATGATTTCTCTTTCCTTTTGTAGAATAAAAAAACCTATCTTTTCTCTGATGTCTTTGGTTAGGTTGACAAACTCCACAGCGACTTCAAACTTACCCTCTACAGGTTTACATCTGACTACCTTGCCATAAAGATAAAAACCTACAGGCTGATAAAGGTCTAATACTGTTTTTATTTCTACAAAATCGTTTATCTCAAAAGGTTCTTGGCTAATAAATCTTAGACCTTTTTCACTTAAGTTTACTTTTTTATAAGGGAGTTTGTTAAATCCTTCTTTTTCTCGAGACATAAGGTTGATTAAATAATCAAGCTTTGCATTAATTAACTTTAACCAAGAATTTAACGCTTCATCTATGGTATCTTTAACAGGAATGTAGGAAAAAACAGAAGTATCTCCTACCACATGAGCTATTCTGTTTTCTATCTCAGAGGGGTCTAACTTTGTCACTTCTAATGGAATTACTACATCTATTCTTACGGCTTCTCTGCCCATAAATCCTCTGAAAAGATTTTATAAAATAAATCGGAAAGATTTCAAAAAACTTTAAAAATCCCCCTTTTGGGGACCAAATTTTTTTAATTTTGAAATTATATAGTTAATTTTTAGGGTTGACAAGACGGAAAAATTAGTATAATAGTTTATTTAAAAATCAAAAATAAAATTTTAGGAGGTGACCTTATGCATCATCAAATTTATGTGGTAGGGCACAAAAAACCTGATACTGATTCTGTGGCTTCTGCTATAGTGTTTGCTTATCTTTTAAACGCTTGGAAAAAAGCAGGCTGTAAAATCATGAAGGTAGAAAAGGAAGCCGTGCCTGTCATTCAGGGAGAACCTAATGCAGAAACAAAGTTTGTCTTAGAAAAATTTGGGATAGCAGTGCCTGAGATTATGACGGATGGAGAAGGCAAGACTATTGCTCTAATAGATCACTCTGATAAGGTTCAAAGTGTTGATAACATAGACAAGGCAGAAATAGTAGCCGTGGTTGATCATCACAAAATAGGAGATGTAACCACCCCTAATCCAATATTTTTTGTTAACTTCCCGGTAGGTTGTACTGCTACTGTTTTGAAATTTCTTTTTGATAAAACCGGTGTTGAAATTCCTAAAGAAATGGCTGGTCTTATGCTTGCAGCCATTTTAAGTGATACTGTTGTTTTTAAGTCTGCTACCACCACCGAGGCTGACAAAGAAGCAGCTGAAGCTTTAGCCAAGATCGCTGGGATAGAAGATATCGTAAGCTTCGGTGTAGAAGTAAAGTCCAAACTTTCTGATGTCTCTGGAATGTCTGCCAAAGACATCATCATGAGAGACTTCAAAGACTACAACATGAGTGGTAAAAAAGTGGGAGTAGGACAGATCGAGTTGATTGATTTAAAGACTATAGAACATAGGTTTGATGAAATCTATGATGAGCTTAACAAGATTAAGGTCGAAGGGGCTTATCATTCTGTGGTGTTGATGTTAACAGACATCATGAAGGAAGGTACTGAGTTGATGGTTATCACAGACGAACCAAAGATCATTGAGATTACTTTTGGGAAGAAATTAGAAGGAAAAAGCGTGTGGTTACCAGGTGTTATGAGTAGAAAGAAAGAAGTGGTACCACCTTTAGAAAAAACTTTTGCTAACCTCTAAGATAAGACCGAGGGGAGGGGGTCTTCCCTCCCTTATTCTATTTTTAAGCTAATGTCTACCGCTCTAACCGAATGGGTTAAACTCCCAGATGAGAGATAATCAACCTCAAGTTTGGCAAAATACTCAATGTTATCTAAATTAATTCCTCCCGAGACCTCTATTTTAAGGTTAGGGTTGTATTGCTTGATAAGATCTTTTGCTTTCTGGACATTTTCTGGGGTAAAGTTATCTAAAAGAACTACATCTATAGGTGCTTTGGCTTTCAGTAAAAACTCTAACTCTTCTAAAGATTTTACCTCTATTTCTACTTTTAGGTAATGAGGTAAAGTTTTAAGTACTTGAGGTATTTTTTCTATTCCTCCTAAAACTTTGATATGATTATCCTTTATGAGGATACCATCAGAAAGAGAAAAACGATGATTTTCTCCCCCTCCTACCTTAACCGCATATTTTTGTAGAACCTTTAAGCCAGGAAGGGTTTTTCTCGTATCAAGCAGAATTGTTTTATATGGGCTAAGTTTTTTTACCATCTTTCGGGTATAAGTGGCAATCCCAGAAAGATGTTGAAAAAGGTTGAGAACTACCCTTTCTGCTTTTAGTATACTTTTTACCCTTCCTTCTACTACTCCTATTTTAGTATAAGGTTCTACTTCTTGACCATCTTGGTAGTGCCAAAAGGTTTTTATTTCTGGGTCGATAAATGCAAACCCTTCTTCTACCACCAACGTACCACATACTACCATAGGTTCTTTGGCTAAAAAATAAGCTTTTACTATAGGGTTTTCTTTTATAACCAATTCTGTGGTTAAATCATAAAAAGGAATATCCTCTTCAAAAGCTTTAGCTAAAAGATTTTTAATTTTCCATTTCTCAAGCATTTTTTGCTTAATCCTCTGGAAAAATTAAATAAAAGTCTTAATTTTTATCATAACTTAAAATGGTAAGATGTAAAGTGTGCTAATTTTTGGAGGTGATCTTATATGGAAGAGATTAAAGAAAAGGAACAAAGTCTAGAAGAAAGAGAACAAAATTTAAAAGAAAATCTTGAAACACAAGAAGAGACTAAAACTAAAGAGGAAGAAGAAATTAAATACTGGAAGGATTTAGCTTTAAGATATGCAGCTGAAATAGAAAATCTTAAAAAAAGTCTTAAAAGAGAAAAAGAAGAATATTATAAATTTGCCTTAGAAAACTTTTTTAAAGAGATCTTACCTGCTATAGATAATTTAGAAAGAGCCTTAGAGGCTTTTTCTACCACGCAAAATATAGAGGCTTTAAAACAAGGGGTTGAGTTAACTTTTAAATATTTAGTTTCTACCCTTGAAAAATTTGGGCTAAAGCAAGTAGTCCCAGCTGTAGGAGAACCTTTTCATCCTCTTTATCATGAAGCTCTTTCTACAGAGGTTCATCCGGAAGTTCCTTCTGGAGCTATCACCAAAGTATATCAAAAAGGTTATACCTTACATGATAGGTTAATAAGACCAGCTTTAGTTTGTGTGTGTATGGGGAAAAAGGAAGAACAAAAAACTACTGAAGAAAGACCAGAAGAAACAGAAGAAGAAAATATAGTGGAAAACGAATAAAAAATTAAAAGGAGGGTTGAAAAATGAGCAAGGTACCTATAGTAGGTATTGACCTTGGAACTACTAACTCTTGTGTTGCCATATTTGAGGGTGGTGAACCCAAGGTAATCCCTAACAGAGAAGGGACAAGGACTACACCTTCGGTGGTAGCTTTCCAAGAAAACGGAGAAATATTGGTGGGTCTTCCTGCTAAAAGGCAGGCCATCATCAATGCAGAAAACACCATTTTTGGAATTAAGAGATTGATGGGTAGAAAGTTTAACGATCCGGTGGTACAGGAATGGAAAAAAAGAGTTCCTTATAAGATAGTAGAAGCTCCTAACGGAGATGCACATGTAGAAATAAGAGGAAAACGGTATAGTCCTCCTGAGATTTCAGCCATGATTCTTAGGAAGATTAAGCAGGATTTAGAAGAGTATTTAGGCCAGGAAGTAAAAGATGTGGTAATTACTGTTCCTGCTTATTTTGATGACAGTCAAAGACAGGCAACCAAAGATGCAGGTAGAATTGCAGGTTTAAACGTTATCAGAATTATCAATGAGCCTACAGCTGCTTGCTTAGCCTATGGACTTGAAAAGAAAAAAGAAGGTTTGATTGCTGTTTTTGACCTTGGAGGAGGAACGTTTGATATCTCTATCTTAGAAATAGGAGATGGTGTATTTGAAGTTAAGTCAACCTCTGGAGATACCTTTTTAGGTGGTGAAGATTTTGATATGCGAATAGTAGACTACATCGCAGAAGAGTTTAAGAAAGAGCATGGGATAGACCTAAGACAGGATAAAATGGCTTTACAAAGGTTAAAAGAAGCTGCTGAAAAGGCTAAAATTGAGCTTTCAAGCACCTTAGAGACTGAGATAAACCTTCCTTTTATTACCGCTGATGCCTCAGGACCTAAACATTTGGTAATGAAGTTAACCAGGGCAAAGCTTGAAAGTTTAGTAGAGGATTTGATAGAAAGATTAGAAGAACCCTGTCGTATTGCCATGAAAGATGCAGGAATTACTCCTAAGGATATAAGTGAGGTTATTTTAGTTGGTGGTATGACCCGTATGCCAAGGGTTCAACAAAAGGTAAAAGAAATCTTTGGAAAAGAGCCTGTGAAAGGTGTTAACCCAGATGAAGTGGTGGCTATGGGTGCTGCCATTCAGGCTGGAGTATTAAAAGGAGAGGTAAAGGATGTGCTTCTTTTAGACGTAACTCCTCTTTCTTTGGGAATTGAAACCTTGGGAGGTGTTTTTACAGTTATCATACCGAGAGGTACCACCATTCCTACTAGAAAGAGTCAGATTTTTACCACAGCTACCGATAATCAGACAGCAGTTACCATTCATGTTTTGCAAGGAGAAAGGCCTTTGGCTAAAGACAACAAGAGTATCGCAAAATTTGACCTGGTAGGTATACCTCCTGCTCCAAGAGGAGTACCCCAGATAGAGGTTACTTTTGACATAGACGCAGATGGTATCTTACATGTTACTGCTAAAGACTTAGGCACCGGGAAAGAACAGTCTATCGTGGTAAGACCTACTTCAGGGTTAAGTGAAGAGGAAATCCAGAGAATTATTAAAGAGGCAGAACAGTTTGCAGAAGAAGACAGAAGAAAAAAAGAGCTTGCCGAAGCTCGCAACCAGGCAGACAGTCTTATCTATTCTGTAGAAAAAACCTTAAGAGAATTAGGAGACAAGGTCTCAGAACCTCTTAAAAAAGAAGTAGAAGAAAAGATAGCTCAACTAAAGAAGGCTATGGAAGGGGAGGACATAAACGAAATAAGAAGGGCAAGCGATGAATTAACCCAGGCTTCTTATAAACTTGCAGAGATGCTTTACAGAGAAAAAACTTCTTATACATCTCAAGAAGGTTCTCAGAAAAAAGGTGGAGATGATGTGATAGACGCTGATTTCGAAGAAATGAAATAAACTTGGGAAAAGGGGGCTTTTTAGCCTCCTTTCCCAAGGAGGTCTTTTTTGATAGAAAATAAAATAGGTATTACCTTAGGGTGTCCTGCAGGGATAGGTCCAGAAGTAATCCTTAAATCACTTCAACATTTTCAAGAGAAATTTCCTGAGGTTTTATCCTCTCTTTTGATTATAGGAGACGCTCGGGTTATAGAACAAAGGGCTAAATGGTTAGGGATTAAAATCCCTCCTGAGTTAGAAATTCTATCTCTTACCGAAATAGATGTAAAGCCTGGGGAACCCTCGGTTGATGGATTTAAGGCAATGGGACTTTTTGTACAAAAAGCCATAGACCTTGCTAAAGAAGGTAAGATAAAGGCGATTGTTACCGGACCTATAAGTAAAGAGGGTTTAGAAAAGGTTGGGATTAAATATAAGGGACATACAGAGTGGCTGGCTCAAGAGCTTGGGGCTAAAGATTTTGTGATGAGTTTTTATGGAGAAAGATTAAAAGTATCGCTGGTTACTACACATATTCCTCTAAAAGAGGTCCCAGAAAAGATAACCGCAGACAAAGTTTTTGCTACAGCTAAGCTTTCCTTTGAATTTTTACTAAAACTTAAAGTATTAAATCCAAAAATCGCCCTCTGTGGGGTTAATCCCCATGCCGGAGAAGGAGGCCTTATAGGTGAAGAGGAAAAAACGGTTTTAAAAGAGGCCATAACCCTTTGTCAAAAAGCTGGTCTTCCCGTATATGGCCCTTATCCTGCAGATAGTCTTTTTTTCTGGGCTTATCAAGGACGTTATGATTTGGTAGTTGCCATGTATCACGATCAGGGGCTTGCTCCTTTTAAACTTATACATTTTGAAGACGGGGTAAACATAACCTTAGGACTTCCAGTAATAAGGACTTCTCCTTGTCATGGTACAGCTTATGATATAGCAAACAAAGGTGTTGCTAACCCATCAAGTTTTATCCAGGCAATACATTTAGCTTATAAACTTATCCAAGTCTAAACTTTTCTTGATTTTTTAACCTTTTAGGGTTAAAATCCATAAACAATGGTGAAAAAAATTCGTTTTACTCTTCTTTTGCTTGTTTTTGTCTTTTCTTTGTTATTTTTATGTGTAGTGAACATAGATTTTTTTCTTAATCGTCCCTGGATTAAAGGACCTCTGATCAACTTTTTAAAAAACACCCAGAAGATAGATATAAACTATAAAGAAATAAAGATAGATGTTTTTGAAGGAAAGGTAAGGATCAAAGATTTTACGTTTAAAAATAGATATTATGAAGTGGAGACTCCTGAAGCTACTGCTTTTTTATCTTTATCAAAAATTTTTAGGTTTAAGCTTTTTCCCGAAAGTCTTCAGGTAAAAAAACTTAAATTAAAGTCTTATTGGTCACCAGAACCTTTCAACTTGTATCAGTTAAAAGACCAATTAAAAAACATGGCTCCTTTTAACATGAAAGTTGAAGAGGCAACCATAGAGTATGAAACCTCTATAGGATGGTTGATTTTTGATCACACAGACCTTTTTTTGAAAATTGATCGACATCAAACCTTATGGGAGTTAAAATCTCTTAAAAGTCCTCAGTTTAAAGAAGCTGAGATAAAAGGAAGGTTAAATCTTGCAAACCTTTTCTTAGAAACTTCAATTGAGGCTAAGAATTTTGATTTTACCAATTTTATTAAGGGTGGAGAACCGTTTATAGGGCGTCTTACTTCTGATTTGATGGCTGAGCTGAGTTTAGAAAAAGAAAAACTTAATCTTTCTTTTCAACTGTTAAACCCTCAACTGGTTTTTAAACAATTCTCTCGAGAAAGGTTTTTAGGGGGTGTGATTACCGGGGTTCTTAGCTCTAAAAAAGATGGCCTTAGGTTAACCCTTAAAAAAGTATTTTTAAGAAATCCCTTTTTAGACGCTCAGGGAGAGTTTGTAAAGAAAAAAGAGGGTTTAGAAGCAAGCCTTAAGGTTAAGAAACTTGATTTGGCTGAGATAAAAAAAATAGGACTCCTTCTTTTTGAAAAACAAAAAGAGGTAAAAGAGGTTTTTGATTATATCGGTAATGGAAGTTTGGAAGATATAGAGGTTGTTTCTTCAGGAAAAGATTTGCAAGAGCTTATCGACTATAAAAGGATAAAAGCGAAAGGTAAGTTGAAAGAAGGTCAGATCATTCTGGGTTTTCTTCCTTTAGACTTAGAACAAGTCACAGGGGAGGTGGGTTTTTCAGAAGGAAGGCTTATCTTTAACGGGACGTTGGCAGTAGAAGGTTCTGTCTTGGGAACGGTAAAAAGTTTCAGTTTAGACCTTTCAAAAAGACAGCCTGAGCTCTGGTTAGAAGGAACCATCTCAGGTAGGGCAGAAAAAATCCAAGATCTTGTAGCAAACTTTGACATGTTTAAGTCTTACCAAGAAAAAATAAAAGAATTTAAAACAGAGGGTTCCCTTGTTTCTAAGATAGAACTAAGAGGTCCTTTAGATGCTTTTCAACTTTCCTTTGACATAGATTCAGAAGATGCATCATTAATCGTGCCTTTTTATACCAAATTCTTACGTTTAAAAACAGCTAAAATTTTTTACTACAAAGACAAACTAAATCTTTCTAATCTGAATGTATTTAATAAAGAATTAGCGATAAAAGATGGAGGTTTGGAGTTAAATTTATCCTCTTTAGACTTTAGGGTTAAAGTTTGGGGAGTGACCATAAAACCTGAGTTTTTAGAGTTTCTAAAGGATAAGGTAAGAGAGGTAGCTGTGTTTTTTAAGGAAAAGGGCCTTAAATTTGAAAATTTAGAGATAGAAGAAGGGGAATTTCGAGGGAATTTAAAACAGTTAGCCCAAGAGCAAGTAAACCTAAAACAGGCTATTTTAGGCAATCTCTTTTTAAAGGGAAAAGCAGTAAATCTTAGGATAGGTGAAGAGGTAAAAGGAGAAAGATTTTCTGGTTATTCAGAAAGTTTACCTTTAGTTTGGCGCGATGGGTGTCTTTCTTTTGGAGAGGCCGCTTTTGAAATAGAAGACTCTAATTTTGTAGGTAAGGGTAGGGTTTTTGACCAAGAAATTTTTTTAGAACTAAAAGGAGAGGTGAAAGAAAGACTAAAGGATAAGATTGAGAAGGTCTTAGGGCTTAAAGAGGCTTCTTTTCTATTAAAATCTCCGATAAACATAGAAAACCTATCTTTGGTTTATAGAGACGGACAGGTTCAATCCCGAGGAACCTTTAAGATCTCAGATAAAGAAATTTCTGTAACTTTGGACCAAACTAAAGACCAAACCTCAATTTTGGGGAGTTTTAACGGAAAAGAAAGTCAGCAGAAGTTTGGATTAAGGTTAAACCAAAATCAAATAGATTTAACCCTGCAAGGTAAAACTCGTTTGGAAGAGTTAGGAACAATCTTTGATAAGGTACCTTACCCATTAGAAGGTTTAGTAGAAAACAATTTGCACTTAAAGTTTAAAAAAGAAAAAAATATCTTAGTGTCTTTGGCAAACGACTACTTAAACAGAAACCTTTTTCTTGAAGAAGGTTGGCTTACACTTCAAGGAGTTAAGTTTAAAGATGGAATAGCGATTGAGGGTGAAGGAAAGATTGCTAAGAACCATACGATTCATGGAAAGTTTAAGTTTGAATGGAACAATTCTACCTTATTAGCTGACTTAAAGGTGGATACCAACCAAAAATATGTTTTGGTTACAGGGGATTTAAGGTCTGAAAAAATAGATTTAAAAAAGTTTTTAGGTTTAAGCTCAACCCAAGAAACCTCTGATAAAACGGTTAAAAAAGAAATCTGGGACTATTTCCAAGGGATTCCTCTAATAGCAGAGTTAAAGGTGAACGCAAACGACCTTATTCTTCCTACCTCCCATAAGGTAGAAAACTTTAGTTTAGACTTAAGTTTAAACACTAAAGCGAAACTTTTATGGGCCAACCTGACCAAGGCTAATTTTTGCGGATTAGGATTAGATTTTATCTATTCTTTATCAGGGGAAGCCCATCAAGTTTTTGTAGAACTTTTACCTTCAGAAGGAGACCTGTTAGACCTTTTTTCCTGTCTGTATCCAGAAGAGATGCCTACCGTAATCTTAGAAGGTCCTTATAAGGTAAAAGGATATGCCTTTTTTGAAGGAAATAGTAAAGATTGGATTACGAATAGCAGAGGAGAGTTGATACTTAAATCTAAAAAGGGATATATTTACCGTGCTCCTCTTATAGCTCATCTTTTGGGTTTTTTAAGTCCGATAGACCTTTTTAGAGGAAAAATTCCTAATTTAGAAAGTCAGTTATTACCCTACGAAGAATTAATTTTCAACTCCCGCTTTACCGATACGACTTTACTCATAGATGAAGCCTTTCTTTCAGCCTCAGGTTTTAGATTGTTTGGCGAGGGACCGATAAACTTGAAAAACAAGGAACTAAACCTTACTTTTTATGCCTCTCCTTTCAAAACGATAGACGTGATTTTAGAAAAGGTTCCAGGGTTAGGGAAATGGGTTCTTGGGAAACCGAGGATGTTAGTTTACCTACCTTTACAGGTGGTAGGGACATACGATAATTATAACATCATTCCCTTACATCCCAGTAGTTTAGGAAAAGGGGTTTTCACCTTTATCTTTAGGTTATTCGGAATTTCTGAAGAGTTTTATCAAAAGCCTTCTCAAAAGGCATCTAATTTTCAGGAAAAGAAAGAAGAACTTTTAAAAGAAAGAGAGAACATAAATCGAACTCCATGAAAGAAGATTTTATCCTTTTTGAAGATAAAAGTCTTTTGGTGGTAAATAAACCTGCTGGAATGGTGGTTCAGGGAGCAAAGGATTTAGAGGTATCTTTGTTAAATTTGTTAAAAGATTATTTAAAAAAAAGAGATAATAAACCAGGAAACGTTTTTTTAGCGGTGGTTCATCGTTTGGATAAACCTGTTTCTGGAGCATTAGTTTTTGCCAAGCGCACAAAAGCAGCCAGAAGACTTACCGAAAGTTTTAAACAGAAAGAGGTGGGTAAATTTTATCTTGCAGAGGTAGAAGGAATTTTAAAAGGTCAAAACTTGATCAGGGCTTATCTTAAATGGGATCAAAAATCTCACAAAGCTTTGGTTTTTTGGGAACCTAAAGAAGGTGCAAAAGAAAGTCTAACATATTATGAAACGTTACAGGTTGTAAAAAATAGATCGTTAGTCTTGCTTTTTCCGATTACAGGAAGAAAACATCAACTAAGGGCTGTCCTAAGTAGTCTTGGGTTCCCTGTGGTAGGGGATGTTAGATATGGAGCCAAAAGATTGGTTAATCAGGGTAAGGCTATTCTTTTGCATGCTTGTTTTATATGTTTCCCCCATCCTCTGGAAAAAGAACCTGTTGAAGTATTGGCTCCGTTACCTCAATATTTTTCTTTCCCCAATCTTGACAAAACCTTAAATTTGGAGTTTCTTAATAAAAAGTTTCAAGATTTAAAAAAACTTTACCAGGAGTAAACTTTGGAGAAAAAAAAAGAAAGTTCAAATTCAGAACTTCCTGTTTTATGTGCTACCTGTGCTTGGAGGGAGTTTTGTGCTAAAAAGTTTTCTTTTGACAATACCCAACCCTTGAAGTGTCCTGACTATTCTCCTGACCTAACCCTTTTAAAAAATCTAAGAAAGGAGACCAAGGTTGATAAAGCAGAGGATTAAAGAGGCAGTAGAAAAGGCTGTTAAGACTGTTTTTGGCGAGATACCTTTGCCTCAGTTTGAAATAGAGACCCCAAGAAAAGGTTTTTTTGGGGATTATGCTACCAACATAGCCTTTGTTTTAAAAAACTCCTTAAACCTTTCTCCTTTAGAAATAGCTGAAAAGTTGGTTCAAGAACTAACTAACGAAAAAACTCTTTTTGAAAAGGTAGAGGTTGCTAAACCAGGGTTTATCAATTTTTGGGTATCTACTCAGTATTATCTTGAAAACTTGCTTAAAGTCATAGAAGAAAAAGATAACTATGGTAGGATTGACTTAGGTAAAGGGAAAAAGGTTTTGGTTGAGTTTGTTTCCGCTAATCCCACGGGGCCTCTTCATATAGGACATGGAAGGGGTGCAGCTTATGGAGATTCTTTAGCAAGGGTTTTAGAGTTCACTGGTTATTCTGTTATCAGAGAGTATTACATAAACGATAAAGGTACTCAAATGGATATTTTAGGGGAGTCTGTTTATCTCAGGGCTAAGGAGTTAAAAGGAGAAAAGATCAATTTTCCGGAAGATTTTTATAAAGGTGCGTACATCTACGATATAGCCAAAAAGGTTTTGGCAGACTATCCTAACCTTTTAGAATTAGAAAAAAAAGAGGCCATAGCCATCTGCAGAGAGATAGCGATAAAGACCATCCTTGAAGATATAAAATCAGACCTTGATAGGTTCAGGGTAGTTTTTGATAGTTGGTATTCAGAAAAAAGCCTTTATGAAAAAGGCAAAGTAGATGCTTTGATAAACCTTTTAAAACAAAAAGGTTTAGTTTATGAAAAAGAAGGTGCTTTATGGTTTAGGTCTTCTGATTTTGGAGATGAAAAAGACCGGGTGCTTATTCGTTCTAACGGAGAATATACCTATTTTGCAGGAGACATCGCCTATCATCATGAAAAGTTTGTAGACCGTGGGTTTGACCTTGCGATCAACCTTTGGGGAGCAGACCACCATGGATATGTAAAACGGTTAAAAGGGGCTCTTAAGGCTTTAGGTTTAAATCCAGAAAATTTAAAAGTAATTCTTATTCAGATGGTTAATCTTATAGAAGGTGGAGAACTAAAAAGCATGTCCACCAGACAAGGGGAATTTGTAGAGCTAAAAGAACTTTTAGATGAGGTGGGGGTAGATGCTACCAGATTTATTTTTTTATCCAGGTCTTCTGACTCTCCTTTAGATTTTGATATAGATTTGGCCAAAAAGCAGTCTCAAGAAAACCCAGTTTATTATGTACAATATGCTCACGCAAGGATTTGCAGTATTTTTGAGAAAGCAAGAGAGCAAGGTTTAGGAGAAATAAACTGGAGAGAGGTAGATTTTAGCCTTCTTTCTTCAGAGGAAGAGATTGCTCTTGCCAAAAAGATAGAAGAATTTAAAGAAGTTATAGAATCAGCAAGTATGTTTTATGCTCCCTATAAAATTACTTATTACCTGTTAGACCTTGCCAAACAATTTCATGAGTTTTATACTAAACATCGAGTGCTTTCAGATGATCTACCGTTAACTTTAGCTAGACTGGGGTTGTGTTTAGGGTGTAAAATAGTTCTAAAAAATGGTCTAAACCTTTTGGGGGTTAACTCTCCAGAAAAAATGTAAAAAGGAGGTTTTTATGGAGGGTAAGAAAGTAAAAATAGAGGTAAGTAGGATTGCTTTAGTTTTTATTATACTTTTTGGTTTGTGTTTGTTGGTTTGGAGTTTTATTATAGGAGTTTGGGTAGGAAGTAAATTAGGTTCTAAAGAACAGGAGAAGATAGCCGCAGAGTCTACCTCTAAAGAGGAGCTCCCCCCTCCACCTCCTCCTTCTCTTACAAGTAATGAAAGTGCGACAACCCCATCTCTTTCTGGTTTAAACGCCACAGCTGAAAAACCTGTAGATCTTAAGGGAAATGCCTCTTCTCAAGCCTTTGTTTCTCCTTCCAAACCTGAACCAGAAGCTCAAGTAATAGAAAAAGAAAAAAAGCAGGCTAAACCTAAGGTATCTGAAGTAAAAGAACCTTCCAAGGAAAAACCACTTACCTCTAAAACCAAAGAGATAGCTAAAATCTCTAACCAGATAAAACAAGGGTCTTTTGCGCTTCAGGTGGGTGCTTTTTCGCAAAAGGAATCTGCTGAAAAGTTGAGGACTTTAGCTGAAAAAAAAGGTTATAAGGTTACGGTAAAAGCTATTCCTTCTGAGGGAAAAACCCTTTATAAGGTTTATGTAGGTAGATATGCCTCCAGAGAAGAGGCAGAAAAAGCAGCTACTAAGGTAGTCTCTGACCTTGGAGTAAGCAACCCCTTTGTTGTAGAATTAAAGTAAGTTATCAGGTTTAAATAATGATAAGAAAGGCAAAACTTTCTGATATAAAGTATATTTATAAACTAATTTTACATTTTTCTAAAACTGGAGAGGTTATTCCTCGGTCTTTATCTGAATTGTATGAACATGTGCGGGATTTTTTTGTTTATCAAGATAAAGATTTAGTGGTTGCCGCTTGTGCCTTGCAGATTTGTTGGGAAGATTTAGCAGAGATAAGGTCTTTGGTGGTAAGTGAGGAATATCAGAATAAGGGTATTGGTTTAGCTTTGGTAAAGGCTTGTTTACAAGAGGCAAAAGAACTTGAAATACCAAGGGTTTTTGTGTTGACCAGAGTGCCGGTTTTTTTTGAAAAGGTAGGGTTTGTAAGAACTAATAAGTCTGAGTTGCCTTACAAGGTGTGGTCAGACTGCGTAAGATGTCCCAAATTTCCTGATTGTGATGAAGTACCGATGATTAAAGAAATTTTTTAAAATTACCCTTGACTTTTTTGTAAAAATAGATAAAAATAAATTGTAAAAATAAGTTTTAAGGTTTAGAATATTTTTTTTGAAAAAAACGTTTTATTAAAAAATAAAAGGAGGTGTTAGGTATGCCAACAGTTGAGTACAAAGGTAAGGTTTTTGAAGTAGATGAGGACGGATTCTTAGCAGGTGGTCTTGATGCTTGGTGTAAAGAATGGGTTGAGTATGTGAAGGAATTAGAAGGTATCCAGGAGTTAACCGAAGAACACTGGAAGGTAATTAACGTCCTTCAGGATTACTACAGAAAGAACGGTGTTGCTCCTATGGTTAGAATTTTGTCCAAGGTCACCGGATTTCCATTAAAGAAGATTTATGAGTTGTTCCCTTCTGGTCCTGGAAAAGGTGCTTGTAAGATGGCTGGATTACCTAAACCTACCGGGTGTGTGTAAAGCACAAAAATGTCTTTTCATAAAAGGGGTGGGCTTTCTCGCCCCTTTCTTTTCTTTTATTTATGTAGTGTTGGTTTTCTTTTGTGCGTCTTATTGAGTGTTTCTTTAGTTTTTGCTAAAAAATTAGACATAAATCAGGCTACAGTAGAAGATTTAGAAAAACTTCCTGGCATTGGTAAGAAAACAGCCCAAGCTATTGTAGACTATCGTGAGAAAAACGGGCCTTTTAAATCCTGGGAGGACGTAGAAAAAGTAAAAGGGATAGGTCCTAAAAAATTGCAATTGTTAAAGCCTTATCTTACTCTAGGAGAAGAAGGAGAAAAAGCTAAACAAGAAAAAAAATCAACCTCAAAAAGTAGAAATAAAAACCTTCCTTCTAATTTAGAAGTGAACAACCCAATTTATTACTATGTAGACGAAAAAGGTAAAGTTCATTATACTCAATTTCCTCAGACTGTTCCTTTGAAATATAAAAGCACATTAAGACCTTTAAACCCATAATCTCTATTTTTCATAAGTTCCCTTTTTTATCTTGCTTAACAGAGATTTTTTAGTAAAATAGAGGAAATTTTGAATTTTGCAGGAGTGTTTTTATGATTGATTACGGGCTAAATGACACTCAAAAATTGTTGGTTGACCTTATCAAAAGGATTGGAGAAGAGTATATAAAGCCCTATGCCTTGGAATGGGACGAAAAAGAAGTTTATGATGAAAGACCTATAAAGGCCTTAGCCCAAGCCGATTTTTTTGGAATAATTGTTCCTAAAGAATATGGAGGCTTGGGTTTGGGTAGTTTGGAGATGTGTCTTGCAGTGGAACATCTTTCTTACTATTGTGCAGGTGTTTCTACTACTTATGCTGCTTCTTTTCTTGGAGCTTATCCTATTATTTTTTTTGGTAATCAAGAGCAAAAGGCTCATTACTTACCTCGTATCGCTAAAGGAGAGAGCCTTTGTGCTTTTGCCTTGACAGAACCTCAGGCAGGAAGTGATGCCTTTGGGATCAAAACTACAGCTAAAAAAGAAGGAGACTATTATGTATTAAATGGAGTAAAACAGTGGATTACTAACGGAGGTATAGCAGATATTTATGTGGTTATAGCCCTTACAGACCCTTCTAAAGGGGCAAGAGGTGCCAGTGCCTTTATAGTAGAAAAGGGTGACCCCGGTTTTACAGTAGGCAAAAAGGAAAAGAAGTTGGGGTTAAGAACTTCGGTTACCACTGAGCTTTTTTTTAATGATTGTGTGATCCCTAAGTCAAGACTTCTTGCTAAAGAAGGTATGGGATTTATTGTGGCCTTAAAAACCTTAGATTATGCCAGATGCGGTGCAGGAGCCCAGGCTGTAGGAATAGCTCAGGCAGCGATGGAGGTTTCTTTAAAACACGCTTCCTCAAGGATTCAATTTGGGCAACCTGTTTATCAGTTTCAAGCAGTAAGCCATACCTTTGCTGATATGGCGATGAAAATCGAGGCTTCAAGGAGTTTACTTTATAGTGTAGCCCGGTTTATAGATCGGGGGGCTAAAGATTTTTCTGGGGCTTCATCTATGGTAAAATGTTTTGCTACAGATGTGGCTATGTGGGTTACCGAAAGAGCTATCCAAATGATGGGTGGTTTAGGTTATATGAGAGATTATCCTGTTCAAAAGTATTTTAGAGACGCAAAGTGTCTGCAGATTTACGAAGGGACAAATGAAATCCAGAGAAACGTGATTGCTAGAGAGTTGCTTAAACACTATAAATAAACGAGAGGTCAGAGATGGAAAAAATAATCCTTTGTATAAAAGGGGTGCCTAAACCAGGGACAGTTAAGGTAGACCCATCGACCCATACCCTAAAGAGAGATAGTTTAGAACTAATTCTTAACCCTCCAGACAGACAGGCTGTAGAAATGGCCGTAAGGCTTAAAGAAAATTATGGATTGAAGGTTACTGTGATTACTATGGGTCCTCCTAATGTTATACCTCTTTTAAAAGAGGTATACGGGATAGGGGCTGATGAAATGGTACTTTTGTCTGATAGGGCTTTTGCCGGTGCAGATACCTTAGCTACAAGTTATGTCCTTGCTGAGGCTATCAAAAAGATGTCCCCTTATTCTTTAGTCCTTATGGGTCTTAAATCCATAGACGGAGAGACCTCTCAAGTTCCTCCCGAAACAGCAGCTTTACTTGGATTGCCATCTATTACTAATGTTAAAACCGTTTTAAAAGAAGGGAATAATTGGGTAGTGCTAAGACAGACAGAGTATGGTGAAGAAGAGTTAGAGGTAGAACCTCCTTTTGTAGCTTCTGTTTTACCTGAGGCTTTTGATTATCTAAGGCCCCCCTCTTTAAAGAGACTTTTAGAGGTCAAAGAAAAAGATCCTTTGGTTTTTACAGTTCAAGATTTAGGGTTATCTCCTGAAAGATTAGGGCTTAATGGTTCACCTACTCAGGTAGTAGATGTTTTTGAGAAAAAATTTGAAGCTAAGGGGCAGGTGTTGGAGGGAGAACCTTCTTTTCTGGTAGAAAAGCTTATCTCGGTTTTAGAACAAAAAGGATTAATCCATCCTTAGAGGTGAAACATGATTGAAAAAAAGAACTTAGAAGAACTTAAGAAAGGAAGTCTTTTAGCTTTTGGAGAAATTTTTAACGGGAAATTACACCCTTCGGCTATAGAAGTGCTTACTCCTTTAAAAGAATTAGGTCTAAAGTTAGATAAAAAGGTGGTACTTGTCTGTTTGATGGATAATCTTCAATCTTTTCAGGATTTAGAGGTGTTAAAAAAATCTATTGCTGATGAAGTTTGGATGGTTTGTCATCAAGAGTTGGTCCATTTTAAAGATGATTTATATGCTGAAGTTTTGATAGAAATTGTCAAAAAAACCTCTCCTTACGGGTTGTTTTTTCCGGCAACCTCAATTGGTTGTGCTTTGGCTCCAAGGATAGCCGGAAAACTAAATTTAGGGCTTTGTGCTCATGTTAATCATTTAGAGGTAGAAGACGGAAAGATAGTTATGGCAAGACCTACTTATGGAGAAAACATCATAGCTAAACTTATATCAAAAACTACACCTGTTATGGCAACCCTTTCTATCGGTGCCTTTTCTCCTTCTTACGGAGAAAGAGAACCGAAGTTTTTTGAAGTAGCAATGCCTGAGGAATTTACTTGGGTAAGTAAAATAAAGGTTAGAAATTTTAAACCCTCTGCCAAGCAACCTAACAGGCTTTCTACCGCTAAAGTGGTTGTGGCTGGAGGGAGAGGGCTTAAGTCTAAGGAAAACTTTAAGAAGCTTTTTGAGCTGGCTCAGATTTTAAAAGCTGAGGTTGGGGCTACACGTCCGGTCTGCTACGAAGGTTGGGTTGAAGAAGACCGGATGATTGGGGTAAGTGGAGTAACTGTTAGACCTAAAGTTTATATAGGGTTTGGGATCTCTGGAGCACTTCAACATACTGTAGGGATGGAAAACTCAGAGTTTATCGTGGCGGTAAACACCGATAAAGAAGCTCCACTGGTTAAAATGGCACATCTTGCGTTGATAGGAGATGCTTCTAAAGTGTTAGACTTATTGATAAAAAAACTTAAGAAATAAGTTTTTGAAACTTTTCTTGAAGCCTTTTTACGTGATCTCCTTCCCAATAAAGTTTTTGACAGGAAGGGCAGTAGTTGAATTCCTCATAACGTTGATATACTTTTTCAGGTATAAGAGATTTAAAGTCTTCTTTGTTCACAGGGATAAGTTGTCCTCCGCATAACGTACAAAGGTTAAGTTTAAGCTCAGGTTTAAGGTTAAGGCGATTTAAACAAAGTTTAAGCTGAGTTTTTAGGTTATCTCTGGGGAGAAGTAAAAATTTTACTCCTGCTTTTTCTAACCTTATGGCTGTTTCAGGGCTGGTGATAAGAAAAATACAATCTTTATGTTTTAAAATATCCTGGTCTGAAATTTTGCCTTCACAAAAGATTACAGGATAGCCTAAAAACAGGAGCCATTTGCCTAAACCTTTCAGGCTTCCTTCTAAAAAAAATTTTATCATTCTGTTTTAGGTTTTTTTTCCCATCCAGGAAGAAGATGTAGTTCCAGTATCTGTTCTATTTTAACCTCTGCAGGTGCGCCGGTAAGTAGACATTGGGCTCTTTGAGTTTTCGGAAAGGCTATAACTTCTCTTATACTCTTTTTCCCAAGCATAAGCATGATTAATCTGTCAAGTCCAAAGGCTATTCCACCATGAGGAGGAGCTCCAAATTCTAAAGCATTAAGCAAGAACCCAAATTTTTCTTCAGCCTCTTCTTCTGAGATACTTAAAAGTTTAAAGATTTTTTGTTGTAAGTCTTTACGATGGATACGAATACTTCCACCTCCTACTTCTATACCATTTAAAACCAAGTCATAGGCCCTAGCCCTTACTTTAAGGGGGTCTGTGTCTAAAAGAGGAAGGTCTTCTTCTTTAGGATGGGTAAAAGGATGGTGCACAGAAACCAGTCTGTTTTCTTCATCATCCCATTCAAAAAGTGGAAAATCTACCACCCAAGTGAAGGTAAAAACTCCTTGAGGTATTAAGTTAAGCTTGTTTGCTATATGTTTTCTTAGCTCCCCTAAAACTAAGTTAGCAATTTCTTTAGAGTCAGCCACAAAAAAGAAGGTAACTTGTTCTTCTTCAACCTTAAAGACTTCTACCAGTCGTTCTAAAACAGAGGGTTCAAAAAATTTTACGATAGGGGAGTTCCATTTCTCTTCAAAGGTTTTTCCGTTTTTACTGTATTTGATCCAGGCAAGACCTTTGGCTCCTAAGTCTTGAGCAAACTTAGTCAAATCTTCTAACTCTTTTCGAGAAAAAGTGGCAGGGGCTTTTAACCCTTTGACCACCCCACCTGCATCTAAAGCACCTCGAAAGACTTTAAAAGAAGAATCTTTAAACAACTCAGACAGGTTTTGTAATTTTAGGTCAAACCTTAGGTCAGGTCGGTCTGTACCATATTCCTCTAAGGCTTTTTCAAAGGTTATCACCGGAAAAGGTGTTGAAAGGGTAATTCCCAGGTTCTTTTCAAAAATGTAACTCATAAGTTCTTCTATAAGCGCCATCACGTCCTGTTCTTCTACAAAGGACATCTCCATGTCAAGCTGAGTAAACTCTGGTTGTCTGTCTGCCCTAAGGTCCTCATCCCTAAAGCATCTTACAATCTGATAGTACCGGTCTACCCCTGCTACCATCAAAATCTGTTTAAAAAGCTGAGGGGATTGAGGTAAGGCATAAAACTTGCCAGGATAAAGACGGCTTGGAACCAGATAGTCTCTTGCTCCTTCAGGGGTACTTTTAGTTAGGTAAGGGGTTTCAATCTCTAAAAAACCTCTACTGTTTAAGAATTCTCTTATGGAATGGTTTACCTTGTGTCTAAAGATAAAAGGGGTTAAACCTTCAGGACTTCTCATCTCTAAATAACGGTATTTTAAACGAAGAGCTTCGGAGACCTCAGAAAGGTCTTCGTCAAGCGGGAAGGGTGGGGTTTTTGAGGTGTTATGTATTTCTACGTCTGTAGCTACGAGCTCTATGTCACCGGTAGAAATCTTAGGGTTTTCCATTCCTTCTGGTCTTTTCCTTATCTTACCTCTAACACTTACTACATACTCTATTCTGATAGAGTCAGCTAAGTTATGTACCTCTTGGTCTATGTCTTCTTCAAAAACTACCTGAAGTAGACCAGACCTATCTCTTAAGTCTAAAAAGATGATACCTCCATGGTCTCGTCTTCTAAGCACCCAACCAGAAACAGTAACTTCTTTTCCTATAAAATCTTTGTTTAATTCACCTATATAAACCTCTCTTTTTAGCCGCATTTAACCGTCCTCCTAATCCTTTAGGAATCGCTTCTATATTATAGCACCAAAGAAAAAAATCTTATAGTGTTTTCTTTAACTTTTTCTGCTATTTCCTCTAAAGGGAGTCCTTTTATTTCTGCTATTTTTTGAGCGGTATAAGGTAAAAAAGCGGGTTCATTTCTTTTTCCTCTGAAAGGCATAGGGGTTAGATAAGGGCAGTCCGTTTCTATAAGCATTCGTTCTAAAGGAATAAACTTTACAGCGGCTCTTAGCTCTTCTGCTTTAGGAAAGGTCACCACCCCTGGAATAGAAATATAACCCCCTAAATCAAGTATTTTTTTAGCTATTTCAGGTCCTGAAGTAAAACAATGAGATACAAACCTAATAGGTAAAAAATTTTTAAGGATAGCTATCGCAGTTTCCCAGAGGTTTTCTTCACCTCTAAGATGAAGGATTACCGGTTTTTGTTGAGACTTGGCTATCGCAAGTTGTCTTTCAAAGTGTTTGATTTGCATCTCTTTAGGAGAATATTCTTTTACCCAGTCAAGTCCGATTTCACCAAGGGCTACTGCTTGAGGCAAAAGTTTTTCTAATTCCCTGTAATCTTCTTCAGAAAGTTTTTTTACCTCATGGGGATGAAAACCCAGAGCCGGGGAAATAAAGTCAGGATATTTTTGATGCAGGTCTAAGGCTTTTTTATTGGTAGAAGGGTTAATCCCTACTACCACACAATGGATAACACCGTTTTGTTTAGCCCGGTTGATGGTATCTTCTAAGTCTTTTTTAAATTCTGGGAGGTTAAGATGAGCATGGCTGTCTATAAACTCTAACATTTAAGTCCTCCAGCTTTTCAGAATAAAAGAGATTAAAAGCCAAAAACTCATACAAAGAACTACAGCACTTGAAAAAGGAATGTCCCATACTAGAGAAACTATTGTTCCTGATAAGATGCTAAAAAGGTTGGTTAAAGCAGTTAAAAAGATAGTTTGTTTTACGTTGTTTCCTGTTTTTAGCCCTAAAACACTAGTAAAAACAAACAAAGAAGAGACTAAAAGCACTCCCATAAGTTTGATACTGATAAACACCTGAAGGGTTAAGATGGTAAGAAACCAAAAGTTAGCCCATTTAAAGTTAACCCCAGGGATTTCATGGTCTGTCTTCTGGGTGATCCATAGAGGATAGTATTTATAAAACACCAGCAACGTCAGACAGGCTATCCATAGGCTGTTAAACATATCCTTAGAAGTAACGGTCATCAAGCTTCCAAATAGATAGGAAAGGAGTCTCGTGTCATATTGAGAGGTTTTGGTAATAAGGATTAAAGCTATACCAAGGGCTAAACTGGCGATGATAGAAGTTGCTGTGTCTTCATAAAGTCTAAACGTTCTCTTTAAAACAAATACCAAAGAGGTGCAAAAGAGGGTTACCAGCCCCATGATAGGGTATTCTAAAAGAGGGTAGGTAAAAATATCTGGGAAATATTCAGAGATTATAGAAATAAGGATGATAGCTAAGAATAAAATGTGGGTTAAGGCGTGTGGGAAGAGGGAGTTTCTTTTTAAAACCAAAAAGGGTGAAGTAAAGGCAAAGGAAATCCCAAGAAAAACTCCAGCTAAAAGCCCATATTTTAACAATCCTAAGGATAACCAAAGTTCAGTCATTTTTACCAGTGGGAATGTTCTATCCGGTGATATTCCGAATAGAAATCTTTTTGTTGGCTTAACGTACAAAACTCTTCATGGTTTCCATGGAAAAAGAGATTCTTGTTGATACAGGCTATTTTGTTTACCGATTTGGTTAGTAACCAGGTTTCATGGGTAATGAGTAGAATGGTTAACCCTTTTTGATGTAAGCTCTCTAATAACTTATAAAACCTTTCCTGGGAAAAAAAGTCTAAGCCTACCGAAGGTTCATCAAGGATTAATACCTCTGGCTTTAAGATCAAAGACCTCCCGATATAAGCTCTCTGGAGCTGTCCATAAGAAAGTTTCCCTAATTTTTGATTTAAAAGGTTTTGGAGACCTAAAAGATGGATCACCTCTTCAAAATAACTTTTATCTAAAGACTTATGGTACCATTTTGCAGGTAAAGATAGAAATTCTTTTACTGTAAGGGGGGTTAAAAAATCTATCAAATCTCCAGCTCTTTGTGGGACATATCCTAACTTATACCACTCTTTGAAATTTTTTAGTTCTTTCCCCCACCAAAGGATTTTCCCTTTAATAGGTTTTAGGAACCCCAAAATACATCTGATTAAAGTGGATTTTCCCCCTCCGTTAGGTCCGATGATGGCTAAAAAATCCCCTTGTTCTATCTCAAAGTTTATGTCGTTAAGGACCAAGCTTCCGTCGTAGGCAAACGAAAGATGTTCTACCTTCAATATGGTTTGATTCATACAGAGGTTTTTACCTCTTCCCAGATTTGGTCAAGTTGGGTTAAATTAAGGTCCTTCCAAGAAAGTCCTCTTTTTTCTACTACTTCTTCTAACCGTTTAAAACGGTTTTCAAACTTTTCTAAAGCCACCTTAAGAGCTTCTTCAGGGTTGATGTTTAGCTTGCGAGAGAGATTGGCTATCGTAAAGAGAAGGTCACCTATTTCTTCTTTTAAGGCCTCTTTTTCCCCCTTTTGGATAGCTTCTTTTAACTCTGCAGCTTCTTCGCTAAGTTTATTTAAAACCTCTTCAGGTTTTTCCCAGTCAAACCCTACTCTTGCTGCCCTTTCTCCTAAACGAAAGGCCCTTTGCAGGGCTGGTAAACTTTTAGGGATGTTCCCTAAAACAGAAGAACTTTTTCCTTCTTCTTTTTTGATCCTTTGCCAGTTTTTGAGCACCTCTTCTGCTGTTTTAGCAACCTCATCGCCAAATACATGGGGGTGTCTTTTTATCATTTTCTGGGCAGTATAATAAAAAACGTCTTTATAAGAAAAGACGTTTTTTTCCTCATAAAGATACAGGATAAAGATCAACAAAAAAAGAAGATCCCCTAACTCTTCCCTTATCTCTTCATCTTTTTCCTTTTCTATAGCTTCTATCAATTCATAAGTTTCTTCTATAAGGTATTTTTTCAAAGTCTGAGGAGTTTGCTCCCTATCCCAGGGACATCCATTTTCTCCTCTTAAGATTTTAACTATTTCTCTTAAGGTTTCAAAACTGGCTTCTTCTTTGGTCACCTTCATTTTTAACCCTGTTTTAATCTTTTCATGATATGAGGTATTAACCCTCCGTCTTCTAAAATTTCTTTCATAAACTGTGGTAAGGGTTTGGTGGTATAGGTTTTATTTTTGGTTAGATTGAGGATTTTTCCCTCTTCTGGATAGACCTCAAGCTCATCTCCTGTTTCTATATCCTTTGAAGCTTCGGGACATTCAAGGATAAGAAGCCCAGTGTTAAATGCGTTGCGGTAAAAAATCCTGGCAAAACTTTCAGCTATCACGCAAGAGATACCACAGGCTTTTATCGCTATAGGGGCATGCTCTCTGGATGAGCCACATCCAAAGTTTTTACCTGCTACAATTATGTCTCCAGGATTTACTTTTTTAGAAAACTCTGGGTCAGCATCTTCCATACAATGCTTGGCAAGTTCCTGTGGATCGGTGGTGTTAAGATATCTTGCAGGTATGATAACGTCTGTATCTATGTTGTCTCCAAACTTCCAGGCTTTACCTTTTATGGTATTCATGATTTAACCCTCCCTTTGAGTTTATAAGCCTAATTCTTCTGGTGTAGCAATATAGCCAACCACTGCACTTGCAGCTGCCACAGCCGGACTGGCTAAATACACCTCACTTTCAGGATGTCCCATCCTTCCTACAAAGTTTCTGTTGGTGGTAGCTACCGCCTTTTCACCCTTAGCAAGAATACCCATATGTCCTCCTAAACAAGGCCCACAGGTAGGAGGAGAAATGATGGCCCCACTTTCTATAAAAATTTCTATCAACCCTTTTTTCAAGGCTTCCTTGTAGATTTTAGGAGTAGCAGGGATGATGATACACCTTACGTTGGGGTTTATTTTTTTTCCTTTAAGGATTTTAGCCGCTATGATAAGGTCTTCTAATCTTCCGTTGGTGCAGGACCCGATTACTACCTGGTCGATGTAAATCTTAGGTAAGTCTTTTACTGGTTTTACGTTAGAAGGAAGATGAGGTAAGGCAACCACTGGGTCTATCTTAGATACATCATACTCCCTTATTTCTACATAGTTTGCTTTTTTATCAGGCTTTAGGACTAAAGGCTTTCTGGTAGAATGTTTCTTTACAAAGGCTAAAGTTTTTTTATCTGGTGCAATCAATCCTACCTTCCCCCCAGCCTCTATGGCCATGTTACACATCGTAAACCTGTCACTCATAGATAATTTTTCTATAACCTCACCGGTAAACTCCATTGCCTTATAAAGGGCTCCGTCTACTCCGATATCTCCTATGGTATAAAGGATTAAGTCTTTTCCTGTAACCCAGGGTTTAAGAGTTCCATAATAGACAAACTTTATGGTTTCAGGGACTTTAAACCAGGTTTTTCCAGTTAACCAAGCTCCAGCAAGGTCTGTAGACCCAACCCCTGTAGCAAAGGCACCCAAAGCTCCATAGGTACAGGTATGGCTGTCAGCACCTATCACTACATCTCCAGGCACAACCAACCCTAACTCAGGTAAAAGGGCGTGCTCTATACCACAGGATCCACCTTCATAATAATGGGTGATTTTATGTTTTCTTGCAAACTCCCGACATATCCTTACTTGTTCTGCACTTTTAATGTCTTTGTTAGGGGTAAAATGGTCCATAACCAAGGCGATTTTTTCTGGGTCAAAAACCTGGTTTATCCCTGTAGATTCGAAAACCTTGATGGCCAAAGGCCCGGTGATGTCGTTAGCTAAGGTTAGGTCTACCGGCACCTCTACCAGCTCTCCTGGCTCTACATACTCTTTTCCAACCTTTTGGGCTAAAATTTTCTCTGCTAAGGTCATTGGCTTTTTTCCCATAGGTTAACCCCTTTTAAAATTTTTTAAGAGATAATAAATTTTAAAACTTAAGCCAGATTTTGCAACCTAAAGTTTTTTGCCCTACCTATAGGTAATTGGTTAATTTTTTGCCTCCGTTAAAAATGTTTTTTTGATTTTAGATCTGTCCTGATGTAAAACTTAAAAATTATGTTAATTTACTAAAGTATGGGGCAACAATTTGAATACCAGCTTAACCAACCGATAGAAGGTTTAGAAAGATCCTACTTTACGGTAAAAGAGCTTACTCAAAGGGTTAAAAAACTTGTAGAAGAGGGTTTTTCTCTTTTATGGGTAGAGGGAGAGATTAGTAACCTTAGACATGCTCAAAACGGAAATCTTTATTTTAATCTTACTGAAGAAGAAGCCTCCATTAAAGCCATAATCTTTAACGCCCAGAAAGAAAAAGAAATAGTTTCTTATCTTCAAAATGGGCTTAAGGTTTTATGTTGGGGTAAGCTGAACTTTTATCCTAAGACAGGTGAAGTCTATCTTATCGTGAGAAGGATAGAACTTCTGGGAAGTGGATATCTTGAGTTAAAAAAACAACAGCTGATAAAAAAATATCAATACTTGTTTGATCCAAACAAAAAAAGGTCTATACCTCTTTTTCCAAAGAAAATAGCGGTGATAACCTCTATTTTTAGTGCTGCCCTGCAAGACTTTTTAAAGATTGTTTCAGAAAGATGGGAGATAGAGGTTTTGGTATATCCCTCGAGGGTACAAGGAGAAGGGGCAGAAAAAGAAATCGTTCAGGCTATCAAAGATATAAACCTTCATTTTTACGATGTAGATGTAATCTTTATTACCAGAGGCGGTGGTTCTGCTGAAGACCTTGCTCCTTTTAACACAGAAGAGATCATCTTGGGGATAAGTAAGTCAAAAATACCGGTAGTTTCTGCTGTAGGCCATGAGATAGATTATACTCTATGCGACATGATAGCTGATAAAAGATGTCCTACCCCCTCTGCCGCCGCTCAAGAGGTTATCCCTGATAAACATAAATGGCTTGAAAAACTCGAGCTTTATAAAAAGAAGTATAAACAGTTTTTAGACATCATCCTTTCTAAGAAGCAAAACAGGCTTTATCAAGTAAAATTAACCTTAACAGAAAGAAGCCCCTTTAACCTTCTGTATAGTTTAGAAAAGGACCTAAAACAAAAGTTTTACAGGTTAAACGTACTCTTAAACGAGGTGATAGCTTATAAAGAAAAAAAGGTTCTTAACCAGAAAATTTCTTTAAGAAGATATCATCCAGCCGAAACTCTACAGAGGGAGGAGGACCGTTTACAGAACTATAGAAGGCGCCTTGAGTTGAGTTTTGAGAATTATTTTCAGCTCTGCGAAAACAGACTGACCGGCTTAAAAAGTCTTCTAACCTCGCTTTCGCCTTTAAATATTTTAGAAAGAGGATATAGTATAGTAAGAAAGTTAGAAACCAAAAAGATAGTTAGGTCGATAGAAGAGGTGCAAATTGAGGAGGTTTTAGAAGTAAAGCTTAGCAGAGGAAGTTTATTGGTTAAGGTTTTAAAAACCGAAGAGTAAGGAGCAGGGGATGGAGAAAGAGCTAAGCTTTGAAGAGGCTTTAGCTGAAATAGAACAAATTTTAAGGCAGTTAGAAAATAAAAACCTTGAGTTAGAACGAGCTATAGAACTTTATGAAAGAGGGTTGTTTTTGATACATTTTTGTGAGGAGAAGCTTAAAAAAGCCAAGGCTAAGGTAGAGGTTATCCTTAAAGATGAGAAAGGTTTTAAATTGGAAACCTTAGAGAGGGCTTCAGAGATCTTAAAAGATGGAAACTAAAAATTTTGATTTTTTTGCTTACCTAAAGAGAAAGGCTGAGAAGGTAGAAAAGGTTTTAACCGAGTTTTTCCCACAACCCAAGGGATATGGTGGCCGTGTGGTTGAGGCTGCCAGTTATAGCCTTTCTGCCGGAGGGAAAAGGATAAGACCGGTTTTATGTTTAGCAAGCTGTGAGGTTGTAGGTGGAAGGGATGAAGATGTCCTCTTTTTTGCTGCTGGCATCGAATGTATTCATACCTATTCGTTGATACACGATGACCTTCCTGCTATGGATGACGATGATTTTAGACGAGGTAAACCCTCTTGTCATAAAGCCTATGACGAAGCAACAGCTATTTTAGCTGGAGATGGGTTGCAAAGTTTGGCTTTTTGGTTTTTTACCCACCCTGAACAGGTAAAAAGGGTAAGCAAAAGCGCGCTTTTAAAGGCCATTCATCTGATTTCTCAAGCCGTAGGCTTTGAGGGAATGGTAGGAGGTCAGATGGCTGACCTTTTGATGGAAGGAAAAAAGGCAGGGCTAAAAATACTAAAATGGATCCATCTTCACAAAACCGTAAAACTCATCGAGGCCTCGGTTTTGGCAGGGGCTTTACTTGCCAAGGCTAAAAAAAAGGAGTTGCAAGCTTTAAAATCTTATGCTAAACATCTGGGGATGGCTTTTCAAATCGTAGACGACCTTTTAGACGTGATAGGGGACGAAAAAAAGTTAGGGAAAAAAAACCTTTCTGATTTAAAAAAACAAAAACTTACCTATCCTTCTGTGGTAGGGCTTGAGAAAACCAGAGAGCTTGCGGAAATACACACCCAAAAGGCTATTTCTGCTTTAGAACCTTTTGGAGAAAAAGCTATACCTTTAAGAGCGATGGCTGAGTTTGTTTTAAAAAGGGTATATTGATGAAGTTTTTAAAAAACATTAACTCCCCTCAGGATTTAAAAAAACTTAAGATTTCTCATCTGAAGGCTTTAGCTCAGGAGATAAGAGACTATATCGTAGAGGTAACCTCTAAAAACGGAGGTCATGTTGCCCCTAATTTAGGGGTAGTAGAGCTAACTTTAGCCTTACATTATGTTTTTGACTCCCCTAAGGATAAAATCATCTGGGACGTAGGCCATCAATGCTATACCCATAAGCTTATTACAGGAAGAAGAGACCAGTTTCACACTTTAAGGCAGTATGAAGGTATAGCAGGTTTTCCTAAAAGAGCCGAAAGCCCTCATGACATCCTTGACACAGGTCATAGCAGCACCTCTATTTCTGCAGGGCTTGGGATGGCAACAGCTTTGCGTCTTAAAAAAGAAAAGGGAAAAGTAATAGCTGTTATAGGTGATGGGTCTATTACCGCAGGGTTAGCTTTTGAAGGGTTAAACAACGCAGGTTTTTCTAAAGAGGACCTTTTGGTGGTCTTAAACGATAACGAAATGTCTATCGCTCCTAACGTAGGTGCCCTTTCTTCTTTTATCTCAAAAAGGCTTACCGGAAACCTGGTAAGGTTTATCAAAAGAGAAATAGAGTCTATCAGTCATAAAGTTCCAGGGGGAGAAAATTTACTGAGTATACTTAAAAAAGGAGAAGAGTTGTTAAAGGTTGCTATAACCCCTGGTGCTCTCTTTACAGCTTTAAACTTTGAATATGTAGGGCCGGTTGATGGGCATAACTTAGAAGAATTGATAAAGGTGCTTAATAACCTAAAATCTTTAAAAGGTCCTGTTTTATTGCATGTGATTACCAAAAAAGGGAAAGGTTATCCTTATGCTGAGGCAGACCCGGAGACGTTTCATGGAATAGGGCCTTTTGATGTTAAAACAGGCAAGCCTTTAAAGTCTCCTAACTCCCCGCCTTCCTATACAGAAATTTTTGGTAGGACCATGCTCAGGCTTGCTGAGATTGAACCCAAGTTGGTAGCTATTACTGCCGCGATGCGTTCAGGCACAGGGCTTAAGGAATTTTCTGAGAGATATCCTGAGAGGTTTTTTGACGTAGGTATTTGTGAACAACATGCCGTTACCTTTGCCGCTGGCTTAGCCTTAGAAGGTTTTATCCCTGTGTGTGCTATCTATTCTACCTTTTTACAAAGGGCTTTTGACCAGATAATTCATGATGTAGCCTTAAACCAGGCCAAAGTAATCTTTGCTTTAGACCGGGCAGGGTTGGTAGGAGAGGATGGTCCAACTCATCACGGGGCTTTTGACCTTTCTTACCTTAGACTTATTCCTAACTTAGTGATAATGGTGCCTAAAGATGAAAACGAACTTCAGCACATGCTATACAGTGCTTTAAAATATCCTAACCCTGTAGCTATACGATATCCAAGAGGTGCTGGAGTTGGGGTAAGCTTAGATTGGGAGTTTAAAGAAATACCTTTTGGAAAGGGAGAGGTTTTAAAGTCAGGTAAAGACCTAACCATTCTTGCCGTAGGATCTATGGTTTATCCAGCCTTAAAAGCAGCTTTGGAAGCAGAAAAGTTTGGCCTTTCCGTAGAGGTAATCAACGCAAGGTTTGTTAAGCCCCTTGATGAAGACTTAATTTTAAGCTCTGCACAAAAGACCAAAAGAGTGCTTTTGGTTGAGGAAAACACCTTGATAGGTGGTTTTGGTTCGGCGGTGCTTGAACTTTTGACAGATAAAGGGATCAAAGGCATCGAGGTTAAAAGGTTAGGTCTTCCAGATAAATTCATAGAACATGGAGACCTCAAAACTTTACATGCTAAATATCATCTCAACACCGAGGGTATTCTTTTAAAAATCAAAGAGTTTTTGGGTTAAAAAATATCAAATCGATATTTTTATCAACCTTGTAAAAATTGATAATTGTTTAATAATTATTTATATGGTTACGTTAAGTAAAATTTTAGACCAGATACAGAGTTATTTACCTGGGTGTAACACTCGTTTGGTAGAGAAGGCTTACGTTTGGGCTGCCAAACTGCATGACGGTCAGGTTAGAAAGTCAGGAGATCCCTATCTTTCGCATCCTATGGAGGTAGCCTATATCCTTGCTCAAATGAAGCTTGACCTTCCTACTATAGCCGCTGGATTGCTCCATGATGCGGTAGAGGACAGTGCGATAAGTTTAGAGGAAATAAAAAAAGAGTTCGGAGAAGAGGTAGCTTTTATCGTAGATGGGGTAACTAAGCTTAAAAAACTGCCCAATCCTGCTGAAAGAGCAGCTTCTCAAGATAAGCTTACCAAACAGGCAGAAAACATAAGAAAGATCATCCTTGCAATGTCAAAAGACCTGAGGGTGATCCTGGTAAAGTTAGCAGACAGACTGCATAATATGCGCACTTTAGAATATCAACCAGAACATAAAAGGGTAAAGATCGCCAGAGAGACTCTTGAAATATACGCTCCTCTTGCTGGTAGGTTAGGAATAGACTGGGTAAAAAGCGAGTTAGAAGACTTGTGTTTTAAGTATCTATACCCTGAAGAGTTTCGTAGGTTAGAACAAGAGGTAAAAAAGAGGGTAGAGGCCTCTCAAGAGTATATAGAAAAAGTTAAGTCCCTTTTAAAAAACCTTCTAGAGAAAAACGGAATTAGCGGAAGAGTTTTAGGAAGAGTTAAACATCTTTATAGTATCTACAGGAAGCTTCTTAAATACAACTTGACCATAGAAGATCTGGACCAGATTTACGACATCATAGGTTTTAGGGTTATCGTAAACACCGTAGAGGAGTGTTATAAAACCTTAGGGTTGGTGCATGCCCTTTGGCCTCCCATCCCTGGTAGGTTTAAAGATTTTATAAGCCTTCCCAAACCTAACATGTATCAAAGTTTACACACCACGGTGTTAGGACCTGATAGCAAAAAGATAGAAATACAGATCAGAACTGAGTACATGGATAAGGTGGCTAACGAGGGAATAGCCGCTCATTTTTTATACAAGGAAGGTGTCTTTACCTCAAAGTATGGACAGTACAAGTATTTAGAATGGTTAAGCAAGCTGATAGAACTTCAAAAAGAGCTAAAAAACCCACGGGAATTTCTTGAGTCATTAAAGCTTGACTTTTTCCCTGACGAAATCTATGTGTTTACCCCTAAAGGAGATATTATTACCCTTCCTGTAGGAGCCACTCCCCTTGATTTTGCGTATGCGGTTCATACCGAGGTTGGTCACAGGTGTGTAAGGGCCTATGTGAACGATAAGCTTGTGCCTTTAGACTATAAGCTCCAAACAGGCGATATCGTTAAAATCGAAACCTCTCCTAACCAAACCCCCAGCAGAGACTGGTTAAAAATCGTAGTAACAGGTAGGGCCAAAAGCAGGATAAAGCAGTGGTTAAATCGAGAAGAAAGACAAAAAATGATAGAGTTAGGAAAGGAACTTCTTAACAAGGAAATAAAGAAACAAGGATTAAGTGCTACCTCTATAAAAGAAGAGGATCTTATCAAATTTTCTCAAGAGTTTAGGATAAAAAATACAGAAGACCTTTATTTCCTTATTGGTTCTGGAAAGATTACCCCTAAGCAGATATTAAAAAACTATCTAGAAATCAAAAAGGTAGAGGAAACTCAAGAAGAGCTTCCGATAGAAGAACAGGTCGAGAAGTTAGGAATAAAAGAAGGATTGGTAGAAAGGTTTTTAACCCAGAATCTAAAAGATGTAGTTGTGGTTAACGGAACTGACAACGTTCTTTTTCATTTAGCCAAGTGCTGTAGACCCATTCCAGGAGATGAAATTATAGGTTATATTACAAGGGGCAAGGGAATCTCGGTTCATCGGTTTGATTGTCCAAACTTAAAGGATTTAGACACCGAAAGGCTGATCGAGGTTAGATGGGGTAAGGTAGAAAATCGTTCTTATCCTGTACATATTTCTATAGTTTGTTCAGACCGTAAAGGATTACTGGCTAACATTTCTTCTGTGATAGCTGCCTCAGAAAGTAACATATTAAAAGCAGAGGTGAGAACCACCTCTGACCAAAAAGCCTTTTTTGACTTTTATATCGAGGTTAACAATAAAGAACACTTAGACAAGATTATTTCTAATCTTTTTAAAATAAACGGTGTTCTTTCAGTAGAAAGAAAGTTAGTTTAACTTACTGCTTTTTTGACTTTTCCAGCCTTTAGACAACGGGTGCACACCTTCATCCTTTTTACCTGACCGTTTTCCAGTTTTACCCTAACACTCTGAATGTTAGGATACCACCATCTTGTGGACCTTTTCCCAGAGTGGCTTACCTGGTTTCCAGCATGAGGCTTTTTCCCACAAATCTCACAAATCCTAGCCATCTTTTCCTCCCTTGCTGATATAAAAATATTCTTAGAGACTTCTAAAATATAAAATAAATTGACAAAAAAACAACCCTATCTAAACAGCCATTTTTATCCAATTTTGGTTGAAATTTTTCAGATTTATAATAACTTAATTGAGTAAGAAACGGGGCTGAGAGGTAGAGATATGAAGATATTAGTTGTTGGTGGTGGTGGGAGGGAGCATGCCATCTGCTATGTGCTTAAAAAATCAAAACATCTGGAGAAACTTTATTGTGTTCCTGGCAACGGAGGGATCGAAGAGATAGCCGAGGTTCCCAAAGATATTCAAGCTGGCGATTTTTCTGCCCTTGTAGAGCTTTGTAAAAAAGAAGGGATAGAACTTGTTTTGCCAGGGCCTGAAGAGCCTTTGGTAAAAGGGATAAGAGATGTTCTTGAAGAAAAAGGGATTAAAGTTTTTGGGCCTGATCGTTATACCGCAAACCTTGAAGGAAGCAAAATTTTTGCCAAGGAGATAATGGTTAAAGCAGGGGTTCCTACCGCAAGGTTTGAGGTGTTTGAGGACCCAGATAAAGCAAGGCAATACATAGAAAAAGTTGGGGCACCTTTGGTGGTTAAAGCAGATGGACTTTGTGCCGGAAAAGGGGTGTTTGTTTGTGATACCAAGGAGGAGGCCTTTCAAGCCGTAGAAAAGTTGATGGAACAAAGGATTTTTGGAGAGGCTGGTCAAAGGGTGGTGATCGAGGAAAAACTTGTAGGAGAAGAGGCCTCTTATATCGTAATCACCGACGGAGAACATTTTAAAGCGTTACCCACCTCTCAAGACCACAAAAGACTTTTAGACGGAGACCAGGGCCCAAACACAGGAGGAATGGGAGCCTATTCTCCTACCCCTTTGATTACTAAAGACCTAAGAAAGGAGATAGAAGAAAAGGTTATCTCTCCTGTTTTAAAGACCTTGGCCAAGGAAGGCCATCCTTATCTTGGGTTTTTGTATGCAGGGCTAATGATCGTAAACCACATCCCGTATGTGCTTGAGTTTAACTGTCGTTTAGGAGACCCTGAGACCCAGGTAATTCTTCCCCGAGTAGAAAATGACTTTATCGAGCTTTTAGACGCAACCCTTAACGGCAGGCTTGATAAGGTAGACCTTGTTGAAACCGATAAGGCCTGCGTATGTGTGGTGATGGCAAGCAAAGGCTATCCAGGAAGCTATGAAAAAGGGAAAAAGATAGAAGGTTTAGATAAGGTGAAACAGCTTGAAGACGTAATCGTTTTTCACGCAGGCACTAAAAAAGAAGGGGATGCCTTTTATACCTCAGGCGGAAGGGTTTTAGGTGTTACCGCCCTTGATAACGACATCCCCTCAGCCATAAAACGGGCCTATCAGGCGGTATCTTTAATCCACTTTGACGGCGCCCATTACCGTAAAGACATCGGGCAACGCTATTTTAAGTATTTAGAAACCTAAGCGGTTAATCTTCTAAGTATTTTTTATAACCTATAGCCTCAAGTTTTGCAGCCTTTTTAAGTACCTCTTCTTTCATCTTTTCTTTATAGGCCTTAAGTTTTTCTTTGACCTCAGGATATTTTATCCCAAGGATTTGTAAGGCTAAAAGGGCGGCGTTTTTGGCACTGTTTATGGCAACGGTTGCTACAGGGATTCCAGGTGGCATCTGGACAATAGAAAAAAGGGCATCAAGTCCTTCTAAGGCTTTACCTTTTATAGGAACTCCTATCACCGGAAGGGTGGTAAGAGAGGCCACTACCCCAGGAAGATGGGCTGCCATCCCAGCCCCTGCGATGATTACCTCTATTCCTCTTTGTTCTGCGGTGGTTACCCACTGATGTACCCTTTCAGGAGTCCTGTGGGCAGAGGCTACGGTGATCTCAAAGGGTACCCCAAACTTTTCCAAGGTTTCTGCAGCATCTTTCATAACTTCAAGGTCAGAGTCACTTCCCATGATAATACCTACTTTCATCTCCTCCTCCTTGCTGGTTTATTTTTATTTAAAAATTAGTATACCAAAATTCTGAAAACATTCAAAAGATAGGCAAATTTTTGGTTAATATCTGAAAATATAAAAATAAAATAATTTTCCCTTTATTTTTTATAAATTTTAATAAAATTAAAAATAATTTTAGCTATTGACTTTTTGATAAAAAGTTGTTATTTGATATTTATAGAAAGTAAAAAATACTTTAGGAGGTAGGTTATGAGTAGAGGTAAGGGTTTTACGTTGATTGAGCTTTTGATCGTGGTTGCCATCATCGCCATCTTAGCTGCCATTGCCATTCCGCAGTTTTCAAAGTATCGTAGAAACGCAGCTGTAGCGGGTTGTCAGTCAGACTTGAGAAATGCAATGACCCAATGTGCAGCCTACCTTGCTGAGCATCCTGAGGCTCAGAATATGGCTGCTTGTGAATCAGCTTCTGGTATTATGAAGAATACTACTTATGTAGACGTAACTTTTGGCAACGATACTGCTACAGGTACTTGTAAAGGTCCTGCAACAGGTGTATCTTGTACTATAGCTGCTAACGGAACCATGAGTTGTACAGGAATTTAATATTTTCAGCACCCCTCCCAACGTAGGGGAGGGGTTTTTATGTCTAAAGCCTTTACTTTGATCGAAGTTTTAGTAGTTATAGGGATAATAACTATCCTCCTGGGATTGGCAATAATTTTTTATCATCAGTATTTATCAAAAGCAATTAAAGCTTCTCTGCTTTCTGATGTGAGAAATTGTCTTAGCCTAGTTGCAATTTCAAAACAGGAAAATGGGACTTCTTCTCTATCTCAAGTAGTTGCTACCTGTCCTAAGTCAAAATACACTCAAAACTTGATTCTTGAATCAGAGAATCCCATTAAACTTACTGCTACTTCTATCTCAGGAGAGGTTGCTTGTAGTTATAATGAGACCTCTGGTTTAGTTTTATGTAGCGAGATATAGAATATTGTCAATATATTGTCAATTCAATTTGTCAATTCTAAAAACTTATAAACAAATTATTACCTCTAAAAAAGTTTGGTCTGTATTTTTTAGAGGATGTTTCTCTTTTTTAGATTTTAAAAGGTGTTATATTATTTACTTAAAAATTTGAGGATTTTTTATGGAAAAATCCTTTGTTTGGAAGAAGAGTTTACTTTTTGGTCCTGTTCGGTCAAGAAGGCTTGGAAGGTCTCTTGGGATAGACTTGGTTCCGAGAAAGGTCTGCTCTATGGATTGCCTTTATTGTGAGGTAGGAAAAACCACCTTTCTTACCGCTGAAAGAAGGTTTTATTTTACCAAAGAGGAGATAGAAGAGGCCATACTTACTGCCAAAGAAAAACAGGATTTTTTTGATGTTTTTACCCTTACAGGGAGTGGAGAACCTACCCTAAACTTTTATTTTGAAGAGACCCTGTTTTTAGCTAAAAAGCACCTTTCAAAGCCTGTGGCTGTGCTTACCAACAGCACTTTGTTGCATATATCTTCGGTTAGAGAGGCTTTGTGTGAGGCTGACCTTGTGCTTCCTTCCCTTGATGCTGCCCGTCCAGAAACTTTTAACCTCATAAACAGGCCGGCTAAAGGGATAAGTTTAGAAAACATCATCGATGGTTTAAAAGAGTTGAGAAAACAGATGAAAGGTGAGATGTGGGTTGAGGTGTTTTTTCTTGCAGGGATAAACGACAGCCAAGAAGACTTGGAGGCACTTAAAAAATGTATAGAAGAAATAAACCCTCATAAGGTTCAGTTAAACACAGCGGTAAGGCCGGTAGCCTATCAAGAGGCCAGGCCTTTATCTTATGCTAAGTTAGAGGAAATAGCCAGGTTTTTAGGAGAAAAGACAGAGGTTATAGTAAATAAAGAGAGGCTTGAAAAAAGGCTTTTAAGTCTAACTCTTGAAGGTTTAGAGAAAGAGGTGGTAGCCTACGTAAAAAGAAGGCCTGCCTCAGTCGAAGAATTAAGCGAAGCCTTTGGGGTAGAGCCTAAGGTTTTGTTAGAGCTTTTAGAAAGACTTTCCCAAGAAGGAGTCTTAAAGTTAAAAGAACTTGAAGGTCAAACCTACTATTCAGCCTAAAAACGATGTTTTACGAGAGGGATTTTTATAAAAAGGTGGTTGAGGCGGTGCTTTTTGTGGCAGGTCGGTCGGTAAGTTTAAAGGAGTTGTCTCAGGTTTGTGACAACCTTTCTAAGGAAGAAATTTTAAGCATTTTACAGGAACTTAAAGAGGAATATCAGTCACGAGGGGTTAGGCTGGTTGAGGTGGCTGAGGGTTATCGGTTAGAAAGTGCCCCAGAGGTAGCAGATTATCTTAAGACCTTTTTAAAGCCCAAAGGGTTTAGATGGACAAAAACTCTTCTTGAGACCTTGGCTGTGATAGCCTATTTTCAGCCGATTACCAGGGCTGAGATTTCTGCCAAAAGAGGAGGGGTTGATGTCGGGGCTGCCCTTAAAACCTTACTTGAAAACAACTTCATCAGGGTGGTTGGTAGAAAAGACGTGCCTGGAAGGCCACTTCTTTACGGGACCACTACTTTCTTTTTAGAATATTTTGGATTAAAATCCCTGAAAGACCTTCCACCTTTAGATGAGCTAAAAAGTTTAGCTGAAAGAGAAGATTAAACACTGCAGGAAAAGATGGGTATAAGAAAAGAGGTGTTACAAGAGATAGAGTTTATCCTGTATGAAGGAGGAGAGATCCCTGAGGTATGTTTTTGGAATAGTTTTTTTTATCTTACTTCTCATCCCCCTGAAGGGTTAGGCCTTACCCTTACTCAAGAAGAGCTCAAGGCCTTAAAGCAAGCTGTAATAGAAAGGTATTTAGTCATCATAGAGCGTGATTTGACGGCTGAGTTTATTGAAAAACCCTTTTATCGTGGCCTATCTCGGGCAGCTATAAACGTAAGAAGGCTTAAAAATTTCATCAAGAATTCTGGGTTGGAAGAAGATTTTAAAGACGGGGCTTTAAGAAGAAAGCTCAAGAGGCTTTTTAAAAGGTTTGAGGCAGATTTAAAGAGGAAGAGCCTCAGTTTAGAGAATGTAGCTACCAGGGAAGAGGTTAGAGAATTTAAAAGAGAGGTGGATGGGTTATGATAGGGATAGTTGACTACAAGGCCGGTAATCTTACCAGTGTAGCCAGAGCACTTTCCTTTTTCGGATATAGATGGATTATTTCTGATGACCCAGAGGAGCTTAAAAAGGCAGAAAGGATTATTTTTCCAGGAGTAGGGGCGGCTAAAAGTGCGATGGATAGTTTAAAAGAAACAGGTTTAGACGAGTTTTTAAAAGAGACTTTTTTAAAAGGAACTCCTATCTTAGGTATTTGTCTTGGGACGCAGGTAATTTTTGAAGAAAGTGAAGAAGACGGAGGAACTAAGACCTTAGGTCTTCTAAAAGGTAAGGTAAAAAGGTTCCCAGAGCCTTTTTTGTTTAAAGGAGAAAGGCTAAAGGTTCCGCATATGGGGTGGAACCAGGTGGTTTGGCAGAAGCCTCATCCTGTTTTTCAGGGCCTTGACCCAGAGTATGAATATTATTTTGTTCACAGCTATTATGTTGTGCCAGAGGAGGAAGAGGTAATATACGGGGTTACCTTTCATGGCATATCCTTTCCTTCGGTGGTAGCCTATAAAAACTTGGTAGCCCTTCAGTTTCATCCTGAAAAAAGCGGAAAGCCTGGTCTTCAAATTTTAGACCAGTTTTGTCGTTGGAACCCTTAGGTTTTACAGGTTTTTAAGTTGAAAAAATATAAAACTATGTTTTAATTAGGGAAACATGTAAAAAGCACGTCTAAGGTTTGGGGTGCCCCTTTTTAGACAAGGGGTTCTGGGTTCCATTACCTTAGGCGGAAGCTAAAACCCCAAAAAGGAGGAAGGAGAAATGGCTCACATTACGATGAAGCAGCTTTTGGAAGCTGGTGTTCATTTTGGACATCAGACCCGTCGTTGGAATCCAAAGATGAAGCCTTTCATCTTTGGGGAAAGAAACGGGATCCATATCATCGACCTTCAACAAACCCTTAAGTATTTTGAGATTGCCTACGAGTTTGTGGTAAATTTAGTAGCAGAAGGTGGAAAACTTCTTTTTGTAGGCACCAAAAAACAGGCACAAGACACCATCAGAGAAGAGGCAGAAAGATGTGGGATGTATTATGTGAACTATCGTTGGCTTGGTGGTACTCTTACCAACTTTAGGACTATAAGACAGAGTGTGGAAAAGTTAAAAAGGATTGAGTCCTGGTTCGAAGATGGAACGATAGAGAGATTTCCTAAAAAAGAAAGATTAAAACTTGAGCGTTTAAAAAACAAGCTTGAGAGGAACTTAAAAGGTATTAAAGATATGGAAACCCTTCCTCAGGCGCTGTTTGTGGTAGACCCAGTCCATGAGGAAATTGCGGTAAAAGAAGCCAGAAAACTTGGTATTCCTATAGTAGCCATCGTTGATACCAACTGTGACCCGGATTTAATAGACTATATCATTCCTGGAAATGACGATGCTATAAGGGCAGTCAAACTTATTACCGGAAAGATCGCTGATGCTTGCCTGGAGGGTTTAGAGATCTATAAAGAAAAGGTGGCTGCTCAAACAGACAAAGAGTTAAGTTTAGAGGAAGAATTTTTAAAGAGAGATGAAGAGGCTGCGGCTGAGGCTATTTTAGAAGAGATACTTGCAGAAGAAAAGAAAGAAGCTGAATTTGAAGAACTTGCTAAAAACATAGATTAAAAAAAGGAGGTTTTACAAGATGGCTCAGATTAGTATAGACCTTATAAAACAGCTTAGAGAAAGGACTGCTGCTGGTTTTTCTGATTGTAAAAAAGCCTTGGAAGAGGCAGGAGGAGACATAGAAAAGGCAATAGACATTTTGAGGAAAAAGGGTCTTGCTATCGCCGCTAAAAGAGCCGGTAAGGCAACCACTGAAGGGGTGGTAGCTGCTTATATTCACAGCAACAAAAAAATCGGTGTGCTTGTTGAGGTAAATTGTGAGACAGATTTTGTGGCAAGAACCGAGGAGTTTCAACAGTTTGCCCATGACATAGCTATGCAGATTGCTGCCACCAACCCTATAGCTGTCACCAGAGAAGAGGTGCCTCAGGAAGTAATCGAGAGAGAAAAGAAAATCTATGAAGAGCAGGTAAGAGAAAGCGGAAAGCCTGAAAACGTAATTCCTAAGATTGTAGAAGGTAAGATGGAAAAGTTTTATAAAGAAAACGTACTTTTAGAACAGGCTTTTATCAAAAACCCAGAGATTACCATCCAGGACCTTTTAAACGAGTTGATAGCCAAAACTGGAGAGAAGATAGTTATCAAAAGATTTGCCAGGTTTCAGATAGGAGAATAGGGTGACTGAACTAAAGTATAGGAGAGTGCTTCTTAAGATTTCGGGAGAGGCTCTCCTTGGAAGCAAATCTTTTGGTATAGATGCTAAGGTGATCAACCAGATAGCAGAGGAGTTAAAAGAGGTTTATCAGTATGGTCTTGAAATAGGTATAGTGATAGGAGGAGGGAACATCTTTCGAGGGATAGCCGGAGAAAAGCAGGGGATGGATCGAGCCCGTGCAGACTACATGGGGATGCTTGCAACCCTTATCAACGCTTTAGCCCTACAGGATGCCCTAGAAGCGCAGGGGATATCCTGCAGGGTGATGTCTGCTCTTGAAGTTATAGAGGTGGCAGAACCTTACATAAGAGAAAAGGCTATCAGGCATCTTGAAAAAGGTAGGGTACTTATTCTTGCCTGTGGCACCGGAAATCCTTTCTTTACCACCGATACCGCAGCAGTGCTAAGGGCTCTTGAGCTTAAGTGTGAGGTCCTTTTTAAGGCTACCAAGGTAGATGGTGTCTACGATAAAGACCCAAAAAAACATCCTGATGCTAAGAAGTTTGACGAACTTACCTTTGACGAGGCTTTGCATAAGAGGCTTAAAGTGATGGATGCTACAGCTTTTTCCTTAGCTAGAGACTATAAACTTCCTATTCTGGTTTTTAACCTTTTAAACTACGGGAATATTAAAAAAGCAGTTTTAGGAGAAAGTGTAGGAACTTACATCAAAGCTTAAAAGGAGGTGAGGTCTGTGAACCAAGCCTTAGAAGATGCGAAAAACAGAATGGAAAAGGCAGTTAAAAACCTTAAAGAAGAGTTTTCCCATTTAAGGACTTCCAGGGCTTCGTTAGCTTTATTAGAGGGTATCAAAGTGGATTGCTATGGGACAAAGATGGCTATTCCTCAGATAGCAACCGTTAATATTATCGAAGGGAAAACCATAGTTATTCAACCCTGGGACGCAAGTTTGGTAAAAGAGATAGAGAAGGCTATCCAAAAATCTGACCTTGGGATCAATCCTACCTCAGACGGAAAAACCATCAAACTTGTGATGCCACCTCTTACCGAAGAAAGAAGAAAGGAACTGGTAAAGATAGCTAACAAGCTGGCTGAAGAGGCTCGCATTGCCATAAGAAATATCAGAAGGGATGTGCTCGAAAAGTTTAAAGCCGCTAAAAAGAAAGGAGAGATCTCAGAGGACGACTACACTCAACTTGAAAAGAAGGTGCAAAAACTTACAGACGATTACATCAAAAAGGTAGACACCGTTTTAAAAGATAAAGAAAAAGAGATTCTCTCCGTATAACCCGATGGCTTTTTCTTCATTTTCTTTAGATTTTTCTAAACTTCCCCAGCATGTTGCTATCATCATGGATGGTAACGGTCGATGGGCTAAAAAGCACGGATTTCCTCGTTTTTATGGCCATCAAAAAGGGGCAGAAACCGCTAAAAAAGTAATAGAAAAAACCTATGAACTAAAAATACCTTATCTAACCCTTTTTGCCTTTTCTAAAGAAAACTGGAAGCGCCCTAAGGAAGAAGTAGAAGCTATTTTAGAACTTTTTAAGATGTATCTTACCAAGGAGAAACAGTTTTTAATAGAAAAAGGTATTCGTTTAAAGATAATAGGTGATCGGGAAGATTTTTCTCAGGATTTAGTGGAGTTGATAGAAGAGATAGAGGAAGAAACCAAAAATAACTCTGAGCTTACTTTGTGTTTAGCTTTAAGTTATGGAGGGAGGTCGGAGATTTTAAAAGCTGTGAAAGAGATATCCAACAAGGTCAAACAAGGCCTGTTAGACCCAGAAAACATAGACGAAAAGGTATTTAGAGAACATCTTTATACCAAAGACATACCTGATCCAGACCTCCTTATCCGCACAAGCGGAGAAGAAAGGCTCTCTAATTTTTTACTTTTTCAGATAGCCTATACTGAACTTTATTTTACCCCTGTTTATTGGCCCGAATTTACCGAAGAAGAATACCTAAAGGCGCTTTGGTCTTATCAACAGAGAGAAAGAAGGTTTGGCGGTGTTTGTGAATTTTAAACGTGTGGTTACGGCATTAGTTCTTTTTCCTCTTCTGGTGGTTGTTTTAATCAAAGGCCCTTATCAATTACTTATAACTTTGGTAGGTTTGTCTGGCTTAATCTGCCTATATGAATGGACAAGGCTTTATGACCTAAGGTTTTCTTGGTTTTTAGGCTTGTCTATTTTATGGTTCTTTGGATTGTTAAGCCTTCTTTGGTTAAGAGACCCTTTGATGGTTTTTTACATGTTTTTGATTTTTCCTTTTTTACCTTTTCTTAAGGATTATGAAAAAGATAGATTTGCTAAAGAGTTTTTTCCGGCAGTTTTAGGTCTTATTTATGTAGGGATAGGGCTTTACCCTTTTTTAGAAATTATAAGTTTTTTTAGTAGGGAACATCTGGTTTATTTTTTTTTGGTAGTTTTTGCTAATGATACTGGAGCTTATCTAACAGGAAAACTCATAGGAAAAAGACTCCTTGTACCCACGCTCTCTCCTAAAAAAACATGGGAGGGATTTATAGGAGGAATATTGTTAGGGGTTGGGGTAAGTGTTTTTTGTAATTACTTCTTTAAAATTTTTAGTTTTGAGATAAATCTCTTAACAGGTGTACTTTTGTGCTTGTCTGGGGTGGTAGGTGACCTTTTAGAGTCTGCGTTTAAAAGGATGGTAGGTAAAAAGGATTCAGGGAAAATTATTTGGGGACATGGTGGCCTTCTTGACAGGATCGATGGGGTTATGATAGCCTCTCCTGTCTATCTTTTCTGGCTAAAATTTATAACCTAAACCTTTAAGCGATGCTTTCGGTAAAAGATTGTTATTCTCTTTTAAAAAAAGAAGGAGTTCCTCCTCATATCATCAGACATTCTGAAAAGGTAGCTTTACTTTCGGTATTTTTAGGATGTAGATTAAAAAAAGAAGGTAAGGCAAATCTTGAGATCCCTTTACTGATCGCAGGGGCTTTACTTCATGACATCAAAAAATACGAAGCTATTTTAAAAGGAACTAACCATGCTATAGCAGGTTATAGGTTTTTAAAAAGTTTAGGCTATCCTCAAATAGCTTCTATCATAAAATCCCATGTATATTTAGACCTTAGTACCCTAAAAGGTCCGATAACCGAAGAGGAGATCGTTTATTATACAGACAAAAGGGTAAAACATGAAGAGATAGTTTGCCTTAAAGAAAGGTTTTCTGACCTTAAGATAAGATATGGTAAAACCCTTTCTTCTCAGGTTAGGATTTACTTTTTAGAAAAGCTTTCTTATGTGATAGAGGATAGGATTTTTAAAGGTTTAAGTTTTGGTCCTGAACAACTTTTAACCTTAGAAAAACTTGACAAGGAGGCAAGGGATGTGTTCGAAGTCTGTTTTAAGGGTTGCTCTAATTGCAGGGGGGAGGTCTTCTGAAAGGGAGGTTTCTCTTAAAGGAGCCCAAGCAGTAAAGAAGGCTTTAGAGACTTTAGGACATAGATGGGAGTTTTTTGACCCAGCAACCGACCTTTTGGCTTTGATGCAGAGGGCTAAAGAGTTTGATTGTGCCTTTTTGGTAGTACATGGACCTGGGGGAGAAGATGGAACCTTGCAGGGTTTTTTAGATTCTATAGGTCTTCCTTATCAGGGGGCAGGAGTTTTGGGGAGCGCCCTTGCCATGCATAAAGGTTTAGCCAAACAACTCTATCGTTTAGCAGGGCTTAAAATTCCAGAAGGACGCTCTTTTACCAAGGAAGAAAGTTTTGAAAAAGCAAGAGATTTTGCTAAATCGTTAGGATATCCTGTGGTGGTAAAACCCGCAACGCAAGGTTCAAGTATCGGTTTAACCATAGTTAAACAGGAAAAAGATTTGTCTGAGGCCTTAGAAAAGGCCTATGCTGTCGATAACGAAATACTGATAGAAGAGTATTTGAAAGGGCGAGAAATCACGGTAGGAATCTTAGATGACAAGCCCTTACCTGTGGTCGAAATCGTGCCTAAGGCTTCTGAAACTTTTGATTATACTACCAAATACACCCCAGGACTGGCAGAAGAAATTTGCCCCGCACCTATAGGAGAAGAGCTGACAAAAAAAGCGCAAAACTATGGCTTGATAGCACACAACTGCCTCAAACTAAGACATTATAGCCGAACAGACATGATCATAAAGGACCAAGAAATTTATGTTTTAGAAACTAATACCATCCCTGGTATGACAGAAACAAGCCTTTTACCTCTTGCTGCTAAAGTAGCAGGCTATACCTTTGAAAGTTTAATTCAAAAACTGTTAGAATTAGCCTTAAGAGAAAGGCGTTAAGAATAAAAGCCTTTTTTTATTTTCTGGGCTTCTACCCCAAGGAGAAAGGCCCAGTCTTTGATAAATTTTTTGGTATAAGACTCAGGTAAAGAGGAGACAATCTTATCTATCTCCATCGCTTGCGAAAGTAAGAAGTCTCCTATAGTTTCTGCTTTTGAAGAAGATAAAGAGGTGTTTACCATACTTTCTAAGATTTCTAGAGTTTGCTCTATTTTGTTAAAAGCCATCTGGGTTTTCTCTTCTTGGGTCTTTTGTAAAAACTCCTGTGTTTCTAATTCGGAAAGAGCTACCTTTAGATATTCGGCGAAGGAGCTGTCCCCTCCTTCTACCTTTTCAGGTTTTATGGTAAAATTAAAAAAAGCTAAGTTTTTATTTTCTATTTTCATAAGGAGGCTCCTTATGCTTAGTTATTTTTATTTTAGATGTAAAATCGGAAAAAATCAAGAAACCTTTAGTCAGATGATTTTTAAAAAATTAGGGTTGGCTTTGGTGATTTTAGGATTAGGGTTAAACCTTGGAGGATGTGGTTGGGTATTGGTGGGTGGTGGAGTTGCGGCAGGATATAAGGTGGCTACTGATCCAAGGAGTGTCGGTACACAGATAGATGATGCCAAGATCACCGCTAAGATCAAAATGAAACTTATAGAAGATAAAGATCTAAAAGCTTTTTCTATAGATGTAGATACGGTAAACGGTGTGGTAACCCTTACCGGGGTGGTAGAAAACGAATATCAGAGGTCTAAAGCAGTAGCTATAGCTAAAAGTGTACCAGGGGTTAAGACCATAATAAACAACCTGCAGATAAAACATTAAATACGGTTAAAATTTTTCCCTTGATAAAGCTGGTTGGTTTGCATAAATTTTTGAATCTGAGATACTACCTCGTGTTTTTGGGCAACCCAGAGAGGTGCAACCAAATCTTCTTTTCGCGTTTCTGAGCAGAGTCTATGGATCACCGTTGTTTCTGGAAGATAGGTTAAAGCTTCTGCTACCAAAGAAACGTACTCCTCTTTCTCTAAAAGGGTGTATTTTTGTTGACGATACCAATTTTCGAGTTGAGAACCTTTAGGTATGTATAAGGCGTGAAATTTAATTCCGTCAACCTGAAGTTTACCAAGGGTTTTTACTGTTTCTAACATCATTTCTCTGGTTTCTCCAGGTAACCCAAAGATGATATGTACCACCACCGGTATACCAAACTTTTTTAACAGATGATAGGCTTCTAAGAAATCTTCAAAGGTATGACCTCTATTTATTTTTTGTAAGGTCTCGTTATGGATGGTTTGTAATCCAAGCTCTACCCATACATAGTAACCCAAATCTATGTAGTTAAGTAAAAGTTTGATTATCTCTTCGTTTACACAATCAGGGCGAGTCCCTATCGCCATCCCTACGATGGAACTATCTAAAAACAAGACGTCATAAAGTCTTTTAAGGGTTTGAGGGTCTGCGTAGGTATTACTAAACGACTGGAAGTAAGCGATAAACTTATTAAATCCTTTAGGTTTATAGAGATTTAAGAAGTATAAAACCTGTTCTTCTAGGGTTTTACCTTGGGCATAAAGCCCGGTTCCAGACCCTTTGGCATCACAGTAAATACATCCTCCATATCCTTTGGTCCCATCACGGTTAGGACAGGTAAGCCCAGCATCTAAGGGGATTTTTTTTACCTTTTCTCCAAATTTTTCTTTTAAAAAGGAGTTTAGCGACCTGTAAAGAACTAAGTTTTTCATGGTTTAAATAATAGGGTTTTTTTGTTTTTTTTCAACTGAAAAAAACGCAAGCCTTGACTAAAGAAAAAACTTAATTAATTTAAGCTTATGCCAAAAATAAAGACAGATTTTCTTATCATCGGAGCAGGCATCGTTGGACTTGCTTTGGCTTTAAAATTAAAAACGCGTTTTCCAGAAAAAGAAATCATTGTCTTAGAAAAAGAAGAGACACTGGGGGCTCATAGTAGTGGAAGAAATAGTGGGGTGCTTCATGCAGGTTTTTACTACTATCCAGATTCGCTAAAGGCTAAATTCACCAAAAAGGGTAACGAAGAACTTACTCGTTATTGCGAGGCCAAAGGCCTTAGTATTAAAAAATGTGGAAAGGTAGTAGTAACTAAATCTGAAGAAGACCTTCCTACCCTTTATGAACTAAAAAGAAGGGGTGAGGCTAACGGAGTAGAAGTTTATCTGATAGATGAAAAAGAACTTAAAGAAATCGAACCTAACGCAAGAACCTTTCAGTTAGCCCTTTGGAGTCCTACCACCTCTACCGTAAACCCGATAGAGATCCTACATGCTTTTAAAACAGACCTAGAGGCAGAAGGAGTAAGGTTTTTCTTTAAAACCCCTTATCAAAAAAGACTTGGTGAAAATACCGTTTTAGCAGGAGACCTTGTTTTTTCTGCAGAAAAAATCATCAACGCAGCCGGTCTTTATGCGGATAAGATAGCCAAAGACTTTGGTTTTGGTAAAGACTACGTTATCTTACCTTTCAAAGGACTTTATCTGGAATATACAGGCAATTCTCAGTTTATCTCGAGAAACATCTATCCCACACCAAATCTAAAAAATCCCTTTTTAGGTGTTCATTTTACGATAAAAGTTGACGGTACCATTAAAATAGGCCCTACGGCTACCCCTTGTTTTTCGAGAGAAAACTATCAGATTTTTTCTAACCTAAGGTTTTCTGAGTTGGTTGAAATTACAGGTTATTTAGGCTTGCTCTTTTTTAAAAATCCTAAGTTTAGAAGTCTTGCCTGGGATGAGTTGAAGAAATATCACAGGAATTATCTGATAAAGGAGGCTAAAAAGTTGGTCTATCAAATGGATGAAAAAGGTTTTAACAGATGGGGCAAGCCAGGGATAAGAGCTCAACTTTTAAACAAGAATACTTTGGAATTAGTTCAGGATTTTGTGATAGAAGGGGACAAACATAGCCTTCATATTTTAAATGCCGTTTCTCCAGCCTTTACAGCCTGTCTTCCTTTTGCAGAATATGTAGTAACTCGATTTTTTTAGAGAAAAATGGACAGGTTTTCAGAAAGTTATAAAACAAAGGAGAGCGAGAATTATCTTACGTGTAAGTACTGTGGAGGAAAGGCGGTTTTAGAGGGCACCTGAGCTAAGGCTAAGGTAAGGTGTCTTACCTGTGGTATAGAGAGGCCTGCAAAAGAATATGAGGAAGAAATCGAAAAACTAAAAGAGAACTGGATTTCAGGTTTCGGTTGTAAACTTTCAAAATAGCTTTAAAATAGTAAACATGTCTTATTTGGTTTTAGCCAGAAGGTATAGACCTCAGACTTTTAGTGAAGTAATCGGTCAAATCCATGTGGTTAAGACTATAGCTAATGCTATAAAATCTGGGAAACTTTCTCATGCCCTTTTATTTTCTGGTATCAAGGGAACAGGTAAGACCACGATAGCAAGGATTGTGGCCAAAGCTTTAAACTGCTTAAACTTAATTGACGGTTACGAGCCCTGTAATCAGTGTCCTAATTGTTTGGAGATTAACCGCGGGGTTTTTGTAGACGTTATAGAGATAGATGCTGCCTCAAACAGAGGTATAGACCAGATCCGTGAAATCATAGAAAACTTTAAATATGCCCCTACCAGAGGTAAAGCGAAGGTCTATATCATTGACGAAGCCCATATGCTTACTAAAGAAGCTTCAAATGCCTTGCTTAAGTCCTTAGAAGAGCCTCCTTCTCACGTTTATTTTATCTTAGCTACCACAGAACCTAATAAACTTTTACCTACCATACTTTCAAGATGTCAACGTTATGATTTTAGAAAGTTAGACCTTCCTCAGTTAATAAAGCATCTCAAGTCTATTTGTGAAAAAGAGAACTATCAAATAGAAGAAGATGCCTTAAGGCTTATTGCTAAGGAAGCTCAAGGTAGCTTAAGAGATGCTCTATCGCTTTTAGATCAGGCTATGGCCTATGGTAGTCATACCAAAGAGGATATCATCCAGGCTTTTGGATGGCATGAAGCCCTTTTGGTAGAAGAGTTAGCCCGGGTATTGTTAGAAAAGAATCTTAAAAAAACCTTAGAAGTAGCTCAAAAGATTTATGAACAAGGCACTGACTTAGTCTATCTTATGGAAAAACTTACTGAATTTTTTAGAGAACTTTTCTTGATGAAAGCCTTACCTCATGAAAAAACTCAGCCGTTCCAAAATCCTCAGCTTATGGAACTGGTTTTAGAGTATGAGTTGGAAGAAATCTTTTTGATTTTACAAAGTCTTACCCGAGACCTTGAGGTTTTAAGAAGAAGTAGTTATCCTCAACTACAGTTTGAGTTAGCCTTGGTAAGGATTTGTGAACAAGCTAAATTGGTTCCGATAAACAAACTTATAGAAAAACTTGAAAGCCTTCCTAACCTTACCTTTCGTCAGGTAAGCTCAGAACCTTTGGTAGCTGAAGTTGAAGAAAAAAAAGAGCCTCAGGTTTCCGATGAGAAAACCTGGCAAGAGTTTTTAGAAAAACTTAAAAGGGAACGTCCTCTTTTGTTTGGTCTTGCCAAAAGTTTACCTGACCCCTCTTTTGATGCCTCCCATATACGTTTAAGAGTTAAAACAACACTAAAAAATTCTCCACATTTTGAAGAACTTATAGAAAAGATTAAAGATTTTTTTAAAAAAACAGTAAACATAGAGGTTGAGCCTGTATCTCAACCTAAGGTTGAAGAAATAAAAGAAAGGCCTGAAGTAAAGGAGGTTTTGTCTATTTTTTCTGCTAAAATAGCTAACATTCAAATCTTAAACCAGGAGTAAAGGTATGAAGCTACCACCCCAATTACAACAAATGATGAAAGAAATTCAAAAGATGCAAAAGAAACTTGAAGAGGCTCAAAAGTTACTTGAAGAAAAGACGGTTACTGTACAGGTAGGTGGAGGTATGGTAACCGTTACTGCTAACGGAAAACAAGAAATCCTTTCTATAGAAATAGAAAAAGAACTTTTAAACCCAGAAGAAAAAGAGATGTTAGAAGATTTGGTTTTAGCCGGAGTAAACGAAGCCTTAAGAAAAGCTAAAGAAATGGTAGAAGAAGAAATGGCAAAGATTACCGGTGGCTTGAAGTTACCAGGAGGTTTCAACCTTCCTGGATTATTTTAGACGTTATGTCAGTTGGTTATCCACTTACTTTAAGAAGACTTATAGAATCTCTTTCTAAAATTCCAGGGATAGGGGAAAAAAGTGCTACCCGGATTGCCTTATTCTTGTTATCAAAGCCTGAGTTCTGTGAAACCTTAGGTGATTTAATAAAAGAACTTCCTTATAAGGTAAGATTGTGTAAGTTTTGCAGAAATCTTTCTGAAGAAGAGATATGTAAAATCTGTAATGATGATACCCGAGAGGCTAAATCTCTTTGTATCGTAGAAAATCCGGTTAACCTTTTTCACATAGAAAATACAGGTATATATAAAGGATATTATTTTGTGTTACACTATCTTCTATCCCCTAAAGATGGAATAGGTCCTAAAGAGATAGAAATGGATAAACTTCTTTCTTTGATAAGAAAAAGAGGAGTTGAAGAGGTTATTTTTGCTCTTTCTCCAACCTTAGGGGGAGAAGCCACCATAAGCTACATCTTACAGGTGCTGAAAGACTATCCTATAAAGGTTAGCAGGTTAGCCTGTGGTGTACCTATGGGTATGGATTTACAGTTTGTAGACCCTTTAACCCTTAAAAGAGCACTGCTTGCAAGGGAGCTTTTGAAAGAACAATGAAAGAAGATCTTTTTTTCTGCAAAACTTTGGCCTTAGGAAGTTTAACCCAAGGTTATTTTCATAATCTCAGAGGAATATTGCAAGGGGCTTTTTTAGAACTTCAGATACTTTTGATGAAAAAAGACGCGTTATCCTCAGAAGAATTAACCGTAAGGTTGGAAAAGGTTTTTAGCCTTCTTAAAAAACTTTTGCAACGTTTAGACATAGCCTATGCAGACATAAACGATACTTCATTAGGACCAAGGGACTTAAAAGCTTTGTTAGAAGAGACTTTAGGTTTTTGGGAAGCAGATTTAGTTTTCAAACATAACGTCTTAAAAGAGGTGGTAGAAGAAGAAAAGGGCGAGGTAAGGCTTCCTAATAACCTTGTAAAAGGTTTGTTTTGTGGGATTGGTGAGCTTTTATTTTTGAACTTAAAACAAGGTAAACTTGTGATTACCATCAAAGGGAAATCAGTTGAGTTTAACTGGGATAAACCTTTAGAACTCGAAATTTTAGAACGCCTTAAAGCGTTTTTAGAAAGTTTTTCCTCTTTTATAGATTTTAAGCTTTCCAGGCAAAACTTGACCTTAAGGTTTATGGATGGATAAAAAGATCCTTTGGCTTGGTTTTTATCTTAAAGAAAAAAACGTCTTAAAAACCGTAAAATTTTTTGAGGAAAACATCCCTTTAGAGGAAATTTTATCTTATAAAAAATACAAAGTTAAAGAAATAGAGATTTTAGGTCTTAAAGAGTTTGAAAAGGCAGAAAAATTAGGAATAAAGATTCTTTTTAGAGAGGACAAAGAGTTCCCAGAAAAAATTAAACTTATCCCTTATGCTCCTATTTTTCTTTATGTAAAGGGTAATCTTGAGAAAATAAGTCCTTCGGTTGGGGTAATCGGATCAAGGAGGCCTACTAACTATGGAAAAGAGGTAGCCTATAAGTTTTCTAAAAGGCTTGCAGAGGCAGGTGTAGTCGTGGTATCTGGTCTTGCACGGGGGATCGATACGATAGCACATAAGGTGTGTTTAGAGGTTGAGGGTAAAACGATAGCAATATTAGGCTCAGGTTTAGATGTGGTGTACCCTCCTGAAAATAAACCTTTATTCGATAAAATTTCTGATGGATATGGAGCTGTAGTCTCAGAGTTTCCTTTTGGCACCTCTCCAAGAAAAGAAAATTTTCCCACAAGAAACCGACTGATAAGTGGTTTTTCAGAGGCTATTTTGGTTGTAGAAGCCGGGAAGAGGAGCGGAACCCTTATCACCGCTAAATGGGCTTTAAATCAGGGCAAAGAAGTGTTTGCTGTTCCAGGGAGTATCTTTTCTCCTCAAAGTGAAGGTACCCATTTTCTCATAAAATCAGGGGCTCAACCAGTTTTTTCTCCAGAAGAATTGTTAGAATTTTTGGGAGTACAAGAAAAGGATAAAATTCCTAACCTGTTTGATTTTGGTCAAGCTGAGGCAACTCAAGAAAAACTAACCAAAGAGGAAAAAGAGGTGTTATCTTTTCTTTCATCTTATCCTATCCACTTAGAGGACCTTCTTTTGCAAACCGACCTTCCTGCATCTGAGGTTTTGTCAGCCATCACAGAACTTGAGTTTAAAGGAATAGTCCAGGTTTTACCAGGTAATTTTATAAAACTTAAAGGTTAAACAAATCTTTTATCAGGTTTTCAGTATCTTTAAGGTTTAACCGTAAAAAGATTTTCTCTAAAAGCTTTTCCATATCTTCTAAGATGGCTTTTTTTACTCCTAAATCAAGGTCCCACCACTCTTTTTTAAAGGCACCAAACCCTTTTTTTCTGATTTTATAGATAAACTGTGCCTCTGACATTCCTTCTTTCCATTCCTGTTTGAAGTTGTCTTTAAGATACTGATAGATTGTTTGTCTAAACTCAGAGGGAAGGGCTGGATGATCGTAAAGCAGGTTTTGGAAGCCGGTTGCTAAGTGAACTTCTACACATTCGTTTTCTGGGAAAAGACTAAAGTATTCTTCAGGTAAGGTAGAGGCTCCATGCTGGACGGCTCCTGCAAGCCCAAACTCTTCTCTGGCTATCTTAGAAAGCTCTCTTAACGTATTGAAATCAAGTTTGATTTCAGCTATTTTCCCATCAGGTAATACCACCCCACCATGGGTGGTGCCTGTCTGGACACTAATCTTAGAGATTCCCTCTCCCTTTTTTAAACTCTGATTTAACCCTTTCATAAAGGCTCTTAGTTCTTCTGGGGTGCTGTTTTTACTTCCTATCTCTCCGATTTCTCCTCCCAAGGTTACTTTAATCCCGTTAGGTTCGTTTTCTCTTACAAAGTCACAAAACTCTGCGGTTACTTCATAGTTGTATCTCTGTTGTTCAAACACATCCTCTTTTTCTAAGTCTACCAACGTTGAAGCATCTATGTCTATGTTATAGAACTGGGCTGATATAGCCTCTTTTATCAGGTTTTTAAGATTTTCTTTTTCTCTTTCAGGGTTTGCAAAGAAGGATTTTCTGTTAAGTTGAAAATGGTCTCCCTGGATAAAGATCGGCAGACGATAGTTTTCTCTAAAAGCAGCGGCTAAAATTACGGTAGCATACTCTAACGGAGGTTGTTTGGTATACCCTATTTCAGACTTAGCTATCTCAAAGATAAAAGCTCCGGCTTTAAGTCTTTTGGCTGTTCTAAAGATACTCCTTGCGATATCATAAGTCATCCCTCGAATGTTTATCGCAGGAACGGTAAACCCAAGAAATTTTTTCGAAAATTCCCTATATAAGGGATAAATGCTATAACCACGAAACCCTAAATCATTTAGTGTTTCATGTAATACATTTAAAAGACCTCTTTTTTCAAACACCGCTTGATAAACTAAACGATCTATAGTTTCTGGATTTTGTTGAAGTTGAGCCAAAATTTCAGCTTTTTCCATTAACCCCCCTTCTTTTACACTTGACCCAATTTTTCTAAATCTTCACTTTTAAATTAAACATAAAAAGTAATTTTTACAACCTAAAGTTTATTAAGGCATACACTGTACTAAAAATCAAAGTTGCAAAAACCATAAAGGAGAATAAAATATTTATATGAGAGAACAACCTGTAGGTAAACAACCTGTACTTTTTCAGCTGCAGACAGGCCTTTTTTTAGGTATCGTTTGTTATAATCCTCTTTTTGAAAGCATCCAGTTTGTGTTAGAAAAAAAGGAGTTTTTTGAGGTAGAATGGCCTGCTTTGGTTAACTTTGATAAAACAGGACTTTATCCTTATTTAATTGGGATACCTACGATTACTTTACAGAGGATTCATATAGTTTGGTATACCCTTGAGATACCTAAGACTCTTTTAAGCCTTTATCAACAAGCAGTTCCTATTAAGTTTACCGAACCTTCATTTTCTTTCAGCCAAAAAAAAGAAATCCCCAAAAAACCAGAAAAAAAAGAACCTGAAGAAAAGGTTATCCCATTTCCAGGTAAAAAAGAAGAACAAGAAGAACCAGAAAATTAGAATTTAAAAGCTTCTTTTATAATGTTAAAACTTTTAATCCCTTCTTTTAAGATTAGATAAAACAACAAGAAAAGTATTGAAAATTGTATCTTTCCCCAAAAGATAACTTCAAGTATTCCCGCTAAAGATAACAAGGAAAATCCTAAAAAAGTAAATCGTTTTTCTTTTTTTTCTGTCTCTAATTTGTTAACACCTTTTAAAAATAACATCCCTATAAGAAAGGGTACCACCCAGAAAAAGTTTTCTGTAAACGGAAAAAATAACAATAACAACAAAGGACAAAAAACCTCATAGAGCAGTTTATTTTGAAATTGTTTTTGAAAAATATAATTTAACTTATTAATAGTACGTAAAATATATTTTAAACCACTAAGGTAAGAAAGAAGTACTGCTATCCAAACAAGTATTTCTACTAAGGTAGGGTTTAGGGCAGGATAGAGGGTTTTAGCAAATATTACCCCTACAGCTAAGGACATCTGGAAGAAAGTTTTAAATTTAGCTATCAGATTAACTTTCATGGTTTGAGGAAGTATACTTCTTAAAAAAGAGATTAGAATTTCTCTCAGCAGAAGAAAAAAGACAGGTAAAAAAGGGAAATAGTCTAGTTTTACCATGATAAGATAGATGGTAGTTACAAAGATTTTATCGGCTATCGGGTCAAGAAGGGCACCAAGTTTTGAGGTTTGGTTATATTTTCTGGCTAAGAGGCCGTCAAAATAATCGGTTAGAGAAAGAAATAACAACAAACTTATGGCCATTAATTTAGCGATCGATGAGTTTATAAAAAGAAGTAGGCAAGGAACAGGTAAACATACCACCCTTAACAAGGTAAGAAGGTTAGGATTTATTCTGTTGGTCATGGTTTTGATGTATTTAAATACTTGTTATGTTTTTATGATTTTTGATTATACTACAAGTTCTGATAGTTTACATCAAAACTTTGTTGGATTTTAAGGTAAAGTTTTGGTTAGGCTATTGAATTTTCTATAGGGTATACTATAATATTACTTTAACTTTAAGGTGGAGGCCGTAGCTCAATGGTAGAGCACCGGGCTGTGGCCCCGGGTGTTGCGGGTTCGAGTCCCGTCGGCCTCCCCATTTTATGTTTAAAAATCTAAAAGGTATGGTAAATAAGAAGGAGGTTATTTTATGCATCCCTTGGTAAGAGAGGTAGAAAAACGTTATTTAAAAGAAGATCTTCCTAAGTTTAATCCTGGGGATACAGTGAGGGTTCATTTTAGGTTAAAAGAAGGAGAGGAAAAAGAAAGAATTCAAGTTTTTGAAGGGATAGTGATTAGGAGAAGGGGCTCTGGAATTAACGCCACTTTTACGGTAAGAAAGGTTTCCTTTGGGGTAGGTGTGGAAAGAACTTTCCCTTTACATTCTCCAAGGATAGAAAAAATAGAAATTGTTAGGAGAGGTAAGGTAAGAAGGGCAAGACTCTACTATCTTAGAGAACGTTTTGGTAAGGCTGCTCGTATCAAAGAAAGGTTTGATAACAAAGTTATGGAATAATACAGGAAGGGGCTAAGCCCCTTCCTGTATTAGAAATTAAAGTTGAAGAAAAAGGGTTGTTTTTTCTTTTCTTATAAATCTTTAATAACTCGTTTTTCAGATTTAGAACGTCATCTAAAAGAATGTGGATATACTCTTATAGCTGGGGTAGATGAGGCTGGAAGAGGGGCTATTGCAGGTCCGGTTTTTGCTTCAGCAGTGATCCTTCCAGAAGGTTTTGACCCTAAGGAAATAAAAGATTCTAAAAAATTAACCCCAAAAAAAAGAGAAGAGCTGTTTAACTACATCTGTTCCCATGCTTTAACCTATGCTATCACTAAGGTAGACGTTGACGAGATAAACGCTCAAGGAATCCTCAAAGCTACCTTTAAGGCTATGTTTGAAGCTTTAAAAAGGCTCAATCCTCAACCTCAGGTGGTTTTAGTAGACGGACCTTTGTTGATTCCTGAATATCGAGGAGTTCAGAAAGCGGTAGTAGATGGTGATAATCTATGTGTTTGTATAGCTGCAGCCTCGATACTGGCTAAGGTGGCAAGGGATAACTATATGAAAGAGCTTGCCAAGGTTTATCCCCAATATGGTTTTGAAAAGCACAAAGGTTATGGGACTAAGCTTCATTTCAGTAAGATTAAAATTTATGGTCCTTGCGAGGTTCATAGAACTTATTATCAGTGTTTTTTATGATTAAAAAATTAATCGGCCTTTTTTCCTCAAAAGAAAAAGGAAATTTAGCCGAAAGTTTAGCAGAAAAATATCTTAGGTCCAAGGGATTTAAGATTATAGGTAAGAATTTTCGTACTAAGCAAGGAGAGATAGATTTGATTGCGGTTAAAAAAGATTTATTGGTTTTTGTAGAGGTGAAGGCAGATTTTCAAAACTTAGGACTTATTGCAGAAGACAAGGTTGATTTAAGAAAAAAGAAAAAAATTCTTGCGGTAGCTGAAGAATTTTGGTTTAAAAATTCTCAAAGTTTAAGTAAAATAAAAAATATAAGGTTTGATGTGGTAGTAGTTAAAGAAAAGGAGGTTTTTCATTATGAAGATGCTTTTCAACAGGACCTATGAAGGTCTCACGTTAGAGGAGATCTTAAAAAGTCCAGACCAAGAATTAGAGAAAAAGCTTCAAGCTTTAGATTTTTATAAAGCATATGAATTAGTGCTCAGTGTCCCTTGGGAAGCTAAAGCTAAACTTATACTAAACTCTCCTTATCCAGAGGGTTTGGTAAAAAATCTACCTTATCAAGAGTTATTCCTAACCATAAAAGCTTCTTCTCTTGACTTAGCGGTAGAACTCCTTTCCTATGCTAAAGGGACTCAGATTCAGTTTATGTTCGACATAGATTGCTGGTATAAAGATCGGATCAAACCAGAAAGGGTAGCTTCTTGGATTGTATTGCTTTTTCAGGCAGGAGAAGGTAAGGTTGTAGAATGGTTGAGGGTAGCAGATTTTGATTTTTTAATAGCCATTTTCCAAAAGTTTATCAAGGTATATAAAAAACCAGATGATATGGAACTGATAGAAGCTATGGATTTTTTGCCGTATTTTACGTTAGATGATTTTTATTTTATAGAGTTTAAAAACGAAGCTTTAGAGTTTTACTTTAGAAGGATGATAGAACTTTTAAGAGAAGAAATGCCAGAAACTTATTTTGCTTTGCTTGAGTCTGTAATCTGGGAGATACCGATAGAGGTAGAAGAAAGAGCTTATAGATGGAGGAATGGAAGGTTAGCTGACGAAGGAATTCCTGAATATTTTGAGGCTTTAGATGTTTATACTCCGTTGCATCCTAAAAGTTTAAAGAAAATTGAACCTGTTTATCTTCCTCCTTCTGAAGGGAAAGAGGAGTTTTCTCCGGTTAACATCATGGTTTATACCGGAGATGAACCTTTAATGATTTTTAAAGTTTTAGAAACAATCGAAGATTCCTATCAGATAGATAGGATTAAAAAAGAGCTTGCCTGGTTGTCTAATAAGGTAATTATCGTTGATAATGTAGTGATAGACGAGATAGAACAGGTTAAAAAAAGTCTTGATAAAGTCTGGGGTAGTTTAAACTTAGGAATAGAATATCTTTCTCAGGGGAATTTGGAGGTGGCTAAACGATTGGTAGAAGAACATTTTCTCGAAGATCTTTTTAGAATAGCCCAAACCTTACTTAAAAATCTTAGAAGGTTTGCTTTGTCTATAGTTAAAAGCAAAGATTTTGACCTCTCGGTTTTGAGATATCTTGACCAACCATATAAAGGATACTTAGAAGGGGTTTGGGTGAAAAATCTCAATCAAATTAAATGTTTTTGTCCGGAAAAAATAGGTACTTTAGAAGAATATACCTTTTTCAAAAGAATTAGCGAGGTTAATACCGTCCGTAGATATATCGAAGAGATCGGATATATGGCTCCTGTGATAGAGAGAATGTTTGGTTCAACCCTTGCCTGGATTAGAGAGGTAAACCTCCCAGGCAGAAACTATGATGTAAACTTTTTAACCTGGAGTAGCCTTATCATCACCTCTCTTTTTTACTGGAAATATAAAGGTGAATTTGTATTTAAAGCTTTACCTAAAAGTTCTTGGCAAAAGGTTATAAACGAACTTTTTTATGAAAAAGAAAATCGTTGTGAACTTAAACCAGAAATAAAAGAGATGTTGTTTGCAAGTTTTGAAAATTATGTAAAAAATCATTGGTATTACGAAAAGGAACTTTTAGACTCTTTTCTTAACTTTGTTCTGAACAAACTATCTTTAGAGTTTCAAAACATCGACCTGCAAAATCCACCTGACCCTAAATATCAAACTTTGGTTCTGGTAGACCTAAACCATTAAAAATTTTGGGTTTTATGACAAAAACCCCTGTTAATCTAACTGAAACAGCTCGGCTGATTCTAAGAGAAAGATACCTTTTAAAAAAAGAGGGAGAAGTAGTAGAGACTCCCGAAGAGCTTTTTCAAAGAGTAGCCAAAGCCGTGGCAGAAGGAGAGCTTAATTTTGGTGGTAACTCTCAAGTAGATTTTTATCAGGAAAAATTTTATCAGCTTATGGCTAATTTAGATTTTTTACCTAACTCTCCCACCCTTATGAATGCAGGAACTCCTTTGGGGCAGCTTTCTGCCTGTTTTGTCCTTCCTGTTGAAGATTCTTTAGAATCTATTTTTGAAACCCTAAAACACGCTGCTCTTATCCATAAATCTGGTGGAGGAACAGGTTTTTCTTTTTCAAAAATCAGGCCTAAAGGAGATATAGTAGCAACCACTCAAGGGATAGCCAGTGGACCTATTTCTTTTATTAAAGTGTTTGATGCCGCTACTGAGGCTATCAAGCAGGGGGGGAAAAGAAGAGGCGCTAACATGGGAATTCTCAGGGTAGACCACCCTGACATAGAAGAGTTTATAGAAATAAAGTGCAAAGACCCTGAAGCTTTAAAAAATTTTAATCTTTCGGTAGGGATAACTGATTCTTTTATGGAGGCTGTAAAAAAGGGAGACGTTTTTCCTCTGGTTAACCCAAGAAATAAGAAAGTTGAAAGGTATATAAAGGCCCGAGAACTTTTTGAAAAGATAGCCTATTGTGCCTGGGCATCTGGAGATCCTGGAGTTTTGTTTCTTGATACCATAAACCGGTATAACCCAACCCCACATTTAGGAGAAATCGAAGCTACTAACCCGTGTGGAGAACAACCTTTATTACCTTTTGAGTCTTGTAATTTAGGATCTATAAACTTGGCAAATTTTGTTAAAGATAAAAAAATCGATTGGGAAAGACTAAAAGAGGTTATATGGTTAGCAGTAAGGTTTTTAGACGACGTAATAGAGGTTAACAGGTTCCCTCTCCCGCAGATTGCTAAAATTACAAGGCTTACCAGGAAGATAGGATTAGGAGTGATGGGTTTTGCCGATATGCTTATCAAGTTAGAGGTTTCTTATGGAGAAAAAAGAGCAATAGAGGTAGCAGAAAAGGTTATGGGATTTATCGAAAAAGAGTCTGTAAAGGCCTCTCATCATTTAGCTAAAGAAAGGGGGTGTTTCCCTGCTTTTTACGGTAGCTTCTGGGATAGTCTTAATCTACCTATAAGGAATGCTACCACCACTACCATCGCTCCTACAGGTAGCATTTCTTTAATAGCTGGTGTGTCTTCAGGGATAGAACCTCTTTTTGGAATTTATTACGAAAGAAAGACTTTAGAGAATAAACTTTTAAAAGGATTTCACCCGTTGTTTTTAGAGTTTTTGTATAAAGAAGGTTATAAAGACGATGAGGTAGAAGAGATTTTATTTCAGGTAAAAAAAGTAGGCACCTTAAAACATGTAAAAATTTCAGAAAAAATTAAAAAACTTTTTGTAACTACTTATGAAATATCTCCTGAAAATCATCTTTTGGTTCAAGCCGTTTTCCAAAGGCATACCCATAATGCCGTTTCTAAAACCATAAATTTATCTCCAGAGACTACCGTTGAAGAAATAAAGGCTATTTATTTAAAGGCTTATGAGTTAGGTCTTAAAGGAGTTACCGTTTATCGTTATGGCTGTAAAAAGGAACAGGTGATATATTTAGGGGAAGACCAGGTTGAAGGATTAGGGTGTTCGGTATGTGACCTATCTTTAAGATAGATTAAGAAAGGGGGTTTTATGAAGGAGGTAAAGATAGGGCTTTTAGGTTTTGGAACGGTAGGGACAGGGGTTTATGAGTTGTTGGAAAAAAATCGCGAGGTTATCAAAGAAAGAATAGGATTAGTACCTGTGATTAAACGGATTTTAGTAAGGGACCCAAAGAAGATAAGAAGTATTTCGGTTAGCCCAGAGATTTTTACCACCTCTTTTGAAGACATATTAGAGGATCCAGAGATATCTATCGTGTGTGAGTTGATGGGAGGAATTACACCGGCTAAAGAGTATGTGCTAAAGGCTTTACAAAAGGGAAAAGAGGTAGTGACAGCAAACAAGGCTATACTTGCTGAATACGGAGACGAAATTTGGGGAGAGGCTTTAAAGAGACAAAGGTTTCTAGGTTTTGAGGCCTCGGTAGGTGGAGGTATTCCCATCATAAAAACTCTTAGAGAAGCACTTATAGGGAATCAGATAAGATCGATAGTGGGAATAGTAAACGGAACGACCAATTATATCCTTACTAAAATGTTGGAAGAAAAGACAGATTTTAAAGAAGCTTTAAGAGAGGCTCAAAAAAAAGGTTACGCAGAGGCTGATCCCACTTTAGACATAAACGGTATGGATGCAGCCCACAAGATAGCTATTTTAGCTTCTCTTGCTTTTGGTAGTTTTATTAAAGCATCTCAGGTTTATGTAGAAGGAATAGAAAACATAGACCTTATAGACTTAAATTTTGCCAAAAATTTTGGTTATGTTATCAAACTTTTAGCTTTTGCTATCAAACATAAAAATCACATAGAAGTAAGGGTTCATCCTACCCTTATTCCTGAAAATCACGTATTAGCCTCTATTCGTTTAAATTACAACGCTTTTTATGTTACAGGAGATTTTGTAGGAGACGTTCTACTTTATGGATTGGGGGCAGGTAAAGAACCTACTGCTAGTGCCGTAGTAAGTGATCTTATCACAGCCATAGAGTTTTCTTTTTTTAAAAAGAAGCCTTTTATAAAGTATCCCTTGACCTTTGATAAAAAAAGATATAAAATAAAGCCTATGGAAGACGTAGAGTTTAAGTATTATTTTCGTTTTTCTGCGGTAGATAAACCAGGGGTATTATCTAAAATTTCTGGTGTTTTAGGTAAGTATAACATAAGTATTTCTTCGGTTGTTCAAATTGGAAGACAAAAGAAAAAACAGGCGGTTCCTATAGTGATGCTTACTCACGAAGCTAAAGAAAGAAACGTATTAAAGGCTTTACAAGAAATAGACAGCTTAGAGGTAGTTAGCGCTCCTACCAAAAAATATCGGATCATGGACCTCACTTAAACAAGGACTGAGTATGAAAGTGAAAGTAGATATGGGTCAATATCAAATTTTAAAAGATAAACCAGTGGTTTTAACCACAGGTTTTCTTGGAAGTGGTTTGGCTATAGGAGTGGTGGATAAAACCAAAACACAAGGTGGTTTATGTTGTTTTGTGTTGCCTTATAAGGATTTAGATTTAGAAATAGAAGAAGGGGTCACAATTTTTTCTGGAGAATCTCTTATTCCTTTATTTTTAGAAGAAATAGAACGTTCTGGGATAAGCTGGGGTAACGCTAAAATTGTGGTTGCTGGAGGTGGTGTATACCAGAACAACCCCGATTTTTTAAACCTTACAGAGGTAAACCTAAAAATAGTAAAGATGATGTTTAAAAGATATATGATACCAGAAGATCAGGTAATATTTAGGGTAGGGCTTAACAGTGGTGTAAAAGTTGAGGTAGATTTAGAAGAAAAGGTTGTCAAAATAAAAATTGACGGAAAAGAAGAAAAACTATGATAGAACAAGTTTTGGAAAAAATTTTTGATAAGGTTGATAAAATTCCAACTTTTCCTAAAGTAGCTATGCAGGCCTTAGAGATTTTACGAAAAGAAGATGTAGACTTAAGAGAGGTAGAGAGAGTTATCAAAAGTGATCCTGGTATCGTAGCCAATTTTTTGAGGATAGTTAACTCTCCTGCTTTTGGACTACCCCAAAAAGTAGACTCCTTGTTTAAAGCCTTGATGCTGCTTGGGGTTAACCAGATTAAGTTTATTATTGTCGCTTCTGTAGCTAAAAACTATTTTGAGAAAAATCTAATAGGTTATGGATTAAGTTCTGAAGATATTTGGTTGCATTCTTTAGGTTGTGGCTTTATTGCTGAGGAAATAGCTTTAGACGCAGGCTTTTCAATAAATAAAATAGACGCAGTTTATGTAGCTTCAGTATTACATGATATAGGAAAAATTGTATTAGATCTTTATACTAAGTTGGAGTTAAATAAGTTTATTGAAACCTTTGAAGAAAATCCAAAACAAGATTTTATTCAAGTAGAGTGGTTAGTACTTGGGGTAGACCATGGTTTGGTTGGAGCTACTCTTTTAAAAAGATGGGGATTCCCTGAAAACATCTGTTTTGCCATAAGAGCGCATCATGACCCTGACCTTATGTTGCAAAGTGATGTGGCAGCTATAGTTGCTCTTTCAAACATGTTAATCAATATGTTAGGGATAGGCGGGGGAGTAGATGTTTTTAAATATAAAGTTCCTTCTCAACTTTTAGGCTTTCTTGATATAAAACAGGACAGATTATTAAAATACATGAAAATAGGTTTATACAAGAGTTTAGTTTTTAAAAAAGAATTTTAGGATTTAGATAAAAAACCCCTTGACAAAAAAAATAAAAGTTGAATACTTTATACAAATCAAAAATTAAAGGAAGGAGGTAAGAGAGATGAGGAAGGTAGTATCTTTCATGTTAAGTTTAGCTTTAGTTGGTGTGATTGGATTAGCAGGATGTCAGCAGAAGAAGGAAGAGGCACCAAAGCCTGAAGCACCTAAGACAGAGGCTCCAGCTCAGCCTGCAGCTCAGCCAGCTCAGCCAGCAGCTCAGCCAGCTGAAAAACCAGCTGAGAAGCCAGCTGAGAAACCAGCTGAGAAACCTGCTGAAAAGAAGTAAAATGAATAGTATTTTTTTGTATAGGTAATTAAAGGGAGGGTTAACTAAAAACCCTCCCTTTTTTGTTGGGTTAAAAAATTAAAAAAGGAGGTAAGAGAGATGAGGAAGGTAGTATCTTTCATGTTAAGTTTGGCTTTAGCTGGTGTGATTGGATTAGCAGGATGTCAGCAGAAGAAGGAAGAGGCACCAAAGCCTGAAGCACCTAAGACAGAGGCTCCAGCTCAGCCTGCAGCTCAGCCAGCTCAGCCCGCTGGTCAGCCAGCTCAGCCCGCTCAGCCCGCTGAGAAACCAGCCGAGAAACCTGCTGAAAAACCTGCTGAAAAGAAGTAATTTTATAGGAGGGATGAGGTATGTTTAAAAAAGTATTAGGTTTGATGGCTGCTTTAGCCCTTTTAGCCTCTCCTGTTTTTGCAGCTGAACAGGCTGCTAAACAGGATGGTGCTAAGGCTAATGCTACCGCTACCGAAAAAAAGGTAGAAAAGAAGGCTAAAAAGAAAGAAGCTAAGAAAGACGAAAAGGCTAATAAACCCGCTGGTGCTAAGAAAAAAGTAGAAGGGTGTTAATTTAAAAATTTAAAAATTTACCCCCGGAAAACTATCTTCCGGGGGATTAATTTTGTTATCTACTTTTTATTCGATGTTTTTTTCTAAATAAATGTTCATGTAGTATTAGGATATCTCGATGTGTATCAAACTTTTGTTTTATTTCTATAGGGTTTATTTGATAATAGTTTGACATAAAATGGACGTTAGATAATATTATCAAGTCATGATCAGTAAAAACTATTTTACGGGTGGGATGTTTTTTATGGTATCCCCAAGCCTTTCCATAAGGGGGACCATAAGCAGGCTGATAGATTACAACCCATTTTTCAAACTCCTTTTCTGGTTTAAGACCTAAATAAATAAAAATTTCATACCAACTATAGCCTCGATTACGTAGCTCTATGATAAACTCTGGGCTTACTTTCTTTTTTTGGCTTAAATATAAAACTAAGGGAAGTTCTTCTTCCTTAATGAGAGAACTTTTTTTTAGAATAACAATTTTTTCCTTAGGGACTTGAAAATAGTTACTTATTGCTAAATAAAAATGGGTTATCTTGTCCTCGGAAAAAGAGACACCCAGCTTAAGGTTTTCTGCCTTTAATCCTAAAGGGCTTAATAAAAGAAGTATTAAAAATCCTAAGACAAAAAATTTCAACTTTTTATTCATAAGCTTCTACCTCCTGCAGTTATTTTTTAAATCTTCTAAAACAAAAAATATGCCTAAAATACTTAAAAGAATCTAAAGATAAGTGGTTTGATTTTTAATAAAAATTCATAAGAAAATAAAAGGTAATTAAATTTTGATTTTGTAAAAAGTAAAAAATTTGTAAAAATTGCAAGTTTTAGAGGTAAAACTTTCAAAAAGAAAAAAGAGATTGTTGTTTGAGGCAAGGTTCTTCTGGTTCAAAATTAGAAAAGACCTTTACCACTCCATATTCTCCATCATACCCTGGTTTAACAAATACCTCACCTTTTCGTACCTTGAGGATGGCTTCTGCTAATTTTTCAGGTAAAAGAGAAACTAATTCATCTTTTGACAATTTTAAAAGGAGGTTGAATTCACTTCCCGCAAGCAAGGTATATTGTTCGTAAAGTTTGCCTAAAGTTTTAGAAGTAGGAGAAAGATTAAAAACTTCACTTAGTATCTCAATTAAAGGTACCAGATGTACTGAAAGAGGTTTGTTAGGAGGGATATAGCCCTCTTCTCTGTCAGCCAGGTCTTCTATCCGATGGAGAACCCCTATCGTAATTTTTTCGCCACATTTAGGACATTTGAGGCCTAAAGCTCTTGCTTCTTTTGGAGAAAGGCTGACTTTACAATTTCTGTGGCCGTCAAAGTGGTATTTTCCTTCTTCAGGATAAAATTCTATGGTAAATGCTATCTTTCCTGTTTTTATCGAAAAATAGATGTTTTCATAAGTGAGAGGGTAAAAAAAGGCGGTAGCTTCTCTTCCTAATTTAGCAGGAGAATGGGCATCAGAGCAAGAAATAAGAGTAATTGAGTCGAGCTTAGAAATTCGCCAGTTCATTTCTGGGTCTGAAGAAAGTCCAGTTTCTATTGCATAAATATAAGGGGTAGCTTCTTCAAAGGCTTCTTCAAGGCTATCAAAACCTGAAAAAGCCCCAAATACAGAATACCATGGGGTCCAAGCATGAGCAGGGATAACCATTATTTCCTTTGAGATTGTCATCAGGTCTAACACCAGTTTTTTACAAGAAATTCCGAAGGTAGGTCTTCCATCTACCGTTAGAGATCCAAGTTTAGAAAGATAAAGATTTATTTCTTCAGCTACCTCAAAATTAGGAGCTATAAGGATAAGATGAACCCTTCGGTTGGTTTTCTCTCCTTGAGAGAAAATCAAGGAAACCTCAGAAGTAAGGATAAATTTAGGGCCTTCAGGTAGGTTTTTAAAAATTAAAAGGCCTGAAGATGGGTCAAACTCAAGCCAATTTTTAAGTTCTTTAAACCAAGCAGGATGAGTAAAATCCCCTGTACCTATCAACGAAAGCCCTTTTTTATGGCCTATTTGAGCTATTTGGGGGATTTCCATTTTTTGACTACAAGCTTTGCTATATTTGGAATGGATGTGAAGATCAGCCAAAAAGGAGTTTTCTAAAAGTTCTTTTGAAGGGAAGGTTTGATTTTTTTTTGACATTTTTTCAAATTTTTTATTTTTCAATTCTATCAAACTTAAAAATTTTGTCAATTCTATAGAGTAAGAAGGTTCTTTCCCTTGACAAAACCTGAAAATATATTTTATTTTTAAATAAGACAGAGTAAAAATTTAAATGAAGAGGGAGGTCAGAATAAATGGCTTTTCAGGAAATTGCTAATTTAGAAGAAAAAATAGATGCACTTATTGCTTTGGTAATCCAACTTAGGAATGAAAAAGAGGAGCTTATAAATAAACTAAAAACCAAAGAGGAGGAAAATGCAAGACTTATAGAGGAAATAGAAAGGAGGGAGGAGGAAAGAAAGGTTTTAAAAGAAAAAATTGGTAGTTTGATAGAGAAACTCTCCCAAATATAGATTTTAAAGATAGATGTAAAAGCCTATGTTAAATTCAAAAGAAGTAGTTTTTGAGTTTTTAGGACAAAGATTTATCTTCCGAGCTACTATCTCGGAAGAAGAAATAACAGAGGTGCTTGGTTATTTAGAGGAAAAAAAGAAAGAGGTAGAGAAGATTAAAAAAGTTCCTACTTTTAAGCTGGCGGTTTGGCTACTTTTACAGGTAGCACATGATTATGTAAAGCTTAAAAGAGAAAAAGAAGAGTTAGAAGAATACCTTAGGGGACAAATTTTAAAACTGGGAGAGTTTTTAGAACAAGAAAAACCATCCCTGGGGTGTTCGTGAAGAGAGTAGAGCCCTGCCAAGCTAACATTAAAAGAGTGTTGGGGTTTGGTGGATCTGGGGTCTTTTGCTCGTTAAGAGCATCCAAGACTAGCCAGACCCCACCCCTAAAGTTTTTAGAATAAGAGCTTGGAGCAGGGAGCTCCCACGGCACCCTGGGGTTTCCTTAAATCTTTTTAAATTTTTCTTTTCTCCTTCCTCCTTAAAAATCATATATAAGGGAGGAGTCTTATGGGTCTTGTTTTAGGCTTGATTTTAGGTAGTTTATTGGGAATAGCCATATTATGGGTCTATTTATACTTCCAGAAGAAAAAGAACCTTTTGGTTCAAAAAACTGCTGAAGAAATCATCAAAGAGGCAGAAAAAAAAGCTAAAGAAGTTTTAGAGAAGGCAGAAAGAGAGGCTAATTTTAGGCTTCAACAGGCGGAACTCAAAGTTAAAGAACAGATTTTGTCTCATAAACAAAAATTAGAAGAAGAGTTTAATAAAAGACTTCAAGAAGTAATCTTAAAAGAAGAAAGAATTACCAGTAAAGAAGAATACCTTTCTAAAAAAGAAAGCGATCTTTTTAAGAGAGAAGAACAGTTATTAAAAAGAGAAGAAGGTTTAGAAAAAAAACTAAGAGAGATAGAAGAATTTAAAAAATCTTTAGAAGAACAAAAACATGAAATAGAAAGATTATATCATCAGGCAAGGGAAGAACTTGAAAAAATAGCCGGACTTTCTGAAAAAGAGGCTAAAGAAATACTTCTTAAAAGAGTTGAGGAAGAATTGATAGAAGAAAAGGCAAAACTAATAATGAAGATAGAAAATGAAATAAAAGAAGAGGTTAAAAGAAAAACCCAAGAACTTCTTTCTTATTCAGTGGCTAAAGCAGCCATACCTTTTGTAACCGAAAAAACTGTTTCTACGGTTCAACTTCCGAACGAAGAGATGAAAGGTAGAATTATAGGAAGAGAAGGAAGAAACATAAGAACCTTTGAAACCTTAACAGGAGTTGACCTTTTGATAGATGATACCCCTGAGGTGGTAGTTCTTTCTTGTGTAGACCCCCTTAGAAGAGAAATAGCTCGTATAGCCTTAGAAAGGCTTATAGCAGACGGAAGGATTCATCCTACAAGAATAGAAGAAGTGGTTAGACAGGTAGAAGAAGAAATGGAGCAACATCTAGTGGAGGTAGGAGAAAAGGCGTGTTTTGAATTGGGGATTTATGGTCTTCATCCAGAATTAGTAAAAATGCTTGGAAAGCTTAAATATAGGACAAGCTATAGTCAAAACGTGCTTCAACATTCTATAGAAACAGCTATTATTTGTGGAGCTTTAGCAGGAGAACTGGGTATAGATGTAAAAAAAGCTAAAAGAGCTGCTTTACTGCATGACATAGGTAAGGCGGCATCTTATGAGTTAGAAGGTCCTCATGCTTTAATAGGGGCTGAAATTGCGAGAAAATATGGAGAAGATGAGGAAATCGTAAATGCTATTGCTTCTCATCATGAAGATGTCCCTATAAATAGTCTTTTAGGGATCATTTTGCAGATAGCTGATGCTATTTCAGGGGCAAGGCCTGGTGCAAGAAGAGAGCTTCTTGAGGCTTATATTAAAAGAATAAAAGAGTTAGAATCTATTGCTTACTCTTTTGAAGGAGTAGAAAAAGCTTTTGCTATTCAGGCAGGAAGAGAAATTAGGGTTATAGTAGATGATAAAAAGATTACAGACGAACAAGCTTATGTATTAGCTCGAGAAATTGCACAAAAAATCGAAAAAGAAGTAACCTATCCAGGGATTATTAGAGTAACAGTGATAAGAGAAACCAGAGTAATAGAATACGCAAAATAAAAATTAACAGGATGAATTTATGGAAGAGGTTAAAGAAATAAAAATTTTGTTTTTAGGAGATATCGTAGGTAGTGCCGGAAGAAAAGCGGTTAAAGATCTTCTGCCAGAGTTGGTTAAAAAATATCAACCTGATTTTGTGGTAGCTAACGGAGAAAATGCTGCGGGTGGATATGGTCTTACCGAAAAAGTAGCTGAAGAACTTTTTTCTTATGGTATAGATGTTTTAACCTCAGGCAATCATGTTTGGAAAAAAGAATTTTACCCTTATCTTAATAAGTCTGAAAGAGTAATAAGACCTGCTAACTACGGGGAAGGAGCTCCAGGGAAGGGATGGACTGTATATACTAAAAAAGAATTAAAATTAGGAGTAATTAACCTTGAAGGACGCATATTTATGCGTCCTTTACTTAATCCATTTTTGGTAGGTAAAAAATTAGCTTTAGAATTAAAAAAAGAAACGCCGTTTATCTTGGTTGATTTTCATGCTGAAGCCACCTCAGAAAAAATAGCCTTGGGTTATTTTTTAGACGGAATAGTCTCTGTAGTCATTGGTACTCATACCCACGTTCAAACCTCAGATGCCAGGATTTTACCTCAGAATACTGGGTATATAACCGATGTAGGGATGTGTGGAGCAGTAGAAAGTATCATAGGTATGAAAATAGACCAAGCATTAGAAATGTATTTAACCATGGTTCCAAGAAAGTTAGAGGTAGAAAAAACCGGGAAACTTAAACTTGAAGGGGCTTTCGTAAGATTAAATCAAAAAGGAGAAACCATTTTTATCGAAACTTTTAGAGTTATTTCCTAGGTTGATTCTTTTTCCACCATTTTTGAAAAAGGCTACGTTTTAAAGGAGACAACCTGTCTATAAAAAGTATCCCCTCTAGATGGTCATATTCGTGTTGAAAGGCTATGGCATGTAACCCTTCAAGTTCTCTTTCAAATGGATTACCATCTAAATCTAACGCCCTAACATAAAGCTTGGCATGTCTTTCTATCTTGGCATAATATCCAGGGATACTAAGACATCCTTCTTCATAGGTAGTGTATCCCTCAGCGTGTAAAATTTCAGGGTTTATATAAATTTCTAACTTTGGGGTTCCTTCTTTTTGTGAAACATCTAATAAAAACAGCCTTTTTAATACCCCTACTTGATTAGCTGCTAATCCAAGACCTTTAGCTTTATACATAGTTTCTGCCATTTGTTCTACGAGGCGTTTGATCTCTCCGTCTATATTTTCTATAGGTAAGGCTTTTTCTCTTAAGGCTGGATGACCTAAAATCACTATTTCCATCTTTGACTCCTGAATAGCTTTTTATAAATATTATTTTAAAATTGATTTAAGAAATTTCAACGTATTTTATGATCCTGAGAGTTGTCAAAAGTACTATTAAAAGGCATAATATAATTTAAAAAAGAAGAAACAAGGGGGTAAAGAAATGAAATCTATATTTTTGATATCAAATAGACCCTTTACTGGTAGAAATGTCTTAGCTTTAGGCCTTGTTTTAAATTTGAAAGAAAAAGGAAGTAAAGTAGGTTATATGAAGTTGATAGGTAAACTTCCTATAAAAATAGGAAATAAGGTCTTTGATGAAGAGGCGGTTTTTATTCATAAGGTCTTAGAACTTGAGGATCCTGTAGAATGGTCCTGCCCGTTTGTGTTTACCTATGATCTTCAGTACAAACTGTTTGAAGGAGAAGACATATCTGTAGACCAGCAGATAAGAGAGGTTATAAAAAAACAGGCTGAACTTAAGGATTACCTTTTTGTGGTTGGAGGAGACAACATTTTTGAAGGCTACAGCCTTGGGATAGATAGCTTTCATTTAATAAAAGAATTAAAGGGTAAGGGGTTAATAGTTCAGCTTTGGGATGGAGAGACCTCGGTGGATGATATTTTAGGTATCAAAGAGCTTTTAGGAGAAAACTTTGCCGGTGCGGTGATAAACAAGGTCCCTGTTGAGGAATATCCTTATGTAAAGGAGAAGGTGGTTCCATACTTAGAGGGTAAGGGTGTAGAGGTTTTAGGGGTTTTCAAGAAGGACAAGTTGCTTGAGGCAGTAACGGTTAGGACGCTACTTGAGGTGGTTAACGGGGGTATTGTGTGTTGTGAGGACAAGCTTGACGAGTTTGTAGAGAACATTACGATAGGTGCGATGGACCCTGAGAATGCGATGAGGTATTTTTTAAGGATACCTAACAAGGTAGTGATAACAGGGATAAACAGGACAGACATTCAGATTTTAGCTTTAGAGACTTCTACCAAGTGTTTACTTTTGACAGGGGGTTTGTATCCAAGCGAGATGGTGGTAAACATAGCTAAGACAAAGGGAGTGCCAATTGTGGTGACCTCTCTTGATACCTTCTCGGCAGTTGAAAAAATACAGGCCTTAGTAGGAAAAGCCATTTTAAAGGAAAAGGGTAAGGCACTGAGGGCTAAAGAGATGGTAGCTAAAGAGTTTAATTTAGAAAGATTTTTAAACTTAGTAAGAGGTTAAAACATATGGATGAGAAGTTGATTTTAGCCAAATGGGTAGTGCCCTCGGCTTATGAACCTCCTATAAAAGAAGGTGGGGTTTTTATAAAGAAAGGAGTTATTTTAGATATAGGTACTAAAGAGCAACTTATTAATAAATACCCAAACGTAGAAAGAGAGGTATTTGAAAACGGTATTCTGATGCCGGGATTGGTTAACGCACACACTCATATTCCTATGAGTATTTTAAGAGGTTTAGCAGAGGATCTTTCTTTGATGACCTGGTTAACCCAATATATTTTTCCTGTAGAGGCTAAATTAAAAAAAGAATGGGTTTATTGGGGAAGTTTGCTTTCTCTTATAGAGATGATAAAGTCGGGGATTACTCTTTTTTGTGATATGTATCTTTTTGAAGAAGAAGTTATAAAAGCCACAGAAGAATCTGGGATAAAAGGGTTACTTGGAGAAGGTCTTTTTGATTTTCCTTCTCCAAGTTACGGCCCTTTAGTTAAAGGGTTGGAATTAACAGAAAGTTTGTTAAGAAATTTTCAAAACCATCCTTTAATAAAAATAGCGGTATGTCCTCACACTTTATATACTTGTTCTCCGGATACGATAAAGTCTTGTCTCAAAATTTCTGAGAGATATGGAGCTAAACTTCACATTCATCTTTCCGAAAATCAAGAAGAGATAAAACTGATAAGGGAGCGTTATGGTAAAAATCCTATAGAGCTTCTTGCTGAAATAGGGGGGGTTAATGAAAATCTTATAGCTGTCCATGGGGTTAAGATAACTCCTAAAGAAATAGAACTTATGTCTAAAGCTAAGTCCAGTTTTATCCATTGTCCAGAGAGTAATTTAAAGTTAGGCTCAGGGGTTGCACCTATCCCTGAGATAATAAAGGCAGGTATAAACCTGGCTTTAGGTACTGATGGGCCTGCTAGTAATAACGACCTTGATATGTTTTCTGAAATGAGGACCGCCTGTTTAATCCAAAAAGGGATCAAAGAGGACCCGACGGTTATTACCGCTAAAGAAGTTTTTTATGCTGCTACCGAAGGAGGAAGTAAGGCCTTAGGTTTTTTAGATACAGGTAAACTTTCCCTAGGTTATAAAGCAGATTTAGCTGTGATAGACCTCAACAATCATTCTTTACAACCAGACTACAATCCTCTCGCTCTTATAGTCTATACAGCAAAAGCAGGTTGTGTGTCTCACCTAATGGTTAATGGAAAATGGATTATGAAAAATTATCAAGTCTTGACTGTAGATGAAGAAAAGATAAGAGAAAAGATAGAAAAAATAAAAAAAGAGGTTTTGAAGATAATTTCTTAGAAGACATAACTGAGGTATTTTTTCTCATTGAGGTTTTTTTCATCACTTATTTTTTCATAAAAAGCTAGTTTTTTTTGAAATTTTGATTATAAGAAGCCAGGCATAAATCTTGTTATATAAAATGTAAAGCATACTCTTATAAGTTTAGATTAGTGAAATTTTTAACAAAGCTATTTTAAATTTTGTTATGTTTGTAATATAAAACTTAATAAATCATTTTATAAGGAGGAGGGGCTTATGATAGAGATTGAAAAGATAAAAGTGAGAGATGTAATGACTACTCCGGTAGTTACTATTGATGGTAACGCTACGGTGAAAGAAGCCGCAGAGTTGATGATGAAAACTGGTTACAGAGGGTTGGTAGTTGATAAGGTAGACGAAGAAGATGCTTATGGGATTATCACAGTTAAAGACATAGTTTATAAAGTTATAGCTAAGGGACTCCCTTTGGAAAAAGTTAGGGTTCTAGAAGTTATGACCAAACCGTGTATCACCGTTCCTGATTACTATGATATAAAATATGCGGCTAAACTTATGGCGATGGCAAACGTGGTAAGGCTTCCGGTTATTTCAGGAGAAAAATTAGTAGGTATGATAACCTTAAGAGATATCATAAAACCCCACGTATAATAGCAAAAGATTTTTAATTTAGCAAAAGATTTTTAATATTTATTTTATTTTATTTTAAAATAAAATTTTCAAAAAGGAGGTAGACATGGCGGAGTTGACATCTTTGTTAAAAGAGGGGAGGATTTTCTATCCCCCTCAAGAAGGTAAAGACCAGGCTTACATTTCTTCTCGTTATAAATATAAACAGATTTACCAGTATTCTTTAGACGACCCTGATGAGTTTTGGGCTGAAAGGGCTAAAGAGTTGATTACTTGGTTTAAGTACTGGGATAGGACTTGTTATTGGGATTTTTACAAGCCAGAAATCAAGTTTTTTGAAGGTGGTAAGCTAAATGCTTGTTTTAATTGTGTAGACAGACATTTAGACAATCCAGCTATAAAAAATAAGGCTGCTATCATTTGGCAAGGAGAACCTGACAGAGACACTAAGGTTTATACCTATCATATGCTGCACAGTGAGATATGTAAGTTTGCTAAGATTTTAAAGAATTTAGGTGTAGAAAAAGGTGATAGGGTAACCATTTATCTTCCTACTATGCCAGAGGCTGTGGCAGCGATGTTGGCTTGTGCAAGAATAGGGGCTATCCATAGTGTAGTGTTTGGAGGTTTTTCTTCAGAGGCCCTTAAAGTTCGTATTCTTGATGCGCAGGCTAAGGTGGTGATCACTTGTGATGGCACTTATAGGGGTGGAAGACGAATAACTCTTTTAGATAGGGCAGAAGAGGCTATAAGAGATTGTGATTGCGTAGAACATTGTATTGTGTTAAACCGTTTTGGTGATCCTATAGAACTAAAAGATAACCGTTGTATCTTATACGACGACTTAAAAAAAGATTTAAGTGTAGCTGAGTATTGTGAATACGAAGTAATGGATGCCGAAGATCCTCTTTTTATTTTATATACCTCAGGAACTACAGGAAAACCTAAAGGAGTTTACCATACCACAGGGGGATATTTGGTATATGCAGCACATACTACTCAGTGGGTATTTGACCTTAAACCAGACGATATCTACTGGTGTACTGCTGATATAGGTTGGATTACCGGGCATTCTTATGTAGTTTATGGTCCTTTAGCTTTAGGCGCTACGGTTTTTATGTACGAGGGGGTTCCAACTTATCCAAATCCAGGAAGATGGTGGGAGTTGGTAGACCGTTATGGTATAACTATCCTCTATACAGCTCCTACAGCGATAAGGGTGTTGATGAGAGAGGGCGATCAGTGGCCTAAGAAATACAATCTTTCGAGCTTAAGAATTTTAGGAACGGTGGGAGAACCTATAAACCCAGAGGCTTGGGTTTGGTTTTATGTTAATGTAGGACGCAAACGTTGTCCGGTAGTAGATACTTGGTGGCAAACCGAGACCGGTGGACATATGATAGCACCCATACCCTTTGCAGTACCTCAGAAACCTGGTTCAGCTACTTATCCTTTACCTGGAGTAGAGCCTGTTATCTTAAGAGCTGATGGGACAGAGGCAGACATCAACGAGGGAGGTCATCTTTGTATCAAAAGAGCCTGGCCTGGCATGGCAAGAGGAGTTTGGGGAGATGAAAAAAGGTTTAAAGAGGTCTATTTTAGCAGGTTCCCAGGATATTACTACACCGGAGATGGTGCCAGAAAAGACGAAGACGGCTATTTCTGGATTATGGGAAGACTTGATGATGTCATCAACGTTTCTGGACACAGACTTGGTACGATGGAGTTAGAGTCTGCTTTTGTGGAACACCCTGCGGTAGCAGAGGCTGCAGTGGTTGGATTCCCTCATGACATTAAAGGAGAAGGTATTTTTGCTTACATAGTACTTAAAGAAGGTTTTGACCCTACTTCAGAACTCAAAAAAGAGTTAGTCTCTCATATCAGAAAAGTAATAGGTCCTATCGCAACTCCTGATTTCATACTTTTTGCTCCTGGATTACCTAAAACTAGAAGCGGAAAAATCATGAGGAGGATCTTAAGAAAGATAGCTGCACAGCAGTTTGAAGACTTGGGAGATACCAGTACATTGGCAGAACCTGAGGTGGTAGAAAAACTGGTAGATTTGAGGAAAAATTTAAAATAACCAGTTGATTTATTTTTGTTTTTGATTAAAAATAGACCTATAGGGGTAAACCCTATAGGTCTATTTTTATTTTTAAAGGGGGTAATCGATGAAAAATTTTGAGTTTTATCTTCCTACAAAAGTTTTTTTTGGTAAAAAAGTTTTGAGACAATTTCCTAAAGAAGTTTCTGGTATGGGGAAAAAGGCCCTTTGGGTTTTTGGAAGAGGATCCATAATGAGAAACGGTGTTTATGACCAAGTTAAAGAAGTATTAGAAAAAGCTAAGATAGAATATATAGAATTTGGAGGAGTAAAGGCTAACCCTCTTTTATCTAAAGTTTTAGAGGGTATCAAAGTAGCTAAAGAAGAAAAGGTTGATTTTATTTTAGCTACCGGAGGTGGGAGTGTAATAGACACTGCTAAGGCTATTGCCTGTGGAGTTTTTGCAGAGGAAAAAATATGGGATTTTTATGAAAGAAAGGATTTTCCTATACAGGCTCTCCCTATAATAGCAGTGCCTACTATCGCTGGTACTGGTTCAGAACTAAACAACATAAGTGTTATAGTAAACGACGAAACAAAGGTTAAACTTTCTATGAACTCTCCCTGGATTTTTCCTAAACTTACTTTTTTAGACCCTACCTTTACTTTTACTGTACCTCCTGATTATACCGCTTATGGAGCTTTTGATGCCTTTTCTCATGTTTTTGAGGTTTTTATAAGTAGAGAATATAAAAAAGACTGTCTTACAGAAGACCTTATGGTAGCTTTGATGAAAAACCTTATGAAATGGTCTAAGGCTGCTATATATGACCCTACTAATTATGAAGCTAGGGCTAATCTTATGTGGGCTTCTTCCTTAGCTTTATGCGGATTACCTAAAGCAGGTATGGGAAAATATAGGTTCTTTATCCATGCTTTAGAACATACCTTAAGCGGAGTATATGACCTTCCTCATGGACTGGGTTTAGCGGTTATAACTTATGCGTGGATGAAGGTTTATAAAAAAAACAAACTTCTTCATAAATTTTTTGAAAAGGTTCTCAACATAAAAATAGAAGATAAAATCTCTGTAGAGATGGGGATCGAAGTCTTTGAAAACTGGTTAAGGGACCTGAGACTTCTTTATACTTTAAAAGATTTAAAACTTCCTCAAGAAGATTTAGAGTACTTGATAGACAAGGCTTATCATATCCTAACCATATGGCAAGTAGCCGATGAGTATTCTAAAGAAGATGTAAGTAAAGTATTTTATACAGCTTATTTTGGAGAGTCTAAACCATGAAAATAGGTATCTTTGAAATCGAAAGAGACTGGGAAAAGCAAGTTTATTTAGAAACTTTAAGACAAAACTTAGGAGAATCATTAGGCAATTTAGAGCTTGTTTTCACTTCAGAACCTTTGGATAGTTTTACGGTTAATGCCTACTCAGATCTAAATGTGGCTGTGATTTACATTAATTCTTTGGTTACCGAAAAAGTGTTAGATCAACTTCCTAACTTAAAACTTATCATCACAAGAACTACAGGCACAGACCATATAGATATCTTAGCCTGTCAAAAAAGAGGAGTAGCAGTAGCTAATTCTCCTTACTTTGCTTTTACCACCGTAGCAGAACATACTATTGGTCTTATTTTTACTTTGGCAAAAAGAATTGCTACGGCCATCTCAAAGGTTAAAAACTTAAATTTTTCAAGAGAAGGACTTTTAGGGTTTGACTTATTTGGTAAAACCATAGGGATTATAGGCACAGGTAACATAGGTAAAGAAGTTGCAAGGATAGCTTACGGAATAGGTATGAAAATTTTAGCCCATGACATAAAGCCTGACCTTCAGTTAAAAGAAAAATTTGAGGTAAGTTATGTCTCTTTAGAGGAGTTGTTAAAACATTCTGATGTAATAGTAGTTATGGTTCCATATTATTCTAAGACTCATCATATGATAAACCTTGAGAATATAAAGTTAGTAAAAGATGAAGCTATGTTAATTAATACCGCCCGTGGGCCTATAGTAGATACAGAAGCGTTAATATGGGCTTTACAAAATCGAAAACTACAAGGAGGAATTGCTCTTGATGTATTTGAAGGAGAAAGGGTATTACTTGAAATGGAAAAAATTTTAGAGAATAGATTTTCACCTCAAGATTATGAAAAAGCTTTAAAAACCCTTCATCTTTTGAGTTATCCTAATGTTATTTTTACCCCTCATACCGCACATTATACCAAAGATGCTCTACAAAGAAACATAAATTGGGTAGCAGAAACCATAACTCAATTTGTGAAAAATAAATGCCTTTTAACCACTTATTCTTTTTATTTTTGAACTTTCCACTCAGAAATCAAAAAATCGTCTATCTGAAAAAATTTCTGGATTTTTAGTTTTAATACCTTGGTAAGTGACTTAAACCCTTCTCCACCTACAAAGGTAGGTACGTTTTCTCCACCTACTATCACTGGGAGGTGAATAATCTTTATTTCATCTACATATCTATTTTTTACAAATTCCCAGTTTATAGAAGAGCCTCCTTCTACCATTAGTTTTTTGATCCCTCTTTGATAAAGCTCTGGTAAAAGCAAACCAAAGTCTACCAACTCTTCTCCAGCAATTATAACCTCAGCTCCAAGCTCTTTAAGTTTTTCGATTTTTTCTTTAGGAGCTCTTTGGGTAGTAGCAATGATGGTAGGAGCATCTTTAGAAAAAATGTTAGCATTATAAGGTACGTTAGCCGTAGAACAAGGAATGATTCGCACCGGGTTTTTACCTTCTACATACCTGACAGTTAAACTTGGATCATCTGTTCTTACTGTTTCGCAACCTACCATGATCCCGTCTACCTCAGCCCTTATGCTATGTAAATAGCAGTAAACTTCTTTGGTCATCAAACTCATTAGTTCTTTGCTTGAAGCTCCTCTATATAACGTAAGCTTTCCGTCTATTGTAACCTCAGATACTATTATCACATAAGGTCTATTCATCTTTTATCCCTCTAAAGTTTTGATATAGATATACTAGCCTTGTAATAAAAGAAAATAAAGTAAAAACAGTAATAAACTTTATGCCAAACTCAAGTCCGATTTCATAAGGGGTAAATTTTTCTAAAAAGGTAAAGATTAAGATGCTTAGATGAGTTTCAGGACGACCAAAAAAACCAACATTTTCCAAAGGGTCTTGAATTTTACCTTTTATTTTTACCTGATATCCTACTTCAGCATATACCACAGGTTTAAGAAAGGAGTGAAGCATAGAAGATACTATAGCTAATATCATCCAAAAGGCATCTGTGTAGACATAGGCAATAGTCCCTAAAACTATGCCATCTACCCATTTGTCTGCTATCCAATCAAAAACTGCTCCAAATTTAGTGGTATTGCCGGAGATTCTTGCTATTTCTCCATCCATAAGGTCTAAAAGACCTGATAAAAGTAACAAAAAGGCAGCTGTCAATAAATATTCATAATAAAAACAAACACCAGCTATAGTCCCTGATACTAAAGAAAGGGAAGTAACAAAATTAGGCGAAAGATTACCTTTGTAAAGTAAAAGACTTAAAGGAAAATAAAATCTTTTAAAATAAGCCCGTTTTGAAGTAAGGTTCATGATTATTATTTTATTAGTATTTGTTTAAAAGTCAATAAAATAACGGCATTTGGAGGCTAAAAAATAGATTGTTCCACCGAGGATAAACTCTTTCTTGAAAAGTTTTACTTTTTCAAAAATTAACATTTTATGTAAAAATCATGGGGTATTTAAAAAAATGAATAGATGATTTAAAATGTCAGGGTTATTCATGACAGAAAACAAATTTTAAAACAACAGATAAACAATATTGACAAAACCTGTTTTTAAGATATCTTTTAAGGTGAAAAATTCAGGAAGGAGGGATTTTCGTGTTTGCCGTGATCAAGACTGGTGGGAAGCAATATGTAGTAAAACCTGGTGATAAAATCAAAGTAGAAAAAGTCGAAGCTAATGTAGGAGATACTATAGAAATTAAAGAGGTACTTTTGGTTAGTAAAGAAGGAGAAATAAAACTGGGAAATCCTTTAGTTGAAGGAGTGAAAGTAATTGCTTCTGTGGTAGAACATTCTAAAGGACCAAAAGTAATAGTCTTTAAGAAAAAACCCAAAAAAGGTTATAAAAGAAAAAGAGGACATAGACAGCTGATAACTACATTAGAAATTAAGGAAATTTTGTAATAGGGGGAAGGATAAATGGCTCATAAGAAGGCAGGAGGATCTTCAAGAAACGGAAGAGATTCTAACTCTAAACGTTTAGGGGTTAAAAGGTATGGTGGTCAGTTTGTAAAAGCAGGTGAAATTATCGTTAGGCAAAGAGGTACTAAGGTTCATCCTGGTTTTAACGTGGGTGTTGGCAAAGACTATACTATTTTTGCAAAGATAAGTGGATTTGTTAAGTTTGAAACCAAAAACGGAAGAAAAGTAGTCAGCGTTTACCCCAGTTTATAGCCAAAAATTTTAAGGGTCAGTGCTATTTTTAGTACTGACCTTTCATTTTTACCTGCTTGTTTCTTGTCAATTTTAAAAATTCGTTTAAAATTTCTTTGTGGTTTATTTAATTTTTATCTCTATAATAAGTTATATTTTAGGGTCTATTCCTTTTGCCTTAGTGGTCTGTTTGCCCTTTGGAGTAGACCCAAGAAAAGAAGGCAGTAAAAATCCTGGGGCTACTAACGTTGCCAGACTTTTAGGTAAAAAATGGGGTTTTATAACCTTTTTAGGAGATGCCTCTAAGGGTGTTTTAGCTCTTTTAATAGCCTCTTTTTTAAGCTCAAAAACACCGTATTCTCAGGAATTAATCCTTTCTTTAGCTGGGTTTTTTGCTGTATTAGGCCATCTTTTTTCTGTTTTCTTGGGTTTTAAAGGTGGAAAAGGGGTGGCTACTACCATAGGTGTTTTTTTATTTCTTGCACCTAAAGCGATTTTAGTAAGTTTATTAACCTTTTTAGCTGGTGTAGCTTTGACAGGTTTTGTTTCTGTAGGATCCTTACTCGCAACTTTTTTCTTACCTATAAACCTTTTTATTTTTAACTATTCTACCGAATATATAATATGTGCAACCTTTTTAGGTATTTTAATCTGGTATAAGCATAAAGAGAACATAAAAAGGCTTTTAAGAGGAGAAGAAAAATCTTGGAAAAAAGAAAAACATGGATAAAGATAAGGTAAAAAAAGAAGGAGTTAATCTGGAAGGGTTTGATTTTAGAGTATCTGACGATGAATTGATGTTTTTTTGGGCCGAACCACCTACTGAAGAGAATTCAAAGAAGTTTAAAGAAGCTTGGCCTCAGTTGAAATCAAAACTTATAGAAGAGGGTATCTTTGGGGTGCTTGAAGAGCCAGAGGTTTTAGATAATAGATTGGTTGTGGCAAAAGGAGTACCTATCACACCTTTTGTACCAGAAAAAATAGAACTTTTGGAAAAATTTGCTAAGTGTGTCTCTTTTCAAGATGAGCCTGTGGATTTACAGGATAAAGAAGAGAGAAAAGATATACGAGAGATTCATAGAAAAATAGTGTGTGCCGAAGAAAACGAAGTAATTGGGAAATGGTATCCTCCTATTCCTGGTTTAGATGGGGTTAATGTGTTTGGAGAAACCCTTCAAGCTCCTCAACCTTCCTCTCAATCTCAGATCCAGTTAGGAGAAAATTTATTCATAGATGAAGAAAAATTTATTAAAGCTAAACAGGCAGGGGTTTTGGTTTGTCAGCAAAATATAATCGATATTTTTCCTGAATATGAAATAAAGGGAGATGTGGATTTTTCTGTAGGAAATATAGATTTTATAGGTAAAAAGTTGATTATCAAAGGAGATGTAAAGTTTGGTTTTAAGGTGAAAGCCAAAGGAGACTTAGAAATTTATGGGGGGACAGAAAACAAGGTTTTAATAGAGGTAGAAGGAAATTTGTTGTGTGATGGTATCATAAGAGGAGAACAAACTAAGGTTAAAGTTAAAGGTAAGGCAGAGATTAAAGGGGTTGAGCATGCTAAATTAGAAGTTTTGGGAGATTTAGTAGTAAAAAATTACCTTATTTTTTCGGAAACCTTTGTGTCTGGAAAGATAGAAGCTAATGCAGGTAAAGGGATCATCTATGGAGGGGTAGTTAAAGCTTGTGATGTGATAGAAGCTAAAATTTTAGGAAATGAAACCCATACTTCTACCAAAATTTTAGCGGGATACCAACCTGAGTTGATAGATGACTATCTGCGAAAGATTCAACAATCTATACTTTTAGAAGAGACGCTAAACAAACTTAAAGTGGGCATTGAGTTAGGAGAAAGGCTTAAAAAAGAAAAAAACTTAACCCCAGAAAAACAAAAGATTCTTGAAAAGATTCAAAAACAATATGAACTTTATTCTAAAGAGTTAGAAGAGCTTTTACAACAACTAAAAATTATTAAAAAAGAACTTTCTTTGTATCAGTCTAAGTTTATTAAAGCTCAAGAAAAAGTTTATCCTGGAGTTATGGTAGGGATTGCTGATGTGTTTTATACAGTTGTTGAGGAGATACCTGGACCGATAATTTTTAGTTTAGAAAATGGTAAGATCAATATCCAGAAAAGTTAAAGCAAAATGATAAAAGACTGGGATGAGTTTTCAGAAAGTTTAAGCATAGAAATTAAAAAAGAAATAGCTGAAAACTATTTTAGAGAAAAAGTCTATTTAGAAGAAAAATGGAACCTTTTCAAAGAGGAATGCGACCAACTAAAAAAATTATATAAGAGAGTGTTTAACAACAGTTGGCGGATTTTTTTTCTACTAAATAAAGATGAGGATTTAATTTCTGCATTTGAAAAAGCTACCGATTTTCCTTTAAGAGAAGTTTGTATTTTAAGTAAAGAAATTTTTTCTAAAGAATTTACTCAGCCTGAAGAGACTATCAAAAAAAAGCTTTTTTCTAATATAACCTCTTCATTTTCTCTAACCACCAAAAGTAAGTTTGTAAAGCTTTTTTTTACTGTGTATAAAAGGTTTAATAGGGTTTTAGAGGAGTATTTATTAAAATTAGAGAACCTTAAAAAGTTTTATCAAGAGTTAAAAGAAGAAACCAAAAACTTTTATAAAAAATTTGATTTAAGTTATATTTTAAGTTTTTTTAACAGACTTTCTGGAGAAGGATTAGAAATTGGTGCTATAGAAGACAAAGAAAAAGTCTGGTCTTCTCTTTCTGAGGCTTTAAAAATAGAGACACCTCCTCCCTTGGATTTAATTTTTAAAGAATTTAAACCTCTTCCCGAGTTGGGAAAGGTTTATCAACAACTTTCATTACTTGCTAAAAAGGCCTACGAGCTTTATCCTGAAAACGCTAAAGATATCCTTAGGCATGTTTATTAACACCATTAAACAGGTTATCGAAAAGTTTAAGCTTTTACAAAAGGGAGACCGAGTACTTCTTGGTATCTCTGGTGGGCTTGATTCTGTAGCGCTTTTAGAGGTTTTTTGTCTCTTAAAAAAGGACTACCAACTTTCTCTTTTTGTGTCTCATTATGACCATAAGATAAGAAAAAATTCCTATCAAGATGCGATGTTTGTGTATCAACTTTGCAAACAAAAGGGAATTCCTTTTTTTTATACAGCTTCTCCTGTGCCTCTTTATGCCAAGCGCGAAAAACTTAGTTTAGAAATGGCAGGAAGAGAATTAAGATACAGATTGTGGTATTTTTTAGCCAAAAAGTATGATTTTCAAAAAGTTGCCCTGGCTCATCATTTAGACGACCTGGCAGAAGAAATTTTTTTAAAAATTATAAAAGGTACTGGTAAAAGAGGTCTTGCAGGAATACCTATTAAACGAGAGGACCTTATCATAAGACCTTTTTTATTTGTAAGTAAAGAAGAGATAAAAAACTTTGCTCAGGAGAGGGGGCTTAGATGGGTTGAAGACCCAACCAACGATGATTTAAGGTTTTTAAGAAACCGAGTAAGACATCTTTTAATTCCATACTTAGAACAAACCTTTAACAAAAACATTAAACAAAATCTTAAAAAAGTTGCGTTAATCATAGCAGAAGAAGAGGAGCTTATCGAAGATCTTGCTAAAGAGCATTATGAAAAATTAAAAGTGTTTGAGGGAAACACACTGCGTTTAAAATTTTATGAACTTAAAAATCTTTCTCCTACTTTAAGAAAAAGAATATACTTTCTGGTTTTTCAAGAGATAGGTCTACCTTTGTTTAGGATTACTTTTACTCATCTTGAAAGTTTAGAACGTTTGGTTACCCAGAATATAAAAGGTCCTGTAAGCCTTCCTGGAGACTATATAGCCTATCGTGGTCCAGGTTATTTAGCTTTTTCTAAGAAAAGCTCTGCTCTTCCTTATTTTGAACTAGAAGTAACGGCAGAGGGGGAATATTTACTTCCAACTCAAGAGATTTTAAAAGTTTATAAGATGAAATCTTTAAAGGAAGTAAAGGAAACACCTTTGATGATGTGTTTTTCAGCTGAGAAACTTATTTTTCCTTTTAAAGTGAGAAACAGAAAGCCTGGAGATAGAGTTTTTATTTCTGGATTAGGGCATAAAAAGATAAAAAAGTTTTTCCAAGAAAAGGGTGTAGCCCATCATCTTAGAGATCAGGTTTTAATCATAGAACATAAAGGAAAAATCGTAGCTATATGGAAGATATATGTTGACCCAGAATATAAGATAAGAGAAAATCAAGAGGTATTAGTGTTAGAGGTTCGATCTTTAAAATGATAGACAAGTTAAAGTTTAAAAAAGAGGGTTTGTGGTTTGGAGATTTTCTTTTATATCTAAGTCAAGATGAAATGTTAGTATATTTGCCTGTAAAACCTTCAGAACGGGTTCTTCTTAAAGATTTTATCAAAAACTGGGAAACAATAAAAGAAGAACTGAAAAAAGCAAACATTTTTGGGGTTTTAGAGGAGCCAGAACTTGTAGACGATAAATTAATAGTAGCTAAAGGAATACCTCCTACACCACCCATTCCAGAAAAGTTAGAATTTTTAGAAAAGTTTGCTCTTTTATTATCAGATGCTAAGGCTGAAAAACTCGAATTAGATACTCAGGATCTGAGAGAAGCACCTAAAAGACTTATTTGTGTTGAACCAAACGAAATTATAGCAAAATGGATTCCTCCTATTCCAGGTATACCAGGCATGAACGTTTTAGGCGAACCTATACCTTCTCCTGAGGTAAAGGAATCTGCAAAGATTATCTTAGGGGAAAATCTTTTTATCGACGAAGAAGGATGGGTTAAGGCTAAAACAAGCGGAGTGGTGGGTTTACAGGGTAATAAACTTGAAATTTTGTCAGAGTATACTATCGACGGAGATGTAGATTTTTCTGTAGGTAACATAAGGTTTATAGGTAAAAAATTAACTATTAAAGGAGACATAAAGTTTGGATTTAAGGTTAGGGTCAAGGGAGACTTAGAACTTTACGGAGGGACAGAAAACAAAGTTTTGATAGAGATAGAAGGGAATTTTCTGTGTGATGGGATCATAAGAGGGGAAGAAACTAAGGTTAAAGTAAAAGGTAGAGCTGAGGTTAGAGGGGTTGAGCATGCAAGTTTAGAAGTAGAGGGAGATCTTTTGATTAAGAATTATATGATTTTTGGTAAAGCTACGGTGTCAGGAGGGTGTTTAGCTAGCACAGGTAAAGGTTTAATTTATGGTACAGAAATAAAGTGTGGTGGTAACGTAGAGGTTAAAATTTTAGGCAACGAAACCCAGACTCTTACTAAGGTTTATGCAGGATATAAGACAGATTTGATCACTGAGTATTTTAAGGTACTCCAAAAAAGTATTATTTATGAAGAAACCTTAAATAAATTACAAACAGGAATTGAGATGGGGAAGAAACTTATAAAGGAGGGTAGGGTTACGCCTGAAAAAGAAAAAATAATCGAGAGACTTTTTGAACAGTATGAGCTTTACGACAGAGAATTGAAAAAACTATTAGAAAGGTTAAAAGAACTGAAAAAAGATCTTGGTTTATTTAAACAAAAAACCGTAAAAGTTTTAGAAAAGGTCTATCCAGGGGTTATCATTTGTATAGCTGACCAACAAAAAATCGTCACAGAAGAAATAAAAGGTCCTTTAGTTTTCTTTTATGAAGAAAGTGGTGTCAATTGTAAAAAAATCTAAAAGATAAAAAGGTGTTTTAAAAATTTAAGCTTATGTTTTTATCTATAGTTTCAAATAAAAAAGTTGAAAAAATTAAAAAAAATAAAAAAAATTCTTTTTTAAACCGGAAAAGAAGGCTAAAAGGAAATTTTACTTTTTAAAACGAGGATTGACTTTTATTAAGATGAAGGTATAAATTAAGTTTAAAATTCCTTTTAGAGGGCCTTAGATTGTCTGAAGAACTAACAAGGTTTTTAGAAGATAACCAGGAGAAAATTTTTAAAAAGTGGAAATCTGTTTTTTTAAGCTCTTTAGGAGAAGAGGCCAAGAAGTTTTTTAGTCGAGAGGTTGATCCTTTTCAAAATCCATTTGGGCATAGGATAGAAGAAACTTTTCAAGGCTTGGTAAGGATTGTGTTGGGTGAGTTCAAATGGGAAGAAGCTAATTATTATTTAAAAAGGCTTGTGCAATTACTTGCTGTCCAAGAACAAGTTCCTTCAAAAGCTTTAAATTTATTTATTCAGCTCAAGGGGATTATAAGAGAAGAAATTGGAGAAGAATTTTTAAAAAGGTTTGGTATAGAAGAATTTTTAAGGTTAGAAGATAAGATAAATGCTCTTCTTATTAAAGGATTTGACTATTTTTATGAATATAGAGAAAGGTTAAATCAGATCAGATATGATGAATGGAAAAGGAATCATTTTTTATTGTTAAAGAGGGCAGGGCTAGTTTACGACCCTATGGAAGGAATGCCTCAAGTTGAGGCAGAAGACAAAATAAACCAATAAGAGAGGGAGAGAGGTATGAACGTAGGCTGGAGTTTTTTGATTTTTTTAGTCTTGCTTCTTATCCCCTGGGTTGGAGTAGGGGTTTTAGGTTTGCAAGGATTGTTTGTTACAGTAATCCCTTATGTATGTTTTTTGATTTTCATCGTAGGACTCGTTTACAGAATATTAAACTGGGCTAAGTCTCCTCAGCCATTTAAAATTCCTACTACTTGTGGTCAACAAAAGAGTTTACCCTGGATAAAGCATAGCCGCTTAGAATCTCCTTTTAACACCTTTGAGGTAGTTTTAAGAATGGTTTTAGAGGTATTGTTCTTTAGAAGTTTGTTTAGAAATCTTAGGGCTGACCTACAGGGAAAAAAGCTTATTTATGGTTCTGCTAAGTGGTTGTGGTTAGGGGCTATTCTTTTCCATTGGTCTTTTTTGATCATTCTTATAAGACATCTCAGATTGTTTACAAACCCTGTTCCTTCGGTAATTCAATTTTTGGATTATATGGATAGTTTTATTCATAGTTTTGGTGTACCTCCAGTTTATATTACCGATATTTTAATTATCGTAGGTCTTTCCTTTTTGCTTCTTAGAAGATTGGTAGATGCTAAGGTCTCTTATATTTCTCATGGTTCAGATTATTTTCCGTTATTTCTTATTTTAGGTATAGTAATAACTGGTGTTTTGATGAGGTATAACTTAAAAATTGACGTATATGCTGTCAAACAAATAACCTTAGGGTTAGCTACCTTTAAGCCAGCTGTTCCTGAGGCAAAAATAGGAACGATATTTTATGTGCATCTTTTCTTGGTGTCAGTTTTAGCTGCGTACTTCCCGTTTAGTAAACTTGTCCATATGATAGGGGTGTTCTTTAGTCCTACGCGTAATATGCCTAATAACAATCGTGCTGAAATGCATGTTAATCCTTGGAACTATCCGGTTAAACATTTAACCTATGCAGAATGGCAGGAAAGATTTAGAGAAGTTATGGAAAATGCCGGGATTCCTATAGATGAGGAAGTAGAGAAAGAAGAGCATGAGTGGTATACTATTTATGGTCCTAATAAAAATTTAAACCTATAAACTAAAGGAGGTAAGAATGAGTCTTCCCAAGCCTGACGAATTGATATCTGATGTAAAATTGCACAGTACTCCAGCTAAAGATTGGATGGAAATAAAACCTGAATTGAGGAAGGGTTATTATCTAAGTATTGTAGAGCCTAAATATTTAGAAGAATTAGATCTTAACCACATGGGGAAATGGCAGCCTTATGATGAGAAATGGCCCTTGCCTGATGGTTGGCAAGAAAAGGTGAAGGAAGAACTTCAAAGAAGGATGAGAATAAATCGTGCTTTTAAGTTGTTTATGGATATATGTGTGAGATGTGGAGCTTGTGCCGATAAATGTCACTTTTTCCTTGGTACAGGGGATCCTAAGAACATGCCGGTTTTAAGGGCTGAGTTGGTAAGGTCTGTTATAAAAGGCGAGTTTAGTACTTTTGGCAAGCTATTTGGAAGGTTAGCTGGGGCTAGAAAGTTAGATGAGGATGTAATAAAAGAGTGGTTTTATTATTTTTATCAGTGTACAGAATGTAGAAGATGTTCGGTTTTCTGCCCTTATGGGATTGATACCGCAGAGATAACCATGATGATGAGAGAGATTTTGCTTGAGCTTGGAATTGGCACAGACTGGGGAATTAAGCCTGTTCATAACAGTTATTATATAGGTAACCATGTAGGTGTACCTCCTCAATCTTTTAAAGAAAACTTGGAGTTTTTAGTTTGGGAGTTTGAAGAGATTACAGGAATTAAGATCGATTTAGATAAGTATATAAACAGAAAAGGCGCTGAAATTATGTTTGTTCCCCTATCAGGGGACTATTTTGCTGAGCCAGGTATCTATACTATGTTAGGTTATCTTGTTCTTTTCCATTATTTAGACTTAGACGTTACGATGAGTCCTTTTGCTACCGAAGGTGGAAACTTCGGCTTTTTCAATTCTTTAGAAATGGCCAAAAGACTTCATTCAAAAATATATGATGAAGCAAAAAGACTTAAAGTTAAGTGGATAATGGGTGGAGAATGTGGACACATGTGGAGGGTCTGGCATCAATACCATAATACTTTCTTCGGTCCGATCGACTTCTTAGAAGTTCCTAAATCACCTATTACTGGCACAGTTTTTGAGCATGCTAAATCTAACAAAATCATTCACATAGTTGAGTTTACCGCTGACTTGATTGCTCACGGAAAATTAAAGTTAGACCCTTCAAGAAACGATCACTTAGTAGTTACTTTCCACGACTCTTGTAACACTTCAAGAGGAATGGGAATTTTTGAGGAACCTAGATTTATTCTGAAACATGTATGTAATAATTTTGTAGAAATGCCAGAAAATACCATCCGTGAAAAGACCTTCTGTTGTGGAAGTGGATCCGGACTTAATGCTGGAGAAAACATGGAAATCAGGATGAGAGGTGGTTTTCCTAGAGCTAACGCTGTAGAATATGTGCATAAAGAATATGGGGTTAATCATGTCGTTTGTATCTGTGCTATAGATAGAGCTGCTTTACCCACCCTTTTCCAGTACTGGGTTCCTGGTGTTGAGGTAGGAGGCCTTCATGAGTTGGTTGCCAATGCTTTAGTGTTTGAAGGAGAGAGGTCAAGGGATGTAGATTTGAGAAGAAGACCTTTAAAAACTCCTGTAAAAGGTGTAGATTAAATCTTCCTAAGGAGGCCATGGTATGTATAATGCTGGAAAGGTGATAATTTTTATAGTGGTTCTTATCTTATTTTTTACGATACCTATGTGGTTAAATTTGGGAAGGGTAGAGGCTATCCCTCAACCAGAGCTACCTAAAGACAAGACTAAATGTATTGAATCTAAGGAATACATGAGAGCCTATCATATGAAACTTTTAGATGATTGGAGGAAACAGGCCATTCGTGAAAATAAACATGTATACGTGGCTAAGGATGGAGAAAAACATTTTGTTAGTTTACAAAAAACTTGTATGAAATGCCATAATAACAAAGAAAAGTTTTGTGATAGTTGTCATAATTTTGTAGTAACACACCCAGATTGTTGGAATTGTCACATTGCACCGGAGGTGGCAGAAAAATGGCAATAAAAAGGAGAGACCTTTTAAAATTAGGTGGTTTAACTTTAATAGGGACAGCAGCTTCAGCTGCTGTCGGAGGTGTTTATACAAAGCCTCAAGAGGCTTTGAAAGGTAGCAGATGGGCTTTAGCTATTGATGTGGTTAAATGTAAGGAAAACCGAGCTACCTGTGGTTTGAAATGTGTAGAGGTATGTCATTCTTTACATAATGTTCCCAGCATCCCTGATAAGAAAAAAGAAATTAAATGGATTTGGGAAGAGAAGTTTGAACATGCTTTTCCTGAGCATGAAGCTAATTATTATTTAAACGAAAAACTGCACGATACACCTTTCTTACTTTTATGTAACCATTGTGATAATCCACCATGTGTTAGGGTTTGTCCTACCAAGGCAACTTTTAAGAGAGAAGACGGTATTGTAATGATGGACTATCACAGATGTATAGGTTGTCGTTTTTGTATGGCCGCCTGTCCTTATGGAGCAAGGTCGTTTAACTGGATAGACCCAAGACCTTTTATTGCTAAGGTAAATCCTGAATATCCTAGTCGTATGAAAGGTGTAGTAGAAAAATGTACTCTTTGTTATGAAAGAATAGCTGAAGGTAAAATACCTGCTTGCGTAGAAGCCTGTCCTGCCAAGGCAATCGTTTTTGGAGACCTTAAAAATCCAAACGATGAGATTAACAAGATATTAAAAGAACGTATAGCTATTAGAAGAAAAGAAGAATTGACCACTTATCCTTCGGTTTTTTATTTGATTGGATAGAAAATTTTAAACAAAGAGGGGTAGAAGTATGATAGAAAAGGCATTAACAGGAAGTAAAAAGTATTGGTTATGGCTTGCCTTTTTAGGTACTCTTATTTTTATAGGGTTTTTATGTTACTTACTTCAATGGAAGATTGGTTTAGGTATCACTGGTATGAGTAGAGATGTTTCGTGGGGCTTCTATATTGCCAATTTTACTTTTTTGGTTGGAGTAGCGGCTTCAGCTGTAATGGTAGTTCTTCCCTACTATTGGCATAACTATAAAGATTTTGGGAAGATTACAGTTTTAGGAGAGTTTTTGGCTATTTCAGCGGTTTTGATGTGTATGCTTTTTATTTTTGTAGACCTTGGTCAACCAAATAGAGTTTTAAATGTTTTAAGATATCCTACTCCTAACTCGGTATTCTTCTTTGACGCTTGTGTTCTCTCTGGATATCTTCTTTTAAACCTTCTCTGTGGATGGACGGTTTTGCATGCTGAATATAAAGGAACAAAATATCCTTCCTGGTTAAAGCCTTTTATTTACTTAGCTATTCTTTGGGCTCCAAGTATCCATATCGTAACGGCTTTTATATACCAGGGTATACCTGGAAGACACTTTTGGTTAACAGCTATCATGGCTCCAAGATTTTTAGCTTCTGCGTTTTCTGCCGGTCCAGCGTTAATTATTATCTTAGCTTTGTTGCTAAAAAGAGTTGCTAATTTTGACGCAGGGCAGAAGGCAATACAGACTTTGGCTAAGATAGTAACCTATGCTTTTGTTTTAAACTTACTCTTCTTCTTCTTTGAAGTCTTTACAGCTTTTTACAGTGGTATCCAGTCTCATCAAGCTCCTATTAAATACTTATTTGCCGGATTACATGGACATGCCGAATGGGTACCTTTTATGTGGGCCTCTTATATTCTTGCTTTTATAGCATTAATCCTTTTAGTGATTCCAGCTACAAGAAAGAATGAAACTACATTGGCTGTTGCTTGTTTAAGTGTGTTTATAGCAGCTTGGATAGACAAAGGTATTGGTCTGATTACCGGAGGATATACTCCTACTCCATTTGAAACCATAACTCCTTATCGTCCTACATTACCTGAAATAGGTATTGCTATCGGTATTTGGGCCTTAGGGTTTTTTGTTTTAACCATTCTTTATAAAATAGCCTTAGGAGTCAAAGAATCTAAGGAGTTAAGGGTTAAATATCAGGGGGTATTGATTAAAAAGTAGAAAGGAATGAGATTTAAAATTTATAAAAGGGAAGAAGTTTAGAGTAACTTCTTCCCTTTTATTTTTTTTAATCCATGATATATTCCCTGTATGAATAAAGAGTTTAACGTTCCCAGGTTTTTAGTTTCTTCTCACAAGGGTGGTTCTGGTAAAACGTTGTTAACCATTGGTCTCATCTATGTTTTTCGAGATTTAGGATTAAAGGTAGTAGGGTTTAAAAAAGGTCCTGACTACATCGATGCAGGTTGGTTGTCTAAAGTCTCTGGAGTGGTCTGTAGAAATTTAGACCCTTTTTTATTTGAAGAAGAAGATGTTTTAAAGTCTTTTTATCAGGGAGCTAAACAAAGTGACCTTGTGATAATAGAAGGAAATAGGGGACTTTTTGACGGATTAGACGTTTATGGAAGTTATAGTACTGCTAAATTAGCTCAAGTTTTAAAAACTCCTGTAGTTTTAGTGCTTGATTGTACCAAGGTTACCAGAAGTTTAGCCCCGTTGGTTAAAGGATTTTTAACCTTCGAACAAGGTGTGGAAATCAAGGGGGTTGTCTTAAACAAGATAGCCAGACCTAGACACGAAGATATCATAAGAAAATCTATAGAGTATTATACAGGAGTAAAAGTTTTAGGAGCTTTACCTAAACTTAAAAATTTACCTCCTGAAAGACATTTAGGGTTGATTACCTCTTTTGAATATCAACAGGAACTCTTTTTGAATGAACTTTCTCAAGCGATTAAACAGAATTTTGATTTAGAAGGCTTCTTGACCATAGCTAAGGACGTCCCCCCTATTGAGTTCACCTTCTCACCTCAAGAATTACCAGAAAGTGAATTAAACGGGATTAAAATTGGTGTTTTTTGGGACAAGGCTTTTCAATTTTATTATCCAGAAAATTTAGAGAGTTTTCAAAACCTTGGAGCAGAAATTAAATTGATAAATGCTTTTAAAGATAAATCCCTTGAAGATATAGATGGGCTTTATTTAGGAGGTGGATTCCCTGAGGTTCAGGCAGAAGCTCTTTCCGAGAATAAAGACTTGATGAAGGAGGTGAAAGAGGCAGTTTTAGAAGGGATGCCAGTTTATGCTGAATGTGGTGGTTTGATGTATTTAGGAAAAAAGATAATTTGGAAAAACAGAGAATATCCGATGTCAGAAGTATTACCGATCACCTTTAAGGTAGAACCTACCCCTCAAGGACATGGTTACGTAATAGCTAAAGTAAAAGAAAAAAATCCTTATTTTGATGTAGGTCTCTCTATAAAAGGACATGAATTTCATTATTCAAAACCTGTAGATTTTGAACTTAATCAAGATGTTAAGTTCGTCTTTGACTTGGAAAAAGGAGTAGGGTTTAAAGAAAAAAAAGACGGTATTTTATTTAAAAATTTACTGGCAGCCTATACACATATTCATGTTTTTAGTGTAAAATGTTGGACAGAGAAGTTTTTAAAGAAAGCCAAAGAGTTTAACCTACAAAAATCATCATAAAAGGAGGTGCGACATGTTTGAAATTACTGTGAATTATGACACCTGTGATGCTTGTGGCACCTGCATTGAATCTTGTCCTGCTCAGGTTTATGACAAAGGAGATGATGGGAAACCTGTCATTTCAAGAGCAGAGGATTGTCTTGGTTGCATGACCTGTGTGGAGGTATGTCCAACAGGTTCTATCACTGTTAAAGAAATTTAGTGTTTTAGACTTTTTCCCTCTGAGGGCTTTAAAGCCCCAGAGGGAACTTTTCTTTTAACTTTTCAAAAACTATCTTAGGAACTAAATCTTCTACTTTTCCACCCAATCTTGCAGCCTCCTTTACTATAGAAGAGCTTAAAAAGATCCATTTAAGGCTTGGTAAAAGGAAAATGGTGTCAATGCTGTTAGAAAGTTTCCTGTTCATTAAGGCTAATTGCATTTCATATTCAAAATCAGAAACTGCCCTTAGACCTCTGATAATGGCACAAGCATTTTTAGTTTTAGCAAACTCTACCAACAATCCGGAAAAGGTTTCCACCTCTACTCGATGTCCTTCTGGAAGTTCTTTGACTGCTTCCTCTACCATCATTAACCTTTCTTCTATAGAAAATAGTGGTTTTTTGGCTGGATTTTCACCTATAGCCACAATTACCTTGTCAAAAAGTTTTAAAGCCCTGTTTATTATGTCTAAGTGTCCATTGGTGATAGGATCAAAAGTTCCAGGATAAATAACTACCTTAGGATAACTCATCAATGCCTCCTTTTTTTGACTTTCAGATGTTTGGTGGTTATTCTTTAATTGGAATATAAAATATTTTGAGAACAGCTGAACCGTCCTTTTGACCTATTCCAAAAAGTCCTTCTAAGATTTCTACATAACCTGTCTTCTCACCATCTACTATCCTTAAGATAGGGCCTATTTCCTGTACTTTTCTGTTTTTGTATCTTTCATATCTATAAAGCCCCCATAGCAGCTTAAACATAACATATTCTTCTTTTTTGTAGTATTCCATCAGTTTTAAAAGTGGACCATAGTTTCTTTCTAACCCTTCGTCAAAAATAGGTAAAATTGCTGGAAAATACCAGATTTTGACCTCTGGTGAACCCTGAGAAATGGTGTGAAAAAGAGGCCAAATTTTAACCTCTCTGGCAACCGTTTGGTTACCTTCCCATGTTTTTTGAGCTTTAGAGAGAATTAAGAAACGATGTATTTCTTCTCGATAGGTTTTCCCTTTATAAGAGATATAAGTTTTTTGATAGAAATAGAGAGGCCATAAAACAAAAGAATCAAAGGTGTCTTCTTTTTTGACATAACCGTACAAAGGCCAAAAACGTTTACCCTCTATTTCTTTACCTTGAATTTTTCTGAAAAATGGCCATGGTGCATCTAACTGATAGTATGAGTTGTCTGGGGTGGTGATTTTTTGGAAAAAAGGCCAAAGTATTATCTTTTTTTCAAAATCTTCGTTTTTTTCGCGAATGTAAAAAGGAAAGATTATCAGTTTTTCTGAAGAATCTCCTTCTGAAGAATGAATAATTTCTTTTATGTAAAAAGGCCATAGGATAAATTTACGTTCCTGTTCCTCTTCTCTGAAGTTTCCATAAAAAGGCCAGATTTTAAATCCTTGGTAAAGAGATCGGTTTTGTTCTTGGTTAGCAGATATAGTTCTTACAAAGGGCCATAGGATGTTGTAGGCTGTATATTCTTCATATTTAGTTTTACTATAAAGAGGCCATAGAAAAAAAGTTATTTCATCAGCACCAAACCGATTTTTGATCTTTCCATAAAAAGGAAAAAAACCTCCATAGGTTTCGTTTGAAGAGGTTTTACCTGTAAAAAAAGGGAAAAAAGTAAATTGTGTTTCTTCAGGCTCTTCAGGAGAGTATTTATACCAAGTTTTGTTGATTATAGGAACTATTTTTAAGGTAGAACTTTGGGAATCAGACTGATAAATCCCTAAAGGAGATATAAAAAAGATTTTTTTTGCTTCAGGAGTGACAACTTTAGAAGTAATAGGCCTTATAGAAGTAGCATTTTCTTTAGAAAAAGATGTTTTTTGATATAAGGGACCTAAGGCTTCAACCCTGGTGGAATTTAATTCATAATTTTGAGAAAAGAAAAAAATCGGCCAAAGATTAAACCGTTTTTCCTGTAAGTCTTCATAGGCATAGAGTGGAAAACATACAAAAATTAAGATAAATATTAAAAGGGTTGATATCTTTAATATTTTATACATGATTTTAAAATTATAAAAAATTTTCGAGAAATGTCAATAATTTTTAGATAAAGCTATTTAATTTTGGTAAAATGCAATTTTTTGTTTTTTTTTTGTATTTGACAAAATTTTTAACGTTAATTATTAAATAATCTTTAGACATCAATTGGAGGCAAAACTGTGCCGTTTTTAGAATGGAACGACAATTTTCTCACAGGTATTAAAGAGATTGATCAACAACATAAAAAGATGTTTAACATGGTTAATGCTTTATATGAGGCGGTAAGACTTAAGGTAGACAAAAAATTTCTGATAAACTCGATAAATACGCTTAATAACTATTTTGAAACCCATTTTAAATTTGAAGAAGAACTTTTAGAAAGGTATGGTTATCCTGAAATAGAGAAGCATAAAGAGGAACACGAAGGTTTTAAAAGATCTTTTAAAGAGTTAATCGACCAGGAAGAAGTTAATTTTTCTGAGGTTTTAAAACATTTGAAAAATTGGTGGGTTAGCCATCTTTTGGTTCATGATAAAAAATATGGAAATTTTTTAGCTGGAAAGATAAATAGTCAATAAAGGGGAGGTTTAACATGTCTTCTCAAGGTTGGTTCAGCAAATTAAATAAAAAGTTAGAGTTACATCAAAAGATTATACCCATTATTGTAGTTTGTTTCTCTGTGTTGATAATTTTAACCATCATCGTTACTTCTTATGCTAACTATTTTTTTGGTTTAAAACACGCTAAACAGTCTTTAAAAGAAAAATATGAAATAGTATCTAATGCAATCATTAAACATGGACCACTTCTTGACAAAATGGTAGGAGATAAAAGACAAAACTATAAAATTATTAGAGAAGAATTTTTAAGACAACAACCTAATATTAGAATTATAAGAAACGAAAAAATAGACGAGTTATATGGTAAGGAATCTCCTCAATATTATGCGAAAGATGAGTTAGAAAGAAAGGTCTTAAAAGAAGGAAATGAGGTAATAGTAAGAGAAGGTTTTGAGTTGAGAGGAGTTTTTCCGATTAAGCCTAACATAGAGTGTTTAAGATGTCATTATAATGTAGGAGAAAAAGAGGTAATAGGAGCTATAAGCATTGTTATTCCTGTAGAGTATATATTTTCTGAGACTAAACTGGTAACACTGGTTTACATATTTTTAGGTTTAGGAGGTATTTTAACTGCAGCATTAGCTGTTTATTTTACCTACATGAAAATAGCTCATCAACCTTTGGAATCTGTAGTAAAAGTTTTGGATAAAATAGCAGAGGGAGACCTTACGGTTGAAGTTCCAGCTGTTTTTAAAGAAAGAGAGGATATGATAGGAAGATTGTCTAAAGCAGTAGACAAAGTGTTAGAGTATATGAAAAACTTTACTTCCAAAATCCTTGACTATTCAGTAAAACTGGTAGACCAGGTGGATAATGTTTTTAGATTGGTAGACAGTGTTAATGAGAAAATTAAGTTCCAGAATTTGCAGGTAGCACAGACTTCTATAATATCTGAGGATTTTGCTTTGACTGTGGGTTCTATTTCAAGGAACACCAGTGCTATAAATAACATTGCTAAAGAAATGTTAGCCTATATAAAAAAGTTAAAAGAGGCAGAGGTTCAGGAACAATCAGAGATTTTGGTAAAGATATTTGGCTTGCTTGAAGGTTTGAATACTAAGGTATTAGAAATAGCAGAGGATTTAGACAAAGGTCTTAAAACTTCTGAAAGTATTAATGAGGCTTTTGAGGAGATTACCCAAGTTTCAAACGAGATCAGCCAACTCATGGATAAGATGAGCGAGAATGCTTATGAAACCTTGCTTATCTCTTCTTATATGAAAACCATAGCTTCCACAGTAAAAACCAAGAAGATGGAAGAGATGTTGTTTGAACTTTTTGAAAAGGATATAGACCGCTATATGTTACGTTTGCAGGCTCATATAAAAGGTATAGATAGACTTGACCCAGAGAGATGGGGAGATTATCAGGCCTTTCCTCTCGGAAAGTGGTATTATTCTGAAGAAGGTCAAAGTTTAAAAAAGATGATTCAAGATTTTGATTTTGATGAATTTGAAAGTCTTTTGAAAAACCTTCATAATGTAGGTAAAGACCTTATTGTTGCTCACAATCAGGAAGATTCTATAAAGGTAGAAAAATTACAGGTGCAGCTTAGAGGTATAGCAAGGAGGCTAAAGCTTCTTTTAGATGAGTTGAGAGAGCATTATTCTAAAATAAAAACTTTATAGAATAAAGAGGTAATTAAAGATGTCTACTCGTTTAGGTTTTACAGATTATAAATTTTATAAACAACAGGTTATAGAAGCTTTTGAAGTTTACAAGTCTTTAAGGGGAGAGGTTAACGATGGAGTAGATCTTGAAAGTCTTTCTAAAAAGGTGCAAAACTTAAAGAACAGTCAATTTTTGGTGGCTGTAGCCGGTGAGGTAAAGGCAGGAAAGTCAAGTTTTATAAATAGTTTAATAAAAGAAGAGATACTTCCTACCGATGTTTTACAGGCTACCAGTGCACTTATCGAAATTTTTTATGCTAAAAAACCTTTTTTAAGAGTTACTTACGCCTCAGGTAGGGTAGAACTTTTTGAAGAAGAATCAAAAGAAATTTTTAGAGAGAGACTTAAGTCGATTGCCTCTATTCCTGAAGAATACAGGGATATTCCGGTAACCTTGATAGATCTTTATATTTTAGAACACGATAAGGTTCCTCTGATAGACGATGATTTTATAAAGTACTTAGAAGAAAAGTCAGGAATGGAAAGACTTAAAGAGGTCAGGTATAAACTAGAACAATACGCTATGGATCGTAGTAAAGATAAAATCCCGATAAGGATAGAGCTTGGATATCCCTTTGATTGGGTTTTTGACGAGTTACGTTTTGTTGACATGCCAGGGGTTAACGCGGTAGGAGGAGTATATGACATTTCTTTTTCCTTTTTAGATAAAGCTAATGCTGTCCTTTTTATCCACCCTATTAAACCTGTAGAATCTGAGTCTTTTAAAAGGTTTGTTTCTTCGGTTATTACCAAAAAGAGTAAAGATGTATTGTTTTTAGTTTTAACCCATGCTGCGGTTTTTTATGAAGAAAAAGAGAGATTGTTAGATGAGGCTAAGCGTATTTATGGTTCTATCATACCTCCTGATAGGATTTTTGCAGTAGATAGTATTCTAAAACTTATTTATGAAGAGCTAAATAAAGGGAAATCTTTAGCTGAAATAAAAAAAGATAAGAGTAAAAGAAAATGGGTAGTTTATTTTCAGGATTTGGCAGATGAAGAAGGTTTAGATGAAAAAGAAGCTTTTTTAGAGTTTTCTGGTTTTAAACAACTTCTTCCTAACCTTGAAAGATTTTTGGTTGAAGCACCTTTTTCTATTTTAACAGAGGTTTTAGAGACTATTAAAGAGGGGTATAAAGAACAGATAAATCATTATCAAGAAACGATAACTTTACTTCAAAGTCAGAAAAAAGATCGAGAAGAGTTTTTAAGGGAGATAGAAAGACGACAGGAGGGTTTGAAGAAGTTAGAAGCTTACTGTTATTTAGTTTTGGAAGAAGCTATGACCATTTTTAGGGGGGTTCATTCTCCTATAGAGACTACTTTAAATGAGTTTAAGTTTAATTACTATGAACTTTTTTTAAAAAGTTCCGATTTAGAAGAATTGAGGAAGTATTATCGAGATGCTGAAAACGATTTAGACCAGATAGTGAGAGAAAACCTGCAAAAAATTACTGAATTTTTTAAAGAAAAGCTAAAACAAATAGGAGAACAGTTTAAAGAGGAATATAACATAAATTTACCCAAAATAGATTTTAAGGCCATAGAAGAGAGCTGTAAAAAGAGGGTGGTAAAAAGGGAAGAAATCGTAGAAGAAAGGATAGAAGAACTGTTTGAAAATTGGAATTTTCTTAAACCTTGGAAATGGTTTAAATCTGGGCGTATAAAAAGGATGGTTGTAGGGACTAAAGAGGTATTAGATGAAAATATGTTTTTTAAGACTTTGAAAAACAGTCTGATAGAAAATTTTGTGGAAATCATCGAGAAATTGAGAGAAGAGTTTTACAATGCTTTTGATTTTTACAAAAAAAGGATTACGTTAATTTTAGAAGAAAAAAGAAGGGGTTTGGAAAAATTAAGACAAGAGTTAAAATCAAACGAACTTATAGATTATGAAATTCTTATGTTAGAAAAGAATATTAGCTTGATCGAAGGTGAGCTTAAAAAAATCGATAATTTACAGAGTGCTCTTATATGTTAAAGAAAGAGACTATAAAAAACATAGAAAGTCAACTTGATAAAGACATAGATAAAGAAGTTGAGTTGATTAAAAGTGAACTTTTTTATTTTTTAGATAAAGATTTAGATATGTTTTTTTTAAAAGAGTTTGTCAAACATTATCCAAGGAAACTTCTCCGAGAAAGGTCTGAAGTTTTACTTGATACGGTACTTAACTATCTTATGAAAGAGATATTAGAACAAATTAGAACAAAAAGTTCAGACGTTCAGTATGCCTTTTCTAAAGAAAACCTAAGAGAAAAAATAAAGGAGTGGGCTTTAGCTAAAGAGAACAGGTATAATCCTTCTCTACTTAAATTGAAAGAGGAAGAGACCATAGTAGAAAAAACTATTACTGTAGCACCAGGTATAGTTGTTAGTGCTGGAGGGCTAATCGCTATAGCCTCAGCCCCTGAAACTTTAGTTTTAAAAGCTATTCCTGCAGTCTCTACTTTAGCAGGTCCGATTTATATCTTTAAAAAAATAAAAGAAAAAAACAAAAGATTAAAAAAAATCTGGAAAAAAGAAATAAACAGTTATTTAGAAAGGGCTAAAAAAGAGTTGAAAATTTGGTTGATAAAAGTGATCGAAAAATTTGAAAAAGAACTAACCGATTTTTGTAGAAAATTGGGGTTATAACTTGACTTTATATTCAAAGAAAATATTATAATAAAAGTTATGAATAAAATTTTTGATTTAAAAAGTCTGAAAAGTTTATTAACTTTTAAGAAATCTCAAAAAAACGTTTATATAGGAATAGATATAGGGACATATTCTATCAAAATAGCCGAGGTTGTTTTAAATAAAAATAATAACATAATTCTTACTAATTTTATCCAAGGAAAAACCTACCCGAATGTTATCGTAAACGGAATAATCAACGACTTTCAATATCTAAGCACTAATTTAAAAAATATTTTTGAAGTGTTTCAACCGATTTCTAATCAAGTTAATCTTTCGCTTTCGTATGATGTACTTATATATGATTCTTTTCAATCTCAATATATACCTTCTGAAGAAGAAATAAGAAATAAACTTAATGAAGACATTCCCTATAATTTAGATGATGTTTATTACAGTTATTTTATCTTCCCTATGCAAAATAGTTATAAAATTCTTTATTTGGTTATAAAGAAGGATATAGCTCAACAGTTTGAAAATCTTTTGAAAGGCCTTAATTTCAGCGTAAAAAACATGGATGCAGATTTTATAAATATTCACAACCTTGTAGAGTTTTTAGAAGGGGAAGAAAAGGCCAAGTTAATCGTCGATTGGGGGGAAAGTAAGGTTAGACTTCTTTTTTCTACCAAAGATATTCCTGTATACAATCGAGAACTTTTTAATCTTGGTTTAAAAAACCTTAAAAAAGAAATAAGAAAACTGGTTCCGGATAAAGATATGGTAGAGATGGTCATGGTTAATCCTTCTAATTTTGAGAAATTTCAAGAGGTAAAGGAAATTTACAAAAACTATATCAACGAAATCATAAAAGAAATTCAGTACACCATCGAGTTTGTACAAGGTAAGTTTAATTTAATCTTAGAAGTAGTATATCTGGTAGGAGGAGGAGCAAGAATTTTAGATATAGAAAAGATTTTTACTTCAAAACTTAAACTTGAAACAAAAAAAATCAACCTCCAAGATAGGATTGAGATAGACTCTAATGTTGATCCAACTTATCTTAAGATCATAAACACTCAAGGGGCGAATGCTGTAGCTGCAGCTTTGAGGGAATTTATATGATCATTAAGTTTAACCTCTTACCTAAACCTAAAGAGACAGTAAAGGAGGAAATTCATAAAGAACCTTTTAGGTTTTATAAACTTATCATACCTTTAGTTATTTTTGTATTATCTGTGATGTTAAGTGGTGTTATTTCTCTGGAAAAACAGAAGAAAGACCTGATTAAAGAAAAAACAACTAAAGAAACTAAGCTTAAGGAATATAAGATGGTAGCTCAAAAGGTGGAACAACTTGAAAAGGAAAACGAAGAGGTTAAAAGAAGGATAGAAACCATTTTATCTCTTAAAAAGGATAGAGAAAAGGTTTTAAAAAGATTAGATGTTGTTCTTAGTAATCTTGGTAAAAATCAGGTTTATTTTAGTTTGTTAAAGATAGGCTCTAATCAAACCAAGATAGAAGGTATAAGTACTGATATGAAAGAAGTAGGTGAATATTTAAAAACCTTAGAGGAAAAAAAGGATATAGTAAGACAGGTAAACATTACCCAGGTTAAAAAGCAAGATAAGCTGGTAGAATTCCAGGCTGAGGTTGTTTTTTGATGAAGGCTTTGATCGAAAGACTTAAAGCTTGGGATGAAGTTACCCCTAAAAGAACAAAAATACTTCTTTTGCTTGTTTTAGTGATAGGTCCCCTTGCGTTGTTTTATCAGTTTTATTATCAGCCCAGTAAAGAGACTATAAATGTTTTAAAAGAAGATGTTAAAAAGTTAGACTTGGAAATAGTTAAATACTCCCAGGTTGTTAACAAGCTTGAATTCCTTAATAAACAAATGGCAGCAAGAAAAGAATTTTTGGAAGTGGTAAAGACTATCTTTCCTGATGAAAAGGAGATACCTGTTATCCTGAAAAAGATAGCAGAGCTTGCTAAAAAAAACAATTTAGATTTAGCCTTGTTTAAACCAGAGAAGGAAGAGCTAAAAGATTACTATAAGATCATTCCTATTACTGTTGAACTCGTAGGAGATTTTAGCAACATGATAAATTTTCTAAACGAGATTCAAAAGCTTCCTCGTTTAGTGGTAATAAATGAACTTGAGTTTAAGGTTAAAGATAAGAGGCTTACCCTTGGATTAAATTTAAGTACTTTTCAATATACAGGTAAACCTTTAGAAACTAAAGAGAATAAGGAAAAGAAATGAAAATTAAAGTTTGGTTGGTAAGTTTAGTGTTGATTTGTTTATTAATAGGGTGTGATAAAAAGAAAGAGGAACCTATTTCTCCCAAAATAGGTGTAAATGCAACTTTAATCGATAAGGAGCTTGAAACGTGGAAGGTTGAGCTTGCTAAAGAACCTTATATAATAAACTCTAAAGAGGTTAAAAATCCTTTTATTGCCCCTGTAGTAGGTAAAACCATAAGTTATGAAAATGTCCTTTCTATACGTTTAGTAGGTATAGTTGATAAACAAGGAAAAAAGTGGGCTCTTATTCAGGACGAAAGCAAGATGGGTTATCTGGTTAAACCAGGAAGTAAGATAGGAAATTACAGGATCTTAAAGATAGAAAAGAACCAGGTTTTAGTAGAAGAAGAGATAACCGACCTTTATGGCAATCGTAAGAAGGTGCAAAGGGTTTTAAGTTTGATCAAGGAGTGAGGTATGAAGATAAAAATATTTATTTTTAACATGCTTATATTTATTTTAGCTTTTATGTTTATTCTAAGTTTTGGAAAGGGTGAGGCAAAAGCTAAGACCAATCTAAAAGAGGTGTTTTACCTGAAACAACCGGTTGATACTTTGATTTTTGAATTTGATGGAAAACCTCAATATACCTTAAATGTTGATGAGACTAAATTGACTCTATTTTTACAAAACGTGATTCCTTTGAAATCAAACTGGGTAAAAAATTTACCCAAGGATTTGATTAAGGAAGTCGATGTTTCTATAGAAAAGAATGGGATTAGATTAAGTTTAACCTTGACCAAAAAGTTTAACGTTCAGGTAAAAGATTTAGAAAATAAAATTCTGGTGGAATTTTTATGGGAAAAACCTTTAAAACCGGTCAACGTGGTTATTAAAGATAAAAAAGTAGAAACCTTAGAGGAAAAAACTTTAAAGGAATTAAGAGATATTTTAGAAAATAAGATAAGTACCCAACCGTACGAGATTCTTTTAAATGAAAGAAGGGTGAGTCTTCCGCTTTCTGACCTTAAATATAAAGGGATTCCTATAACGGTTGATTTTCAAGGGGCAGACCTACATGCCGTTTTAAGGCTTCTTTCAGAGGTAGGTGGTATTAATATTTTGGTGAGTGATAAAGTTAACGGTATAGTTACCCTTAAAGCCAAAGATGTTCCGTGGGATCTGTTATTAGATGCGATAATCTCTAACTTTGGTTTAGCGAAGTTGAAAACAGAAAATTTGATTGTGATTGCTACGTTAGATGAGGTCAAAAAATATGCAGAACAGTATAAAGATTACTTAAAGGCAGTAGCTCAGGGTAAAGAGGGTATTAAAGCAGAAATAGAAGCTCAGCGAGATATTTTTGATGCTTTGCAAAAGGTTCAAGAAGAAAAAAACCTGCTTATTACCAAAATTTTTACGCTTAAGTATTTAAGAGCAAGCAAGGTTATAGACCTTCTAAAGAGCCATCGTTTTCCGGATAAGCTTCAGGAGCTACTTAAGGATCCCAACAAAATAACCTTTGAACCTCTAACCAACACCATTATAGTTAAGGCAACTCCCAAAATTTTAGATGAGATTGAGGCGATCATTAAAGCTATAGATAAACCAAGGCCTCAGATAATGATAGAGGCAAGAATAGTCGAAATGAGAGATGAGTATGCCCATAAATTGGGTATTAAGTGGGGGGGAGCTGCTTGGAAAAGAACAGAACATAGTATTTGGAATATTGCTCCTGGTCATTCTATTACCACAAATGATACCATGACTACAAAAACACCAAGTATTAACATTCCTAACACAACCATCTTTGATTTAGGTGTTGCCAATAGCATAGCAAATTTAGGGGTTGCTTTAGGGTATTTTGGTGCTACCACGGCTGTGCTTGACGTAACTCTTTCTGCTCTTGAAGAATCAGGGGTTGCAAGGGTTCTTTCAAAACCTCAAATTTTAACCCTTGACAAAGAACAAGCTATAATACAGCAGGGTTACAGAATTCCTTACTTGAGTTATGCAGCTAACATCAACCAGGCAACCGTAAATTTTATAGATGCTGGGTTAAAACTTTTGGTAACCCCTTCTGTTACCCCAGAGGGTAAAATTTTTGTAGATGTGGTTATAGAAAAGTCAGAGCCTGATTGGGGGCGTACAGTTCAAGGTGAACCAACTATTAATACCAGTAACATTTCTACCTCGGCTTTACTTGATAATGGAGAAACTTTAGTAATAGGAGGGGTTAAAATAAATAACATTTCTGATAACATAGATAAAGTTCCTGGGCTTGGAAGTATTCCAGGAGCAGGGGAATTTTTTAAAAGAAAAGAAAAAACGTTGTCTACCAGCGAACTTATGATTTTTATAACTCCCAAAATAGCCTATATTCCTATAGAAGGGATAGACTATTAACCATTAAAAAATGTCTGAAGTTTGGGTAGTAGGGGGAGGGCTTGCTGGTTCTGAGGCTGCCTGGCAGCTTGCGGTTAGAGGGGTTAAGGTTGTCCTGTTTGAGATGCGCCCTACTAAACTTACCCCAGCCCATAAAACAGATTTATTAGCTGAACTTGTATGTTCAAACTCCCTTCGTTCTAAAGAGCTTACCAAGGCTGTAGGACTTTTAAAGGAAGAATTAAGGCTTTTAAAATCTTTGATACTTGAGTCAGCTTTAATTTCTGAAGTTCCTTCAGGCAAAGCTTTAGCGGTAGATAGAAAGCTTTTTTCTGAATATATAACCCAAAAACTTTCTTCTCATCCTAACATAAAAATTATCAGAGAAGAGTTAACGGAGATTCCCAAGGATAGAATAGTTATTTTAGCTACAGGACCTCTTACCAGTGAAGCTATGGCTAAAGCTTTGGCAACCCTGATAGAGGTACCTTATTTACATTTTTATGATGCCATATCTCCTGTGGTGTATGCAGAAACCATAGATTGGGATAAGGTGTTTGTAGCAGACCGTTATGGAAAAGAGGAAGGATCGTATGTAAACTGTCCTCTTACCAAAGAGGAATACGAAAGATTTTGGGAGGCTTTGATAAAAGCAGAAAAGGTTCCTTTACATTCCTTTGAAGACCCAAAGTATTTTGAAGGATGTCTCCCTATAGAGGTAATGGCTGAAAGGGGAAAAGAAACCCTGCTTTATGGTCCGATGAAACCTGTAGGATTGGTAGACCCAAGAACAGGTAAACAACCTTATGCAGTAGTACAACTAAGGCCTGAAAATCGAGAAAAGACTTTATACAACATGGTAGGGTTTCAGACTAAGCTAAAATATGAGGAACAAAAAAGGGTTTTTCGGCTTATCCCAGGGCTTGAGCAGGCAGAGTTTGCAAGGTTAGGTTCTATCCATAGAAATACCTTCGTTAATGCCCCTTTGGTCTTACATCCTACCCTTCAGCTTAAAAAAAGTCCTAATGTTTTTTTAGCAGGACAACTTACAGGTGTTGAAGGGTATGTAGAATCTACTGCCATGGGTTTTTTAGCAGGAATTAATGCAGAAAGGTTGATGAAGGGGAAGCCCTTATTAGTTCCTCCTAAGGAAACGGCTATCGGGGCTTTAGTACACTATTTGGTTGAAGCAAATCCAAAGTATTTTCAACCTATGAACATTAACTGGGGGCTTTTTCCTCAGTTGGATAAAAAAGTTCACAAAAATCAAAAATATCAGTTAATGGTAGAAAGGGCACTAAAGGCCCTTTCTGAATGGATTAGCAAAAATCAGGTATTATAAAGTTAAAAGTTGATAGGACCAGCGATATAGCCTTTTACTACAGGAATATTAGTATCTTTGTCTACCTCTAACCAGACGATATCTCCTTCAATCTTTACGATCTTTCCAACAATACCACCGGTGGTAAAAACTTTTTGTCCTGGTCTTAGTTCAGAAAGAAATTTTTGATGTTCTTTCATTCTTTTTTGTTGAGGTCTGATAAGAAGGAAATAGAAGATTACAAAGATGATGATAAGAGGTAGAAGGGAGATGATAAAACCTATCAACCCTCCTTGAGGGGGTTGTCCTTGAGGTGCACCCATAGCCCAAAGATTAGAAACTAAGTTTAAGTCCATAAAACTGCCTCCTTTCAGGTGGTTTTTGAATATAACTCTTTCAGTTCTTGAATTAGGTTCAGCAAGGTTTCTTGCTTGATGTTTTGTTTTATTTTTTCTATAAGTTTAGCATAATAAAATAGATTGTGAAGGGTTAATAGTTGATAGACTAAAAGTTCTTTGGTATGAAAGAGATGTCTTAAATATCCTTTAGAAAAGTTACGACAAGTATAACAACCGCAATTTGGGTCTATTGGTTCAGAGTCGGTTTTAAACCTGGAGGATTTTATAGATAAGGGCCCTTGAGAGGTAAAAAGACTTCCTCTTCTGGCATTACGGGTTGGAAGGACGCAATCAAACATGTCAACCCCTCTGGCTACTGCCTCAGCAATATCAATCGGAGTTCCTACCCCCATAAGATATCTTGGTTTATCCTTAGGCATAAAACTGGTTGAAACTTCGATCATTTCGTTTCTTAGTTCTAAAGGTTCTCCTACTGAAAGGCCTCCTATCGCATAGCCATCAAACTCAAGAGAGGTAATAAAAGAAGTGCTTTTTTGTCTAAGGTCTACAAACATACCTCCCTGAATGATACCAAAAACGGCTTGTTTGGTGTTTTTGTGTCTTTGTCTATATTTAAAAGATTCTAAGGCCCATCGGTGGGTAAGTTCAGTAAGGGCTTTAGTTTCTTCATAAGATAGCGGATAAGGAATACATGTGTCAAGGACCATCGCTATATCAGAACCAAGCTTTGTTTGAATTTCTAAAGCCTCAACCGGGGTGATAAAATGCTCTGACCCGTCGAGGTGAGATTTAAAAATAATTCCGTCTTCTTTTATCGTTCTAAACTGCGATAGACTGTATACTTGGAACCCTCCGCTATCTGTGAGGATAAGTCTTGGCCACCTCATAAATCTATGAATTCCGCCCAAATCTTTGATAACTTCAGCCCCAGGTCTTAGGTAAAGATGATAGGTGTTAGCTAAAACCACCCTGTAACCTAAAGAAGCTATATTCTCAGGAGGAACAGCTTTGATGGTAGCCTGAGTACCTACAGGCATAAAGACTGGTGTTTCAACCACCCCTCGGTGGTTGATTAACATCCCAATTCTGGCCTGGGTGGTCTGGCTTTCGTATAAAACGTGGAACTTAAACATCAAAATTAAGTGTATTTAAGAATAGTTTTTACTGCTTCGACAAAAGATTTTTTATGCCTTTTTAGGGTTTCTTCATCTACGCAAAAAGAAAGTCTTATATGGTTTGATACACCAAAACCACGCCCTGGGACAGCCAATATCAGATGTTCTTTTAGTTTTTGGCAGAAGGTAACATCATCCATCGGTACTTTAGGAAAGATAAAAAGTCCACCTTTAGGTTTAACAAACTCAAGCCCTGCCTCTTGGAGCATCTCACAGATAAGGTCTCTTCTTCTTTGATAAATATTGGTTTCTACCTTTGCAAAAGCGCACTCTGCAGCCAATCTTTGGGCTAAAGCCGGTGCGTTTACAAACCCTAAAATCCTATTGCAAAGGATTAATCCTTCTAAGATGAGTTTCTTAGATTGTATCTCAGGATGAACGGCTACAAAACCTATCCTTTCTCCTGCAAGAGAAAGTTCTTTAGAAAAGGAATAGGCAATAAGACTGTTTGGATAGTGTTTAAAAATAGAGGGTACCTGATGATTATCGAAAACTAAATTTCTGTATGGTTCGTCAGAAACTAAATATATAGGGTGTCCAAAGATTTTACTTTTTTCTGACAGAAGTTTAGCAAGACTTTTTATTTCTTCTTCGGTATAGATTTGTCCTGTGGGATTGTTAGGTGAATTTATCAGGACTATTTTGGTCTTTTCAGTAATATTTTGGTCTAAAGCTTCAAGGTTAAGGGAAAAATCCGGATAGGTAGACACAGGTTTAGGTATACCTTGATGGTTTTCTGTATAAAAGAGGTATTCTACGAAAAATGGAGAAGGGAAAATCACCTCTTCTCCTGGGTTGAGAAGAGTTTTAAAAATGATATTTAAAGCACCAGCTGCACCACAGGTCATAATTACGTCTTCGTAGGTGAGCATAACCCCTTGCTCTATACTTACCTTTTTTGCCATCATCTCTCTCACAAAAGGAAACCCAGAGTTAGGCATATAACGATGAAAGGATGGTTCATAGGTTTCTATAATCTTTTGTAAAGCTTCTTTTACCTGAGGGGGAGGAGGAAGGTCTGGATTTCCTAAAGTTAGGTCTAAAACTTGGTCCTCACCATGAGTTTTTTTAAGTTTTATACCTTCTTCAAACATTTTTCTTATCCAGGAACTTCTCTCCAGATAATCTTTGATTTGCAGTGAAATCATAGGTTTTCTCCTTGCAAATATTATAAGTTTTTAAAAATTTCTGGGGTAAACTTTGAACTCTGAGATATTTCCCAGAGAGTTTCAAAGGCTTTTAAAATCAACGGGTCATCTATATAAAATCTATACCCAAAGCAGGCTGAGTTTACCGAAGGAATAAGCACTTGTCCTTCCATCCAGTCAAACTGCAGAACTAAATGTTGATGGACAAATCCTTCTTGAAAAGTAAGGGTCATAAGAGTTTGGTCAAACCATTCAACCGTCCATAGATGGGTATACACATATACCTTAGGTTTGTTAGGAGGGGTAAAGCTTGCCTTTTCAAAAGGTAGATTTCTAAGTTTATTAAGGATTTCGTAAGGTATGGACTGGATTGCCCGATTGTCTATAAGATGTTTTTCTTTTTCTTCCAAGTATAAAAAATATTCCTTAGTTGCTCCTCCTTCAGTAGAAAGGATTTCTACCCAAGCAGGTTTGGTAAGATATAACCTTACAGGAAAGGCTTGATGCTTGACTTTATCATACAAAGAAAGAAAGTGAGAAAAATGAATAGGAAGGTCTGGAGGTGGTTCGTCATGTTCATCTTTAGCTTTAAAAATTAAAAAGTTAAAGTCAGGTGAAAGAAAAATAGACTGATCTTTGGTTTTTTGACGAGATTTTAAGTATCTTAAAGCCTCTAATTTTTGATACACCTGTTAAAATCCTCCGAATTTAACTTTTAAATAGAAATTTTAACATCTTATATAAAAAGAAAAAGGGTTGTCCATGAATTTTTAGAGTTTACATAGCTAAAGTTTTTTTTTATCTGTCCGATAAGAATATACAAAAGAAAAAAACAAAAAAGGAGGTGCCAGATATGGCAGTTAAAATTAACTTTAACGAAGCAGCTGCTCAGACCCACACAGCTTTATTAAGAAACGAGCGTGCTATGAACAAATCCTTACTGAGGTTGTCTACAGGAGTCAGGATTTTGAATGCGTCAGACGACTCGGCAGGACTTTTTATTGCGGACATGCTTGGAACAGTTGCAAAGGGATATGACCAGGGTAACCGTAACATTCAGACAGGTATTTCCGCTTTGCAGATTGCGGAAGCTTCAGCAGGACAGATCTTTGACAAACTTCAGGAGATTTATGTAAGAGCGCAGAATGCAGCAAACGACATTAATGACCCTATTGCAAGGGCTGCTTTACAACAAGAAATCAGAAACTTTGTGGATGCTATTCAAAAGATAGGTGCTGATACAGAGTATAACGGAATAAAACTTTTGGATGGCACATTTAAAGATAAATATATTCACTACGGTGCAAGACTTGAACAGACAGTATATCTGTCAATAGATGATGTTAGGGCACAAAGTTTAGGTGCTCATATGATAAAGACCAGCGGAAATAAAGTTGCAGCTAGTGACGTTTTAACAAGTCTTACTGATGTAGTATTTGGAACTAATCAAACCATAACAGTTGGTGGTAGAGTAATTGATGCAACTATACAAAATGTTAATGGTTCTACAACCAACTACATCCTGGATGCAGGGTATATGGCAGAACAGATTAATTCTAATCTCAGCGACATAGGTTTTAAGGCAAAGGCCATAAATGTTAGTATTGGTGAAAAATATACAGCGATAGCTGATGTTTCAGACACGGCTACTCTAACTTTTTATGTAGGAGATAAGTCTTTTAGTTTTACTGCAGAAACTACGATATCTCTTGATGAACTTGTAGAGAAGATAAACCGTGAAGCAGCAACTGCTGGCGCAGACCTTACTGCCTCAACCGATGCAGGAAGACTTGTTCTTACCTCTTCTAAAGGTTATACTATTGGTGTTGAAATTAGCCTTGCAAGCGCAACAGGTACTATTAATATCAATCAAATTGTTAATGACTTAGAAAATGCTTCTGCAGGAACCATTCAATCTCAAACTAGTGCAACCACAGCTTCTGCAGTAAAGGTTGGAGATCTTTATATTGCTAATGATAAAAATTTTACCTTGGATTTAGGATCAGTAACTAACACCGCCTTAGGAAATTTTGAAATTGGCTCAACTACAGGATCCCAGTTTAAGAATCTTTATTCTATAAATGTGACTTCAAATGAGGGAGCAGAGGCATCGATGCTTATTGCTGAGGTAGCGTTAAGAAAAGTTGATACCATAAGGGCGCAGATTGGTGCGACGATGAACAACCTTCAGTCTATTTTTGACTCACAGAAGGTGGCATATGATAATACTAAGGAAGCAGAGTCAGTGATTAGAAATACTGACTATGCGAAGGAGATGGCGGAGTTTACTACTTATCAGATTCGTATGCAGGCAACCGTTGCGATGCTTGCACAGGCAAATACTCAGCCACAATTAGTGCTTCAGTTGTTGAGGTAGTAAGACTTAGAGGGTGGAGGCAGGGATTATCCTGCTTCTGCCTTTTGTTTAAGCTTAAGAGAGGGGCGGGTTTAAAAATCCGCCCTTTTTTGTTTTTTCTGTCTTTTTCTGTCAAAAACTTTATAACCTAATCGTTTGGCACTAATTTACCGATAGAGAATAAAATCAAAAATCTTTCCGTAATCTTTTGACTTAAAAAATTTTCAGAAAACACATTTCTCCCATATCCTCTCTTAACATCACAAAAATGTTATAGGACAAAAGCTGTAACGCACACCAAAACGCATTGGCTCCGAAACCCCCAAAAGGCATATATTCTACTTCAAATCCTATCTTTAACTCCTTGATAATGTTCTCCATCTCCCCCTCTCATCGTATCGGTAGACCACCTCCTCAGCCTCTCTTGCCCTCAGGCAAAACCTCAAGAGCAGCTTCTATCGCCCTTACATGCCCATCAACAAGAGCAAGCCCTGAAAGAGCTGTTAGGTTTTCATTAGTTCTCAGGATTTTGAAGTTAAGAAAGTTTTGTGGCATAACGAAATCCTTTTAGGTTTAGGGAATTTTCACCTGATGGGTGATATTATAAATCGTTTAGATAGATTGGAAAATAGGGAAACATGAAAGAATATAAATTCCTATCGGCAATTTTGGGTTTGGTTTCCCTATTGATAAATAAAAAAATCGTGCTATAGTCAAAAATTAATGTAAGTACTTACTAAAAAGGATGATAAGATGGGCAAAAATACAAAAAAAAGACTTCTTGAAGCTGCCTTAAAGGTTTTTTCAGAGAAAGGGTTTTTAGGTGCAACCACCAAAGAGATCGCTAAACAGGCTGGGGTAGCTGAGGTAACTCTTTTTAGACACTTCGGTTCTAAGGAAAATCTTTTTGCAGAAACCATAAATCAGTATTCTTTTTTACCTAAACTAAAAGAGATCTTGCCTGAGATAAAAACTGAACCTCCAGACATTGCTTTAAAGAAAATAGCTCGAGAGTTTTTAAACGTTCTTGAGTCTAAGAAAAACTTGATACGGATCATGTATACAGATTTTCACCGATACCCTGACCATATTAAAAAGATTCACGAATCCATCATAGAAAATATCATAGAGCTTATTTCTGCATATTTTAACGAGCTGATAGAAAAGGGTATTTTTAGAAAGGTTGATACGCATTTTGCGGCGAGAGCGTTTTTAGGGATGTTTTTTTCTTACTTTTATGCTAAAGAAATCAAAGAGTTTCTAAACATCAAAAAAAATGATTTGGAAGAAATTATAAACTGTTATGTCGACCTTTTTATAAAAGGAATTGAACTTAAACCAGAGTCGGAGGCATAGGCTATATGTTGAGGATATTAAGTTTTATATTCGCTATAATGTTAAGCCTTTCTGGTTGTGCTAAAAAAGATGCAGAACAACCTAAGGCTACGATAGTACCTGTAACTGCCTATCAGGTTCCTCAACCTAAAGACCATAAGGTTGAATTGGTCTATCCTGGCAAGACTAAAAGTATTTCTTTCGTAACGGTATCAGCAAGAATTACAGGGGTATTACAAAAGCAGTATTTTAAGGAAGGGGATTTTGTTAAAAAGGGTCAGGTACTTTTTTTGATAGAACCTGATTTGTATGAAGCCAATTATAAAAGCGCAAAGGCTAACTTAGAAAGAGCCCTTGCCGAGTATGAGAAAGCAGAAAAAGATTGGAGAAGGATAGAAGCATCTTTTAAAGCAAAGGTAGTAAGTGAACAAGAAAGAGACTTTGCCCTTTCTGCTTATAAAACTGCTAAGGCAAATGTTGAATATGCTAAGGCCCAGTTAAGACAAGCAGAGATAAACTTAGGCTACACCAAAGTTGTAGCCCCGGTTTCTGGTATTGTAGGACAGAGAATGGTAGACGTAGGGAATCTGGTAAATCCTGGTACGCCTTTGGTAACGATAAACCAGATAGACCCTATTTATGTAGATTTTTCTTTTCCTGATAGAGATTTAGTAAAATTAGGGTTCGAGATCACCAAAAAGGGGCTTATGGGACTAAAAGGTCTAAACCTTGGCTTAATCCTTGAAGGTAAAACTTATCCTTATTCAGGGGTGATAGATTTTGTAGACACCATCATCGATGAAAAGACCGCATCAGTTAAAGCCAGGGGACTTTTTAAAAATCCTGAAAGGATTTTACTTCCAGGGCAGTTTGTGCAGGTTGTAGTAAAAGGTATCACAAGAAAGAACATAATCCTAATACCTCAAAAAGCTGTGTTTCAGACACCTACCGGTCCTGTGGTCTGGATAATAAAGGATAACAAGGTACAGCCTCAGCCAGTAAAACTTGGAGAAACTTCAGACGAGTATGTAGTGATAGAAGAAGGCCTTAAACCAGGAGATATTATAGCTTTAGACAACTTACTTAAGCTCAAGCCAGGTGTTCCTGTAAAGGTGGAAAAGGTAGTTGGAGAATAAGTATGATTTCAAAGTTTTTTATAGAAAGGCCGAGATTTGCGGCAGTAGTTTCTATCTTTTTTGTTTTGCTTGGGATTTTAGCTATACAAGTACTCCCTATCCAAGAATATCCAGCCCTTACCCCTCCTCAAATAATGGTTAGAACTGTTTATCCTGGGGCAGACGCCGAAACTGTTTTAAAAACAGTAGTTACTCCTTTAGAAGAAAGTATTAACGGTGTCCCTAACATGATTTATATGTCAAGTACTGCTTCTTCAAGCGGAGATGTTAACATAAATGTTTACTTTGAAGTAGGGACTGATGTTAACGTTGCGAAGATGGATGTAAATAACAGGGTACAAATGGCCTTGAGTAAACTTCCTGAAGAGGTAAGAAGACAAGGAGTTCAGGTAAGAGAACGTTCCCCTGACATTGCTTTGGCGGTAGCTTTTATCTCTCAGGGAGGGGTAAGAAGCCCGGTAGAAATTTCTAACTTTGTTTTGATAAACGTGGTAGAAGAGTTAAAGCGTATACCCGGGGTAGGAGACGTTGTAATTTTTGATGATAAAAGTTATTCTATCAGGGTTTGGTTAAAACCCGATAAACTTGCTAAATATGGTTTAACCCCGATAGAAGTAGCCCAAGCTATTGCGTCTCAAAATCAACAGTTTTCTGCAGGAGGTATAGCTCAAGAACCTACAGATAAGGCTTATAGTTTTTCTTACACCGTAAAAGGAGATCCAAGGTTTGAAAAGGTTTCTCAGTTTGAAAACATCATCTTGAGGTCAAATCCTGATGGGTCTAAGCTACTTTTAAAGGACGTAGCAACCGTAGAGTTAAGTTCAGAGAACTTTAACAGACAGTCTTCTTATAAGAAAGATCCTGCTATCCCAGTAGGTATTTTTTTAGCACCCAATGCTAACCTTTTAGAAGTAAATAAAAAGGTAAAAGAGACGTTAAAACAGCTTTCGCATAACTTTCCAGAGGATATAAAATTTTATTATCCTTACGACCCGACTCTTTATGTTAAGGAGGCTATTAAAGAGGTTATCGTTACTTTTGTAATAGCTTTAGTTTTAGTAGTGTTTGTTATTTATATTTTTTTAGGTAGTTTAAAAGCTACTATCATCCCTGTACTTGCCATACCTGTTTCTATCATTGGAACATTTGCTGGCATGTATGCCTTAGGTTTTTCTATCAACCTTCTTACCCTTTTTGGTCTGGTATTAGCCATAGGACTTGTGGTAGATGATGCCATCATCGTGATAGAAAATGCAGAAAGAATAAAGAGGGTTAAAAGGCTTTCTTCTAAAGAAGCAACCATCGAGGCTATGCAAGAGATAACAGGGCCTATCATAGCGATAGTACTTGTGCTTTCTGCGGTTTTTATCCCCGCAGCCTTTTTAGGAGGTTTTACCGGTGCTTTTTATCGTCAGTTTGCCGTAACCATCGCTATTTCTATGATCCTCTCTGGAATTGTAGCTCTCACACTGACCCCAGCCCTTTGTGCAAGATTTTTAGAGGAAGAGCATAAAAAGATGCCTTTACCTATTAGATTGTTTAATCTATTCTTTTTTAAAAGTAGAAAGTGGTTTGTAAACACAGTTAAAAATTTTCTTAGATTTGTACCGATAGGAATAGCGGTATTTATTTTTGTGGTAATAGGAACTATATTTTTTATCAAACGTCTACCTACAGGACTAGTGCCTTTTGAAGATGATGGTCTTCTTAATATCTTTACTAACCTACCTCCAGGATCTTCATTAAAAAGAACGATAAATGTTGCCAACGAAATAAGTGATACCTTAGCCAAAACCAAAGAAATAGAGGAGTGGATAAACATAGCAGGTCTCGATTTGCAAACTTTTGGTTTTAAAAGCGATTCTTTGACTACTTTTATTCATCTAAAGGATTGGAAAGAAAGGAAGGGTAGAGAACATTCTTCATTTGCTTTGGTTCAGAGATTAAATCAACAATTTGCGAAAAACCGGGAGGCTTTAATCTTTGTAGTAAATCCACCTCCTATTAGAGGCATGAGTTTGGTAGGTGGTTTTGAAATGTATATCCAGGATAGGTCAGGAAGACCTCTTTCTGACCTTTATAAATATGTTCAAGAGATAGTGGCTAAAGCTAATCAAAGGCCTGAACTTACCGCAGTTAGAACCACTTTTGTTCCTAATGTTCCTACTTATAAGGTTACAGTTGACAGAGAAAAAGCTAAGGCCTATGAGGTAGATGTAGATGAAGTTTATCGTACTTTAAACATCGTGTTTGGTAAATACTATGTTAATGATTTTAACCTTTACGGTAGAATTTTTCATGTTAACTTAGGTGCAGAAGGTGAATATCGTGATGATTTAAGAGATTATAGTTATGTCTATGTTCGCTCAAAAAATGGAAACTTGATCCCTATCAGTAGTTTGATTAAAGTAGAGTTAATCCCAGATGCTCCTATTTTAGAAAAATTTAATATGTTCGTAAGTGCTAAAGTTTTAGGAAATCCTAAGCCTGGATATACTTCAGGTGATGCTATCAAGGCTATTTCTGAGGTAGCCAAAGAAGTTTTACCTCCAGGATATACGATAGCCTGGGCAGGAACGTCTTATCAGGAGGTCAAGGTACAAACTAAGGGTAATTTAGCCCTTATATATGCCTTAATCTTTATTTATCTTATCTTGGTTGCGCTTTATGAAAGCTGGACTGCTCCCCTTGCCATCCTCTTAAGTGCACCTTTTGCCCTTTTTGGGGCAGCCTTGGGATTAAATCTTTTTGGTTTACAGAATGACGTATATTTCCAAGCAGGGCTTTTGGTTTTGATCGGACTTTCTGCCAAAAATGCTATTTTGATCGTTGAGTTTGCAGAAGAAAGATTAAAACGTGGTATGGGGTTGGTTGAAGCAACGATAGAGGCCGCTTATCTCAGGTATAGACCGATTATGATGACCTCCTTTGCTTTTATTGCCGGGGCTATACCTCTTATGTTTGCAAGTGGAGCCGGAGCTAACAGCAGAATGATCATCGGAACCACCGTGGTTATGGGAATGACCTTTGCAACGTTGTTTGGGGTTTTCTTTATACCTCTTTTTTATTACGTGGTGGTAAAATTAAGAGAGAGATTTTCTAAAATAACGGGAAGAAAATGAAAAGATCTAATTTAGCAATTTTAGTGTTAAGCATATTTTTGGTTTTTGGTTGCTCTTTAGCCCCAGAGCTTAAGAAGCCTGATCTACCTTTACCTCAGAGTATTAGGTTAGAAAATGGGACCGTTAGCTTAACAGATAACTGGTGGAAAAACTTTGATGATCCTTACTTAAACCAGCTGGTAGAAGAGGCCTTAAAAGCAAACGATGATCTTATGATCGCACAGTCGCGTGTGGAACAAGCCTTAGCTATGCTTGGCAATCTAAGGGCTCAGCTTTATCCTTATTTTGGTTATCAAGGTCAGGCTGAAAGAAGTAGAAATTCTGAATATACTGGTCCTCTTGGAGGCAAAACAGATTATTTCTTTTCTCTCTCTGGTTTGGTGTCTTATGAGATAGACCTTTGGGGTAAACTTAGAAATCAAGAAAAGGCAGGTCTTGCAAGGCTTTTATCTGCTAAAGCTAACCAAGAAGCTTTAAAAATCAGCCTGATTGCAAACGTAGTCTCTACCTATTTAAACCTAACTTCAACCAACTTACAACTCAAAACTGCCGAGGATTATGCTGAAAAACTTAGAGAAACCTACGAATATAGAAAAACTCAGTTTCAAAAAGGTTTGGTCAGCGAGATAGTTGTAGAACAGGCTAAGGCAGAGTATGAATCTGCCAAATTAACGGTAGAAACTTTGAAAAATCAAAGAGAAGTCCTGAAAACTGTTTTGTCCGTCCTTTTAGGAAGAAGTCCTAAGGAGATTTTTGAAAAAAATTTTTTGGTAAGGCAGGATTTACCTCAGCCTTTAAAACCTCCCTCAGTTTTACCTTCTGAAGTTTTGGTGCGCAGGCCTGACATCATCGCGGCAGAAGAGACCCTTAAAGCCGCTAACTTTGAGATAGGTGTAGCAAAATCAGCCTATTTTCCGAGTATTTCTTTAACAGGTGCTTTAGGGTATAAAAGTAATGAACTGTCAAACCTTATTACACATTCAGCCTCTTTTTGGAATCTGGGACTTTCTTTAGCAGGACCGATACTTGATTTTGGTAGAACTAAAAGCCAGGTAGAACTAAAAGAGGCTCAAAAGAGGGAGGCTTTGTATACCTATGTAAAAACCGTAAAAACTGCTTTTAAAGAAGTATATGATGCTTTGGTAGCCATAGAAACAGCAGAGAAAAAGTTGGAAGTTCAAAAGGAGCGATTAGCCTCTTTAGAAAAGGTTCTTTCCCTTTCAGAAAAAAAGTTTGAACAAGGGTTGATTGATTATTTGGTGGTAATTGATGCTCAGAGAAACTATCTCAACGCTAAGCTTAACCTAATCCAACTACAAACAGACCTTCTTAATGCCTATGTTAATCTTTACAAAGCCCTTGGAGGCGGTTACTCTTATAAAGAAAACTTCAACTTTAATGGAAAATAAAGTCTACTTAAAAGAAGAAGATTTAGGCTTTCAACCTAAGTGGTCTGAGATTTTTAACAATTTAAACCCTATTTATGTAGAGATAGGTATAGGAAACGGAGAGTTTATCGTTCATTTAGCCAAAACTTACCCTCATTTTAACTTTGTTGGCACCGAGTTTTGCCGGGAGGTTTTAAGAAAGGCTTTAAAAAGGGCAGAAGGAGAAGGTCTTTCAAATTTAAGACTCTTACCGATGGAAGGGACCAAACTTCTTATTAAAGGGTTTACTTCAGAAAGTATCTCTGGACTTTATCTTAATTTTCCAGATCCTTGGGATAAACGTAAGAAAAGACGAAACAGGTTAGTTAATGAAGCGTTTGTATGGTTGCTTGCAGACCGGCTTAAAGAAGGTGGATTTTTTCGGATGGCAACAGACCATAGACCTTATCTTGAGGAGGTAGTAAAATTATTTACCACTAATGAGGCTTTTTCTCCTCTTTGGGAAGAGCTTATAAGAACTGAGATAGAAGATTTTTATCCTACCAAATATGCAAGAAAATGGCTTTCTCAAGGTCTACCTTTATATTTTACCGGTTTTAAAAAGATAAAAAGGGTTAGGTTGCCTGATTGGATAAAAGAGAAATATTCTTTATTAAGGTTAACGAAGGAGGACTATGTGCCCATAATAAGTGTGTTGAAGGTAAAAGAATTGCCAGATTTTCGAGCCTTGGCTAAAGCTATATCTAAGGGCATTTTATACCAAAGCGAAGGGGATTTAATAAAGGTTTTAGATGTTTATACCAAAGAAGATGGGTTACTTATAGACCTCATAGTGTTAGAAAAGAGTCTGCAACAACGGTTTTTTGTAGCTGTAAATCCTTATGAAACCAGAGGGATTCTTATTTCTGTTCATAGTTCAGACCATCCTGACCCAACAGATGGAGTCCACCTTGCTATCTCCATAATAACCCACAAAATCTGGTCCTTTTTACCTGAGTCTGAGCTAATAAAAACTACCTGTAAGACTAAACTTTTTAACCTAATCAAAACTATGGTATAGCCTTACGGAATTGCTGTTAAAATCCTCAAATATTATCTATTACAAGAATTTCTTTTTTTGAAAATTAAGGAAGTAAGTAAGCAAGGCGTCGATTGCTTATTTTTATAGTCTTAAGTTAAGAAATTGATAGGCTAAGCATGTAAGAAAACTTTTCATTTGAAAACCCTTTTGAAGTAGGGCAGGTTTCACTTACCCCTTGAAACCCTGATAAAATCTAGCTTTTTAAAGTTTAGTATAAAACTAAATTTTAGAAAATAGCCCTTTGAAAGACTGATGAAATCTATGTTAGAGAATCAGGGATAATAAAAAATTTTACATAAAATCAATAACTTGCAATGATAATTTTTTGGTGGTTTTCATTGCAAATGAGACTAAATAATAAAATACCTCTAAAAATCCATTTCTCTATGTCGCATTAAATCTTGCTTGTAAGGGAGGGTAAAAATTATCTATTTGTTTGCTAAATATACGTACACGCCCCCTTTAAAAGGAGAGATGATAAGGAAGTGTTTCATTAATTGTGTCTAAATTTTAGGGGCTAAGAGTTTTCTCTTCGGGTAAAAAATTAGAAAGTTTATTTACGCGACGGATCAATTAAAGAGGTTAATAAAGGAGGTAGGCTTTTTACCCTGCACTGTTAAATACCATTAATCAAACGCTATACAATTTTTCACATTGATTAAATATAGGTTTTTTAGTTCCTATATACATTGGTTTTTAGAACTTAAATTTTTGGTCTCGTGGGGTTCCGTGTGGTTAGGTGAAAAAAGGGAAGGGTTAGTACCTTGAAACTTAGAGAAAAATGCCCGGGGCCGGACTCGAACCGGCACGGGGCGGAAACCCCAGTGGATTTTAAGTCCACAGCGTCTACCAATTCCGCCACCCGGGCGAAAAACCCGTATACTTTTGTAAATATTACTCTAAAAATCTGGTTTATCAAGAGGTTCTCACCTTGTTTTTTGCCAGAAAATGTTTTAAAATTTTATCGTACTTAAGCCATGTTAAAAGAACTTAGTATTAGAAATTTGGTGTTGATAGACGAAATCTCGCTTAACTTTGATAAAGGATTTATTGTTTTTACCGGAGAAACAGGGGCAGGAAAGTCTTTGATAATAAAGGCAATAAGGCTCCTTTTAGGAGATCGGTTTAGTCAAGACTATCTGAAACCAGGGGCTAAAGAAGGAGAGGTAGAAGCCCTTATCTGGGGAGGCGATTTTCTATATCAAAGATTAAAAGACTTAGGATATCAAGAAACAGATGAGGTGCATATCCTCAGGGTTTTTTCTCCAAAAAAACAGAGAGTTTTTATTAACGGAGAACCAGCTTCTTTAACAGACCTTAGCTACCTAATCAAAGATTTAATCCTTCTTACCAGTCAGCACGAATTTTACACCCTTATTGATCCCGAAAAACAGTTAGAGCTTTTAGATGAGTTTGCTGATTCATTTAGTCTTTTGAAGGCTTATAGAGAGGCCTTAGCTCGTTATAAAGAAATTTCTTCTCAAGTTTTGGCTTTAGAAAAAAAACTTGAGGATCTCTCCGTTAAAAAAGATTTTTTACTTTTCCAGATAAAAGAGCTTGAAGACCTAAAACCCGATCCTGAGGAAGAAGAACAACTTAGAGAGGAAAGAGAAAAACTTAAAAACCTTACGTTTTTAAAAGAACAGTTAGACTTGACATCAAAAAGTTTAGAAGAGACTACCTCAAACCTTTATCAGGCTTTATCTTCTTTAGAAAAAATAAGTAGTTTGGATAGAGTTTTTAAGATTTATGCTGAAAAAACCTCAGGGTTTTATTATGAAATTAAAGAGATTTTAAGAGAAGTGCACGCCTATTCCAGAGGTCTTCCTGAAGATAGTTCCCTTTTAGACCAAATAGAAACAAGGCTTTCTCAATACGAAAAAATAAAAAAGAAATATCAGCGAGACACCAGAGGCTTGCAAAAGTTATTAGAGGAACTCAAAAGTGAGTTAAACCTTCTTGAGTTTGGGAGAGAGGATTATGAGGATTTAAAGAAAAAGCAAGAAATAGTTTTAGAAGAAGTCTTAAGCTTAGCTAAAGATTTGTCGTTGAAAAGAAAAGAGGGATCTTTAGCCCTAACTAAATTATTAAAAGAAGAGCTAAAAGAACTTGGGATGGAAAAGGTTGAGTTTTTGATAGAAGTTAACTCTAAAGCACCTGAAGGAAGTAACCTTGGTTCTTATGGGCTTGATGAGGTGAGATTTCTTTTTTCATCTAATCCAGGGATCCCTCCAAAACCTCTTGAAAAGGTAGCTTCAGGAGGAGAACTTTCTCGTATTTTTCTGGCTATTCAATCAATCATCCAGACCAAACAGACACCTAAAACAGTAATTTTTGACGAGGTAGACGTAGGTATAGGTGGGATTACCGCGAAAAAAGTAGGTGAAAAACTTAAAAAACTTTCGGAAAATACGCAGGTAGTTTGTATTACCCATCTTCCTCAAATAGCAGCCATGGCAGATCATCATTTTTTAGTAGAAAAGTACTCAGATCTTGGAGAAACCAAAGCGGTGGTTAGACCTCTTGAGAAAGAAGAAAGGCTTAAAGAGATCGCAAGAATGTTAGGTCATCCTGAAAACCTTGAGTTAGCTCAGCAGTTTTTAAGGGAAAGTTCTTAGATGGGAAAGGCTCTTTTGTTATTTTCAGACGGGCTTGACAGCCTTCTTGCTGGCCTTGTCTTGAAGACTCAAGGGATAAAGGTTATACCTGTTAAATTTATTACCCCTTTTTTTGGTTGGAAATACAAAAAAAATCCTGAGATTTTTTATCAAAAGAGTTTAGAGCTGGGGTTTGAAAAAGGATTGGTTTTAGACATTACGGAAGAATATCTTCAGATTTTAAAAAAACCAAGATATGGGTATGGAGATTTTGCTAACCCTTGTTTAGACTGTAAAATTTTGATGGTTAGACTTGCTAAAACCTTACTTTCTGAACTTGGGGCTGATTTTATAGCCACTGGAGAGGTAGTAGGACAAAGGCCTATGAGCCAGAATCGACAGGCCTTAGAGACTATAGAAAGAGATGCAGAGGTAAAGGGAATACTGCTTAGACCTTTATCTGCTAAACTTTTGGAACCTACTATCCCTGAAAGGGAAGGTTTAGTAGACAGGGAAAAACTTTTAGACCTTCAAGGTAGACAAAGAAAACCACAGCTTGAGCTGGCTAAAAAATGGGGGATAAAGGAGATACCAACACCTGCTGGAGGGTGTTTATTGACAGACCCTCAGATAGGCTCAAGGGTGTTGAAAGTTTTGAAAGAAAAAAGACTTCTCACCTATAAAACCGCTCAACTTCTTTGCTTGGGAAGACATTTTTTAGAGGAAAACCTTTGGGTTATCCTTGGTAGAAACCAAGAGGAAAATCAGACAATCCAGGAGATAGTCGAAAAAGAGTTTCCTCTTTATATGCTTAGTCAAAGTTCTCCTGTTGCCTGTGTGGTTGAAGGAAATCCTCCTGTAGAGTTTATTAGAGAACTTCTATTAAAATATGCACCTAAAGCAAGAAAAAGGTTGGCTGAGGGAGAAGCCGTAGAATGTATAAAACTGTAGTGCTACTTACGGATTTTGGTATCAAAGACCATTATGTAGGGGTAGTTAAGGGAAAAATATTACAAGAACTTAATAGAAAAGGAGTGAACATAACAAGTCTTCAGTTTATAGACCTTTGTCATGAAATACCACCTCAAGATGTAAAACAAGCATCCCTTATGTTGTTTTTTTCTTATCGTTATTTTCCTGAAGGCACTGTTTTCCTCTGTGTGGTTGACCCAGGGGTAGGTACAGAAAGAAAGGCTTTAGTGGTTAAAACCGATAAATATTTTTTTGTAGGGCCTGATAACGGGATTTTTTCATTAATCTATCAGACAGAAAAGTGTATTCCCTATGAGATAGAGGTTTCTAAAGTTTTACGTCCTCCTTATAGCAAGACTTTTCATGGAAGAGATCTCTTTGCTCCGGTTGTATCTTTTTTGTTAGCAGAGGAACCGTTAGAGAGTTTTAGCCAAAAAATCTCTATGGATACTTTAGTTAAGCTTGAGTTTAAACCTCCTCAAAAAACCGAAAAGGGATTAAAATTAGCTATTTGGTATGTGGATCGGTTTGGCAACTTGATTACTAACCTTAGTCAAGAGCTACTTAAGGCAAAGAACAAGCCTTTTAAAATTTTGGTTAACCATCGGGAAGTTCCTTTGGTCGAGACCTATGGTGGGGCCAAGAAAGGGGAGTTGGTAGCTTTGTTTGGGAGTGAAGGATTGTTGGAAATAGCTATAAATCAAGGGTCAGCAAAAGAGGTTTTAGGGGAACCTGAAATAGAAATTATTTTTGAAAACGAGGGAGTTTAATTATGAAGGTGTATTTTATAGGAATTGGTGGTATAGGGATGTGTGGAGTAGCTGGACTTTTAAAACAGTCTGGGTATGAAGTTTTTGGTTCAGAAAAAGGAGAAATTTATCCTCCTGCTTCAGACATTTTAAAAAATTTAGGAATAAAGGTTCTACCTTTTGATCCAGAAAACATAGTTAAAATAAAACCTGACTGTGTGATCGTAGGAAATTCGGTAAAGGCTAACCATCCAGAGCTTTTGAAAGCCCAGAAGTTAAACCTTCCGTTGTACTCTTTCCCTCAATTTCTCGAAAAGAATTGGTTTAATGGGAAAAAAGTATTGGTGTGTGCAGGAACCCATGGGAAATCAACCACCACCGCGCTTCTAAGTTATTTAATGAAAAGAGGTGGCTATTCTCCTTCTTTTTTGGTAGGAGGGGTGTTGAGGGATGAAGAGAAAAATTTCGGTTATGGTGAAGGGGAATGGATGGTGATAGAAGGAGATGAATATCCCTCTGCCTCTTTTGATAGAGTGCCTAAGTTTTTTCATTATAAGCCCTATGCAGTTATTTTGACAAGCTTAGAATATGACCATGCAGACGTATATTCTAATCTGGAGGCTTTAAAAAAGGTTTTTATAGATATGATAGAGCTTTTACCTGAAGATGGTTTGTTGGTGTATAACGGGGATGATATAAACCTTAATGAGGTTGTTAGCAAAGCAAACCTTAAAGCTAAAGCCGTCAGTTATGGGAAAGGAGAGGCAAATGATTTTAGGTTGCTTAAAGTTGATAGTTTTTTAGATAATCAAGGGTTTATGTCTATTTTTGAGTTTAGTCAGGCTTATAAAAAAGAGGCTTTTCAAGTAAGCTTGGTAGGAGAATATAACGTGTTAAACACCTTAGGGGTGATAGCCTTGCTAAAAGGGTTAGACCTTTTTAACGAGGACATAGAAGAGGGATTAAAAACCTTCCCAGGGATAAAAAGAAGACAAGAGATAATCTATAGGGATAAAGACCTTGTGGTAGTAGATGATTTTGCTCATCATCCTACAGCTGTAAGATTAACTGTAGGTGAGCTTAAAAAAGCGATAAAGCCTGAGCTTACTGTAATATTTTTTGAACCCAGGACCAACTCAAGTAAGCGCAAAATTTTTCAACAGGACTATGTAGAAAGTTTAAGTATAGCAGATGTAGTTTACCTTAAAACACCTGCAGGTATAGAAACCGTTCCTCCAGAGGATAGAATAGACCTTGATAGGATGGTAGAAGAGATTAAACTTAAAAATAAAAGGGCTTTTAAGCTTACTGAGGAGTTTTTCTCCCACCCACGGTTTGAATGGCTAAACCATCCTGGAAAAAAGTTGGTAATATTCATGTCAAGTGCTTACATGGGAAGGGAAATAAAAAGTTTGTTAACCCAACTCTCTTGATGGAATTAACAGAGGCTACCATACTTTTTACCAAAGATAGTATCGAAAAAATTAGACATCCTACCGTTGTGTCTGAATGTGAGAGAGTAGATTTTGAGTTTAAGCACAAAGTAGTTTATTACAATTCAAGATTTCTAAAAGAATTTATCTATCTTCTTAAAGATGACGAAATAGTCTTTTTAGAAGAACTTTTTGGTCCGGTTTTTGACACGTTTGGGTTGACTTTTTTTACTTTTGAAAATAACTTTTATTACCTGTTCAACCTACCTATCAATCCTAACTATACGATACACGTGTTTATTCAGGAAAAAGACTGGTTTAGGTTTCCATACTGGATTAATACTGAGAGGCTTGCCAGTTTAGGAAAGATGGCAGGAGAGATTTCTCATGAGCTTAAGAATCCTTTAAGTGGTATTCTTTTGTATGCCAGTATGTTAAAAGAGGAAATAGGAGAGGTTCCTACTTATCAAACATGGATCGATAGGATTATTAATCTGACCGAACGATGTAGAAACATTATCAACGGACTTTTAGCTTTTGGTAGGCCAGAGGAAGAAAAGAGAGAATGGGTAGACTTAAACCTTAGTGTTAAAAAAGTGTATGAACTACTTTCTGAGTATCCTATGTTTAAAAACGTAACTTTTACGTTTAAACTACAAAAAAACCTACCTAAGGTATATGTTAGTCAAAAGCAGATAGAACAGGTGTTTTTTAATCTTTTTATCAACGCAGCCCAGGCGATGAAAGGAAAGGGAGAAATTATTGTAGAAACCTCTGTCAAATATGATACGGTTATCATAAAGGTAAAAGACACCGGTCCAGGTATACCTCCAGAAATTATGCCTTTTATTTTTGATCCCTTTTTTACTACTAAAGAAAAAGGTGAGGCTACAGGTCTAGGCCTTTCTATTTGTTATGGTATCATTAAAAATCATGGAGGTAGGATCAATGTTTATAACCTGAAAGAAGGAGGGGCTTGTTTTGAGATCCTTTTTCCCTTACCAACCAGGGAGACCTTGAGAGAAGATGCGATATAAAGGAAGGATTTTAGTGGTAGACGATGAAATAGATATAAGAGAAGGATTGTCTATCTTTTTTCAAAAAGAAGGTTATCAGGTAGATAACGCTGAAAATAAGAAAGAAGCTCTGGAACATTTTTCTAAGAAAGAATACGATGTAGTTTTTTTGGACCTAAAACTTCCCGATGGAAATGGTTTGGACCTTTTAAAAGAGTTTTTAGAGATAAACTATGAAAGCCAGATTATCGTTATTTCTGCCTATGGTAACATAGAGACAGCTGTTTCTGCTATCAAGATGGGGGCTTTTGATTTTTTAGAAAAGCCCTTTTCAGTCTATCAGGCTAAGGTAGCGGTTGAAAAAGCTATAGAGAAAAAAAAGCTTCTCTTAGAAAACCTTTATCTTAAACTAAGCCTGAAAGAAAAAGAAGAAAAGATAAACTTTGTAGGAGAAGACCCAAAGATAAAACAAATTCTTGAAAAGGCTAAAATCATCGCTTCTACCGACTGCACCGTTCTTATTACTGGTGAGTCAGGTACAGGTAAAGGGCTTTTAGCCAAAAAAATTCACGAAATGGATTTAGTTTATAAGGGCCCTTTTGTATGCGTAGACTGCGGGGCGGTAGTGCCAACTCTTTTTGAAAGTGAGCTTTTTGGACATGCTAAAGGCGCTTTTACCGGAGCTCAGCAAGCTAAGATAGGAAAAATAGAGTTTGCTCAAGGTGGAGTGCTTTTTCTTGACGAAATAGCCAATATTCCTTTAGACCTTCAAGCCAAACTTCTAAAAGTGGTAGAGGAAAAGGAATTTTCTCCTGTAGGTAGTTTAAAGGTGATAAAAGCCAACGTAAGAATCATAGCCGCAACCAACAAAGACCTAAAAGAAGAGGTTAAAAAGGGAACTTTTAGAGAAGACCTTTACTATCGTTTAAACGTGGTAAACCTTCACTTGCCTCCTTTAAGGGAACGAAAAGGAGATATATTACTTTTGGCTAACTATTTCTTAAAATACTTTTGTGAAAAATATAAAAAGCCTATGAAAATTTTCTCTCCTAAAGTTTTATCGCTTTTTATGGATTATCACTGGCCAGGAAACATAAGGGAACTTAAAAACTTAATAGAAAGATTGGTTATTTTTTCTACCAAAGAGGAAATCACAGAAAAAGATTTGCTTTTAGCAGAATTTGAGCCTCTGGTTAAAGAAAAAAGGACAGAAGAATTAACAAAAGAATTGGTTACTTCAAATGGGGAAGAGATCGTTCCTGTAGAAGAGATAGAAAAGCAGTATATAATTAAAGTTCTTAAGCAGCTTAACTGGAACAAAAGTTTAGCCGCTAAAAAATTAGGGATAGACAGAAAAACCCTAACCCTTAAGCTTAAAAAATGGGGATATGATAAACAACTGTTTTAGGTCATTGGTTATGTGAAATATTTCTCTTAACCTTAAAAATATTTATTTTTAAACTATTTTAGTTATTATTTAAATTTTTAAAATAGGGAGGAGATTTATGGAGCTTGAGATTCAGAGAGCTATTGTAAAGTATGGAATGGAGGACCTTTACGAGTACAGTGAGGTAGACACACTAATAGTAGGAGCAGGGCCTTCAGGTCTTACTTGTGCTAAATATTTAGCTGAAAAGGGCTACAAGGTAGCGGTTTATGAAAAAAGGTTGTCTTTTGGTGGTGGGATTGGTGGTGGAGGTAACATGATACCTAAGATTGTGGTTCAGGAAGAAGTATTACCTATAGTAGAAGATTTTAAAATAAAGTATCAAAAGGCAGATAAAGGATTATATGTAGTTGATCCTCCAGAACTTATAGCTAAACTGGCTACAGGAGCTTTAGATGCAGGCGCCAAATTTTTTCTTGGGGTTTATGTAGAAGATGTAATCGTTAGAGATAATCCACCTAAGGTTTGTGGGGTTTTATGGAAATGGACTGCTATAGAGATGGCAGGATTGCATGTAGACCCACTTTTTACTTCTTCAAAAGCTTTGGTTGACGCCTCTGGTCATGGGGCAGAAATAGTCCAGATCGCTGCTGAGAAAAATCCAGATTTAAACATTTTTATCAAAGGAGAAAGGTCAAACTGGAGCGAAGTCTCTGAAAGATTGGTGGTAGAACATACAGGTAAGGTGGCAGAGGGTCTATATGTTACAGGGATTGCTGTTTGTGAAATTTTTGGTTTACCAAGGATGGGACCGATTTTTGGCGGTATGCTTATGAGTGGTAAAAAAATTGCAGAGGTTATAGCAGCTGACCTCTCTAAAAAAACATAAAATTTCAAGGAGATACAAATACAAAATATACGATAAATATACATAGGGGGTTCGATGCCCCCTAAGTTTTTATCAATCTGATTGTTGTGTTAAGCTTTCTTTTAAGGTTTTAGCTATTTTTAGGTTAAACCCAGGAAGTTTGGCGATTTTTTCTAAATGAGCTTGTCTTAAGTCTTCTAAACTTTTAAAATTCGAAAGGAGAATTTCTTTACGTTTAGGTCCTATCCCTTTGATTTTATCTAAATAGCCTGATAAATCTTGTTCTCGTTTTTTCTTTTCAGCAAAGGTTTGGGCAAACCTGTGGGCTTCTTCCATTACCCTTCCGATAAAATGAAAAACCTCTTTATACTTAGGTAAAAACACAGGATTTTTCCTCCCCGGGATATAAACTTTTTCTGGTTGTCTCTTTTTGTTTTTAGCTACAGCTCTTACTTCTAAGTCTGTTATGTTAAGGTCTTCGAGCACCCTTAAAGCAGTTTCTAAGTGGCCTTTTCCTCCATCTATCAAAAATAGGTCTGGTAGAGTCCCTTCTTCTAACCCTCGTTTTAATCTTCTGTATAAAACTTCATAAAGCATTGAATAGTCATCTCTACCGGCTTCTTTGATATTATACCTTCGATAAAAACTTTTATCTGGCTCTCCTTCAAAAAAACATACGGTTGCCCCAACTTTAGCTTCTCCGTAAAATTGGGAAAGGTCGATGGCTTCTATTCGTTGAGGTTCCTTAAAAAGCTTTAGAACTTTTTTAACTTCTTCTGAAAGGCCTGCATACCATGGTTTCTCTCTTCTTTTTTCTGAAAGGATATATTCCTGCAAATTTTTAAAGGCAATTTGCTTTAAGACAACAAATTCTTCTGAATCAGGATGTATTAACAGTTTTATCTTATATCCTGCATTTTCTGTTAAGATTTCTTCTAAGCTTTCTATTTCCTCTATTTCTTGTGGGAGATAAATTTCTGGAGGGATAATCTTTCCGTCAAGATAAAACTGGAGTAAAACTTCTTTTAAGGCTGAACCTTCAAGAGGGGTTTTAACATCAAAGGTCTGAAACCCATATAGATAACCATGTCTGATAAAAAGGACGATAAAGTATTCTTTGTTTTCTGTTTTTTGGTTTAACCAAAAGTCTAAGTCTACAGGTTCTTGCAAGACAACAGCTTGCTTTTCCAAAATGTTTTCAAGGTCTTTTAATCTATCTCTTAAAAAGGCTGCTCTTTCAAATTCTAAGTTTTCGGCAAGTCTTTCTATTTCTTCCCGTATCTTTATAGCTAGCTTTTTCCCTCCCCCTTGAAAGAATTCTATCACTCCGTTTACTAATTTTTGATATTCTTCCCTAGAAATAGGTTTAACACAAGGAGCCAAACATTTTTTGATTTGATAGTACACACAGGGAGTTTTTCTCCTTTTCATTTCTGAGAGACTGCATTTTCTTAGGGGAAAGATATTAGAAAGAAGCTTTAATACCTCTCTTAGCCCACGAGTAGAGGTAAAGGGTCCAAAATACAGGGCTTTATCTCCCTTTTTTCTCCTCCGAACAATCTGTAAAGAGGGATATTCTTCTTGTAAACCCAACCTTAAAAGAGGATAATTTTTATCATCCTTTAAAAGGACGTTATATTTAGGGCGGTATTTTTTGATAAAATTAGCTTCAAGTAAAAGAGCTTCTTTTTCTGTTTGAGTAAGGAAATATTCTAAATTTTCGGCAGTTTCTACTAACCGTTGAATTTTAGGAGAAAGAAGAGGCCCTTTTACGTAGTAAAATAACCTGTTTTTTAGGTTTTTAGCTTTTCCTACGTAAAGGACCTCTCCTTTTTCACCTTTAAAAAGATAGACCCCTGGAGATTCCGGGATTTCTTTCAGGTTTATCTTTAGCATTTTTCATGTTAAAGTTCTACTCCTTCTTCGGTATACTTAGCCACTAAATCTCCAACCTCAGTAGTAGAATAACCCATCTGTCCAGCAGCCATACTTTTTAAATGGTCCCTACACACCTTAATAACTGCATTTTCTATGGCTTTGGCCGCTTCTTCTTCTCCAAGGTGTTCTAACATCATCATACCTGCACAAATGGCAGCCAAGGGGTTAATTACGTTTTTTCCTGTATATTTAGGGGCAGAACCACCGATGGGCTCGAACATAGAAACTCCGTTTGGGTTGATGTTTCCTCCAGCAGCAATACCCATACCACCTTGTATCATAGCTCCAAGGTCGGTAATGATATCACCAAACATGTTATCTGTAACGATTACGTCAAACCATTCAGGATTTTTTACAAACCACATACAGGTGGCATCTACATGGGCATAGTCTTTTTCTATGTCAGGATATTCCTGTCCTACCTCTTGGAATACTCTATACCACAGGTCAAAGGCATAGGTTAAAACATTGGTTTTTCCCACCAAAGTAACCTTTTTCTTTTTGTTCCTTTTTCTACAATATTCAAAGGCAAACCTGATGCACCTTTCTACCCCATATCTGGTGTTTATAGATTCCTGTATAGCCACTTCATAGGGAGTACCTTTTCTTAAAAAGCCACCTCCTCCTGCATAAAGTCCCTCTGTATTTTCTCTAATTACTACAAAATCTATGTCCTCTGGACCTTTGTCTTTTATAGGAGTCCAAACTCCTGGATAAAGTTTTACCGGTCTAAGGTTGATATACTGGTCAAGCTCAAACCTGATCCTTAATAAAATCTCTTTCTCAAGAATTCCAGGTTTCACCTCAGGATGACCTATTGCTCCTAAGTAAATAGCATCATGTTTTTTAAGCTCTTCAATCCCACCTTCCGGTATAGTTTCTCCGGTTTTAAGATATCTTTCCCCTCCCCAGTCAAAGAAGGTCCAATTAAATTTTATGTTAAACCTCCTGCCTGCAGCTTCTAAAACTTTTATACCCTCTCTTATGACCTCAGGGCCTGTTCCATCTCCAGGAATGACGGCTATTTTGTAAACCTTTTTTACTTCTTGTACTTCTTGTACTTCTTGAGAAGCTTGTTTTTTCCTTTTACAAGTTCCGCTTTTTTTAGACATTTTAACTCCCTCCTTACTATGCGCTTTTGAATAATTTTACTTTAGTATAAACCAATCTTCTACTTTACCAAGTCCACGGACTGAATTGCCCACATAAATTTCTGAAAAGTTTTTTAGGGTTTCAAGAGAGATTTCTTGTTCTAAGGCTATTTTCTTTTTAACCAAAAATTTTCTCAGAACTCCATCAAGAAGTTTTAATTTTAAAGGTGGAGTATAGAGTTTCCCCTCTTTTTTGACGAAAAAGTTAGAAAAAGATCCTTCGAGAATTTTACCGTTTTCATCAAAAAACACTACTTCATCGAATCCTAACTGTTTTACTTTTTGCAGGGCTTTTTCTAAGGGAGATCTTACGGTAGTTTTGTGATAGAAAAGATTAGATAAATCAAAATCTCGCTTCATAAAGGCTATTTTTAGTCCTTTTTTCCAACCCTCATAAGGAAGAAGAGATATCTCTACCTTCCCTTCAGGATAAAGAAGGAGCCTTACTTTATATTTTTTTTGGTCAGGTATTTGAGTTTCGATGAAGCTTTGGAAACTGGAAAAATTCTGTAAAACCTTGGGCAGGTTAAACCTGAAATATTTGGCAGAAAACATCAACCTTTGATAGTGGAGTTTTAGGAGAGGATTAAGGGTATTAGGCTTAAACCAGAAGGTTTCTATCAGTTGAAAATAAGGCAAGGGATTTAAAAAGAATTTAGCTTTGAGCAAACACTCCTCATATTCTTCATCAGATTTGCTATCCCAAACCACTCCACTTCCAATACCTGCTTCTCCAAGATAACTTTCTAAATCTTTTTTAGTGAATACCAAGGTTCTTATCCCCACGTTAAATAGAAAATTATGGTTTGGGTCTATATACCCTATCGCTCCTGTGTAAACTCCTCTGGGTTCTTTTTCAACCTCAGCGATAATTTCCATCGCCCTTATCTTAGGTGCTCCGGTAACTGAACCGCAGGGGAAAAGCGCTTTGAAAATTTCAAACAAATTTTCGGTGAAAAGTTTTCCCTTTACAGAAGAGGTCATCTGATGAAGGGTAGGGTAGGTTTCTATGTTAAAAAGCTGGGTTACCCAAACCTCCCCTGGTACACAAACCCTTCCTAAATCATTTCTTAAAAGGTCTACTATCATTACGTTTTCTGCCCGATTTTTTTCATCCAAAAAAAGTTCTCTTTTTCTCTTTTGGTCTAAAACGAAAACCGGAGCTCTTTTAATCGTTCCTTTCATCGGAGAGGTTGATAAAAAATATCCCTCTTTTTTGAGAAAAAGTTCTGGAGATAAAGAGGCTATCGAGAAATTTTCTTCTTCTAAATAAAAACTGTACTTACAGCGCTGAGAAAAGAGGAGCTGAAAAAATAAGTCTGATGGATGTCCTTTTAAACAAAACTTGACCTTAAAAGTATAGTTAACCTGATAAACATCCCCAGAAGCTATATAGTCTTTTATTTTTTTTATGTCCTCCTGGTAGGTTTCTTTAGATATAGAAAAACTAAGATTTTCGATCGACAGAAAATTTTCTGTTTTAGCTAATTCAAGGGGATTAATAAAAAATTTTTGTGGAGGAGGGTAGATTCCAAAATAACCAAGTGGCAAGTTAGGTTTTTTGAAAAACTTGTTAAGTCTTTTTTCTAATAAGTATCCTGTTTCATAACATAAGAAACCACAGGCATAAAAACCTTTTTTTATAAAATTTTGGAGGTTTTCGAAAAAAAGAGATAGAGCAGAGGGATCATCTAATTTAATGACTTCTATAGGGTTTTCAAAAGATAAAACCTGATAGGGAATTTTATCTGCTTTAACCCAAATAAATCTCATCATTCAGGATTTTTGGTATAGGCAAGGATCAAACAGAGCAATAATAGAACTACAGAGATTATTAAAAACATGGGAATAGAAAGAAGGCTTTCTAAAAGAGAACTTTCAAGAAGATAACCGATCACATAGAAGGTTACCAAAAGGGTTTCTAACAATAAAAAATTTCTTAAAAAGTCTGTCAGCCTTCTTCTAAACACCCATTTTTTCTTAAGGTCAACTTTAAGGTCTTTTAATAGTTGAACCTTTTCTTCTGCTAAGTTTAGTTCTGAAAACATCAATGGTAAAATTTGTGAGATATCCCTTTTTTTGGTTTTTTCTAAGTTTTTTTCGATTAAATCCTTTAGGGATTTTAATTCTTTTCCAAAAATCATATCCTCTTCTTTATAAGGATACTTTACCCAAAAGTTCGCAAGAACTTCGTATTGTTTTTTTAACTCAGTTATTTTATGGTCTATTTCTTTTACTTTGTTATAAACCAAAGCCTGTAATTCAAGGGTAAGGTCAAGTGCTCGGTCTGAGGCTTTATCTATTGCTCCCATACCTCTGTGATAAATGTCATAAGCTAAGGTTTTAAGTAATTCTTCGTATTCTATGATTTCATCCTTGCTCATAACGTGTTTTAACCGATGAAACAGGTCTTCAGCTTCTTTAAGCCTCTGTAAGGCATTTTCTCTTTTCTCAAGGATTCGTTTTTCTATAAAATTTTCTAACTCTTCCTGATCTCTAATAAACAGAGGTTCGGTAAAAGCCCAGAAAATAAGAAGGGGATGCCCAAAATAACCCATAAACTTTTCAATAGGTTCATCATTTAAATAATCTAAAACCCTTAATCTGAAGAAAACAGGTAAAAAGGTTTTATCTAACTCAAAAGCCCTTTGATATAGGTCTTTGGCTGTTAGGTCATTTCCTTGATATTCGTAGATATATCCTTTTAAAAAAATTAGATAACTTTTGATAAAATTAGAGGTATTTTGACTTAGAGCGGTTTCAAGAAAGTATAGAGCCCTATCCCATCTATTTTTTAACAGGTTTACAAAAGTCAACCCTATACAGGCCTTTAAATCACTTTCTTCTTCAAGAAATCGACTTTCAGCAACGTTTAAATCCCCTTTTATGAGAGCATCCAAACCTATCCCGATGTTTCCACCTCTTACAGGGGTTTCTATCGAAATTTTTAACTGAGACCAGGAAGTTAACCCTTCTCCTCGGTAAAAAACTATCTTTAAGAATTCAGGTAAAAGATAAAAGTGCCTTATATGAAAATAATTTGGTTTTTCCTCTATCAAGCCCTGCCAGATGATTTGAGCAATCTCTGAAAAAGGAAGGTCTAAGGCTTGTTCTAACACCGATCTTGGTTGAGGTTCTAAAAGACCAGGACATTTGTGGTAAGGATGATGGGTGCTTTCACAGAAAAAACATGTTGGATTTGGTCCGGTAAAAAAGAAGTCTTTATAAAAAAAACTAATTTTAGGGTCAACAGTAGCAGGCAGCATTAGCTCCTTCCAGTTGTCTAACCAGTCCTGGACCTTATAAAAAAGGTTTACTCCTTCAAACTCCTGTAAAACCTCTCTTTTTAGGTTTTCTTGAAAATAGACTTTTCCTGCCCTTACATATCGAGGCTTTTCTGAAAAGTCCCTTTCTTTTGAGAGGATTACATAAAACGGTAAAGGGGAAGAACCTAAAAATTTTTTAAATCGCTCTTTCAGGTTGTAAAGGATCTCGTTGAGATAAACCAGGTTTTTAGGGGGAACTTGGTAAAGGTTAGAAGATATCTCTTTGTATGTCTTTTTTAAAAACTCTTCTACGTGATAATCTACCTCTTGAGAAGAGGTTTTAAACAAAAAATGTTTTAATTTGGGGATTTCAACGACCTTAAGAAACATGTTTTAATTGTTTGTAAATTAAGATAAAAAGTCCTAAGGTTATGGCTATATCGGCTATGTTAAAAGCAGGCCAATGAAAATTTTTTACATAAAGGTCTATAAAATCGAAAACTGCCCCAAACACCAATCGGTCTAAAAGGTTGCTAACCCCTCCCCCAAAGATCAACCCTAATCCGATGATCTCCGTCTTGGTTTCAGGTTTATAAGCTTTATGTTTAGCCCAAAAAAATATCAGTGCAAGGAGGATTAGGTTTAGAAAAATCAACCCTAAGGTTCCTAAAAAGCTGTCTTTAGCAAATAGGCCAAAAGCTACTCCTTTATTCCAAACCTTAACCAGGTTAATCCCAGGTAAAACTTGCCAAACATCTTGATTTCCTGGATAGGTTAAGTTTATAAACCAAAATTTGGTTAACCTGTCTAATAAAAAAACTATATTAGCCCATATCCAAAAGGTTTTCATTTAACCGCTCACCACTTGATAACATCTTTCACAAAGCTCAGGGTTAGGGAGAGTGCCAACTTCAGGTTTTCTTTGCCAGCACCTTTCACATTTTTTATATTCGGTAGGCTTCACTAAAATCTTAAGCCCTGATATCTCTTCAGAAACAAAAGTTTGAGGTTCAGATACTGGGTCTAATGTTTTTATCAATTCAAATTTAGCTACCATCAAAAAATATTCCCAAAAAGAGCTATCTTTTAAAAGATCCTTTATATCTTCCGGAGCCTCTACATAGACTTCAGCTTCTAAAAAGGTGTTGATAACTTTGTGGTCCTTTCTGGCTATCTCTAAGGCTTTTAGAAATTCTTGTCTAAGGCTAAGTATGGTTTCCCATCTCTTAACCTCATCTTGCGAAAGATCAAACCTGTAATCAGGAAATTCGGTAAGAAAAACCGAGATTTCTTCTTTAGGATAAGGAAGGTTTTGCCAGATGTCTTCTGCGGTAAAAGAAAAGATGGGAGCTATAAGTTTAACTATAGAATCTAACGCATAGTAAAAAACCGTTTGAGTAGCCCTACGTTTAAAACTTTCTCGGGGTTCACAATAAAGATAATCCCGGTTGATATCTATGATTAAGGAGGAAAGTTCAACTACACAAAAACGATAAATTTCATGATAGACTACATGAAATTCAAAGTCCTCATAGCCTTTTTTTACCTTTTCTATCAGCCTGCTTAGTCTATAGAGAATGTATTTTTCGAAGGGTGGAAGTTTTTCAAAAGGTACCAAGTCTTTTTTAGGGTCAAAGTCATAAAGATTACCTATCAAAAACCTGCAGGTATTTCTAACCTTACGATAAGCTTCAACCAACCTTGAAAGGATTTCTTTAGAGATTTTTATGTCATCCCGGTAGTCTTCAGCCGATACCCAAAGCCTTAAAATTTCTGCTCCATGTTGTTTGATTAAATCTTGGGGATGAATGACGTTCCCCAAGCTTTTAGACATTTTCCTTCCCTGTCCGTCTACCACAAACCCGTGAGTAAGTAATGCTTTGTAAGGAGGAACCCCCCTTGTTCCTACCGAGCAGAGAAGGGAACTATGAAACCAACCTCTATGTTGGTCTGATCCTTCTAAATATAAGTCTGCAGGGAAAGAAAGTTCTTCTCTCTTTTCAAGCACTGCTGCAAAAGAAACCCCTGAATCAAACCAGACGTCTAAAATATCCTTTTCCTTAGAAAACCGGTTATGACCACAATTAGGACATACTGTCCCTTCTGGTAAAAGCTCTTCTGCTGGTTTTACAAACCAGGGGTCACAACCCTCTTTTTCAAAGATTTCTATAACTTTTTCATAATACTTAAAATCTTTTAAAATCTCTCCACAGTTTTCACACTTAAAAACGGTAATCGGGACACCCCATACCCTTTGTCTGGATATACACCAATCGGGTCTATTTTCTAACATGCTGTAAAGACGGTTTTTTCCCCAGGAAGGAATAAATTTGACTTTTTCTACCGCTTGTAAAGCTTTCTCCCTTAAATCCTTTAATTCCATAGAGATAAACCACTGGTCTTCAGCCCTAAAAATAACCGGTTTTTTACACCTCCAGCAAAAAGGATAACTGTGTTCTATCTTATCTGAGGAAAGTAGATGCCCTTTTTGTTTTAAAATTTCTAAGATTTTTTCGTTAGCCTGATAGATAGAAAGTCCACCAACTAAGTCTACATCCTTGTAAAATTTACCTTCCTGGTCAACAGGCACATAAACTTCTAATCCATATTTAAGCCCTACCTGATAGTCCTCTTCTCCATGTCCAGGGGCGATATGCACTATCCCTGTTCCGGCTTCTAAACTCACAAAATCAGCCAAGATGACAAGGCTTTCTCTGCTATAAAAGGGATGAAGAGCTTTTTTGCCTTCTAAAGTTTTGGGGTCTATCTTAGCAACGATTTTGGGTAAATCCTTGTTAAGTTCAGCACAAAGACCTGAAACACGGCCTTCAGCTACTAAATAATATTCTCCTTCCCACTCTACCAGTAAATACTCAAATTCAGGGTTTAAGGCTAAAGCTAAGTTTGCAGGCAATGTCCACGGAGTAGTGGTCCAGATTAATACATAAGCCGGTTTGTCTAAGGTCACCTGATATTCTTTAGAGATAAATTCTTTAAGGTCTTCGGTAAAGGGAAATTTTACAAAAATAGAATAAGACTTATGTGGTCCATACTCTACCTCAGCCTCTGCCAAGGCAGTTACACAGGTTGGACACCAAAAAACAGGCTTTTTTTTCCTATAAACCTGGCCTGATTCTAAAAACCTTAAAAATTCTCTGGCAATTGTAGCTTCATACCTGTAATCCATCGTAAGATAAGGCTTATCCCAAAAAGCAAAGACCCCAAGCCTTTTAAACTCCTCTCGCTGTATGTTTATGTACCTTTCTGCATATTTTCTACAGGCCTCTCTTATTGTGAGAGGGGGGAGTTCTCCTCTTTTTACCCCTAATTCTTGTTCTGTTTTCAATTCAATAGGTAACCCATGGCAATCCCATCCTGGTACAAAGGGTACTTTGTATCCAGCCATCATTTTACTTTTTACGATAATATCTTTTAAGATTTTGTTTAAGGCTGTACCTAAATGTATGTGCCCGTTAGCATAAGGAGGCCCATCATGAAGGATGTATAAAGGAGCATTTTTTCTTTTTTCAAGCATTTTTTCGTAGATTTTTTCTTTTTCCCAAAACTCTAAAAATTTAGGTTCTCTTTCTACAAGATTAGCCTTCATCGGAAAGTCAGTTTGAGGAAGATTAAGGGTGTCTTTCCAATCCATAATGAAAGCCTCCTTTTAAGTAAACTGTCTGTTTAATTTTAACATAACTTACAAAAAGCACTATTGTTTTTGATTATTATTAAAAAAGTAAGCTTATTGAAAAAAGTAACCATTATTAGGAGTAGGGATTTAAGGGAAAAGTTAATGTGGTATAATTATAAACTTGAAAGTTTAAATTTTGGGTAGGCGTTAAAGAATATTAAGGAAGGTTAGGATGATTTTTCTTGATAGCTTTGATGTGGTAGTCATAGGAGCAGGACATGCAGGAATAGAGGCTTGTTTAGCCTCTGCAAGAATGGGGTGTAAAACTCTTCTTCTTACCATCAATCTTGAAAGAATAGGGGCTATGAGTTGTAATCCTTCTATAGGGGGCATAGGTAAAGGTCACTTGGTAAAAGAGATAGACGCTCTTGGTGGGGAGATGGCTTTAGCTATAGACGAGACAGGTATTCAGTTTAGAAAACTTAACACCAAGAAAGGACCTGCGGTAAGGGCTACCAGAGCTCAGGCCGATAGGTTTAGATATCAAGAGAGGATGAAAAAAAGGTTAGAAAGGGTACCTAACCTTTTTATCAAACAGGGATTGGTTACTCAAATTTTGGTAAAAGATAAAAGGGTAATAGGGGTTAGGACTAAAGCAGGAGAAGAGTTTGGGGCTAAAGCTGTGGTAATAGCCCCAGGAACTTTTTTTCATGGACTTATACATATAGGGCTTGAAAGTTTTCCAGCAGGAAGGCTTGGAGACCCCCCTTCTAACAAACTGGCAGAAAATCTCAAAGAACTGGGTTTTGAGCTTGGCAGGTTTAAAACCGGAACTTGTCCCAGGCTTGATGCTCGTACTATAGATTATACTAAAATGGAAATCCAATGGGGAGATTTCCCCCCACCTCTTTTCTCTTTTAAAAACGTAGGAAAACGACCTCCTCTTCCTCAAGTACCATGTTTTATAACCTATACCACAGAGGAGACCCATAAGATTATCAAAGGTGCTTTAGATAGGTCTCCCCTTTTTACAGGAAAAATTAAAGGGAGAGGGGTTAGGTATTGTCCTTCGATAGAAGATAAAGTCTTCCGTTTCCCAGACAAAGAGAGACATCAAGTTTTTATCGAACCTGAAGGTCTTGATACCGTTGAGGTTTATCCTAACGGGATAAGCACCAGCCTTCCTATAGACGTTCAATGGAAGATGGTAAGAAGTATTCCTGGTTTGGAAAAGGCTGAGATATTAAGGCCAGGCTATGGTATAGAACACGATTTTGTGTTTCCAACTCAACTTAAACCCTCTTTAGAAACCAAACTCATCTCAGGATTGTTTTTAGCTGGCCAAATTAACGGAACCACAGGTTATGAAGAAGCTGCAGCTCAAGGACTTATAGCAGGTATAAATGCAGCTCTTTACGTAAAGGAAGAAGAACCTTTTATTCTGGACCGCTCAGAAGCTTATATCGGAGTCTTGATAGATGATTTAGTAACCAAAGGGGTAGATGAACCTTATCGAATGTTTACTTCAAGGGCAGAATATAGGTTATTACTAAGGGAAGATAACGCTGACCTTAGGCTTACGGAAAAGGCAAAAAAGTTAGGTTTAATCGATGAAGAAAGGTGGTTGAGATACCTCGATAAAAAGGAAAAAATAAAAACTTTACAAACACTTCTTCAAGAGATTAGGATCTCTCCTGATTTAATAAACGGTTACCTTCAAAGTAAAGGAATAACTCCTATCAAACAAACTACCAAGGCTTACGACCTTTTAAGAAGACCAGAAATAGAGGTAGAGGACCTTGTAGAATTCCTCCCAGAATTAAAAAGGTTTGACCAAGAAGTTCTCTTAGAGGTGGAAACAGAGATAAAATATAGTGGATATATAGAAAGACAACTCAAAGAGGTAGAAAAATTTAAACGCCTTGAAAACATAAAACTACCAGAAGACTTAAACTATTACGAAATCCCAGGCCTTACCAACGAGGTTCGTGAAAAGTTTAGTAAGATAAGGCCTACTTCTTTGGGTCAGGCCCTAAGAATTCCAGGAGCTACCCCTGCAGCTATTTCAGCGATACAAGTATATCTAAAGAAAAAGTGTTAGACCTTTCTATCCCAAGACCAATCTTAAAGATCATCAAGCGTTTAAAACAAAAGGGATATACTACCTATCTGGTAGGGGGGTGTGTAAGGGATCTACTTTTGGGATTAGAGCCTAAGGATTATGATATCGGAACTACCGCCACTCCTCGAGAGGTGGTCTCTCTTTTTCCTAAGAGGGCTTTTATCATAGGAAGAAGGTTTCCGATAGTTCATGTCTATATAACCAAAGATCAGTACGTCGAAGTTAGTACTTTCAGAGGTAAAGAAGAATATGACGGTAAAGTGAAGGAAAACTACGGAACCCCAGAAGAAGATGTGTTAAGAAGAGACTTAACCATAAATGCCCTTTTCTATGATGTTTTTTCAAAAGAGATCATAGATTATGTTGGAGGATTAGAGGACCTCAAAAAAGGTATAATAAGAGTGATAGGAGACCCTGATCAAAGATTTTTAAACGATCCTGTTCGTATGCTGAGAGCTATAAGACATGCATCAAGGTTAAAATTTTATATAGAACCATCAACTTGGGAAGCAATTATCAGAAACGCTCATCTTATTAAAAAGGTAGTTTGGGAAAGGTTAAGGGATGAAATTTTAAAAGACCTTATGGGTTTTTGGGTGCTGGACTGGTTTAGACTTCTACAAAAGTCTGGGTTACTTTATCAGATATATCCTTTTTATCTGAAAATGATCGAAGAAAAATCTTTAGATGAAAAATTTCTTAGGCTGGTTTTGAACAAACTTTCTCAAGACCAGGGCTTGACTGTGGAAGAACGTATTTGCCTTTTTGCTTATGTTTTTTTACCGTTAATAGGTAAGCCGTACGTTCCTTTATCTTTTCAACCGGTGCCTGTGTTCGAAAGAAAGGAATTATTACGTTTGTTTTTTTCTTTGTTTTTTACGTTTAGGTTTAATCGAAGGTTGTTTGAACGGTCTATGGATTTATTAAGAGATGTTTATAAAGGCCTTTATTTTGCTCAAAAAAAGCAACCTATCCCTAAAAAAATACGAAAAAAAACTTATTTTCATCAAATTCTAAAATTAGTAAGTATTTTACAAGATATTTTGAATTAACCCTATTCTAATTCTTCTCTTAACCTTGCCTTTTTTTTCTGATATTTTTTCCAGGGTTTTTCTTTCTTCTTTCCACGAGTAAGCTTTCTAAAAGGCAAGTCTTGGTCAGATTGGTAAATGTGTTCTGTAAAACCAGATTGATTAAAAGGGAGGATAGGGGCAGGTCTTTCAGCAGGTTTTTCTTGAGGTAAGTATTTACGTATGAACTTTTGATCAATAGGAGGTCCTTTTAAGAAGGTATAGTGAAGGTAAGAGAGTAACAAAACCTTTTCTCCAAACTGGTAAATTTCAAGGTCTTCAAAAAATTTATAAGGTAAAACCTCTATCAACAGTGCACCCTTAGCTTTAGCCCAATTTTCTGCCAATTCTTTTTCAGTAAACACAGGAAAAAGCCCTTCCCTGGGGCTCCATTTTTCATCTAAACACAACTTATACCACAACCTTGGCTTGACAAATGTCCAAAGTTTTTTAAAATTATAAACTTGGGTTAAACTTATCTTAAAAGGGGGGGTGAATTTTTTCTCTTTAGGCTTTACTAAGTTTAAAGGTTCTGAAAATTCAAAAAAATCTCTATAATAATAAGAAAATAGTTGCTTTAATATGTTTAAGTTTAGTTTTTTAAATTTTTTAGTAAAATTTAGAGCTTGAAAAATTTCTTTTATTTTGAAAAATTCATTATTATCAGGAATAAGACCAAACTCATCGGGATGATAGCTGAGCATGTAGATTAAAGTTTTTAATAAAAGTGGATCATGCATGGTTGAAGATAAAAGTTTAATAATTATTTTTTGTTTATACTTTAAAAATTAAATTTAACAAAACAATTTAAAAAGAAAAGGGGTGGTTGAAGTAAATGGCACAAAAGGACCTTAACGAAAAGATTTTAGAGTTAGGGAAAGCAGGGCAGCTTACTTATGAAATGTTAAACAAGATTTTACCTGAAGAGTATAACGACCCTGATAAGATTGAAGAGATTTTTGACCTTCTTGAGAGTTATGGGATAGAGTTAAAAGACATGGATCCTTACGAAAGAGAAGAGTATATAGAAAAGAAAGTCCATGATAAGATTAGAGAGCTTTCTACTTTTGCCGAAGGAGAATTGACTGAAGAAGAAACTATCTCAGAGCCAGGTTCAGAGGAGCTATTATCTCTTTATCTTAAAGAGATGGGTAAGTATGACCTTTTAACCCCAGAAAGAGAGGAGGAGTTGTCAAGAGAGATAAGAGAGGGGTTTGATAATATATTAAAGATTATAAGAGAAACTCAGATAGACTGTAAAGAGATTTTAGAGGTAAAAGCGGTGGTTCAGGAATGGGAGCGAAGAGACCCTAATCTTAAACCTAAAAAGACTTACGTTAACTATCTGGAAAAGGTTGTTAAGGAATTAGAAGAACGATATATAAAAAATAAGAAACACAAGGTAGAGCCTAAAGGTATAAAAGAGTTTTGTACTGAAATAAAGAAGAACATCGCTCGTATAGAAAAGGCTAAAGATGAGATGGTAAAAGCTAATCTTAGGTTGGTAGTATCTATAGCTAAAAAGTATGTAAGACAGGGGTTGTCTTTGGCTGACCTTATTCAGGAAGGAAACCTTGGTTTGATGAGGGCAGTCTATCGTTTTGATTATAGAAAAGGTAATAAGTTTAGCACTTATGCTTCTTGGTGGATAAGGCAGTCTATCACTAGAGCTATTCTTGATAAGACAAGAACTATAAGGCTTCCAGTACATTTTTTAGAGCTGAGAAACTATGTTTTTAAGGTTTTTTATGAGCTTTCTAAAGAGTTAGGAAGGGAGCCCACTCCTGAAGAGCTTTCTCAAAGAACTGGAGTACCTTATGAAAAAATTTTGGTAATTTTTGAAACCTCAAAAGAACCTGTCTCGTTAGAAACTCCGATTGGAGATGAAGACAGCACCTTAGGGAATTTTATAGAAAATAAAAAAAGCCCATCTCCTTATGATACAGCCAGAAAAAAGGATATTTCAGAGAAAATAAAAAGGTTTTTAGCCACCCTTTCTCCTAGAGAAGAAAAAATTATTCGCATGAGGTTTGGTCTTGGAGAATATGAGGGATATACTTTAGAAGAGATAGGGTATATGTTTAAGGTCTCAAGGGAAAGGATTAGACAGATAGAGAAAAAAGCCCTTTATAAAATGAGGCAGCTTGCTCAAAAAGAAAAATTTGACATCAGAGATTAAAAAGACTTGGTTGCTTAGGTTTAGGCGGTTTTGGCTTAAAGGTTTTGAGAGGGATCCCTTTAAAGAACGGTGATAACCCTTGGGTTAGACAAAAATTATAGACTTTTCTTTCTTTTACCCCAGAAAAATAAAATTCTCGCTTAGCCCTAGTTAGGGCAACGTAAACCAATCTTTTTTCTTCATCTTCGTCTGTGTCCTTAAAAATTGTAAGGGGAATAAGCCCTTGCTCTGCGCCCACTAAAATAACTACTTCAGCTTCAAGCCCTTTTGAGGCATGTATAGAGAGAAAGTTAATCCCTTCACGGTCTGTATCTATAAAGTCAGAAGGTTGAGCGCTGATAAGATAGCCTAAAAATTTTTCTTTATCTTGGTTCGAAAGTTCCCAAAGATTTTCTAAATAAGTTTTCACCTTAGAAGGTGCCTTTTTTATCAGATCGGTTATAGAAAATGCCGAAGATTGAGCCTCGTAAATAAACTCCTGTAGAGTCTCATAAGTAGCTTTAGCTTCATCTTCTACTAAATGAATCGGTATCCCAGCCTTGAGAAAGGCTTCTTTTAAGGGTTGAAAGACCTCTTTTAATCTTGCAAGGACAAAGATTTCTTTAGGAGAGATTCCTTCATGTGTTTGTTGTTCTAACTGTAATCCTCCTAAAAGATCTTTTACTAAATCAGTTAAAATCTCCCTTTCTTGAAAAGGATTTTCAAAAAAAAGCCCCTGAACCTTTCCTTCTTTTTTTAAACTGGTGTAAGGTATTTGTTCCCAGGGTGAACATTTAAAATGTTCAGCTATTTTGAGGATTTCTTCTGGACATCTAAAACTTTGAGAAAGGGTCAGGACTTTAAAGTTAGGTCTAAAGTTATGCCAAAAGTCTTTAATTTTTTTTAGATTTACCCCACGAAAACCGTAAATAGATTGATTAGGATCACCAAACAACGTAAAGGTTGCATGTTTAAAAAGGGTTAAAAATTCTAAAATATCTTCTGAAAGGTCTTGAAATTCGTCTATAATTATATGATAACCTGAAAAGTTTAGGTTATGAATAGATGAGACTTCATAAAGTAAAAGTTCAAAGTCTAGAAGTTGGTTTTTTTTAAGATATTCGAAAAAAGTTAGTTTGTTTGCTGGCTTAGTTAGAGGTTTTGGGGTTTTACCAAAAAGTTTTTTTAAAATTTCTTTTTTTTCTTTTTCTGTAATAAGTTTAGGAGGTTTTTGATGATGTTGACACCATACATCATAGGCATAACCGTGGAAGGTATCAACCTTTATTTTTTCCAAACCTACCTGAATCAATCTTTGCCTTAATTCCTTTAAGGTTTTTACAGAATAAGTGAGAACTAAAATTTTTTTAGGTGAAACTTCGTTTTTTTCGATAAGTTGTTTTAGCTTAGCCACAAGGGTATAGGTTTTCCCTGTTCCAGGACCTGCTATTACGATTGCATCTTGAAGGGTAGCTAAAACTTCCTGTTGTTCTTTGGTGAGCTTAAACTCCATAGAGGTTGATTATAAACTGAAATTATAACTTGTCTACAATAATCCCACCTCCTAATAAGAACTCCTTTTCATAGAAGGCACAAACCTGACCAGGGGTTACCCCAAAAACAACCTCTTCAAAAAGAACTTTTGTTTTCTTGCCTTCAGTGATTATATCTTTAACCTTCACCCTAGGGGCACGGTATCTTATCTGAGCTTCAGGAGAGGTCCATTTCTCTATCGGAAGGTGTAAGTTTAGACTCTCAAGTACAAGACCTTTGACTGCAAGGTCTTTTTTTTCTCCTAAAAAAATGGTATTAGTTTGTGGGTCTAAACAGGTTATATAAAGAGGTTTGCCTAACGGAAGCCTTAAGCCCTTTCTCTGCCCTATGGTATAGAAAAATATCCCTTCATGGGTTCCAACTACTTTCTCTTTATAAACCACAGGCCCCTTTTTAGGTTGTAAAAACATAGATAAAAACTCTTTAACTGAAGTTCTCTTTAAGAAACATACGTCCTGAGATTCTTGCGAGGTTTCTATCCCAAAAATTTCTTTAGCCATAATTTTAACTTCTTCTTTTAAATAACCACTTAGAGGAAAGTTTAGAAAAGGTAAGACTTGTTTGTTAATCAAGGACAGGAAGTAAGATTGATCCTTTTTAGTATCCTTTGGTTTTTTTAACAAGAGCTCACCTTGGTATTCCCCTAAATCTACGTAATGTCCGGTAGCTAACTTTTCAGCTCCTAAATTTTTTAACGTCCAGTCAAGGACTTCCCCAAATTTTATTTTTGCGTTACATAGAGCGCATGGATTAGGAGTTTTCCCTTGGGCATAAGTGTTTATAAAATAAGAGATGATTTGTTCTTGAAATTTTTGGGTAAGGTCTATGATGTGATGGGGTATGTCAAGTGTTTGGGCTATAAACTTAGCTTTTTCTATTTCCTTTTGTTTTTCAAAAAGCTTAAACGTAATTCCAACTAAAGAAACTCCTTGTTTTTTTAAAAGATAGGCAGAAACAGCACTATCAATTCCTCCGCTTAGACAAATGGCGATTTTCATGTTTTATGGTAAAATAAAGTTTACCAAAGTAATTAAATTTTTTAAATTATAAACAAAAGGAGTGGAATATGGAAGGCCTTTTAAAAAAATTTTTTCAACCTTCTAAAAAAGTAATAGCGGACAAAGCGGCTTTTCCTGAAGAGACGGTATCGAGGGTAGAAAACAGGCTTAAAAGCCTGGGGGTTAAGGTTTATAAAGGGGTTCAGAGGATAGATAAGGGAAGACTTGGAATTCCTGTTTATATAAGTCTTTATGATATAGATGGACAAAGGATTACCGGAAATTTTAAACAGATGGGTAAAGGTTCTACTGAGGTTTTAGCTAAAGCGAGTGCACTTATGGAGTTGGTAGAAAGGTTTTCCCTGTTTTCTTTTTATAGATCGGTAGAAACGGTAGGAAGATTAACAACTTTCGAAGAGTTAGGAGAAGATGCCCTCTCTTGGGAAATATTTTTGAGGTCTATAGAAGATGACGAACAAGATAAGGTTAAAGAAATAGCCTATCGTTATATAAAAAAGACTCCTATGTGGTTTGTTCCTGGATTAGAGGTTACTACTAAAAAAGTTAAATATCTACCTTTTCATTGGTTTTGGATACTTTATGAATATAATGGATCTGCTGGAGGAAATACCTATCCTGAGGCAGCCATTCAGGCTATCTGTGAGTTGATAGAAAGACATGTGAACGCTCTTTCGGTGAGAAAGGGTATACCAATGGCTGAAATAAAAAGAAGTTCAATTTCAGGGGAAGGAGAAAGGCTTCTTTCTTGTTATGAGAGATTGGGGATTAAAGTGTGGATAAGAGATATGACCTTTGGAATGCCTGCTCCAACAATAGCGGTGATGGCGATGGATCCCTCTACCTATCCTCACAGAAGTGAAATCGTTTATGCTGCTGGTACAGGCACCTCACCAGAAAGGGCTTTAATAAGGGCCTTGACAGAAGTAGCTCAGCTGGCAGGAGATTTTGATACCGAGGGTAAATATTTAGAAAGTGGACTTCCCAAATTTCGTACCTTAGAAGAAGCTTCTCAGGTATTAGCTACCAACGGAGAGGTTAGTTTGGAGGATCTTCCTAATCTTTATTCCGAAGATCATACGCAAGAACTTGAGGTGTTAACCGATAAACTAAAAGAGATAGGTTATCAAACCTATTTGATAGATATCACTCGCCCAGATTTAGAAATTCCTGCGGTTTATGCGGTGATTCCAGGAATACTTTTTAGAGAAAGAACTAAGATTTCTTATCTTTATCAGTTTGTAAGAACTTTAAGTCTTTATTTTCCTCTTGAGTCTCAGAAATCAATCTTAGAAGATTTGATAAAGGAGGTACCAGACAGATATTTTCTTTGGGCTTTTCTGGGTAATGTGTATAAAGAACTAAAAGAGTTTAGCAAAGCGATTTCAGCCTATCAAAAGGCACTTGGAATGATCGATTTTGACGACGACAAAATAGCCCTTTATACACATTTAGCCGATGCTTATTTAAAGGATGAACAGTATAAAGAAGCGGTGGAAACTGCTTTACGAGGTCTTTCTTTAGAAGAGGTACCTGAGCTTTACAACATCTTAGGAAGGGCTTATTATAAATTAGAAGAATATTTTTTAGCGATGGAGGCCTTCTGTAAAGCTATAGATTTAAATCCTGCTTCAGCCATAGACTATGCTAATGTAGGTTATTGTTTAAAGGCGTTAAACCAGCTACCTACTGCAGAGGTTTTTTTCTTAAAAGCCTTAGAGCTTAATCCTGATTTGACGGTTGCTAAAATGGGATTAGAATATTGTGGAAAGTTTTTAAACAACCAAAACTAATCCTTGGAGGGTAAAGGTGGTCTACAAAAAGGGTTTATATCTTAAGTTTAACCCAGAGATAGTAGACCAGCCTATAGTATATAGGCTGGTAAAGGATTATGATTTAGTTTTTAACATTCTTAGGGCGGTAATCACTCCTGGTAAAGAAGGTATCATGATCTTAGAGTTAGAAGGCACCCCTGAAAAACTAAGAGAAGGATTAAACTATCTTAGAGAGGTAGGGGTTGAAGTCAAGTCTTTAGAACAACAGATCATCAAAAATGAGGAAAAATGTATTCATTGTGGAAACTGTACTGCTGCATGTCCAACAGGGGCTCTTTATGTAGAAAAAGATACCTTTTATATAAGGTTTAACCCTGAAAAATGCACTGCTTGTGAGTTTTGTGTGGCAGTTTGTATCACCAAAGCTATGGAGGTTCACGTAGAAAGTGAGGTAGAAAGTTTTACCTAAAGAGGTCTATTGACTTTTAAATAAAATTTTAACATAATTATTAGACAATGGCGAAGTTAGACGCTTTTTTTAAATTGATGGTTGACACCCAAGCTTCTGACCTGCATCTTTCTGCAGGTAATCCTCCCCTTCTTAGGATCCACGGCGACCTTCAAAGGGTTAAATATAAAGTTTTAGAAGATGAAGAACTTAGAGAAATGCTCTATGAAATAGCTCCTGAAGAAATCATCAAAAAGTTTGAAGAACAAGGGGAAGTAGACTGGGGTTATGAAATTCCTGGTTTAGCTCGTTTTAGGGTGAACTATTATCGTCAAAGAAGAGGGGTTGCTGCAGCCTTTAGGCTTATTCCTAACAAGATAAAAACTGTAGAAGAATTAGGTCTTCCTCCTATCCTTAATCGGTTAGCTCTTTTACCAAGAGGTTTAGTTTTGGTTACTGGTCCTACAGGGTCAGGTAAATCTACAACCTTAGCTGCTATTATAGACTATGCCAACAGAATGCGTTATGACCATATTATTACCATAGAAGACCCTATCGAGTTTGTGCATGAACCTAAGAATTGCTTAATAAACCAAAGAGAGGTGGGTACCCATACTAAAAGTTTTGCTAATGCCCTTAGGGCTGCTCTGAGAGAAGACCCTGATATTATCATGATAGGTGAAATGAGAGATTTAGAAACCATTTCTTTAGCTCTTGAAGCAGCTTTAACCGGACATTTAGTATTTGCTACCCTTCATACCATCAGCGCAGCTCAAACTGTGAGTAGAATTGTGGATGCTTTTCCTCCGGAGGAAAGAGACCAGATAAGGGTTTCTTTATCAGAGGCTTTAAGAGCAGTTATTTCTCAAACGATGTTTAAAAGGATAGACAGACCTGGTAGAATTGTGGCTATGGAAATCATGATAGCTACTCCTGCTATCAGAAATCTGATAAGAGAAAATAAGATCCATCAAATACCTTCGATGATTCAGATGGGTAGAAAATATGGGATGATGTCTCTTGATGATTGTATTATGGAATATCTTAACAACAAGTGGATAAGCCCTGAAGAAGCCTTTATTAAGGCAGTTGATAAAAGTAGGTTTATTCCTTTTGTCCAAAATAAAGAAATTTTAGACTTCACCGAAATGCCGGGTTAGTAAATCCATGCTAACAGATTTTGATATAAAAGCGCTATTTTCTAAGTTGGCTAATATAGAACCAGGTATTTCTGATATTTTCATCCTTTCAGGTTATCCTTTTCAGGTTATGGTTTATGGAAAGATGAAAAATGTATATTTAGAAGATTTTTATGTAGAAAAATTAACCCCTCACCAAACCGAGACCATTGCTTTTAACCTTTTAAAAGAAAATCCTAGACTTTTTTTTAAACTTTTTAAAGATGGATATGCAGACCTTTCTTATTTTTTAGATGACGAAACTCGTTTTAGGGTAAACATCTTTTCTCGTCAAAAAACCTATAATATTATTATGAGAAAACTTGAGAGTAGGGTTAAAGGTATAGATGAGCTAGGTCTCCCTGAGGTTTTTTATAAAATAGCTAAAGAAAAATTTGGGATTGTGCTAGTTACTGGAGCTACAGGTCAGGGGAAAACCACTACCTTAGCTGCTATCCTTCATGAAATAAATAAGACTCAACCGGTTCATATTTTAACCTTAGAAGACCCTGTAGAATATATCCATCAACCAATTAAAGCTACCATTAATCAGAGAGAATTAGGTACAGATTTTAGCTCCTATGCAGAGGGACTTAGGGCTGCCCTAAGAGAAGCTCCTCAGGTGATTTTAGTAGGAGAAATAAGAGATAGAGAAACAATGGATATTGCCCTTATGGCAGCTGAAACAGGACATTTAGTTTTTTCTACTTTGCATACGATAGGAGCTTCTCAAACGATAAACAGGGTGATTGGTTTTTACCCTCCCGATGAAGAAAACTTTATAAGACAAAGATTAGCAGCCTCGTTAAAATGGGTTATAGGACAAAAACTCCTTCCCAAGATAGGAGGAGGAAGGATTCCCGTGTTTGATATTCTTTACAATAACTTAAGGGCAAAGGAAATTATTCTCACAGGAGAATCGGAAGGTAAAACTCTTTATGATGTTATGACCCAAGGTAAGCCTTTTGGAATGCAAACTTTTGATCAACACCTTATAGAACTTTATGAAAAAAATCTTATAGAAGAAGATTTAGCCATTTATCATGCATTAAGAAAAGATATTGTAGGAAGACAGATAGACCTTATTAAGAAAAAAAGAAGGGTTGAGGAGGAAACATTTCACTTAGAACTTGGAGGTAAAGGAGTAAAATAAGGGGTATTTATGAGGGTTGATGTTTCAGATTTATTTTTACAAAAATTAGTCGTCGGTTTTTTTTGGAAACTTTCCGATTCTTTCAGTCCTATAGCAGAGTGGTTTGAAGTTAATAAAGATTATGTTGTAAGAGAAATTAAAGATAAGGAAGACTTAATATTTTTGATTAAAAACAGACTTTTAAAGGTATTAGTGATAGGGGTTAATTCTTTAGAAGAAGCTTATGAGATCAAACAATTTTTAGATTTTAAAATCTCTGTTGAACTAAGAAGAGAGCTTGAGGTGATATATGTAAGTCCTCAGGTACAAACTTTAGACCCAAAAACTACTTTTTTATGGAGTGCTAATTTAGTTTTAAACCCTCAGCATTTATCAGAATTTTCAACCATTTATACCAAGGGTCTTTCCTATTGGGAAGATCTTTATAAACATTTTAAGAAAACTCAAAAATATTTTTTTGAAAAAAGTCTTGAGGGAGGGGTATGATGATAAAAAAAGCGGTGCTACCTGTGGCAGGACTTGGAACAAGGATGCTTCCGATTACTAAAGTAGTCCCTAAGGAACTTTTACCTGTTATAGAAAGGCCTACGATAGAGTATGTGATAGACGAAGCAATTCAGTCTGGAGTTAATACCTTGGTTTTTATCATTTCTCAAGGTAAAGGTAAGATTATAGATTACTTTGATATTGATTTAAACTTAAGGAGTTTTCTTAAAGAAAGAGGGAAAACAGAACTTTTAGCAAAGGTACAAGAGGTAGAGGAAAAGATCAAACATCTTATAGAGGTTAGACAAAAGGTGCCTGAGGGATTAGGACATGCTATCTTGATGGCAGAAAAGGCGGTAGGAAACGAACCTTTTGCTGTGTTATTAGGAGATGACCTGGTAGATGCAGATCCCCCCTGTCTCAAACAGATGTTAGAAGTTTATCAAAATTTGTTTTCAAAAAGTTCTGAAATAAGCCTTATAGGAGTTGAAGAGGTAACCTGGGAAAATGTTTCTAAGTATGGGATTATCGATGGCGAAAGGGTAGGGACCGACCTTATAAAGGTAAAAAAAGTGGTAGAAAAACCTAAACCAGAAGAAGCTCCTTCTAATTTTGCTATCATAGGACGTTATATTTTAAATCCTATAGTGTTTGATTATCTTAAAAGAATTCCTAAGGTCAACGGGGAATATCAGCTTACAGATGCTATTCAGCTTATGATAGATGCAGGACACGAGGTATATGCCTATTTATTTAAAGGAAAAAGGTTTGATACAGGAAACAAAGAAGGTTTTTTCCAGACTATTCTTCATTACGCATGTAAAGACCCTAGGCTTGAGGCAGTTTTAAGAAGTTTTTGCCAAGAACGCTTCGGTTTTTGAGATAAAAAATTTTAAACCTTAAATGTATCTTGTTGAGGTAGTCCTTCCTTTACCTTTACATCAAACTTTTTCTTACTTAAGTGACAGGTTCATCCTTCCTGGGGTAAGGTGTATTGTTCCTTTTAGAAACTCAAGGTTAATAGGGATTGTACTAAACTGTGAGTTAGTTGAGGGGAACCTCATCGATAATTCTCCTTTTACTTACAAAGAAATAGAAGAAGTAATAGACAAAGAACCTATCGTGCCTCCCAAGATGTTTCCTTTTTTTGAATGGGTTGCAAATTATTATCTATGTGCTTTAGGTTTGGTTTACAAAATTGCCCTTCCCTCTGGGATCTTTAGTCTTCCTAAAAAACGAATTTTTCTTACCTCACAAGGAAAAGAGGCTTTGAAAAAAGGAGATCTTCCTGAGGTTTTTTCTTTGATAAAAACAAAAGGATATGAGTTTAAGAGTTTTCTTAGAAAGACCAAACTTTCTTCTAAAGAATTGCAGAAATGGAAAAAACAAGGATTGATAGAAATTCAGTACTATTTTCCAGAAGTAAAAATTCCCACTGAAGTTTTTATTAAATTAAAGCCTAGTCTGTCAGAAGAAGTTATAGAAAAAAACGAAATATTACGTTATATCAATAGATTAAAAGAAGTTCCTGAGAAAATTTTAAAAAATCTTTTTTCTTCTAAAGAGGTAAACAAGTTAATCAAGAAAGGGTTTTTGGAGCGGGTAGAGTATTTGAAAATGAGAAAGATTCCTATGTTTATGTCTGTTCCAGAAAAGTATGTTTTGACTCCTTTACAGAGAAGAGTTTTTTTAAACATTAAGGAAAGACTTGATAAAGGGGGTTTTTATCCTATTTTGCTTTTTGGGGTTACAGGGAGTGGTAAGTCTTTAATATATTTAGAGGCTATAAAGGAGGTCTTAAATCAGGGTAAAAAAGTCTTAGTTCTGGTTCCTGAGATCGCGTTAACCACTTATATGGAAATGTTGTTGCTTAAGCATTTCAAAACAGAGATAGCGGTTCTTCATAGTGGTCTTTCAGCAGGAGAAAGATTTAGAGAGTGGCAAAGAATTGTTAAGGGTGAGGTTAAAATCGTGGTAGGAGCAAGGTCTGCTATTTTTGCTCCTATAGAAGGATTGGGATTGATAGTAGTGGATGAAGAGCATGATCCTTCTTATAAAGAGGAGACTCTTCCCTGTAAATATAATGCGAGAGACCTTGCTTTGGTAAGAGGGAGCTTAGAAAACATACCGGTAATTTTAGGTTCAGCTACCCCAAGCATAAAAACTTTTTACAAGGCTGTTGAAGGAAAATATGACCTTTTGGTTCTAAAAGAACGTCCTTATACACAACTTCCAGAGGTTCGTCTTATAAAAAATCCAGGTTTTAAGCTGATTACTTCATCTTTAAAAAAGGCTATAGATGAGGAAATTGCCAAAGGAAAATCGGTATTTTTATACCTTAACCGGAGAGGATATGCCCCTTTGGTTAGGTGCGAAGATTGTCATCATCTTTGGGAATGTCCTAATTGTGGTATTCCTTTAACTTATCATAAAGAAGAAGATAGCCTTTTATGTCATTATTGTGGTTTTGAATTCACTAAAACTTTAGTCTGTCCTGTTTGTAAAGGGACTAACTTAAAGTTTTATCGTGCAGGAACAGAAAGGGTGGAAGAAGAGTTAAGAAAGATTTTTCCAGAAGTAGAGATAATACGATTAGATAGGGATAGTATCAATACAGAAAAAAAGTTTTTAAAAATCATGGAAAAAATTTACCAACCTATTCCCAAAATTATCGTAGGTACCCAAATGGGGGTTCATGGGCACAACTTTCCAGGGGTAAGTTTAGTAGGAGTTTTAAGGGCAGAGGAGGGCTTGTTTATTCCTTCTTATAAAGCTGCAGAAAGAACATTCCATCTCCTTACCCAGGCAGCAGGTCGGGCTGGAAGAAAGACCGAAAGAGGTAAGGTTTTTTTCCAAACCTCTTTAGAGGAACACTATGTTATAAAGTATGCCTTAACCCAGGATTACGAAAGTTTTTATAAAGAGGAAATAGCCTTAAGGAAGGCTTTTTTGTTTCCTCCTTTTGTAAGGCTAACAGTTATAAGAGTAGAGGGTATAAAAGAAGAAATAGTAAAGCAAGAAAGTATTAAAGCTAAAGAATTTTTAGAAAAAATTATAGAGGACGAAGGATTAGAAGGGATTTGGGTGATAGGCCCCTCTCCTTGTCCTTTTAGAAAGTTAAAAGGTTTTTATCGGTGGCATATTCTTATCAAGTCAGAGAGTTATAAAAAAATTAACCAAGTTTTAAGAAGTTTTTTGGGTAAGTTTAGGGTAAAAGGTTTAAAAATAACCTACGATATAGACCCAGAAGACCTTTTATAAAGTAAATGTAACATATACATAGGTAGTTATGTCTAAAATTTAAAAACAAGATAAGTAAAAAAGATTAGGTATATAGTTTTTCAATGAAAATTTGACGGAGGAGGTCTATGAAAATTCTTATTATTATCACCAGTAGCGATCCTGAAATTATATACCATGCTATGAGGTTAGCAAATGTTGCTTCTCAAAAAGGAGAGGAAGTTTCGGTTTTTATGTTAGGAAAAGCTGTTTTATTTGAAAAGCTTTCTAACGAGCAGTTTAACATAATGGAACAAATAAATACTTTTCAAGGAGATTTTTATGCCTGAGGTGTATGTTTAAAGGCTCATGGGCTTGAGCCTTCTTCCACTTGTCCAGTAGCCTTTATGGTAGATCTTTATGAGCTTGTTAAAGAGGCAGATAAAGTTTTAACTTTTTAAAAATAAAAACCAAAACTATAGATAAGGTTTACATTTTTTAAAAAAGACATATATTATAAAAGTTGATATGATAAAAACTTCAAAGGTCAAGATAGAAAAACTGTCTTCTGAGCGGTTTTCTTCAGTATATCAATTTGACCTTAAACCTCTTGAGTTGGAAAGTTTTTTAGACGAATATATAGTAGGACAAAGAGAGGCTAAGGCGATCATTGCTACCAAGATATGTACCCACTTTCAGAAAATTAAACATTATGTTTTAAAGAGAAATGAGGATTTTGATTTTGTGAAAAACAACCTTCTTATCATAGGACCTACTGGAGTTGGTAAAACCTATATGATAAAGTTAATAGCCAAGAAAATAGGAGTTCCTTTTGTAAAAGGGGATGCAACCAAGTTTAGCGAGACAGGTTATGTGGGAGGTGATATAGAAGATTTAATTAGAGAACTTTATTGGGAAGCAGAAGGAGATCTTGAGAAAGCCCATTATGGAATGATTTTTTTAGACGAGATAGACAAGATAGCCTCTAGCGGAGAAACTATAGGACCAGACGTTTCTCGTACAGGAGTACAAAGGGCTTTGTTAAAACCTTTAGAGGAAACAACGGTAGAGATAAAATTCCCACCTGAGGCAGGTTCTGGGTTTGATCGTAAAGATATTTTTGATAAAACTCGTAAAAGAAAGATAATTCTAAACACTAAGCATGTTCTTTTTGTAGCGAGTGGTGCTTTCCAGGGTTTAGAAGATATCATTAAAAAAAGGCTAAAAAAACAAAATATGGGTTTTCTTTCTGAAATAGAAGATAGATTAGAACAAAAATTAAACTATTTAAAATTTGTCTCACCAGAAGACCTTGTGGTTTATGGTTTTGAAAGAGAGTTTGTAGGGAGATTCCCTGTTATTGTTGTATTTGATCCTCTTTCTGAGGAAGATCTTTTTGAAATTCTTGCGAATCCTAATAGTCCTATGGTTTTAAACAAAAGAAAAGATTTTAACGTTTATGGAATAACCTTAGCTTTTTCTAATGGGGCTTTAAGAGAAATTGCCAAAGTTAGTGCTAAAGAAAATACCGGGGCTAGAGCCTTGGTGATGGTATTGGAGAGAGTTTTAACCCCATATGAAAGACTCTTACCTTCTAAAGGGTTTAAACATCTTGGGGTAACTGAAGAGATGGTAAAAGACCCTGAAGGGGTCCTTCAAGCTATGTTAAACTCTCCTAAAAGTGACCGTTGGAAAGAAATCTTTAGGGCGTGTCTTTTAGAGGAAGAAGAAAGGTTTAAACGTTATCTGAATTCAAAGGGTATTTTTAAATCCGAAAGTTCTTTCGAGTTAACGCCTAAAAGGGTTGAATTGCTTTTTGATTTTTACTTAAACGAGGCTATTGAACTGACCAAAGGGTGGGAAAAACTTTGTTATGTATGGCAACAAGTTAAAAATTATGAAAAATTTTTCGAAAATAGATATAATTTAAAGATTTGCTTTTCAGATGATGCGATAGACTTCATCATGGAAAGAGCTATAAAAAAGGAAACCGGTGTTTTTAGTATTTGTGAAAAACTTATGTCTCGTTTAAAAGATGAGCTATTTTATTTAAAGGATGTTTGGGAGATAAAAGAAATTACCATAACCTCAGTTGCTTTTAAAAATCCAGAAAGACTTTATAAAGAAACCCTAAAAAATTAAAGGGTATGGTTATATGATTTACTTAGCCCTTTCGGAAGATTTGTTTAAGAAGTTAAAAGAGGCTTTAGAAAAACATAAAATTAGATATAAATTAATAGAAGACGGAGAGACCCTACTTAAATTAGCTAAAAAAGAAAAACCTAAGTTAATTATTTTGGAAAAAGATATCCCTTTGTTAGATGGATTTGCTACGACTTTACTTTTGAAGTCTAACCCAGAAACTCAAACCATACCTATAGTGGGGGTTTGTAAAGTTCCGTTAAAAGAAGAAGAACATAGGGCTAAAGATTGTGGTTGTGATGATATTTTGGTTTATCCTTTTAAAGAAGAGGAATTTTTAAACAAAGTTTTAAAGTACATAAAAAAGTAGAGGTAGAAAAGTAATGATAGGAATTTCTAAACTTTACTGTGGAACGATAGAGGCTTCAGACCCGTTAAGGTATGGAAGGCACTCGAAAAACCTTCCATCCCATCTTCTTCAATTTTCAGCAGATAAAAAACCAGTGGTAGTGTGGAACGTAACCAAGGCTTGTAATCTTAGGTGTATTCACTGTTATGCTAAGGCAGACAACAAGCCCCATCCAGAAGAACTTACAACTCAAGAAGGCATGGCTTTGCTGGAAGATTTAGCTCAATTTGGAGTGCCTGTGGTTTTATTTTCTGGAGGAGAGCCTTTGGTAAGGTCAGATATTTTGGATTTGATAAGAAAGGCTGTAGAGTTAGGAATGAGGGCTGTGCTTTCTACCAACGGAGTTTTGATAGATGAACCTTTAGCCAAGGAACTTAAAAAAATAGGGCTTTCTTATGTAGGAATTAGCCTTGATGGGTGGAAGGAAGTACATGATAGGTTTAGAGGAGTAAAAGGGTGTTTTGATAAAGTTATTTCTGCTATAGAAAACTGTAAGAAAGAAGGAATAAAAGTAGGTTTAAGATTTACAATTAATAAACTTAATGCCCAGGAAATTCCCAAGGTGTTTGATTTGGTTGAGGAACTTTCTATTCCAAGAATATGTTTTTATCATTTAGTATATGCCGGAAGAGGTAGCTCTTTGATTGATATGGATTTAGACCATGAGGAAACTCGATATTGGGTAGACTACATCATAGACCGCACCAAAGAATTACATGATAAGGGACATAAAGTAGAAGTGTTAACCGTAGATAATCATGCCGATGGTCCTTATCTATATCTTAGGATGAAAAGAGAAGGAAATCCCAGGGCAGAGGAGGTCTATGAACTTCTTAAGATGAATGGAGGTAACAACAGTGGTGTGGGTATAGGATGTATTTCCTGGGACGGAGAAGTTCATGCAGACCAGTTTTGGAGGCACTATTCTTTTGGTAACGTAAGAAAAAGACCTTTTAGTCAGATCTGGACAGATCTTTCAGATCCGTTGATGGCTAAACTTAAAGAGAAAAAGAAATATGTTAAGGGAAGATGTGCTGCTTGCAAGTTTTTGGAAGTATGTGGTGGAAACTTTAGGGTGAGGGCAGAGGCCGTTACAGGAGATGTTTGGGCCCCTGACCCAGCTTGTTATTTGACTGACGAAGAGATAGGTATAGCTTAAAAATCTACGAAGGAGACCTTTATGAATAAGATAGAAAGAGCTCTGATAAGCGTTACAGATAAAAAGGGAGTAGTGGAGTTAGCTAAAGAGCTTGAAAGCTTAGGTATAGAAATCATCTCTACCGGTGGTACAGCCAAGGTTTTGAGAGAAGCTGGGGTTAAAGTGGTAGAGATTAACGAAGTTACAGGTTTTCCTGAAATATTAGAAGGAAGAGTAAAAACGTTACACCCACATATTCATGGAGGAATTCTTTTTAAAAGAGATAACCCAGAGCATGTAGAAACTATCAAAAAACTTCAGATAAAACCTATAGACTTGGTAGTGGTAAACCTTTATGCCTTTGAAAAAGTTGTAGAAAAAGGAGGAGACTTAGAAGAGGCTATAGAAAACATAGACATAGGAGGTCCTACTTTACTTAGGGCTTCTGCCAAAAATTTTAAATATGTTACGGTAGTGGTAGACCCAGAAGATTATGAAAAGGTTCTTGAAGAAATAAGAACTTATGGTAACACCACCCTTAAAACCAGATTTGAGCTTGCTAAGAAGGTGTTTGCTTTAACCAGTCGTTATGATAGAACCATCCTTGATTACCTTTCAAGGTTTAGTGTATAAAATATGTTTTGCGTTTCTTTAGCTAAACCAAACATTAGTCAAGTTTGCGAACAGATAGAAAAATTTTCAGAAATAACAGACCTTTTTGAAATAAGAATTGATAGTTTAGAAAATCTTTCAAAAGATGAAATTCTAAAAGTTTTTTCCTATCCCTTTAGGTTTATCTTTACTTTAAGAACTTATCGAGAAGGGGGAAAAGCACAGCTTTCCCCTCAGTCTTATATAGATTGGATTCTATGGGCCTTACAACAACCTTTTTATCTGGTAGATGTAGAATGGCGTTATTTTAAGAGATATTATGAAAAATTTAATTTAACTACTTCTTTTTATGATAAATATGATAAAATTTTAGTTTCCTATCATAACTTTAACCGAACCCCTGAAAAGGGGTATCTAAAGAGGATGTTACGTGAGATGGGGGAGAAAGGAGTTAAAAAGGCCAAGATTGTGACCATGGCTAAGGTTTTTGAAGACAGTTTAAGACTTTTAGACGTAATAAGATTTGCCAAGGAGTTAGGAATAGAACTTATAACCTTTGGTATGGGAGAGGCCGGGAGGTTAAGTCGGGTGTTATGTTTACTTGCTGGATCACCTTTTACTTATGTAGCACCTTCTAAGGAAGAGGCAGTAGCACCTGGACAAATCGACCTTTTAACTGCTAAAACTATATACTCTAACCTTTTAGACCATTTACCTAAACCTTCTTGAGGATAAGCCTAATGTATGATGTATATGGAGTAATAGGATATCCTGTTAAACATTCTCTATCTCCGGTTATTCATAACTTAGGGTTTAAACTTTTGGGACTTAAGTCAGTTTACGGCACTTTTGAAGTCTCTCCTGAAAACTTTGAACAAGCAGTCATAGGAATCAAAGCCTTAGGAATTCAAGGATTATCTGTAACAGTTCCTTATAAAGAACGCATTATGAAATACTTAGACGAAATAGATAAAACTTCTTCTGAAATAGGGGCTGTAAATACGGTTGTGGTAGAAGAAGGGAGGCTTTTAGGTTTTAACACAGATTGGATAGGGGTGTTAAGGGCTTTTGAAGAAAATGGGATAACCTTGAAAGGCAAACAAGTGGTAGTAATTGGTGCAGGAGGGGCGGCTAAGGCAGTAGTTTATGCGGTAAAAAAGGCTGAAGCAAAAGAAATAGTGATTTATAACAGAACTTATCAAAAGGCGGTTGAACTTGCTCAAAAATTTGGTGGTGTACCCAAACCTTGGGATGAGTTAAACAAGGCTGAAGGAGAGATTATCATCCAAACCACAAGTGTAGGATTAAATTCCAAAGAAAGTGTAGTTGGACCAGAGGTACTTTTAAGGTTTAAGGTTGCGATGGATTTAGTTTATTCACCCCTCAAAACCACTTTTTTGACCTATGCTGAGGAAAAAGGTTGTAAGGTCATAGACGGCCTTCAAATGTTATTTTATCAAGGTATTGAGCAACTTAGACTTTGGACTAAAAAAAGTTTATCTCAAGAAAGTTTATCTATCATTCAAAAAGAGCTTTATGCCGAAGTACAGAGGAGACAAGCTTAATGAAAAGTGTTAAACCTATACTTCCTCTAAAAGGTTTAAAAAAAATTGAGATAGAATTACCTTCTTCTAAGAGTTTAACCCAAAGGGCTTTGATTTGTGCTTCCTTAGCAGAGGGGAAGTCTCAACTGGTAAATCCTTTGATAAGTGAAGATACCTTGCTTTTAAAAGACGCTTTGGTTGCTACTAACATAGAGGTTAAAGTAGTTGAGGAAGAAAAACTTTGGGAGATCAAGGGAAGTTTTCCTCCTTTACTTTCAGGTGTAAAGGTTTATTTAGGGAATAATGGTACAGGTTCAAGATTTTTCTTAAGTTATGCCTGTTTAGGGAAGGGAAGTTTTATAGATATTTACGGAAAGCCAAGGCTTCATGAAAGACCGGTAAAACATTTGGTAGAGGCTTTAAGAAAATTAAACGCAAAAATCGAATGTTTAGAAAAAGAAGGGTATTTTCCTATACGGGTAAAATCAAACGTTCTCAGGTCTGAAAACATCGTCTTACCAGGAGATGTGAGTAGTCAGTTTGTGTCTTCGTTATTGTTAATAGGGCCTTATCTTCCTAACGGTGTAGAGATTTTGATAGAAGGACCATTTTTCTCACGTCCTTACGTAGAGATTACCTTAGAGGTTATGAAAGAGTTTGGAGTTGAGGTTTATGCTGAAGAAAGATATTTTAAGGTAAGTCCTGGTAGGTATAAACCATCGGTGTATGAAGTTGAGGCTGATGCCTCAAGTTCTTCATATTTTCTAGGTTTACCTTTGATTTTAGGTGAAGGAGAGGTAGTAGTCAAAAACTATAATTATTTTTCTAAACAAGGAGATACTAAGTTTATAGAGTTTATCAAAAAGATGGGAGCTTGCGTAGAACCTCTTTATCCTAAAGGTGTAAGGGTAGCTTTTAAAGGAAGACCTAAGGCCGTAGAACTTGACTTAAAGGATACCCCAGACCTTTTTCCTACGATGTGTGTTTTAGGGGCTGTAGCTGAAGGCAAAACGATCCTTAAAGGGGCTCCACATCTTAGGTTTAAAGAAACAGACCGTATAAAAGCTATGGTGACTGAATTACAGAAGATAGGAGTTAATGCTCAAGAACTTCCTGACGGAGCTGTGATAGAAGGTACCCAGGATTTTCAGCCCGCAGAGATAGAAACTTATGATGACCACCGAATAGCTATGTCCTTTGCCCTTTTAGGGTTAAAGACCGGAAAGATTAAAATAATAAACCCTGAATGTGTAACTAAATCTTTTCCTGATTTTTGGGAATATCTGGAAGCTCTTTATGGATAAGGTGTTATTAATAGGTTTTAGGGCGGTAGGCAAAACTACCGTAGGTAGACTCCTTAGTAGAGCTTTAAATTGGGATTTTATAGACACAGACCAAGAGGTTCAAAACATTTCCGGGAAAACGATAAAAGAGATAGTCGAAACCGAAGGATGGGAGACTTTTAGGAGGATTGAAAAAGAGGTTTTGGTGAGATTGGTTGATAGAAAAAAAATAGTGATTGCTTTAGGTGGGGGAGGAATTTTACATCAACAAGAAATCAAAGCTTTAAAATCAAAAGCATTGGTTGTATGGCTTAAAGCCTCACCTGAAACCATTATAGAAAGAATGCTTAAAGATGAAAAAACCCTAAAAGAAAGACCTAAGCTTACCTCTGAAGATTTAACTTCAGAGGTTCTTCAAGTTTTAAAATTGCGAGAGCCTTTATATCGTGAGTTTGCAGACTTAAGTATAGATACCGAGCAAAAGTCTCCAAAAGAGATACTGGATTTAATCCTTAAACAATTGAAAAACCAAAATATGGTAGGGGAAATTATATGAAGATAGAAAGGTTAATTGTAGGAAGTTTTGAGGTTTGCTGTTATATCGTCTATTGTGAAGACACCAAAGAAGGAGTTATCATAGACCCTGGGGCAGAAGACCCAAGAATTTTAGAGTTAATTAAGACTTTGGGTATTAAGGTAAAAGTTATTTTAGGTACCCACGGACATCCTGATCATGTAGTAGGTGTTTCCTTTTTGAAGGAAGCTTTAAACGTTCCATTTGGGTTGCATGAGGAAGACGACAGGTTTTTTCAAGATAAAAACAATTTTTCTTTTTTTAGGTCCTGGGGTTTTCCAGAGAATCCAAAAGCAGACCTTAGGTTAAAAGAAAGTGATGAAATTGTTTTTGGAAAGGAGAAAATAAAGGTCATACATACGCCTGGACATTCTCCTGGGTCGATATGTTTTTATAATCAAAAAGAACAGGTTTTGTTTACAGGAGATACTTTGTTTGTGGAAGGGGTGGGGAGGGCAGATTTACCAGGGGGTAATTTTTTTCAGATGATGGACTCTATCAAAAAAAAGATCTTAACCCTACCTGAGGAAACCTCTATTTTTCCAGGACATGATTATGGATCTAAACCTGTATCTACGATAGGAGAGGAAAAGAATAACAATCCCTTCTTAGAAGAAATTTTATAACCTACCTATTCCTTCGTAGCTAAACCCTAAGGATTTTACCACCGAAGGTTCATAAATATTTCTCATGTCTATGATTAGAGGATTTTTCATCACCTTTTTAAGTTGAGAGAGGTCTAAAAATCTGAATTCATTCCATTCGGTAAGAAGTACCAATCCATGTGTTTCAGCAGCACAGTTTAAAGGATCAGAGGCATATTCTATGTTAAGTCCTTTGGCAGCTATTTTAAACTCTTCCATAGCTACAGGGTCATAAACCTTTACTTTTGCCCCTTTTTCTAAAAGTACGGGAATGATAGATAAAGCAGGGCTTTCTCTGACATCGCTTGTATTAGGTTTAAAAGAGAGTCCTAAAACTCCTATAGTCTTATCCTTTAAGTCTCCTAAAAATTTTTCTAATTTTTCTATTACTCTTAGTTTCTGTTTTTCGTTAACTTCTATTACTGCTTCAAGGAGTCTAAAAGGTGAACTTACTTTTCTTCCTTGATGGATAAGAGATTTTACATCCTTAGGTAGACAGGAGCCTCCAAACCCAGGCCCAGGATTTAGAAATTTAGACCCTATTCTTGGGTCTATTCCTATACCTTTAGCTACAGTAGTCACATCAGCTCCTACTTTTTCACAAAAATTGGCGATTTCATTGATAAAAGAGATTTTAGTAGCTAAGAAAGCGTTGGTTGCGTACTTGATAAGCTCAGCTGTTTCAAGGTTGGTTATGATAAAAGGAGTTTCTGCTAAATATAAAGGACGATAAATGTCTTTTATGATAGCAATGGCATAGGAACTTTCCCCTCCGATAACCACCCTATCTGGATGCATAAAATCTTCTACAGCAGAGCCTTCTCTTAAAAATTCAGGATTAGAAATTATATCCACAGCTACAGAGGTCTTTTTGTTTGAATCTATCAAGTTTTTGATCCATCTGTTGGTTCCTACCGGTACCGTACTTTTGGTAACGATAACCTTATATTCATCGATGATCTCGGCTAAAGATAGAGCTACTTCTTTTATTTGGGAAAGGTCTGCAGAGCCATCAGGATTAGGAGGTGTTCCTACACAGATAAAGACTACCAAGGAATTTTTCACTGCCTCTTCTAAGTTTGTAGTAAAAAACAGTCGATTTGCCTTTACGTTCTTTTTTACCAATTCTTCTAAGCCAGGCTCGTAAAAAGGTATGATCCCATTTTTTAGCTTGTTTATTTTTTCTTCGTCTTTATCTACACAAAATACTTTCATTCCAAAGTCTGCTAACCCTGCACCAGAAACTAACCCTACATATCCTGTCCCTATGATGGTAATGTGCATCTTTTACCTCTTAAGTCAGTAATTTAAATTATGAACGTTTTTTTTGAGTGTTAGAATCCTTAACCGTTATTTTGGTATTTTTTTTCTTAGTTTTAGCCATCTTTGTTTTTAGCTTAGAAGTTTTTTGGGTTTTTAGGGCCAACGTTTTGTCTTTCCTGTTCTTGGTAGTTTTTTGGGCGAATTTGTTAGATTTTTTAGAACTTTTAGCTACCGATTTTGCTTTGAAAATTTTGCTTTTAGATACATGATGCATCGGAATTTGTGAGGTTACCACTGTGTTAAGATATAAAGGTTCTGCTTGGTTTTCTAAAACTAATCTGCTAAACTTGATTAGTTCTTTAGAATCACGCCAAAGGCTTTCTCTTGAAGGAGCTCCAAGTACAGAGGTTATGATTAAACGATTGTTAAGCTGAAAAGCTGTTACCAAACAATGTTTAGAAGCCCTGGTAAAACCAGTTTTTCCACCTAACACATAACCTTTTAACTCTGGATCTTCTAAGAGGTTGTTAGTGTTTTTAAGTACAAGCACCCTTCCGTTTTCAGAGGCTATAATTTTTGTAGGAGTATGGATGATTTCCTTTATTAAAGGATACTTAAGAGCTTGATAAAGAATCAAGGATAATTCATAGGCGGTGGTATACTGTCCAGGAGCAGGTAACCCAGAAGCAGAAGTAAAATGAGAATTCTTTAATCCTAATTCTTTTGCTTTTTGGTTCATGTAAAGAGTAAAGTTTTCTTCAGAACCTGCCACTTCCTCTGCCAGAGCTACCGCAGCTTGGTTAGAAGATTTCATAAGCAGTAGATACAGAAGGTCTCTTACTGTGTAAACTTCTCCTTCTTTTAAAAGAGGGGCAACACTCTGGGTTTCAGCTGCATTTTTAGAAATGGTTACTTTTTTGTTTAAAGAGAGTTTGTCTAAAACCACCATTGCTGTAACCAATTTTACCGTGCTTGCAGGAGGTATTCTAAGGTTAGGATTTTTGGCAAAAAGAACTTTTCCTGTAGTTGCATCCAAAGTAACGGCAGTTATAGCGCTTATTTCAGATAAACTGTTAATCTCTTCCGTTAATCCTTGTTTTCCAAAGAGGATTAAGCAAAAAAACAGTATTAACCCTAAAAATTTTTTTATATTTTTTTTCATTTTTTCTCCTCCTTTTTTTACCTTTTAATTAAATTTAAAGCTAAAATTTAAAAAACTTTAAAAGCTTTAAAAAATATAGTTAAAACTTCAAAGATTTTTTAAAAATTACCATAAAAAACCAAAAAAGTCAAATATTAAAAAACGATAAAACTTTAAAAAAAACAAAGAATGGTTAAAATTTAATAAGAAACAGGGTTTATTTAACTAAATTACTATATTATTACGACTATTTAGAAGTTTCTGATTATGAAAAACAAAGAAGTAGCTGATATCTTATCTAAGGTAGCAGCCCTTTTAGAGATAAAGGGGGATAATCCTTACAGGATTAGGGCTTATCAAAGGGCAGCTCAAGTTATAGAGTCTTTATCTCAGGATGTAGAAGTGCTGGCTCAAGAAAATAAGTTGGAAAAACTTCCTGGAATTGGTGCAGATTTAGCAGGTAAAATCAAAGAGATTTTGCAAACAGGAACCTTAAAACTTTATGAAGAACTAAAGTCAGAAATACCACCGGTGCTTCTTACTTTTTTAGAAATCCCAGGACTTGGGCCAAAGAAAGTAAAGGTGCTTTATGAAAAGTTAAACATTTTAAGCTTAGACGAGTTGGAAAAAGCCTGTAAAGAGCATCGATTGGCTAAACTTCCTGGTTTTGGAATAAAAACCGAAGAAAATATTCTAAAAGGAATTAAACTTTTTAAAGAAAAAAGAGGAAGAAGGCCTTTAGGAGAAATTTTACCTATAGCAGAGGAAATAGTCCAAACTCTTAAAAATATAAGTCCTGTGGAACAGATTGCTATAGCCGGAAGTATAAGAAGAAGAAAAGAAACTGTCAAAGACATCGATGTGCTTATTACGTCTCAAAAGCCAGAGCAGGTAATGAAAAAGGTCACTGAACTACCTTTAGTGGAAGAGGTAATAGCCTTTGGAGAAACTAAAACAAGCGTTAGGTTAAAAATAGGTGTTCAAATGGACATAAGGGTAGTGGCTCCTGACTCTTGGGGAGCGGCTTTAGCTTATTTTACAGGTTCGAAGGCCCATAATATTAGAATAAGAGAACTTGCCTTAGAAAAAGGTTTAAAAATAAATGAATATGGAGTTTATAAAGGTGAGACTAAAATTGCTGGAAAGACTGAAGAAGAGATTTATCAAGTGTTAGGTCTTCCTTTTATACCTCCTGAACTTAGAGAAGATCGTGGCGAAATAGAAGCAGCTCTTGAAGGAAGATTGCCTAAGTTGGTAGAGTATCAGGAAATAAAAGGAGATGGACATGTACATTCAAAATATAGTGACGGCACGGCAAGCTTACCAGAAATCGTTCAAAAAGCTGAAGCAATGGGGCTTGAATGGGTGATAGTTTGCGATCATTCTCAAGGATTAAAAGTGGCGGGAGGTATACCTGTAGAAGACCTTTTTAAGAAAAAAAGAGAAATAGAAGAAATAAACAAAAGGTCCAAAAAGGTTAAACTGATTTTTGGAGCAGAGGTAGACATACTTTCAGATGGTTCTTTAGACTATCCTGATGAGGTGTTGAAAGAGATAGACTTTGTGATTGCTGCTATCCATACAGGTTTTCAGCAATCTGAAGAAATAATTACCCAAAGGATTATCTCTGCTTTAAAACATCCTTTAGTTCATGCGATAGCCCATCCTACAGGTAGGGTCATCGGAGAAAGAGAACCTTATGCCATAAACCTTCTCAAAGTAATAGAAGTAGCTGCTCAATACCAAAAAGCTTTGGAAATAAACGCTTATTATAAAAGGTTAGACCTAAATGATGTCAACGTAAGAGCAGCCATAGAAAAGGGAGTTCCTGTTATCATAGGTACTGATGCACACTTTATAGATCAGATGGATTATATACACCTGGGGACAGCTACTGCAAGAAGAGGTTGGTGTGAAAAAAGACATGTTTTAAATACTCTTTCTTATTCAGAGCTTATATCTTGGTTAAAGAGGTTAAGACCATAGGTGAAAAGAGAGTACCTTGAGCTACAACAAGTTTCAACCCATAATCTCAAAGGGTTTGACCTTAAAATTCCATTAAACGCTTTAGTCCTCATAACTGGACCTTCAGGCTCTGGAAAGAGTTCTCTTGCTATAGATACTATCGCCCAAGAAGGAAAAAATCGACTTTTAAAGATTTTGAATTATGATAAAGAATTTTACGTAACTACTTCTTATCAAGCTACTTTTTCTTCTTCTATGCCTCCTGTTTTTGCATTGGCTCAGGGTGTAAGAAATTGGTTTCCCTATAAAACCGTGGGAGAGTTTTTAGGATTGGTTAAGGTTTTAGAGGTTTTATTTTTACTTGAAGGAGAGGTTTTTTGTGCTTCCTGTGGGGCTTTTAACCGGGTACATTCTATCTCCCAGGTTATTTCTTGGTATGAAACCTTAAAAGAAGGAACTAAATTTTATTTTTTAGTTCCACTTTTAGAAATTACTCCTAAAGCCATCGAATATTTAGTTTCTCAGGGTTTTGTAAAATATCTTATAGATGACAGAGAAATAGACCTCTCAGAAGAACAACTGCCTCAAAGTTTTAAAGAAGTTTTTTTGATTTTAGATAGGATGGTTAAAGAAGGGAAGGGTAGAGATAGGTTGGTTGAAAACTTAAGAATTAGCTTTTCCCTTAGTAACGGAAGATTTTTCTTAAAAACTACCGAAGGTCTTCAAGCTCAGTTTAGTTTAAGGCCTGTTTGTTTTCGTTGCGGTAGCATTCTACCGGTAGGTTGGTCTTATTGTAAAACCTGCGGAGGTAGAGGTTATAAACAAAAGGTAGCCTGTGACACTTGTGATGGATTAAAGTTAAGAGAAGAAGTTTTAAAAAGCAGGATAGGAGATTTTAGTATAGAAGAAATCTTAAGGTTAGACCTTAAAAATTTTAAGGAGTTTTTGTCAAGGTTTTCAGAGATAAAAGGTTTAGACACGTTCATAAAGTCTTTACTATATAAGTTAGAACAGGCTGAATTTTTGGAAATAGCTTATCTTAGCCTTTCTACTCCTGTGTTTAAGCTTTCTGTAGGGGAGAAGAAGCTGATAGAGGTTTTGCAGGTTTTAACCGCAGATCTCACTCACTGTCTTTTTATCCTTGATGAACCTACGTTAGGGCTTGAAGTAGAACAGCGGGTTAAAGTGTTAGAATTTTTGAAAAATCTTGTTAAAAAAGGAAATTCATTGTTAGTCGTAGAACATGATCCTTTTTTTATCTATGAAGCTGATTTTATCATCGAGTTAGGTTTTGAGGGAGGAGAGAAAGGGGGATACTTAGTAAAAGCAGATTTTAATCCTTTGTATTTTGAAAAAAATTGCACCTTAACGTCAGCTTATTTTTCAGGAGAAAAAAGGATTGTCAAGAAAGAAAAGACAAGAGAAACTGAGATACTTGAGTTCTCCTTACCTTTGGGTCGGGTTAAGATTCTTTCTAACCGGATAAATCTCATTTACGGAAGGCCTGGGAGTGGTAAAACCAAAGTGTTTCACCAACTTTTCGAGTTTTTAGTCAATCAGGATAAACAGGTGGTTTTCAGTGATCTCTCAGTTTTTAGAAGAAAAGAGGATTGGGTTATCCAGTATCTAAACCTTTGGGACTTGTTAAGAGAAGTTTTGTCTCAACTTCCTTCGGCAAGGGTAAAAGGTCTTACCAAAAAACATTTTAGTTTCACTTCCAAAGAAGGAGTTTGTGTAGGTTGTAAGGGTAAAGGAAAAAAAATTTACAAAGAAGAAGAAACTGTGATAGAAGTTTTGTGTGAAGAATGTTTGGGTAAAAGATTAAGTTTAGAGGTATTAAACTTAGAATACAAAGGTTTTAAAATTTTTGAAGTTTTAGATTTTACTATAGAAGAGGCCTTTCAGGTTTTTTCAAACCTACCTAAGGTAAAAGAAAAGTTGATGCATCTAATAGACATCGGACTAGGGTATCTAAAACTTTCTCAAGAAGTTCAGACCCTTTCTGGAGGAGAAAAAAGTAGGCTTTCTTTAATAAAAAATTTAACTGAAAAAAAACAGGTGGAATATGTTTTTTTAGAGTTTCCCTTCGAAGGGTTACATTTAGAAGATATAAACAGACTTCATCAGTGGATAGAAAAAATGGTTGCAAAACCTATGACTTTTATTATCTTAGAGACAAACCCTTTAGCTTTATTTTTGGCTGATTTTTTAACAGAGGTTAAACACCAGAAGATAATTTTTCAAGGTTTTTTTGAGGACTGGCTAAAGGCTCAACCTGAAACACTTAAAGAAAAATTTGCGTTTTATCAACGGTTTGTGGCTAAATTTTAGAAAGAGGGAGGTTTTTTATGGATGTAAGAGTAGGAGGTATTTTATTAGGTCTCTTGTTGGTTTTGGGAGAGTATTTTGGTTCTCCTTGGGGTATTACTAACCAATCTTTTCTTAATTTATTTGTTCTCTGGTTAGGAGCTTTTTTTTCTGCCAATCTTTTTAAAGAGTGTGGCTTAAGAATACCGGCTAATCAAGAATGGACTAAAAGCCTGATTGCTGGTGTTTTAATGGGTATAGGAGCATTTTTAGCAGCAGGAGACAACGTTACCGCTTTTTTAATGCCCTTTATTAACCTTTCTGCAGGTTCTTTGGTGGTACTGGTTGGTTTATGGATAGGAGGGTTGATGGGTATAAAATATCAGCTAAAAGAGTTAGAAAAAAAACAGCAAGTTAAAGCAATACAAGTAAAATTTCCCAAGTTAAATCCTCTGTTGGCTTTGTTAAGCTTTGGGGTTTTAGTTTGGTTGTGCTTTAAGTCATGGGTCTTTGTTTTTTGGGCAGCCATAGGAATGGTTCTACAGAAAAGCAACTGGTGTATGGTGAATACGCTAAAAGAACCCTTCTTTTCAGAAAAAAACATAAATACCCAAAGTGTGGTTTTAACCTTAGGATTAGCGGTTTTAGGTATATGGGGACTCAAGTTTTACCAGGTATTAGAACCCTATACCTATGTTTTACCAAATTTTGGAGTGATAGGTTTTATCGGTGGGATAATCTTTGGGTTAGGGATGTTGCTAGGAGGATCTTGTGGAGCAAGTCTCTTTGCGAAATCAGGAGAGGGGGACCTTAAATCTTTTATTACTTTAGGAGTTTTACTAAGCTGTTATAAAGTTTTAAACTCAACCATTTCTCTTTCTTTCTTACAAGAAGGGCTAAAAAATCTAAACATTTATCTGCCAGATTATTTTGGTTATCCAGGGGCTCTTTTAATTTCATTGGTTGTGTTAGGTCTTTGGTTGACTTTGAGTTGGTGGAATGTTAAAACCAAGAAGTTGTTAAAGCGTTATTATCTTTGAGGTGGTTTATTTTAACTTTAGTAGTTTTATCAAGGTATAAGCAAGAAAAACAGCCCCTGATATCCTTATCACCCATAAATACCAGGGGCTGTTTTTAAGATAATTCCAGATAAATTGCTTTTTATTCATCTTTTACTACCTCATAAACCTCAGAGAGATGTCTGTAGCGTTCAGCAAAGTCTAAACCATATCCTACTAAAAACCCTTTTTCTACTTCAAAACCGATGTAATCTACCGGCACATCTACTTCTCTTCTTTCTTTTTTGTTGATGAGAGCACACACTTTAAGGGTTTTAGGGTTTAACTCTTTAATCCTTTCATACAAAAATTTCAAGGTAAGTCCGGTATCAACAATGTCTTCTACGATAATTACGTTTTTGCCCTCTACAGGTAATTCTAAATCTTTTACCAATTCAACATTTCCAGAAGATTTATCAGAAAGTCCATAACTTTTAACCCGAACAAAATCAACCTCTACATTAGGATTTTTAATGTGCTTAACAAGGTCTGAAAGAAACATAAAAGCTCCTTTCAACGTACCTATGAATACTACCGGTTCTTCATTAAAATCATTATCAATTTTATTCGCTAACTCTTTTATTTTGTGTAAGATATCTTTTTCAGATATAACAAGTTTTTGTTGAGGTTTTTCCATGTTAGTCCCTCGTTATATGTCTAATTCTCTGTATTCTAAGGCGTGTTTGTAGATAAATTCTCTTCTTGGTTCTACGTTTTCTCCCATAAGGATAGAAAAAAGCTCATCTGCTTTTTCAGCATCTTTGATGGTTACTTGTTTTAAAACCCTTTTTTGAGGATCCATCGTGGTTTCCCATAACTGTTTTGAGTTCATCTCTCCTAATCCTTTATATCTCTGTACAAAAAGACCTTTTTTTCCCTCTTCTCTAAGATAAGAAAGGATTTCAGAAAGAGAGAAAAACCAGTTATCCCAAGACTTTTTTTCTCCTTTATACTCTATGTGAATTGTATGTCCCAGATTGGGTTTCAGGTTGGCAAATATTTTTAAAGCCTCCCGGTAGTCTCTTTCTAAGATTAGCTCTGGTCCCACCAAACAGGAAACTGTAGCTTCTTTTTCAGAGAAAACGAAAAATTCATAGTATTTTGGATTATAACTACTGGATTTTATCTTGGAAACTTTAAATCCCGCTTTTTGACAGTCTGTAGCTACCTGTTCTATCTTGGTTAGATCTTCAAAATAGGTAAGATTGTCAAAACCTGCCTGAAGTAGAATTAGTACTACCTGAGGGGGATAGGTTTTTTTAAGTAGGTTAAAAAGCAGTCTATCAAGTTTAGCACAATTAAGGAAGAAAGATTTGAAATCCTTTAATAAAAAGGTTTGTTGATCTTTAGTAAAAGAGATCTTTACATTTTCTGCCAACCTATTCATGATATACTTATCTAACTCTTCGTCGTTTTTTAGGTAAACTTCTTTTTTGCCATCAACCACCCTATAAAGAGGAGGTTGAGCTATAAAAATCCAGCCTCTTTCTATCAACTCAAACATCTGTCTGTAAAAAAAGGTTAGTAAAAGGGTTCTTATATGAGATCCATCTACGTCAGCATCCGTCATGATGATTATTTTATGATATTTACATTTGTCTGGGTTAAAACTCTCAGGACCTATCCCAGTTCCTAAAGCTGCTATCAGACCTTTTATTTCTTCTGAAGAAAGCATTTTTTCTATGTTAGCTTTTTCTACATTAAGAATTTTTCCTTTTAAGGGAAGGATGGCTTGAAATCTTCTGTCTCTTGCCTGTTTGGCAGAACCCCCTGCAGAATCTCCCTCTACGATAAAAAGTTCTCTTTTTTCTGGATCTTTTTCTGAACAGTCAGCCAGTTTACCAGCTACGATGAAATCTTCTATTTCACTTTTTTTTCTCACAAGTTCTTTAGCCTTTCTTGAGGCCTCTCTTGCCTTGGCAGCTATTACCAGTTTTTGGATGATTTTTTTTGCTTCTCCCGGATTTTCTTCGAAAAATTTTAAGATTCCTTCATAAACTATTGATTCTACGATAGGTTTTACTTCGCTGTTTCCAAGCTTCATTTTGGTTTGTCCTTCAAACTGGGGATCAGGCACTTTAAGGGAGATTACGGCACAAAGTCCTTCTTTTACGTCCTCTCCTTCGATTTTTATCTTAAACTGCTTGGGAACTTTGTCATCTGAAATATAGCGATTTATGGCTTTAGTAAGGGCAGCTCTAAAACCTATAACATGTGTGCCGCCTTCTTTGGTAAAGATGTTGTTTACATAGCTGTAGATGGTCTCTGTATAGCCTGAGTTATATTGTAGCGCTACCTCTACTTTTATGTTTTCTTTTTCTCCTGCAATGTATATTACTTTAGAATGAACAGGATTTTTTTTAGCGTTTAATGTCTTGACTAACTCTACGATACCTCCCTTATAGTGAAACTTTTCTGTATAACCTATTCTTTCATCTACAAGATAAAGTTTTATGTCTGGGTTTAAATAGGCTAATTCCTTTATCCTTCTTTTTACTATATCTAAGTCAAATTCTAAATCTCCGAAGATTTCTTTATCAGGCTTAAACCTAACTAAAGTCCCCCTTTTTTTGGTTTCTCCTACTACTTGTACAGGGCCGTCTGGAATCCCTCTTTTATAAGTTTGCCTGTAGATTTTTCCATCTCGATAAACCTCAGCTATCAACCATTCTGAAAGGGCATTTACTACTGAAACTCCTACTCCATGAAGTCCACCAGAGACTTTATAAACTCCGTGGTCAAATTTTGCTCCTGCATGAAGTCTCGTCATAACCAGTTCCAACCCTGAAACTTTTTCTTCTGGATGAATGTCTACAGGAATGCCTCTTCCGTTATCCTCTACACTGGCAGAACCGTCCTGATGGATCCTGATCCAGATTTCAGTAGCAAACCCTGCTAAGGCTTCGTCTATGGCGTTATCTAAGACTTCCCAAAGCAGATGATGAAATCCTGAAACATCGGTAGACCCTATATACATCGCAGGTCTTGTTCTAACACCTTCTAAACCTGATAAAACTTTAATACTTTGAGCTTTATACTGAATGTTTCTCTCTGTCTCCATAGCCTCTACAGCACCTTTAGATAATTTTTTTTAAGTTGAAACTATAAAACCATAGGCATTAGTAAATACAAAAACCCTTCGTCTCTATAACCGGTTAAAATAGCAGGGGTTTTCCCTACACCTATTTTCATCTCTACTTCTTCGGACTTCATTATTTGTAAGGCATCAAGTAGGTAGTCAGCGTTATAGTTAACCACCATAGGTTCTCCTTCATATTCTCCGGGGATCCTTATTTGAGCTTTACCCATTTCGGTTTCTTGTGAAGTAAGAATAACCTCCTTAGGTAACAATTCTAAGGTTACAGGTTTAAAACGTTCGTTTACCACCAAAGAAACCCTTTTTAACGCATCTATAAAAAGTTTTCTGTCTATCCTTAAAATGTTTTGATACTCAGAGGGTATTACCATTCGGTAATCAGGATAAGGCCCTTCTATGGTTCTTGCAAAAAAGAGTGCCGTTGAGGTCCAAATAACTACATAATTATTAGTAAATCCTAACCTTATCAAAAGCTCATCTTCGGCAATTTCTTCTATCTGTTTAGCTGCCTTTTTGGCTATGATAAAACCTTCTGGAAAGTTTTCTATCCCACTAACCTCTCTGTCTAAAAGGGCTAATCTGTGCCCATCTGAGGATACAGCCCTAAGTTTACCTTCCTCTTTTAGAGGTTCTAAATAAATTCCAGCTAAAACAAACCGCGTATCCTCTTTAGAAGTACAGAAAGCTGTAGTGTCGATAAGTTCTGCTAAGGTTTTTCCAGGGATCTCTACTGAGTGTTCTTCTCCAAACTCTGGTAAACTTGGAAAGTCTTCCCCATCCATGATGCTAAGATTGTATAAAATTTTTTCTTCTTCATCTTTTATAACCAGTTTGTTTTCATCTTTTATAAAGTAAAGGGTGTCTTCCGGAAAATTTTTCACTATTTCGTATAATTTTTTAGCTGAAACACAGAAGGGAGCTGAAACCCCTTCTATTTCAGCAAAAACTTTACCTTTATACCCTATCTCAAGGTCAGTAGCCGTAAAATAAAGGGTGCTTTCTTCTAAGTTTGGTTCTATTAAAACCATAGAAAGTACTGCCATTGAAGCCTTTTTATCTGATACTTTTTCTATGTTTTTGAGGACTTTTTCTAACCTGGAGGTATCTATTTTCGCCTGCATATATGCCCCCTGCTACCAGTTTGGTCTTATTATAACATAAATTTAGTGATTTGCAGTTGTTTAAGAAAAACGTCTTAAGATTTCTCTTGCTACTATCACTCCTGATACTGAAGCTTGAATTAACCCTCTGGTGATTCCTGCTCCATCCCCTGCAGCAAAGAGATTCCTAATTTCTGTTTCTAAAACAGGGCTTAGATTTATCCTTAGGCTATAAAACTTAACTTCTACTCCGTAAAGCAGCGTATAGGGAGAGGCTATACCTGGTATAACTTGATCAAGTGCTTCTAACATTTCTAAAATATTTACCAGATATCGATAAGGCAGTACAAAACTTAAGTCTCCAGGGGTTGCGCTTTTTAAGGTAGGTTGTACTAAATTTTTAGCTATCCTTTTTTCGTTTGACCTTCTACCTCTTTTTATATCTCCTAATCGCTGGACCAAGACCCCATTTCCTAAAAAATTGGCCAATTTAGCGATGTTTTTTCCATATAAGACAGGTTCTTTAAAAGGTTCGGTAAAATATGTGCTGCAAAGGATAGCAAAGTTGGTGTTTTCTGTTTTTTGATTAGCATAACTATGTCCGTTTACCGTCCATATACCGTCTATGTTTTCCATAACCACTTCCCCATAAGGATTTACACAAAAAGTTCTTACTTTATCATCAAAAGTTTTTGAGAAATAGACAAACTTAGGCTCATAAACTTTGGACGTAAGGTCTTCCATTATAGCAGCAGGAACTTCTACCCTTACTCCAATATCTACAGGATTGATAGTTGTAGATAGTTTAAGTCTTTTACATTCCTTTTGCACCCATTCATTACCAGACCTACCAGGAGCTATAACCACAAAAGAAGCGAGAATCTCTTTTCCGTCTTTTAATCTTACCCCATTTACCTGGTTTTTAGAAACAAGAATTTCTTCCACCTCAGTTTCAAAAAGAAGCTCTACTTTATCTTTTAGGTAGTTTTGTAGGTGAGTTAACACCTCTCTACATTTTTCAGTACCTATATGTCTTATTTTAGAAGGGATAAAAAGAAGCCCATTTTTGGTAGCCTCAGTAGTAATTTTTTTGATGGTTATCTCATCAGGAGCATAAAGTGTTTCAGGTGCACCAAAACTAAGATAGATTTTGTCTACATAATCTATCAAGGCTGAAAGTTCATTAGGGTCTAAATATTCGTTTAGAAATCCGCCTATTTCTCTCGAAAGATTAAGTTTTCCATCACTAAAAGCCCCGGCTCCTCCCCATCCGCTTATAATGTTACAAGGGATACACTTTGCACATTTTCCTACTTTAAGGGTAGGGCACTTTCTTTTTTCTATACTTTTTCCTTTTTCTATGATAAGGATCTTTAGATTTTCGTTTTTTGAAAGCTCTAAAGCCGTAAAAATCCCTGCCGGTCCAGCTCCAACAATCACCACATCATATTTTTTTTGTTTCATATTAAAAAACTATACCACAGGCTAAAAAATAAATCAAACCATCACTAAACAGTAAGTTTTCCCATCCAGGCGTGATAAAGGTTTAGGAGAAAAAATTTTCTTGAGCCTTTTAGGGGTTGAATTAAAGCTGTAATAATTTTGGTTTTTTACAGCTATAGTTCTTGTGAAAAAATAGCCTTATCTTTAAAAACTTTCAACCTTCCCTTTTTTCCTAAAATAAAAGGAAAATTGTCTGAGATATGTCCTACAGAAAATCCATAGCCTATAGGAATATCTTTTTTTAAATAAAGAGAGAGAGTCTGTAAAATAGGTTTTATGTCTGTTATTCCCAAATCTCCCAAGGCTAAACCTTTTAGGTTTCCCCTACTAACAGTAAAAATTAACTGAAGAAGAAACCTTTCTATACGATAAGGTTTTTCGTTGATTTCTTCTATAAAAAGAATGAAAGGTTCTTCCATAAGAGGAAAATAGGGGGTTCCACAAAGACCGGCTAACGTAGCTAAATTCCCTCCCAATACCACCCCTTCAGCCACCCCTTCAACCCAACCCTTTCCCTCTAAAACTAACTTAGTTTTTTTTCGCAAAATTAAATCTAAAAGTTCTCCCCAGGCCTTTGGGTTAAGTTTGTTTAAACTAACCACATTGGGAGCATGTATACCTGATTTTTTAAACCTTTTATAGAGATAAACATGAAGGGCGGTGATGTCACTAAAACCTATCAAACAAGGCTTATGTAACAGGTTTTCGTTGTCTGACAAAAATTCATCAAGATAGGGAAGAAGTTTAAGACATCCAAAACCTCCTCTTACTGCCCATAGGTAGTCCCATTTAGGTTCGGTAAGAAATAAAGCTACTTCTTTAGCTTTTTCGTAAGGAGTTTTTGAATTAAAGTTAACAAAAGATTGAATCTCAATTTCATTAATTTTAAAAAATTCAAGAGCTTTCTTATATTCTTCTGGGGCAGGAAGACTTGCCGGAGAGAAGATGGCTATTTTAACCGGGCTTTCCATAGGAAATAAAGGCCTTCTAACGTAAGATAAGGGTCGATTTTTTCTATGGTGGTTGTAAGTGGGACTAAAAACTTGGCTAAACCACCCGTGGCTATAACCTTAGGATTGCTACCCATCTCTTCAGAAAGTTTTTTAACCAAGGTATCTGTTAGTCCAGCAAAACCTATCAAAAGTCCACTTTTTAGGGCTGAAATAGTATCTTTCCCTATAGCCTGAGTAGGGGGTTCACTTAAATCTATTTTAGGAAGCTTGGCAGTGCCTTTAAAGAGGGCTTCAGTAGAGATAAAAATCCCTGGAGCAATAGCACCTCCAAGATAAACTCCCGTTGAAGAGATACAGTCGAAGGTTATGGCTGTACCAAAATCAACTATAATCAAAGGCCCTTTATATTTTTCCCATCCTGCGAGAGCGTTAACTAACCGATCTGCCCCTACCTCACATGGATAAAGAAGGTCTAAAGGAATGTTGACCGTTTCGTGGTTAGCAATCAAAACCTCTTTGGCTAACCACCTTTTACCTACTTCGACCCACCAGTTTAACACAGGAGGAACTACACAAGCTATCGATATTCCTTCTAATTTTTTAAATTCTATTTGATAAAGATCTAGATAAGTCTTTATTTTTACCAAAAGCTCTTCTGCAGAAACAGGAACAAAGGTTTTAAAGCTAAAAAGAGCCTTTAATCGTCCGTTTTCCTCAAAAACTCCACAGGTAGTAGCCGTATTACCTATGTCTACGGTAAGAAGCATAGGTTGTCTTACCTCCCTTTAACTAAGTTTTTTTACCAACCAGCAAACCCAGTTTTGAGAAGTTCTCCTTATAACCATTTCAAGGGGAAGGGTTGAGATTTTTTCTAAAAGTTCTTTTTCCATATCCAGGCTAAATCCTGAAAGTAGGTAATACTTTGCCTGCCAAAAATGCTCGTTTTCAAAGAGTTTAAGTAATAAAAGTCGATAAAGATTCCCTAATACCAATTCAGCTTTTATAGGTAACAGGTCCAAGATATTTCCTTGTTTTAACTCCGCCTGATTTCTTAAACCGTTAAGTTCTAAATTATGTTCGGTAACCTTTATACATAAAGGATTAAGGTCAACCGCGGTGACGTTAGCACCTAACTTTGCCCAAAAAAGCGTTAAAATACCACTGCCACACCCTATATCTAACACATGCTTAGGTTTGTCAAACTTGGTATAAAGCTCCCAACTTAACTCAAGCATCATAGCGGTGGTAGGATGCTGTCCCTCTCCAAAAACTACGCTTGGGTCAAAGACTAAATCCCAGTTTCCCTCAACCCAAACAGGAGCTATGGTGAGATTTCCTACTTTTATAGGTTGGGGAAACCGGTTTTCATTCCACTCTTTATAAGGGATAACTTGCTTATCATAAACCTCTAATTCATATTGTTCAACCAATTTTTCTATCAACTCCTCTTTGGGACGGTGAAAAAATAATATACCCATTCCATCTTCTTCCCAAAAACCTATAAAATCTTCGTCTTCAAGTTGGTGCAATTTAGGATGGGAAGGTTTAACCATATAGGTGTAAAGATTTTGATAATTTTTGTGCTTACCTTTTAACATATTTTCAAAATATTGCTTTTAATATTTTAAAAATTTTTTAAATCTCAGCAATCAAAAAGCCAAAAAACAAAATTAAAATAAGGTTCATTACCAAAAAGATGATAATTTGGGTTCTGTTTTTTATATAGAATTTTTTAAAATTAAAACCCTCTAAAGAAGCTTGTTGTAAAAAACAGACCCTTTCAAAAATACCGTAATGATGCCAGTTTTTTTTATAGATTTGTCCTGAAATTTCTCCTATTTTAAGAAGAGAAGTAATTATACCTTTCGGGTTACCAAGTACGGTTAAAGCGTAAAAATCGGCCTCTCTCTCAAGCTGTCTTAAAAAATAACCGAATATATATCTTAAGTAAAGATATGAGGAAAAAACCAAAACCAGGGCGCTAAGGGTTTCTGTATAATAAGAAGGTAAACTTTTTAAATACATTACAACCTTTAAACCTAAAAGCTGGTCAAAAAAAGAAAACAAGCAAAAAATCGATGTTAGATATAAAGGAAGTCCTAATAAAACTAAAAGTAACCAAAAAGCATGTTTATTTTTTATGTGTGCAAGTTCGTGAGCTAAAACCCCTATAAGTTCTTCTTCGTTGAGAAGGTCTAACAGAGGTTGAGAAAAGAAAATATATTTAAATTTAGGAAAAAAACCTATTACTCCAGCTGTATAAATTTTTTTGCCAAAGTCTTTAAGTACATAAATTTCCTTTATTTTAACCCCAAAGGTTTGAAAAAACCTAAAAACTAGTTCTCTTGTTTTTATGTCTTCTAATACCTTTACCGGAAATAATCTAATCATAAAAACCGGAGAAATAAAAAGCACCAGAAAAAAGATTAAAGGATAGGCATAACTTTCCAGTTTAAAATTAAGGATATCCAAAACATTTTCTATCAAAATCAAAGTGATTATAGGGCTCATCATGCCAAGAATTATTTTTAAATAAGCCAAAGAAAACCCAAAAAGAAAAACCCTTATTAGTACTACATAGTGTAAAAACCACAAAAAACCTAAAAGAGAAGAAAAATAATATCGATTTAAAAAGGATTTAAAACCAAACAGCCCAAGGTCAACCACAAACAAAACCAGCATAAACAGGTTAAAAAAATTAATCCAAAAGCCTGAAAGTTTTTGAGGTTTTAAAAATTTTTTAAATAGAATAAGAGTTAAAAAAAAGAAAATTTCTTTAAAAATAAAAATAACAGGAGAAAAACTTGGATTAGTTTCTGGAAAAAGTTCAAAAAGTATAAAACCTATCCAAAGATAGATAAGTTCTTCATAAAACACTTAATTTTTCCCTTTGGGATAAGAGCCTAACCAAATTACCTGTAAACAGTGGTTTTTCATCTCTTCTATACATTCTTGTAATATAGGCTCCTGGATATGGCCCTCACAATCAAGAAAAAAGATATATTTCCAGGGTTCATTTTTAGAAGGCCTGCTTTCTATCTTGGTTAAGTTTATCTTTCTTTTAGCAAAGCACCCCAGCACCTCAAACAAAGCTCCAGGTCTGTCTGAAACACTAAAAATCAGAGAAGTTTTATCCTCGCCAGTAAATGGAACTTCTTCTTTTCCGATAATCCAAAACCTGGTTGAGTTACCTTTTATGTCTTCGATGTTTTTAGCTACCACCTGAAGATGGTATAACTTGGCAGCCATAAGACTTGCTATGGCGGCAACTTTTTCGTCCACAGCTGCCCATTTAGCAGCAAGTGCTGTAGAAGGTACAGTATCCACAGGTACTGAAGGTAGTTTTTTTCTTAACCATTTTCTACACTGAGCTATAGCTTGAGGATGAGAGAGAACTTTTTTAATATCTTCAAGTCTTCCGGTTTGATTTAACAGATGGTGCGAAATAGGTTGATAGACTTCTCCACAGACTTTTAGACCATATTCATATATAGCATCAAGGGTAGTAGTTACTACCCCTTCGATAGAGTTTTCTATAGGCACTACCCCAAACTTCACCCTCTCGCTTGCTACTTCTTCAAATACGTCTAATATGGTTTCAACAGGGATGAGCTCAGCAGAGGTACCAAAATATTCTAAGGCGGCGATGTGACTAAAGGTAGCTTCAGGTCCAAGATAAGCTACCTTGATTTTTTCTTGAACACTTCTACAGGCTTTTATGATTTCAGAGTATATTACTTTTAAAGCTTCTTCAGGGAAAAAACCTTGGTTTTGCTTAAGAATTCTTCCTAAAATTTCTTTTTCTCTGCTAAGGTCGAAGCTTTGAAACCCAGCCTTTTCTTTTATCTTTCCGATGGTTTTAGCTAACTCTAAACGTTTTTTAAGTAGAGAAAGCAGTTGCTCGTCAATCTTATCTATTTTTTGCCTTAATTTTTTTAGATCTTCTTTATTCATTTTAAGAAGAGATTATCTTTAATGCCCTTAAAAGTTTGGTCATAACCTTTCGAGTATTTCTTTTTTCAAAACATTCTTTACACAAATAAGCACCTCTACCTTGAAGCTTTTTTTCAGGGTCAAAAACCAAAGCCCCTCCCTTATTTACAAACCTAAAAAGCTCAAACTTAGGTGCCTTCTTTTTACAAAAGGCACAGGTCCTTTCAGGGATGTGTCCTTTTTTAACCAATTTGTTCTTTTTTAGCCTTTTCTAAAATCTGGGTTACTTGGTCTAAACTTAATTTGGTAATCTCTGCTATTTTTTCAGCAGGGGTTTCTAAAAGGGTCTTAAGGTCTTTTATTCCTGCTTCGTACAAGTGTCCGGCAGTTTCGTCTGATAGTCCCGTTACTTTAAGAAGCTTTAAAAACTCAGGCTCTTGTCTTCTTAAAAATTGAGTTTCGCTTAGTATGTCTATCTTCCATCCTACAAGTTTAGAGGCAAGTTTAACGTTTTCTCCCTTTTTTCCTATGGCAAGAGAAAGTTGATCATCAGGCACTACTACCTCTAAAAGTTTATTTTTTTCATCTACTATTACTTTACTACACTCTGCTGGAGCTAAAGCATTGTAGACAAACTTGGCTGGGTCTGGATCCCATAGTACTACGTCAATCTTTTCTCTATATTCTCTTTTATCTCCTTTTGAGGCAAGGTTTATCTCTTCTAAGATTACCGAAATCCGAGAACCTCTAACCCCAATGCAAGCCCCTACAGGGTCCACATGCGGGTTGGTAGAGGTAACAGCAATTTTAGTCCTTGAACCAGGTTCTCTGGCTACAGCTACTATCTTTACAATCCCTTCTTGTATTTCAGGGACCTCTTTCTCAAACAGCTTTTTCACAAAAGCAGGATGAGAACGGGAGACCACCAATTGAGGTTCCTGTTGCCTGTAAACCTCTATCAATAGCGCTTTTAGACGAGTTCCTCTGATGTATTTTTCTCCTGGGACTTGTTCTTCTTCAGGTAAAAGGGCTTCAGCCCTACCCACAGAAAGGATCACTCCTCTTTTATCAAACCTGTGGACATAACCACTTACAATATCTCCCAGCTTATGTTTAAACTCTTCATATACGACCTGCTTTTCTGCTAACCTTACCTTTTGAGAAAAGAGTTGTTTGACTATTTGGGCAGCAATCCTTCCAAGTTCTTGAAGTTCTATCTTTTCTCCTATCAAGTCTCCTATCTTTGCATCTAATCCCATTTTTTGTAGCTCTTCTAAAGACACCTCAGTTTCAGGGTTAGAAACCTGAGATACCACTTCTTTTAATCTATAAATTTCGATCGTTCCGTTTTCCTCGTTGTACTTTACCTCAATCTTGACTTTACTACCAAACTTTTTCTTGGCTGCAGTTTTTACCCCTTCAAGCAAAGCTTCAATCAAAATTTCTTTAGAAAGCCCTTTTTCTTTACTTAAAGCTTCTATAACTTTTTTTAGTTCTCCTTGTTGCATAAAGGTATGCTCCTTTTTAAAATTTTAACTCTGGTTGAAGATTAGCTTTTTTAATCTCACCTAAAGGCAATCTCCAAACCTTTTGATCTACCTCTAACAACAAAAATTCTTCTTCAATCCCTAAAATAATGCCTGAAAAATTTTTTCTTCCTTCTAAAGGAGTTTTTAAAACTACTTTAGCCTTTTCTCCACGAAACCTTTCAAAATCTTCCTTTTTTACCAGTGGCCTCTCAATTCCAGGAGAAGAAACTTCTAAGTTATAAGAATGGTGAATAAGGTCTTCTTTATCTAAAATTTTACCTACTATTTCACTAATCTTAGCGCAATCTCCTATGGTAACTCCACCAGGTTTGTCGATAAACAACCTTAAAACCCAACCTGTTCTTTCTCTTTTCCATTCAAGGTCTACAAGCTCTATCCCCTTTTTTAAGATAGGGGTCTCAATAAGCTCTCTAATTTTTTCTTTTAAGTCCTTTTCTATCATTTTGCCCTTAAAAATAAAATAAGAGCGGGCGACGGGATTCGAACCCGCGACCCCCAGCTTGGGAAGCTGGTGCTCTACCCCTGAGCTACGCCCGCTTTTTATAAGATAAAATTATAAATTATTTCTTCAGTTTGGCAAGGTTGTTTTTTATTAAGTTTGTATAATCTACTTGAAAAAAGGAGCATTACTTTTAAAATCAAATATGTAGATGAAAAAAATCAAATTCATTTTTAAAAATCTAAGTTTAAGTACAAAGTTTACCTTGTATCTTCTGTTTGTTATTACTCTTTTCTGTTTTCTTTTTTCTACGATAATTTATTATTTTTTAAAAAATCAAGCAATGGAAGAGGCAAGAAGAGAAGCTGAACTCTTAATTACTCAAATAGATGCCTTAGGTGATTATGTAAAAGAAGAGTTAAGACCTTCTCTTTTTAGATTTTTTAAAGAATCAAACATAAAAGAAGATTTTATTTTAGAAGCCATGTCTACCACTCATATTAGGACAAAAGTAATGCGAAGGTTTAAAACTAAGTTTGTTGATTATGATTATAGAAGGGTTTCTCTAAAACCTATAAATCCACAGCATTTACCTAACGATTTTGAAAGAAAAATTTTAAAAAATTTTATGCAGAATCCTGAGATTAAACGTTGGGAAAATATTGTAGATTTCAACAAAGATAAATATCTTGTGGTTATAAAACCTATCCATGTGGAAAAAGAATGCCTTGTATGTCATGGTAAAACAAAAGACGCTCCCAAAAGTCTTCTTAAGATTTATCCACGAAAAGAAGATTTTCACTGGAAGGTTGGGGATTTGATGGGATTAGAGGCTATTTATGTACCTCTTGAAAGATGGTTGTTAGAAATAAAACATATCGCTATTACCACTTTTATTTCTGGAATGTTAACCGTTATTTTGTTGTTGATCACCATAGAAGGAGTTTTTTGGACTATAGTAGGTAAACCTATAAAAAAACTTACAGTCCATTTTAGAAATATCATTTCAGGAAATGTTCCTTTAAGCCAGAGGTTAGAAGTAGAAAGGGGAGACGAAATAGGAGAACTTCTTCAATCTTTTAATCAGTTGGCTAATCATCTTTTTGAGGCACAAGAAGCTATCAAAACCTATGCTCAAACCTTACAAACTATATTTAACCACATAACAGACCCTTTAGCGTTGGTTAATTTAAACTGTAAAGTAGAGGTTAGTAATAGAGCCTATCAAGAATGGATAAGTCAAAAAAAGGGACCAGTTTTTAATACAGAATGTGATCCACTTAAAGCAGACCAAAATAAAACCTGCCCTATAGCTTTGATAAGAAGGGTGATTGAAACTCAACAACCTGTTTCAGAGTATATCAGCTCAACTGAAGGAGGTTATTACTATACCCATCTCTATCCGGTATTCGATCAAACCGGTAAAGTTATAAAGGTAGTTCACTATGTAGAAGATGTGACAGAAAAAAAGAAAATAGAAGAACAGATGGCTATTACTGAAAAATTGGCTGCTATAGGGCAACTTGCCGCAGGCATAGCTCATGAAATAAACAACCCTTTAGGTGGTATTATTTTGTGTTTAAATAATATCCTTAAAACTTCTATGGATGAGAAAACCAAAAATCAACATATAGAACTTATAAACCAGGGATTGTCCCGTATTCAAAATATAATAAAGGTATTACTTGATTTTTCTCGGACAACAGAGCTAAATCTTAGAGTTTGTGAGATTAAAGACTTGATAGAAAATGTTTTAAAATTGATAAATTATTATTTAAAAGAAAAAAATATAAAACTAAAAATAGAATTAGAACAAAAATTAAGTCCAGTTTATTTAGATTCGAACAAAATCGAACAAGTTTTACTTAACCTGATTTTAAACGCGGTAGATGCTATGGAAAATTCTGAAGAAAAAGTTTTAACCATAAAAGTTTATCATAAAGATGGTAAAATGTTTATTGAGGTGTCAGATACAGGTTCAGGTATCCCGCCACATGTAGCAGAAAAAGTTTTTGATCCCTTTTTTACTACTAAACCTTTGGGTAAAGGCACCGGGCTTGGTCTCTTTATTTCTAAGTCTATCGTGGAACAACATGGAGGAAAAATATGGTTTACTACCTCTGAAAAAGGAACTACCTTTGTAGTGGAAATACCTTTAGAGGGGCGAAGGATACATGAAGGGTAGAATACTGATAGTAGACGATGAACCGATAATTTTGTTTGGTTTATCTCATTATCTTAAGGATCAGGGGTTTGAAGTAGATACCTGTGAGAAGGGAGAAGAGGCTTTAAAGAAAATAGAAGAACAGAAATTTGATCTATGCATCCTTGATCTTAAACTTCCCGACATAGACGGTATCTCTTTACTTAAGAAAATTAAAGAAAAACAAGAACAAATAGGGATAATAATGATTACTGCCTTTGCTGAGGTTAAAAGTGCGGTACAGGCTATAAAAGAAGGAGCTTTTGATTACTTAGCAAAACCTTTTAGTAATGAAGAATTGATGGTTGTAGTTGAAAAGTTTTTTGAGTTTAAAAATTTAAGAAAAGAGGTAAATGAACTAAGAGAAAAATTAAGAAAAAAAGAGACTTTAAAACAGATAGTAGGAGAAAGTAAGGCTATAAAAGAGGTAATCAATAAAATAGAGCTTATAGCTAAAACAGACGTTCCTGTGCTTATTTTGGGAGAAAGTGGCACAGGAAAAGAGTTGGTAGCAGATTGTATCCAGGCTTTAAGCTTAAGAGCCAAAAACCCTTATCTTAAAATCAATTGTGCAGCCATTCCTGAAAATCTATTTGAAGCAGAGCTTTTTGGCTATGAAAGAGGGGCTTTTACCGGTGCCCATACTTCCAAAAAAGGTATGTTAGAACTGGCTAACAAAGGAACGCTTTTTTTGGATGAAATAGCAGAACTTCCTCAGAACCTACAAGCTAAACTTCTAAGAGTTTTAGAAGACCAAACAGTTTATCGATTAGGAGGAGATAAACCTATTAAGGTTGATGTAAGGTTCATCTATGCAACCAGTAAAGACCTAAAACAGTTGGTAAAAGAAGGCAAATTTAGAGAAGATCTATACTACAGAATAAATGTAATGTCTATAGAAATCCCTCCCCTTAGAGACAGAAAAGAAGATATACCGATCTTGATTAATCATTATTTGAAATATTTTTCTGAAGAGTTCCAAAGGCCTTTACCTCAGATAACAGAAGAAGCTTTCCAAGCTTTGATAAGATATGATTATCCTGGTAACGTAAGAGAACTAAAACATGCCATAGAAAGGGCAGTTTTATTAGCCGTAGACGGCAATATAACTCTAGCCCATCTACCTGAAGAAATAAGCCAGAGTTTTAAATCAGAAAAAAAAGATGTTTTAGATTATAAACTCGCTAAAGAATCTATAGAAAAAGAATTTATACTTAAAACTTTAATAGAAACCAACTGGAACAAAACCGAAGCAGCCAAAAAATTAGGTATCAGTAGAAAAACCCTATGGCAAAAACTCAAAAAATTTAACCTTCTTTACCATCACTCAGAGGATGCAATCCAATCAGAAGAGTAGCTCTTAGTTTTTTTAACTTTGAGTTACCCAAAAGAAACACAATCTTCAAAATATGTTACCATTAGGTAACATGCAAAATTAGGTTATAAATTAATAGGGTCTTAAACTTTAGATTTTTCTACATATTTATAAAAAATAAAATAACAAAATAATTGGTATAGTTTTTGCAATTTTTACAACAGAATAAAGACAAATTAGGGGGGTGAGATTATGAAAAAAGGTTGAAGTTTAAGGAATTGTTTGCCTCTATTTTTAAAAATATTAACAAAAAGGAGGAGGTTATATGGTAGAAGAGAAAAAGAAAGGGTTGGTTAATGAAGACTGGTTAGCCTTTTATTTAGCTATTGCTCTAATTATAATTTCTTTCTTATCCTATTTTGGCGTAGATCCTTTTGGTTGGACGGTAAAAACCTCAGAATGGGTTTCTCTTGACAAGGCTATAGCACCTCTTAGTAAAGTAGCTATTTCTGGGATAGTATCTTTAATCTTAACCTGGATTTTTTTAACTGTATTTTTTGCTATTGGAGCAGCTTTTTTGGGGCTTAACGTAGGAAGGTTTATAGTTGGGTTCTTTTTTGTTTTTTGGCTTAGTTATGCATGCTGGTTGTTAGGACATTATGCCTATTTTGCTGCTACAGACCCAACTAAACACAAAATTCCCTGGTCTCTCAAACTTACCGGGGAAGGTGGACTTATTTTTGCTTTAATTTTAGGTTTGATTATAGGTAACTTTTTTAGAGGTTTTGCTAATTTTATAAAAGAAGCGGTTTTACCAGAGTTTTATGTTAAGACAGGTATTGGTTTGATGGGAGCTGTTTTGGGATTAAAATCAGCTGAAGCTTTTGGTCTTGCCTCTGCAGTTCTTTTCAGAGGACTTTGTGCTATAGTTGAGGCTTATCTTATTTACTGGGCTCTTGTATATTGGCTTGCAAGAAAATATTTTAAATTTAGTAAAGAGTGGGCAGCTCCTTTAGCTTCAGGTATCTCTATTTGTGGTGTTTCTGCAGCTATTGCCACAGGAGGTGCCATTAAAGCAAGACCTGTTGTTCCTGTTATGGTTTCTTCTTTAGTAGTTATCTTTGCTGTGATTGAGTTGCTTATTTTACCTTTCTTAGCTCGTGAATTTTTATGGCAAGAACCTATGGTTGCTGGTGCTTGGATGGGGCTTGCGGTTAAGACTGATGGAGCAGCTTTTGCCTCTGGTGCTATAGTGGATGCTTTAATAAGAGGTAAGGCTGAAGCGGTAGCTGGTATTAAGTATGAACCTGGTTGGATCATGATGGCTGCCGCTACCACCAAACTTTTCATCGACATTTTTATAAGTATCTGGGCTTTTATTTTAGCTTATATTTGGTGCGCACACATAGAGTGTCAAGAAGGGCAAACAGTTACCGCCAAAGAGATTTGGCATAGATTCCCCAAATTTGTTTTAGCTTATGCCCTTGGCTTTGTGATTTTCTTGATCATTTCTGCCCCCCATGCTCCTAAGGTAGGAACAGCGGAACATCAAATAAAAGCTATCCAAAAACAAGTAGAAAAACTTGAAAAACAAGCTGCTACAGCTATCGATCCTGCCATTAAGGAGCAGTTAGCTCAGCAAATAGCTACCAAAAAAGCTGAAATTGATGAATTAAAAGCTAGTATAAAAGATTCTAAAAAGATAGTTGACCAAACCAAAACAGCTACTAATGGTTTGAATAACTTGAGAACCTTTATGTTTCTCTTTACTTTCTTTACCATCGGTATTATCTCTGACTTCAGAAAACTCTGGGAAGAAGGAATAGGGCGTTTAGCAGTAGTTTATCTGGTATGTTTGTTTGGATTTATCATCTGGATTGGATTGTTGATTTCTTATATTTTCTTCCATGGGGTAAAACCACCTATAATAGGACAGTAGTCTTTGGGTGAAAAACTTACTAAAGGAGGTTAGTATGGCAGAAGAAAAAGAAGCAAGGTTGATAGAAGAACTTCAGAAGATGCAATATGATCCATGGTTACCTATAGAAAGCAAACTGGTAAAATGGTCTATAAGTTTAGGTATAATCCTTTTGATTATTTTAGTTTGGGTTAGTTATACTTTCTTTCCTTCTTCTCACGGATAAGATTTTAGTTAATATCTAAAAACTTAAGCCCTGAGAGGTTTTAGAAGGCCTCTCAGGGCTTTTTTGTTTAATTTTTAAAGATCTAAAGTATTATCAATCTCAATTTATATTTTTCTTTTGATATATAACAATTTAGCTATATTATTATTATATAACATACTTTGTATGAGGAGGGTAGTGATGGAAAGGGAATTATTAGAGAAAATGTTTGAGTTTCATGGACACAAATGCTGGGCGTCAGCTTTAGGGTTAAGGGCTGGGTTGATTGCGTTAAGAGAACTTGGCTCCCCAAGAAGTGGTGCTAAGACTTTTTATACTATCTTGGAAACTGGATACAATCATGGTGCTGGCTGTTTTGGAGATGGGGTTCAGTATGCCAAGGTTGTACCACAGGAAAAGGTAATCTTTTAAGGAATCCCAGAGGGAAACTTGCTTTTACTCTAATTGATCCACAAAAAAGGAAACAAATAAGAATAAGTTTTAATCCAAAGATAAGATAAGAGAACAGATTGCTAAATCAAATTTTATGAAAAAAAGATCTCAGGGAATACCACCTACAGAGATTCCTGAAGAGGACGTATGGGAGGTAGTAAATCTTGTGCATAATGCCCCAGAGGAAGAAGTTTTATTTATTGGAAAAGTTGAAGACTCAAACTTTGAACCTCCCTTCGAAGTGATGGGGATGGAAGTTTGTGAGATATGTGGAGAGATGGTATCACTACCTTACATCAGATTACTTGGGACAAATAAAGCCTGTTCTACTGGTAACAAAAAGGTTTGTATAGACTGTTCAGGTTATGAAGAAGGCTTTGAAAAAAGGAAGGTATGAAAAATGACCTACCTTATTGCTTGTATAATTACGTTTATTTTTACGACAGTGCTTACGATAGCCGGGGTAGGGGCTGCGTTTATTCTTATTCCAGTTTTTGTGGGTTTAGGGGTGCCTCTTCTTACTGCCATGTCAACAGCTTTACTTTTAAACAGTATAGCTATGGCTATTGCTTCTTCTTATAATGCAAGGTCGGGGCTAATTGTTTATATAAAATAGCCCTGCCTATTTTAGTATTTGCTTCGGTGTTTTCTCCAGTTGGTGCTATCACAGCAGAACATCTTTCAAGAACCCTGCTTTTATGGCTTTTTGTTGGTTTTCTAATTTTTGCAGGGTCTATGATGCTTTGGTATAAACCCAAAAAAAAGGGAGATTTCAGATAGTAAAAAGCTTATTATTTATGGAGTTGCGGTTGGTGGATTTGCGGGTTATATAGGAGGGCTTTTGGGAGTAGGTGGAGGGAATCTTATAGTTCCAGCTCTTGTTTGGCTTGGTATTGACCCTAAAAAGCCTCAGCCACCACCAGTTTTATCGTAATTTTTTCTTCTTTTTCAGGATTTTTAGGGCATATTTCTGTGGGGAACATAGACCCTTATCTTCTTGTTTTATGCATTATAGGTTCAATAGCTGGTGCATTGCTTGGAAACTATCTTATGAGAAAAAGGTTAACTGCTCCTCAGGTTAAAAAAGTTATAGGAATAGTATTGTATATCATCGCAGTTAAGATGCTTTGGGATTTATTGGTTAAGTAAAACCTTACATAAAAATAGCTTTTGGAGGATAAAGTATGAGTTCCAGAAAAAATTTAGGTATTTTAGAACGATTTCTTACTTTGTGGATCTTTTTAGCTATGATTTTAGGAATAGGGTTAGGTTATATATATCCAGAAATAGCTTATACCATCAGTTCATTAAGCATTGGAACGACCTCTCTTCCAATAGCTATAGGACTTATCCTTATGATGTATCCTCCTCTTGCTAAGGTTAAATACGAGGAAATGGGGAAAGTTTTTAAGAATAAAAAACTTCTTGTTCTTTCTTTGATCCAAAACTGGATTGTTGGGCCTATCGTTATGTGGATACTTGCTGTTTTGTTGCTTCACGATTATCCTGGTTATATGATAGGAGTGATTTTGGTAGGGCTTGCAAGATGTATAGCTATGGTAATAGTTTGGAATGAGTTGGCAGAAGGAGATAAAGAACTTGCTGTAGGATTAGTAGCTTTTAATGCTATATTTCAAATTCTTTTTTATGCTGCTTATATTTATCTTTTTATAACAGTTGGACTTAAATGGTTAGAGTTTGGTATAATAGAAGCGGAGGTTTCAATTCCAGAGGCAGCAAAAACTGTTTTTATTTAGGGATTCCTTTCATAGCAGGAATTCTTACTCGTTATGTTAGCTTTGTTTTAAAAGGAAGAGAATGGTTTGAAAAAGTGTTGGCACCTAAAATAAGTTATCTAACCCCGATTGCCTTGTTATTCACCATAGTTGTGATGTTTTCTTTAAAAGGGCAGTATATAGTTGAACTACCTTTACATGTTATAAGGGTGGCTATTCCCCTTTGTATTTATTTTCTCTTTATGTGGTTTGTAACTTTTTTAATGGCTTTTAAACTAAAGGTCGGTTATCCTAAAGCAACTGCTGTTGCTTTTACTGCAGCAAGTAACGACTTTGAACTTGCGATTGCGGTGGCAGTAGCCATATGGGGGATAGGGAGTGAACAAGCTTTTGCTACCGTTATAGGACCTTTATTAGAAGTTCCGATCTTAATTAGTTTAGTTAACGTAGCCTTATTCTTAAAAAGAAAAATATATAAAGAGTTAGAAACAAAAATTAGCCTTATTGTTAAGAATAAAAATACTTAGAAACTTAAAAACAAAAGTTAAAATTTTATAAATAATTTTTTATAAACCTTGCTATAACAAGTTTTATAGTTTTAGTAGGCATAAAGATTACCATAAGGCCTATGTGAAACAGGGGTTATTTTTGAAAACCTATCGTTTATTATAGATTCTAAGTTTTCATCCATGTCGGCACAGTATTCTGTTAAAATTGTTTTAAGATATGTTAGATCCTCTTCGTTTATAGGAGAAATTTTAAGGTTTTTCCCAAGAAAAAACGGGTCTAATTCACCTCTTATGTAGATAACTCCTCCATGCATTCCTGTGCCTAAAAATTTTCCGGTTATAGGTTTTTCTGGATGTTGAGAGAATAAGCCTAATACGATGATAGTTCCTCCTCTTTTTACTTTTCGTTTTTCTTTGTATATAAGTTTCCTCTCTTCATGGATACTACAACCCCTGCTATAGATAGAACTGCAAATACAGAAAAGCTTATTTTTATGCTCTTCAGGATTGTAAAATAATTTTCAGAAGGAAGTTTTGCACCTTTTAAGTATAAAGAGAATATAAAAGAGACGATTGCCATTGAAAAAGCCTGGCCCATTACTCTCATGACGGATATTGTGGATGATGCTGCACCGTAAAGGGACGGTGGTACACAGCTCATTACAACATTTGTATTGGGTGATGAAAAAAGTCCAAACCCCACACCCATAACAATTAAGTTTATTATAACAATAGCTATGTTGGTTTTATCTGAAAATAAAGAAAATACAAAAAGGCCCGCTGTGGTAAGAAGCATTCCTGCAGTTGCCAGTTTCCATGGTTCAATCTTTTCTGAAGCCCTTCCAGAAATTAGTGATGTTATAACCTGAGAGATTGGTTGCACAATCAAAATACTTCCGACAAGCTGTGCAGGCAGCGCTTTTACAATTTGAAGATACAACGAAAGAAGGTACGATGCAGAAAATGTACAGCTGTAGTTTATAAGTGCTGCCAAGTTAGAAAAACCAAACTGTGGAATTTTTACAAACAACTTTACGTCAAGTAAAGGATTTTGATTATAAACCTCGAATATTACAAAAAGTAAAAGAAGAATAAAACCTAGGAAAAACACCAATTTTGGGATTTTGCCAAGCTCAAAAGTCGATGCACCATAAATTAGCAAAAAAAGTCCTGCTATGGACAGAATTGTTCCAGTTTTATCAATATTTCTAAAGCTTTCTGAAAGAGAAGTATTTTGTCCTAATTTGATTTCCTTTTTTACTAAAAAAAGGCTTATAAATGAGGCCACAAAACCTATCAAAAACGAGAATATAAATATGCTTTTGTAGCCAAAAAAGCGTACCAAAATTCCACCTAAAAGAGGTCCTGTTGATATTCCAAGATAAACTGTTGCTGCGTTTATTCCAAGGAGTCTGCCTCTTATTTTTGGTGAATGATTTTCAATCAAAATTGCAATTGACGTAACAAAGAGAAAGGCAGCAAAAAAACCTTGCAGTGCCCGGAATATAAAAAGTACAAGTATGTTTGGTGCTATAGCACACATTAGGGTTGAAATAGTAAACAAAATAAGACCCGTTATGAAAATCTTTGCACGGTCAAATGTGTCAGAAAGTTTCCCTATTGGTAAAATAAATGCAGCCGAAAAAAGCAAAAAGATAGTTATAACAAGATTCAAGTTTTCGGCAGTCAGATTAAATTTTCTGGCAATATCAGGTGCAGCGATATTAACTGCGCTTGACATAAAAGGTACTAAAAATGAAGAAGTTGTCGTAGCAAAGAGGATATTTTTGTTAATCCTTTGTTCATCTTTGTACTCCATGCTGCTGATACCACCTCTTTTGTGCTGTGATATAACCTTACAATTTATAGGCTATATGATATCACTTTTTCATCAAAATATATATCTTGAAAATTAATAAATTTATTATTTTTCAATCTTTGATGTCGTGTTTTATGTAATTATGTCTAATACCTGATTTTAAAGGGTGATGGAGGTTTTTCCCTTTTGGTAAAGATAATAAATTAACATTGAAATTAAAAAGAAGGAAGTTTGCTTGGGTTTAAAAAATCAATGTTTAATTTTAGAAGGGATACTTCTTCCTGCACAGGACTAACCACTTAAATAAAATATACATAGAAGAAATAAAATTTGAAAAACAAAAATTAATTTTGAATAAATCTTGCTTTCACAAGCTGTATAGTTTTATAGTTTTAGTAGGCATAAAGATTACCATAAGGCCTATGTGAAACAGGGGTTATTTTTGAAAACCTATCGTTTATTATAGATTCTAAGTTTTCATCCATGTCGGCACAGTATTCTGTTAAAATTGTTTTAAGATATGTTAGATCCTCTTCGTTTATAGGAGAAATTTTAAGGTTTTTCCCAAGAAAAAACGGGTCTAATTCACCTCTTATGTAGATAACTCCTCCATGCATTCCTGTGCCTAAAAATTTTCCGGTTATAGGTTTTTCTGGATGTTGAGAGAATAAGCCTAATACGATGATAGTTCCTCCTGCCATGTATTCACCCAAAAAATCTCCTGTTTTTCCACCTATGACGATTACAGGATGTTTATCTTGATAGGCTTTCATGTGAATTCCTACTCGATAACCAACATCTCCTTTGATGAAAATTTTCCCACCTCTCATACTATAACCTATAACATCTCCTGCCATACCATATACAACAATTTTACCTTCTTCCATGGTATTACCACAGGCATCTTGAACGTTACCATAAACGTATATGTCAGGTCCACTCATAAAACAACCTAAATCAAGTCCCGGGACACCCAAAATTTTAGCCTTGATTTTTTGTTTTATACCTGCAAACAAATATCTATGGCCATTTACTCTATGTAGTTCAAATTCTGTTTCTCCTTCTGATATTTTTTCACGTATATATTGATTAACTTTGGTATAACTCCAATTTTCCACGTTTAAAATAACGCTCATTCAGGACTTCCTCCTACTTTAAGTTTTAGGCATAACTTTTTTGATTAGGGATAGTACCCATTGGCATTTCTATGATTACAGGTTCTCCAGCCTTAGGATACCATATTAACTCTGGATTAGGGCAGATAGTTCTTATGGCAGCTTCTTCGCTTGCTAAGTAATAAAAGTCTTCAAATTTAGCTACTACTAAAGGTCTAAGTTTAACTCTATCTGTTAGTCCTACTATTCCGCCATTATATGCAAAAATAATAGCAAAAGGTCCATTTAACAGAGCCCCTCCATAAACTATCCTTAAAGCTTCGAGTAAATTTTTTTCCTCTTCCTCTAATCGTTCTATCTCCATCCAAAAAGGTGGTGCTAAAGCAGTGCATGCTAACTTGATAGGCAGTTTATGTCTTCTTATAAGCAAATCTAAAAGATAGGTTACTACCTCAGTATCGGTAAGCAAAGTACATTTATATCCAAACAGTTCTAAGTATCTTTTGTTTGTCCCATAGCTTGAGATTTCCCCGTTATGAACGATTGACCAGTCAAGAAGACTGAATGGATGTGCTCCTCCCCACCAACCAGGAGTGTTTGTGGGAAAACGATTATGAGCGGTCCATATGTAGGCTTGATATTCATCTATTTTAAAAAATTCTGCTATTTCTTCAGGAAACCCTACACCTTTGAAAACACCCATATTTTTACCAGAAGAAAGTATATACACACCATTTAGGTTAGCGTTGATATACATTACCATTTCTATTAATTTGTTTTCCTCTTCTTCTGTTGGAAGTTGTTCTTCCAGTTCAAGTTTAACAAAGTATCTTTTAAAAATAGGAGGATTTTTTATAGTTTTTACTTTTCTAGTAGGAATAGGTTCATGATATATAGCTTTGACTTGTTGAAAAAGAAACCTTTCAAATCTTTCTAAAGAATTTTTATCTTCAGCCATTACATGTAGGGCGTAAAATTCTTTAAAATCAGGATAGATACCATAACCAGCAAACCCTGCTCCAAGACCATTTCCTCTTTCTTCTTGGCAGGTTATAGATTTTATTATTAGGTCTCCTGGAATTAAACTACCTTTAACATTTATTATCCCAGACACTCCACAACCAGAGATATCCTTATTATCTTTAAAAATAAATTCCCACATTCCTAAACCCCTTTCTTCTTTTATTCTCCTGCATGTTTTACTTCAAGGATTTCCATTTCTTCTTTAGTTAACCCTATAGCCCTCAATTTGTCTCGATTGCTTCTTAAACTTTCTATCGAATTTAATCCCATAGCTCCAAGCATTTCTTTGATTTCGCTTCTCCATGCATTCATAAGGTTATATACCTTCTCGTAGACTACTTCTGGTGGAAGCCTTTTGATAAGCTCAGGATTATTGGTAGCTATACCCCAAGGACATTTTCCTGTATAACATCTTTGACAGAGGGTACATCCTACGGCAATCAGAAGAGGGGTTCCTATCGCTACCACGTCTGCACCTAAGGCGATGGCTTTCACCACATCAGCACTACAACGGATACCTCCAGAGGCGATTAACGTGGTTTTATGTCTGATACCTTCTTCTCTTAATCGTTTATCTACAGCGGAAATAGCAAGTTCTATAGGGATTCCTACATATTGCCTAAACATAGTCGGAGCAGCACCGGTACCTCCTCTTATACCATCTATAACTACCGCATCGGCTCCAGCCCTTACTATCCCAGAAGCAATAGCTGCTATGTTATGTACTGCAGCTACTTTTACAAACACCGGCTTCTTATACTCAGTAGCCTCCTTTAAGGCATATATAAGGCCTCTCAAATCCTCTATTGAATAAATGTCATGATGTGGGGCTGGGGATAGAGCATCAGTCCCTAAAGGTATCATCCTGGTTTTAGAGATTTCTTTGTTAACCTTTTCTCCTGGAAGATGTCCCCCTATACCAGGTTTGGCTCCCTGACCTATTTTGATTTCAATGGCTACTCCAGCATTAAGATAATCTACATTTACCCCAAACCTTCCAGAAGCACACTGGACTATTGTATGGTCTTTGTATTCATACAAAGAAGGATGCAAACCTCCTTCACCGGTGTTGTAAAGAATTCCTAACTCTTTAGCTGCACGCGCCAGTCCTTGATGAATATGAAGACTTATAGATCCATAAGACATTCCAGAAAATATTATAGGCATTTCTAACTTTATTAAAGGAGGTAAAGCTTTTTTTAGCTTATATCCTGTTTCTGTTTTTTCTACCTCTAATTTTTCGGGTTTTGACCCTATATAGGTACGAAGTTCCATAGGTTCTCTTAAAGGGTCTATGGGTGGGTTGGTAACTTGACATGCATCGATGACAAGATGATCAAAATATATCTTTAAAGGTAAATCACATCCGGTAGAAGAGAGTAAAACACCACCTTTGTCTGCTTGTTTGTATATGTTTTTTATAAAATAAGGATTCCATAGATGATGTTCTCTAAATTGAGAAGGATGTCTTTTAATTATGATAGCATCAGTTGGACACATAGCTTCACATCTATGACATCCTACACATTTACCATGGTCTTCTTTGAGAATTTTCTTTTTTTCATCCCAGGTATGCACCTCATAGGTGCACTCTTTAACACAGATTTTACATTTTATACATTTGTTTTCTAAGCGTTCTACAAAAAAATCCGGATAAAAACTTGAAAAGTTAATCGGCTTCATTTTTCACCCTTTTTATAAAAACTTTTTAAAGCTTCAAAAATATAATCAAAAAGCATACCCAATTTTTAGCGCTTTATAACGCCATGTCTTTAACCTAAATCTACATATATATACAATTTTTTACAATTTTGTTAATTTTTGTTGAAAGTTAAGACCTAAAAAACCAAAAATGTCTCTTGGATATATTTTTTTATTTTTAAAAATTACTAGTCTTTCTACTAAATTTTGGATTTCTAATATGTTATCAGGCCAAGGATATTCTTTTAATATTTCTATGGTTGAAGGATGAAAGGAAATTTTCTTGTTGTATATACGGTTAAATTTATTTAAAAAATGAGATAAAAGAACAGGAATATCATCTTTTCTTTCTCTTAAAGGTAGAACCTGAAAGATATAAAAGTAAGTTTTAATTGGGTCTGACTGAATTTCTGAAGTAGAAGATGAAGCTATTATTTTTAATTGAGAGTTATATAAAATAAATTTAAGCAAATTCCTTAAAAGTTCTTCTGGAAAGGCCTCTAAGTGTTTTAAAAAGATAGTTCCATTTTGATTTTGCAGAAGATAAAACTCTTTAAGTATTTCTTCTTTATAAAAACATTCTAAACAGTCTAAATAAAAGAAAGGATGGTTTTTATTTGCTGAATGGTGGACTAATTTAGCTATAGAAGATTTTCCAACTCCTCTTTCTCCCCACAAAAGAAAGGGAATTTTAGAAGCATACAGTTTTTCCAGTTTACCCAATATCGTATTCAAATAAGGAAGGTCGATAAATTCCTTAAGAACAACTTTAACAGGTTTAATTTTAAAAAGCCCCCGAGAAGGGGGCTTTTTAAAATCATTCATCTTTAAAGGACTGGCAGGTATTTTTCTATTTCGTATTCAAAAACCCTTATTCTGTAATCATCCCATTCTAATTTTTTGTTTGTGATAAGCTGATTATAGATGTGTTCACCTAAAACCTCCCTTAACACCGTACCTTTTTCTGCCTCCTCTATGGCCTCATACAAGCTTCCGGGCAACTCTTTTATACCTAACTTTTTTCTTTCTTCAGGAGTTAGATGGTATACATCGAGTTCTACAGGGTCTGGCAATGTGTATTTATTTTGAATTCCTTTTAAGCCTGCCCAAAGCATGGCTGCAAACGCTAAATATGGATTACATCCTGGGTCAGGAGACCTAAGTTCAATCCTGGTAGCTTTCTCTTTTCCTGGTTTATACATAGGAACCCTAATTAAGGCAGACCTATTTCTTCTTGCCCAACAGATGTAAACCGGAGCTTCGTATCCAGGAACCAGTCTTTTATAGGAATTTACCCATTGATTAAGCACTAAAGTGATTTCTCTAATATGATTAAGTATTCCGGCGGTATATTGTTTGGCAATATCAGAAAGATGATATGGGTCTTGAGGGTCAAAAAAGGCATTTTTATCTCCTATGAAAAGAGACTGGTGGGTATGCATACCACTTCCGTTTACTCCAAATATAGGTTTAGGCATGAAGGTAGCATAAACTCCATATTTTTGAGCTATTTCTTTAACAGTAACCTTGTAAGTCATAACGATATCTGCCATGTCTAAAGCGTTGGCATACCTTAAGTCTATTTCGTGTTGAGAAGGAGCCACCTCATGATGAGAATACTCAACCCTAATCCCCATGGCTTCTAAAGCCAAAATGGTATCTCTTCTTAGGTCTTCAGCAGCATCTAAGGAATAATCAAAGTATCCCCCCTGATCCAAAATTTCAGGATTATTAGGTGATTTAAAGTAGAAAAACTCTAACTCAGGTCCTACAAAAAAATTTGTAAAACCCATTTCTTGCATTTTTTCTAACGCTTTCTTTAACACATACCTTGGGTCTCCTTTATAAGGACTACCATCTGGTTCATAGATATCGCAAAACATCCTTGCTACAGTTTTTTCTTTAGGTCTCCAAGGAAGAATGATAAAAGTCGTTGGGTCTGGAATAGCCACCATATCTGATTCATCAATCCTTGCAAACCCCTGGATAGAAGAACCGTCAAATCCCATCCCTTCCTCAAAGGCAACCTCTAATTCATCTACGTGGATGGTAAAACTTTTTAGTTGACCTAATACATCGGTAAACCAGAGCTTTACAAACATTACATCATGAGCTTTGATAAGTTCCATCACATCTTTTTTGTCTCTGGGTTTGTTTAGCATCTTTTACCTCCTCCATCAAGGTTGTTTCAAAAATTAAAGCAATTTGTATGCCTATTAAAGCCTGGATATACAGTTTAGATAAAAAAGTTCGATATAAACCAAAAAGTGCATTAAAGTAAATTTTTGTAAAATTGTGTAACTTATGGTTCAATCAAATCCTTACATAGAAAATTTTTACACATATCTTGGTAAACTTGATAAGTTTTTAAAGGTAGTTATAATTTTTTATTGTAAAAACATAGTTTGAGAAAATGAAAGATGATATCAAAAAATCAAATAGAACGAGCTTACCAAGAACTTCTTACTTTGTTTAAAGTGAGTAAGGTTTTAAGTTCATCTTTAAACATTTTTGAAAATTTGAAAAATGCTCTGCAAATACTTGCAGAAGACCTATATTTAACAAGGGGCACGGTTACGCTTTTTGATTCAGCTGTTAATGAGCTAAAAATAGTTGTAGCCTATGGACTTACAGAAGAACAGATTAGAAGAGGACGTTACAAAATTGGAGAAGGTATTGTAGGTAAGGTTTTTGAATCAGGACAACCTATGATTGTACCAAACATAGGTGAAGAACCTATGTTTTTAAATAAAACAGGGGCCAGGGTTAAAAAAGACAAAATTTCTTTTTTATGTGTTCCCATCAAGTTAGGAGATGAAATCTTTGGGGTTTTATCGGTTGACAGGATATTTGATGTAAATACAGATTTTGCTGAAGACCTAAGGGTTTTAGAAATTTTAGCCACACTCTTTGCTCAGATAATAAAGATTTACAACTTACTCTATGAGGAGAAAAAGAAAAGAGAATTTTTTGAAAAAGAGGTAAAGAAAAAATATCAGTTTTACAATCTTGTATATTCTTCAGAACAGATGAGACAGATAATAAAGATATGTGAAAAAATCTCCTCTACCAAGGCTCCAGTTTTAATTCAGGGAGAAAGTGGTACCGGAAAAGAGTTAATAGCTAAAGCCATCCACTTTAACAGTGATAGAGCAGACAAACCTTTTATAGCCATAAATTGTGCGGCTATCCCAGAAAATTTATTAGAGGCAGAGCTTTTTGGTTATGAAAAAGGGGCTTTTACCGGAGCTTTTACCTCTAAGCCTGGAAAATTTGAGTTGGCTAACGGAGGGACTCTATTTTTAGATGAAATCGGAGATCTTCCTTTATCTCTTCAAGCTAAGTTGTTAAGGGTTTTACAGGAGCATACCTTTGAAAGATTAGGAGGAACTAAATCCATAAAGGTAGATTTTCGTTTGATTTCAGCTACGCATAAAAACTTAAAAGAGCTTATCAGCCAGGGTAAGTTTAGAGAGGATCTGTACTTTAGAATAAACGTAGTAAACATATACATACCTCCTTTAAGGGAAAGAAAAGAAGATATAGTGGTTTTAATCGAACATTTTTTAAATCAACTAAACCAAAAATATCAAAAATCGGTAAAAATTTCTAAAGAAGTTTTAAAAATTTTTTTAGAATATCCTTGGCCAGGTAATGTAAGAGAACTTGAAAATACTCTTGAAAGTATGGTAATACTCTCTGATGATGAATTGATTACACCAGAACACCTACCTGAAGTTTTTAAATCTTGTCAAATAAGTCAACCTAAATCTGATGTTCAAGAAAGTTCCTTACAAGCCATCAACCTCAAGCAACAAATAGAGGAAGAGGAGAAACAAAGGATCATCTCAGCACTTAAAGCTTGCAAGTTTAACCAAACGCAAGCAGCTAAACTTTTAGGGATGACAAGAAGACAGCTAAACTATCGTCTTCATAAGTATGGTATCATCTAACCAACCTTTTTAAAGGGTAAAGAATTTGTCATAAAAATTTTTTGCCCTTAATGAGTATTCTATATAGATTTCTTCTGATTCTTTAAGTATAACGTTTTTTAAAGGAAAGTCCTCAAACCATTGGGCAATTATATTTTTGGTTACTTCTACGTGAAATTGAAGGGCATAAACCTTTTGATCAAATTTAAAAGCTTGGTTTTCATAAAGAGTTGATCTTGCAAGATGGATAGCCCCTGAGGGGAGGTCAAAAGTGTCTCCATGCCACTGGAATACTTTAAATTTCTTAGAAATTTGGCCTGTTGCAGGATGTGTAGCTAAAGAAAGCATCAAAGGATCTTCTAAACCTTGGGGAGTTAATTCAACCTCAAACCAACCAATTTCCTCTTTAGGTCCTTTAAAAACTTTAGCCCCGAGAACATGAGCTATCAACTGAGCTCCAAGACAGATCCCCAGGACTTTTAAGTTTTTATTGATTGCTTTTTCTATAATTTGAGCAACACCCCTTAAATAGGGGTATTGCTCCATTTCATATACTCCCATCGGTCCACCCATTACAATTAACCCGGTGTAATCATCTAAACTGAAAGGTAGTTCTCCTTCTTGAGCTTCAAAAATTTTATAAGGGATCCGGTATTTTTTTAGATAGGTCTCTATACTTCCAGGCCCTTCTTCTTTTACATTTTTTATGATAGCTATCATTATTTTTTTCCCTTAAATGGCTTTTTCTCCTTTTTCTTTGGTTCTGATCCTTATAGCTTCTTCTACAGGTATGATAAAGATTTTACCATCTCCCACCGTGCCGGTATAAGCTTTTTCTAAGATGGTTTGTACTACCTTTTCTACCAAAGAATCAGGAACCACTAATTCTATTTTTATCTTTGGAACAAAGAGTACCTCTACTTCAGAACCTCTGTATAATTCTACATGTCCTTTTTGTCTTCCAAAACCTTGAACTTCTGTGATGGTCATACCTTGTATTCCAGCCATAACCAGGGCATCTTTTACCTCTTCGAGTTTAACTTGCTTTATTATAGCTTCTATTTTTTTCATCTTGCCCTCCTTTTAAGTTTTTAGTTAGTTATTAAAAATTATAAGCCTTTTCTCCATGTTGGGTAGAATCAAGTCCTGTAGTTTCCTCTTCATCTGAAACCCTAATTTTCATGAAAAGTCTGATGACCAGGAATATTATACCAGTCATAAGGGCAGTATAAACTATGGTAATTAATACTGCAAGGATCTGTATAAGAACTTGGTTAGGGTTTCCATAAAGTAATCCCTTCCCAAGTTCATTGATAGATGGGTCTGCAAAAACTCCAGTCAGAATAGCACCGATAATTCCTGCTACCCCATGAATTCCAAATACATCAAGAGCATCATCATATCCCAATTTTGATTTCATCGCTGTAACACTAAAATATGATAGACTTCCTGCTAAGATTCCAATGACCATAGCCCCAAACACGTTAACAAATCCAGCTGCTGGAGTTATGGCTACCAAACCAGCTACTATCCCGGAGGCAATCCCAAGTAGGGTAGGTTTTTTAGTAATCATCCATTCTGTAACCATCCAGGCAAGGGCTGCTACAGCACAGGCGAGGTTTGTATTAAGAAATGCTTGGGCTGCAAGCCCATTTGAGGCTACAGCACTTCCTCCGTTAAATCCAAACCATCCAAACCATAAGATTCCACTACCTATCACCACTAAGGTTAAGTTGTTAGGGAGAAGATAATTCTTCTTTCTTTTCCCAAGGATTAAAGCTCCTACCAAAGCAGCTATCCCAGCGTTAACATGAACCACAGTTCCTCCTGCAAAATCAAGGGCTCCTAATTTAGAAAGAAATCCTCCTCCCCATACCCAATGAGCTACCGGTATATAAACAAGGCTCATCCATAAAACAGAAAAAATAATCCATGCTGAAAACTTTATTCTTTCTATATAAGCTCCACTTATCAAAGCAACTGTTATCCCGGCAAACGTAAGTTGATACATGCAAAAAAGTACCTCTGGTATCGTTCCTTGGAGAGAATCAATACTGATTCCTTTTAATAAGATTTTATCAAAATTTCCTATCATGCCTTTTATATCACCAGAAAAACTTAAACTATACCCATATATCACCCATAATAAACTTACGATGCAATAGGCAACAAAGCTCATGGCTATGGTGTTTAGTACATCCTTTTTTTTAGCAAGGCCTCCATAAAAAAGGGCAAGGCCAGGAATTGTCATAAACATAACTAAAGCTGAAGAAATAAGCATCCAGGCAGTGTCTCCTGTGTCAAGTTTTGGTTGAGATGTTTGATCAGCTAAAACATCTTTCGAATAGACTAAAACCATCATCCAAGAAAATGCTAAAAAATTTAAGATTTGCTCCATAAATTTTTTTGTCATTTCTACCCCTCCTATTTTTAGTGTTTGTTATTTAAAAATTTAAGGTAAAGTTAACTCCTGCTACCCAGGTATTATCAAGATGTCCGTTAGGGTTATAAGACTTGCCTTCTACTTTTTTTTGGGCTTTGCTTGAGAGAGGGAACCAGTATTGAACCGTTGGTTGTATCATAAAGTTTTTAGTGAGTGGAATGCTAACTATCGCTTGTATTTTTCCATCATGAAACCCCGTATATTTTTTCCCTGTATAATCGTGGGTGCTTTTTTCATAAGTTCTCCAGTAGTTGCTATCCCCCTTGAAATAACCAAACCCAGCTGCTAAGTCAAGATTAATATTTTTATATAAGTTTTTAGTATAAGAAAGACTAAAATTAACATAAGTACCGGGATAGGTGGCGATATCTCTATAAATAGTTATCGTTGGTTTAATAAACATATCATAGCTTGCGCTAAAAAAAATCTCTTCAGTTTCTTCAGTATATTTAGTTCCATAATAGATATAGCCTCCGGTTAAAGAAAGTTTGTTTCGGGTATAGGTATAACTGACTGTTATATCGTGCTCGTTAAAGCTTTTTTTGTTTGGTCTATCTGGATTAAAACTTTGGGTAGGATTTTCATGGGTATCTAAATTGCCCCAATAATTAACCGAAAAACCACCGTAAGAAAGGGTAATAGAAGGCTGAATAACCAGACTATCCGAACTAAGTTCATAACCACGAAATACATACTGGTTAAAAACTCCTCCAGAAAGACTTCCTGTTATTTTTTTAGGTTGAGGAGTATCCTCTGCTTTTATCCCTTGTACATTAAGGAATAAACTTCCTATGGTGATCACTAAACCCAATTTTTTAATTTTTGACCCAACCATTTTTAAAACCTCCTATTTTTGAATTTTTTTATTAATCTAAGCAATGCGAAAAATATGCCAGAAATACAAGTTCTCTTAACAAAAGGAAATCCTTAAGTTTTGAGAAATATTTTTTAACAAAAAGTTACAAAAATATACAATTAAATTCAAGGGTTTTTAGATTTTTGTATATTTTTGTTTAATTTTGAAAATAAAAATTGCTGGTCTAAATAGTATGAGCTGGATTATTTTAATAACTTCGCTTTCGTAAAGTTCTTTTTTAATCTATAAAAAAATTGGCTAAAATCTCTGTTTTCAAACCTATATAAAATCTGTTTAAGTCAATTTGTGCCGTTGTTGATTATATTATTATTTTATGTTATTCTTTTAAAAAAGATAGTCTTAACCTTGAAAGGCTTCTGAAAGGTTGACCAATTAGAAAGGTTTTTTTAGGTGTTTTCGTATGATTTATAGATGTTATTTGAGAGGTTTTTTTAGGAGTATAGTTATTTTAATTTGGGATAAAATAGCAGAAAGAGAAGGGGTGAGTTATCCAAAATTAATTGCTGTTTGCTTTTTTGGTAAGTAATGATTTTGAGTCTACGAGAGTGGTTATTTTGGCAATATGAAAAACAGGAAGTTAGCAACCCCTTGGTATAGATGATAAACAATCACGTTAAGATTGTAGAGCTGTTTTTTAGTTTTTTAAAACTGGGGTTTACTGCTTTTGGTGGTCCTGCGATGGTAGCTTATATTAAGGAGTTAGTGGTAGAGAAAAGGGAATGGCTTGATAAACAAACCTTTCAGGATGGGGTAGTTCTTGCTCAGGTTATTCCCGGTGCAACTGCTATTCAGATGGCTGGTTATGTTGGGTTTAAAACCAGAGGAATTCTCGGAGGTCTTGCCAGTTTTACAGGTTTTGGGTTGCCTGCTTTCTTGTTCATGCTTTTTTTATCTCAGGTTTATGTTAAGACCCATGACCTTCCAAAGGTTATCTCAGTGTTTACTGGACTTCAAGTAGTAGTGGTTAGCATCGTTGCCAATGCCTTTTTAAGTTTTGCAAGACCTTTAGTTAACTCTAAAGCAGAAATGTTTATGGCAATTCTTTCTTTTTTACTTTTATTTTTTAAGGTTAGTCCTTTTTTGATAATTTTTATATGTTTGGTTCTTTCTCAACTGGTTTTTAAAGATGTTTCTATCAATAAAACAGAGACTTCAAAGAGGATAAATTATCAAGGTCTTTTAATCTTGATTTTTATTCCTTTTATAGAGTTATTCTTTTTATACTTTTGGGATAAGACTCTTTTTAATATTTCTTTAGTTATGATAAAAATAGACCTTTTTGCTTTTGGAGGAGGCTATGCTTCTTTACCTCTTATGATGCATGAATTTGTAGATAGATTGGGCTGGATTGATAACAGAACTTTCATGGATGGTATAGCCCTTGGGCAAGTTACTCCAGGACCGATAGTGATAACAGCCACTTTTGTCGGTTATCTATTAAAAGGTCTTTTGGGAGCTTTGATGGCAACGATTTCTGTTTTTACCCCATCTTTTATTATAATGGCATTATTCTGCGAGTTTTCAGATAAGATGAATCAATTAAAAATTTTTTTAAAAGCAAAACAGGGAATCTTAGCCTCTTTTTCTGCTTTACTTCTTTTTGTGTTAATTAAGTTTATAGTTTCTTTAGACTGGAATTTCTTGAAAGCCATGATGGCTATGGTGAGTTTCTTTGCCCTCTATCGAAAGGTTAACCTTGTTTACGTAGTTCTTATTTCTGTGTTGTTTTCAGCTTTTCTTTTTTAAACACATTTTAGTAACATTTTCTTTTTGGTTGTTTCACATTTAAATCACTAAAACTTGAAAAATTTTTCAAATTTTTTGCAATTTTAAGTTATAAAAAATATAAAAATATTTTTTATTGACATTTTTTTAAAATATGTTATCAAAATAAGTAATAATTTTTAAAAATATGCTTTAAGTTACAACTAATGCAAATTAGTTCTTGATAGGGGGTTGAAATGTGGGGCAAAAAAGCTTTATTTTTTATTTTGGCTTTAAAAATATTTTTTGTTTCTAAGGGTTTTGCAGAGGAGATCGATAAGGAAAGGTTGGAAAAAGAGGAATCTTTACCTGAAGTAATAGTTACTAGTGAAAAAATAATTACCCCTACCAAAGAGACAGCAGAAACAGTTTATACAGGGATCGGGATCACCAAAAAAGGTATTGAACTATCTGGAGAAAGGGGTAGTAGCAACGTTTGGTCTATCTTAAATATTTTACCAGGGGTATATTTTGAAACTCCTGATCCTGCAGGTATTTCTTCAACTCAGAGAAGTATAACGATAAGAGGTGTTTCTGGTTCCTTGGGAACGATGTCTGTTGAAGGGGTCCCTGTTTACGGAGGAAACCCTATCGGTCCAAGGGAATACATTTTTGATTTAGAAAACTTGGAGGCAATCGATGTCTACAGAGGGGTTATTCCTGTTGACCTTGGAACAGGTGCAGGAACAAGAGGGGGAACGGTTGAGTTAAAACCAAAATGGGCAAAAGATAAATTTGGGTTTGAATTTAAACAGGGCTTAGGGATGAATGATTATACTAAAACCTTCTTAAGGGTTGATTCGGGTAAATTACCGTCCTTAGGCACTAAGCTTTCCCTTTCTTATTCTTATGCAGAGGCAGATAAGTGGAGAGGCAAGGGAAAACTTGGTCCAAGAGAAAACCTAAACTTTACTTTGGTTCAGGCTTTAGGAAATAGAATTAACATAAAACTTTGGGCAAACTATAATGACCTTGACCATCATAAGTATGCTACTCTTTCATATCCAGATGCTAAGAAAGATAGATGGTTAGACTATAATGAAAACTTTACGGGCAATTCTACAAAAGATTGGTATTACTATAAATATCAGAAACTTGGATGGACAAATAAAGACTATTATGCCTTTTTAGATATAAAATTGTTAGACCAATTGATGCTTCAGATAAAACCTTATTACAGAATAGAAGAAAAAGAGGATTGGAGCGGAACTATAAGCATCTCAGGTCCTATGAGACAAAGTAAACCAGGAGTAACCTGGAGTGGATGGGAGGTTAAAAGAAAAGGGGCTTTAACTCAACTTGTTTTTGATTTAAAGTTTGTTAGAGGACTTTTAGGTTACCATTACGAGCTTCAAGAGTGGGATGACAGACCTTCTAAAAACTATTGGTTAAACCCTGATGGTAGCTTAACTTTTATTGGATGGGGTAGATTTACCAAAAGTATTTCAGATGGCTATTCTTCAAGTCCTTACCTTAAGTTTGCAGGAAACATAGGTAAACTAAACTGGCAAGCAGGTCTTCAATATATAAAGAAAAAAGACGGAAAAAATGAAGGATACATTACTCAATACAACGGAACAGTGCCTTACTTGCTAAGAGAGCCTAAACTTGACTATGGTGGAAGAAGTTATTCTGCTTGGGTCCCTTCCTTTGGTCTTTCATATTCTTTTAATGAAAAAATAGAAGTTTATACAAGCTTTGGTAAAACTTTTCAAACTCCTTATATGTATATGCCTATCGTAAACCTTTATTATCGCCTTTATGAGAAATTCAAAAAGATGGGCATAACTTTAGATGACCTGTTTAACGATTATAAGTGTGAAGAAACTTATAACTGGGATTTGGGGCTTAGGATTAGAGCAGAGAAATTTGAGTTATATCCAACTGTTTACTTCTCTAAACACAAAAACTTAAACACGCCTTTTACTCCAGGATGGAAAGATCCTGATAACCCTGCCCAGCTTCTGATTGATCCTTCTACTGGTAGACCTGTAAGTTTTAATACCTTTATCGGTAAGGCGAGAGGATATGGTTTTGAGCTTGCTTCAACCTTTCATCTTACAGATAAATTTTCCTTATTTTTTAACCCATCTTATGTAAAGATGAAATATGATGGAGACATCATAAGTGCCGGAACTCGTTATCCTGTGGATGGAAAACAAGTAATAGGAGTTCCAGAAAAGATGCTCACTACAGGACTTATAGCAAGGTATAAAGGTTTTGAAATAGTTCCCAGATTTAGGTATGTGGGTAGTTACTACGGTAATTTAGCACGTACAGAGAAGGTTTCTGGGTATGAAGTCTTTGATTTGATGGTTTCTTACAATAAAGAAGAAATAAGAAGTTTAAGGCTCAAAAACCTTAGGTTAACCGTTGAGTTTAACAATCTGTTTGATAGAAGATATATTTTTGGTACCAGCAATAACTATTACCCAGGAACTCCTTTTAATGTCTTTGGGTCTATATCCTTTAATTTTTAAAAGTAAAAAAAGGGGGGTTATAAAATGAAAAATCTTAAAAAAATTTTATTTTTAAGCTTCTTTCTCATAAGTTTAAATTTTTCCTTGGCTCAAGCAGAAGGTAGACTTTATCTTGTTAGCACCGGGGTTGGAGACCCTGATAATTTGACCTTAAGGGCTTATGAAGTTATCAAAAAAGCTGATGTTATCTTTTGCAGTAAATGGACTTGTGAAAGGGTAAAAAATTTAATTGAGGGAAAGGAGGTTTATGATGCAGGATTTGGTATTTTTCATCTTTTTTATCGAAAAGATAGAGGGAACCCTAAATCTCAGATAGAAATAAAGTCTTTAAGTTTTGATGAAAAAGAAAAAAGAAAAGAGCTTGAAAAGATAACCAAGATCATAAGAGAAGCTGTTAAGCAAGGTAAGGTGGTAGCCGTTCTTGAAGACGGTGATCCTACTATCTACGGTCCACATATATGGTATGTGGAGGCATTTAAAGACTTAAACCCAGAAATCATTCCTGGGGTTAGTTCTTTTAATGCAGCTAATGCTGCTATAAGAAAGAGCATCACCGGAGGTAAGGCCCAAAGTGTAACCCTTGCTGCAGGATTTTCTGACCTTGAGGCCCTTGCTAAAACAGGCACAAACCTTGTTATTTTTACCATGAGAATAAAAGACATAACTGAAGTTTTAAAGAAGATAGAAAAATATTACTCTCCAAAAACTCAAGTAATCTTTGTTTTGCATGCTGGTTATAAAGAAAAGGAAAGGGTTATAGCTGGAACCTTTGAAGATATCTATGAAAAAATCAGAGGAATTCAACTTCCTTTTGAATATTTAGTGTATGTGGGGGATTTTGGAGATTTTGATGAATAAAAATGTTACTCAAATTGAAATTAACTATGGATTTAAGGAAGAAAAACTGGTTTTAAAAAGAGAGATAGGGCTTATTCCTGCTATCATGCTTGTTGTGGGAAACACCGTAGGAACAGGTATTTTTACCACCTCTGGATTCATTATAAAGGAACTTAGAGATCCAGTGGCTCTTCTTTTTCTGTGGCTCTTAGGAGGTCTGATTGCTTTTTTTGGTGCTCTTAGTTACGCTGAGCTTGGTAGACTTTTTCCTCGGGCAGGAGGAGAATATGTTTTTTTGAAGGAAACTTTTGGCGAGATTTTTGGATTCCTTGCTGGCTGGATTTCGCTTATCGTTGGTTTTTCTGCTCCTATTGCTGCAACAGCTATTGCCTTTTCAAAATACTTCTTAGAACTTTTTTCCATACAAACCTCAGAACTAATCTCCAAACTTTTAGCTGTATCAGTGATTTTACTTCTTTCTTTAGTTCATACCCAACGAATTAAAATAGGGGCTAATTTTCAAACAGGAATAACTCTCTTTAAAGTTTTTTTTCTTTTTACCTTTATTTTCTTTGGATTCATATACGCTAAAGAAGGAATGACTAACTTTGAGATCGGAAGTTTAGTTCCAAAAAAAGAGGCACTATTAAGCTTAAGTTTTCCTGTTTCTCTTATCTATGTTATGTATGCCTACAGTGGATGGAATGCTGCAACCTATATAGGAGAAGAGATAAAAAATCCACAAAAAAACATTCCTTTAGCCCTTTTGTTAGGAATTTTAGTGATTGCAACTTTGTATCTGGGGACAAACTACCTTTATGTTAAAGTTCTTTCTTTTGAAGAGATGGCTGGCGTTGTGGAGTTAGGGGCTAAGACAGCCGAAAAAGTTTTTGGAAAAGAACTTTCTTTTATTTTTACTGCTGGTATTACCTTGGGACTTCTTTCTGTTTTAAGTGCTATGATACTTGCCGGACCAAGGGTATATTATGCTATGGCAAGGGATGGGGTATTCTTTAAAGTATTTTCAAAAATTCATCCAGAAAAAAAGACCCCTATTTTTTCTATACTCCTTCAAGCACTAATTGCTATTTTTATGGTTTTGACTTCAACCTTTGAAGCTCTTCTTCTTTACATAGGATTTACTTTATCTCTATGTGCAAGCCTGACAGTTTTAGGTCTTATGAAACTTAAGAAAAAATTTATTTTCTCAGCTTTTGCTTTTATTTTGGTTAACCTCTGGATGATTATTTTTACTATCGTTACTAAGCCTCTAACCCTTTTAGCAGGAATGTTAACTATCTTAGCAGGCTTAACACTGTATTATTTCAAATTTAATCAAAAATTAAAAACAAAGGGGGGTAAAGCATGAAAAAATTTATTTTAAGTTTGGTTTTTATGTTTTTAACTTTTTTGTTCTGGGTAAAGATCGGTTTTTGTCATATGCTTTGGATAGAAGAAACTGACGGAAGGTTTAAAGTTCTTTGGGGACATAAAGGGAAGGTCGAATCTTATAATCCTGCAGCAATAAAAGAAATTAAAGCTTTTGATAAAAAAGGAAAATCTGTAACACTAAAAAAAGAAATAATTAATAACCAACTCCTTCTTTCAGGTAAAGAAAAGCCTTCTTTAATCCTTGCTTCTATGGATGGGGTTTATCTGGTTACTACACCAGAAGGGAGAAAAAGAATGGATAAAATTGAAGCTCAAAAACAGGGTTTGCAAGTGGTAGAAAGTTTTTATGTGATTCAAGCAACCAAAGCAATTTTTACAGATTCATCTCTTCTAAAAAAACCCTTAGGATTAAAGCTTGAACCAGTTTTTGTAGAAACTCCATATGAAAGAAAAGACGAAGTTGTAATAAAGGTCTTATATGAAGGTAAACCAGCTGAAGGTGTAACCATTTTTAACCCTTTTCATAAAGAATTAGCTAAAACTGACACAAATGGGATAGCAAGAATAAGGGTTGAAGACCTTAAGATGAAAGAAAATTACTATGCCTTGGTGTGTTTTTATAAGTTAAAGATTTCAGACCCTAAAGCTGACTATCTCTGGCTTATTACCTCTCTTACCTGGCAAAGATAAAATTTATAATAGGTGGGGGTAAAAGCATGAAGAAGGTTTTGTTATTAACATGTTTTTTACTGTGTATAAGTTTTTTGGAAAAAATGTTTGCTCATGAGGTTAGTTATCAGGTAAGAGAAAGGGAGGGTATTTGTGTAAGTTTCTTTTTTGCAGATAAATCACCGATGAACTATGCAGAGATAGAAGTTTATTCACCAGATGAAAAAATACCTTTTCAAAAAGCAAGGACTGATAAAAACGGGATTTTTTGTTTTATGCCAGATAAAAAAGGTATTTGGAAGGTTATAGCGAAGGGAGAGACAGAACACGGGCTTCATAGTACAGAGATTGAAATAAAAATAAAGGATAATTTAGATATAGCTCACTTTAAGAAGCCACTTATCGCTTCCCATATAAGGTTTTTTATCGCTTTTGGAATTGCAGGGTGGATTATAGGGATAACGGGTATTTATCTGTTCTTAAGGTCAAGAAAGTCTATTTAGAATTGCAAAAATATTCTTACTTCGAATAACAAAAATAAAAATTAGACTCAAAAAAGAAGAGTTCTATTATTTTTAGAAAAAGAAAAAAAGCGCCCCCAAGGGGATTCGAACCCCTGTCGCCGGCGTGAAAGGCCGGTGTCCTGGACCTGGCTAGACGATGGGGGCACAACTCTTTATATGGGCCGGGCAGGACTCGAACCTGCGACTCTCGGCTTAAAAGGCCGATACTCTACCGACTGAGTTACCGGCCCACCGTTTTTTTAAACTTTTTTAAATATAAACGGTTTCTTGGTTTTGTCAAGATATGTTTTTTATTTTTACTTCTATCTCTTGGATTTCTTCTGGGACACCTTTTAAGGCTTTAACAAAACCTAAAAGAGGATAGGCTAAAATGTCTGCTACAAAATCTTTAAGAGGAACCTTCTTTCCGTTAACCTTTAGTATCACCTTTTCTCTTTTCTGCTCTATAAAATCTTTTAAAAAACTCAAAAGCTCCTCTTCTTGCTCTATACTAAAAAAAGTTTCTTCAGGAAACTTGTTTTTCCACCACTCTATGTCTTCTTTCACCACAAAACCTAAAAGATTCTTAAGTTCCTTTTTTACTAAGTTTAAATCCTCTTCTTTATCCTTTAAGACCCAAAGTTTAGGGAGAATGTCTACATTCTTGAAGCCCTCAAACAAAACTAAGTCATATCCCCAAAAAACTGATAGAAAATAACTGTACCAGTCTTTAAAAGAAGTGAGATTGTTTTTTTGAGGGTCTAAATAAAGAGTAATTATTTTTTCCTGAAAAAGAACAACCCCAGAAGCTCCGTTTTCTCTGTAAATCCAAGTGTCTTTATTAGGTATATCCGTAAAAATTTCTTTCTCTTTACAAGATTTAACTACCCCTACCTTATATCCCTCTTCAGTTAATCTTTTAACTAAAAAAGAACCTATGGTAGTTTTTCCAGATCCACTATAACCTGATAGTGCGAGAAAACAGGGCATGATAGATGACTTTACAGATTGAATTCTTCACCAGGCTTTAAAGGATGTATCTTAATCTCAAGCCCATATTTTTTTATCTCGTTTTCTAAATCTTCTACCTTACCTGAGAGCACAGGAAAAGTCCCATAATGCATAGGGATAACTACTTTAGGCCTGATAAGTTCACAAGCCTTGGCAGCCTCTTTAGGCCCCATTACGTAATGGTCTCCTATTGGTAATAAGGCTATCTCAGGGGTATAGAGTTCACCGATTAACTTCATGTCTGAAAAGACCCCGGTATCACCTGCATGATAGATGGTTAAGCCATTTTCAAGGGTGATCACAAAACCGCAGGGTTCTCCTCCGTAGCTTCCATCAGGAAAAGAAGAACTGTGTAAGGCTGGCACCATGGTAAAACTAATACCATCTGAACGATAAGTTCCACCTATGTTCATGCCTATAGCTTTAGTAGCACCTTTCCGAAGGAGATATTGCTGAATTTCATGGATTGCGATAATTTCCCCACCTTTTTTAGAAAGGGATAAGGCTTCCCCTAAATGGTCTCCATGGGCATGGGTGATAAGGATATAGTCATAAGGACCCTGGTCAGCATCCTTAGGAGAAAGAGGATTAGTAAGCCATGGATCTATGATAATCTTTTTTCCTTTTTCTGAAACTATTTTGAAACAGGAATGGCCAAAAAAGACTAACTTCATGACATCACACCTTTAATTGAAAAAATAAAGAGCGGGCGACGGGATTCGAACCCGCGACCTGCTGCATGGCAAGCAGCCGCTCTACCAGGCTGAGCCACGCCCGCTTTCACAAGAAAATTATTATAATTTATTTTTTCTTACTGTCAAGAAGAAATTACTCTTCTTTTTGTTCTGTTTGGGGTTCACCGAAGCATTCAGCTAGTTTAAGAAGTTTTTCGTATTCCTGGTTTACTCTCTCCTGGATGTAGGCTATTTGTTCAGGGGTAAGGTGTCTGAATCTTCTTTGGAGCTTGAGATATTCTTCTACAGGTTTAGGTTTATCGACTTTACGGTTGATGATGTATTTTCCGTCTATGACTTCATAGAGAGGAAAGACCCTTGTTTCTACGGCAAGTTTAGCTACAAGAAGGCTGTCTTCGCTTTTGGTCCCCCATCCGGTGGGGCAGGTTGCATAGACATGGATAAAAGCAGGTCCGTTTATTAAGGCTGCTTTTTTGACTTTATTCATGAGGTCGATAGGGAAGGCAGGGTTTGCGGTTGCGGCATAGGGTATGTTGTGAGCTACCACGATACCCATCAGGTTTTTTTTCCAGGTGGTTTGACCTTTGACGACTTTACCTGCAGGGCTTGTGGTGGTGTGTGCCCCGAAGGGGGTAGCTCCAGACCTTTGCACCCCTGTATTCATGTAGGCCTCGTTATCAAGGCAGATGTAGATAAAGTCATGACCTCTTTCAAGGGCACCTGAGAGCCACTGAAGCCCTATGTCAAAGGTAGCTCCATCTCCTGCAAACACGACCACATTTATTTTTTCTTTGGATTTAAGTTTGCCTTTACGTTTAAGAGCTTTGATGGCAGCCTCGATACCTGAGGCAACGGTGGCGGAGTTTTCGAAGGCAACATGGATCCAGGGTACATTCCAGGAGGTATAGGGGAAGGGGCTTGAGACGATTTCCATGCAACCTGTTGCAGTGACAGCGATGGTATTGGGACCAAGAGCCTTTAGGGCGAGCCTTAGAGGAAGCACGGTGCCACAACCCTGGCAGGCTCTATGGCCCTGAGCAAAGCCTTCATATTCAGGTAAGTTTTTTAAGGTAAAACCTTTAAAGTTTTTGAGTTCTGGTCTCATAGGCTTACTCCTTTACACCGTAGATTTCATATGGTGTGGTTGGTTTTTTACTTAAGGTTTCAAAGGTTTTTTCGAAGATTTCAACAAAGTCTTCTTTGGTAACATCTCTACCGCTAAGACCGGCAATCAGGTTAAGGACACGAGGTCTTTTGTTGGATTGATACAGGGCAGAGCGTACCTCTATACCTACTGGGCCCCCTGTTGCACCATGACTGACAGCCCTGTCAACCACGCAAAGGGCTTTGACTTTACCGATGGCTTTAAGGAAGTCTTTGGTGGGGAAGGGTCTCCAGAGTCTGATTCTTACCACACCTACTTTTTTACCTTTAGCCCTGAGGATATCAACGGCATTCATGGCGTTTTCAGCAAGGCTACCCATGATGACGATAGCTACCTCAGCATCTTCCATCTGATAGGTTTCAACAGGGAGATACCTTCTTCCGGTAAGTTTTTCGAAATCTTTCCAGGCTTGAAGGATTATTTTATAGCTGGCTTTAAGGGCCTCATCCTGAGCTTTTTTAGCTTCAGTATAGATTTCAGGGACACCGATAGCACCTATGGTTATAGGGTTTTTGGGGTCAAGTTTGTATTTCATTTTAAGGGGTGGTAGGTATTTATCGAGTAAGTTTTGGTCTAAGAAGGTGACAGGTTCGACCACATGGGAGAGGATGAATCCATCGATGTTTACGGCAACAGGAAGCAGGGCTTTTTCGGCGACTTTATAGGCATGGTAGATGAGGTCAACGGCTTCTTGACCGTTTTCAGCAAAGAAATGGATCCAGCCAGCATCTCTCATGGACATCACATCAGAGTGGTCGTTCCAGATGCTGATAGGTGCTGAGACTGAGCGGTTGACAAGAGCCATGACGATAGGGAGGCGTAGACCAGATGCGATGAAGAGGTTTTCATACATGAGGAGCAGGCCTTGAGCAGAGGTAGAGGTGAAGGTACGAGCACCTGTTGCGGCAGCCCCGATACAGGCACTCATGGCAGCGTGTTCTGATTCAACAGGGATGTATTCGGCATCGAGTTCACCGTTGTTAACAAGTTCAGCGAGGTGTTCTACGATGTGGGTTTGAGGGGTAATGGGGTAGGCTGAGATGACGTCTACGTTGCATTGTGCGACAGCCTCAGCCACGGCAACAGAGACTTCTTTGGCGACTTTTTTAGTCATGTTATTCCTCCTCTAAGACCATAGTAATGGCTTTTTTAGGGCAGTTAGCGGCACAGATGCCGCAGCCTTTGCAGTAGAAAAGATTACAGATGAAGAAGCCATCCTGGTCTTGTTGATAGCAGATGTCAGGGCAGAGGATGTAGCACATACCGCATTTGATGCATTTCTCTTTATCAAGGACAGGCCTAAAGGCTCTCCAGTCACCGGTTTTAAATTTTTTAGAGTTACCTGGTTCGAGGATATACATACCAGGTGCAAGTTCTTTCCAGCCCATAAGACCCTGATCTTTTGGCATGGCTTAACTCCTTTTAATAGATTTTGGTTTCATCGATAGCCCTTTTGAGGGCTTTGATGTTTTTTTCGGCTAAGCGACCGAAGCGAGCGGTGATAGCTTGTTCGATGGCATCAAGAGAGACAAGACCTGTAGCTTTAAGGAAGGCACCGAGCATGGTGGTGTTGGTGATGGGTAGTCCCAGTTCTTCGATGGCGATTTTGGTAGCATCAACGACAGCGATTTTACCCTGGAAGTTATGAAGGAGTTTACGGAGTTCAGGTTCAGGGAGATGGGAGTTAAGGATGGCGATACCAGAGGGTTTAAGGCCTTGGGTTACGTTAACGATTTTGGGTAGGGTAGGGTCAAGGACGAGGATTACGTCAGGTTCATAGATTTTTTCTCTTGAGCGGATAGGGTTTTTGTCGATTCTTGCGAAGGCTTGAACAGGAGCTCCCCTTCTTTCAGGGCCAAAACTTGGGAAGGCTTGGGCATAATCTCCCTGGGAGATGGCAGCAACCGCGATAAGCTCAGCAGAGGTAACTGCCCCCTGCCCACCTCTTCCATGCAATCTAATCTCAACCATGTCCCACCTCGTTTTTAATTATTCTATTTTATTTGAAATAATTTACTATGATTATAAAAAAAAATAAAGTGTCTTGTTAAAAAAATCACAAATCTGAAAAACCATTTAACTGGAGAAATTTAATGGCAGAAAGACCTTTTACCTCAAAGGTAAAAATTTTTGAAAAAACACTTTACAAAATCAAAAAAATATGTTTAAAAATTAAAAAATTCTATAGTTTTTAGTAGAAAAATTTTGATAGTTTATCATAAGGGGTAAAAAATATGAAGAGGAGACATTTTTTAAGAGTTTGTGACTTCGATAGAGAGGAGATTTGGATTTTATTATCAAGAGCTCTTGAGTTTAAAACCAAGGGCTACCCTCAGGATTCTTTAAAAGGTAAAATATTGGGGTTGATTTTTGAAAAACCCTCTACCAGAACGCGTCTTTCTTTTGAATCAGCGATGATAAAACTGGGTGGAAATAGTTTATTTCTTTCTTCAAGAGACTTACAGCTTGCTCGAGGAGAGCCCATCAAGGATACCGCAAGGGTTCTTTCCAGGTATTTAGACGCTATTGTTTTAAGAACTTATAGCCATCAGACGATAGAAGAGTTTGCCAAGTATGCAACCATTCCTGTAATTAATGGGCTTTCTGACCTTCATCATCCCTGTCAAGCCCTTTCTGATATTTTAACGGTAATAGAAAAAGGCAGAGATCTTGCTAAAGAAAAGGTGGTTTGGATAGGTGATGGAAACAACGTGGCTTGTTCCTGGATAGAAGCAGCCGCAGTTCTTGGTTTTAAAATCACTGTAGCTTCTCCTCAGGGCTATGAACCACCTAAGGATTTTATAGAAGAGTTAAAACAAAAGTATAATTTACAGATAGAAATCTTACACGACCCAAAAGAAGCGGTAAAAGGGGCTACCGTTATCAATACTGATGTTTGGATTAGTATGGGGCAAGACGAAGAGGCTCAAACCAGAAAAAAAGTTTTTCAACCCTATCAAGTTAACGCAGACCTTATAAAGCTTGCCAGTCCAGAGGCTATCGTGTTACACTGCTTGCCAGCTCATCGAGGAGAAGAAATTACAGAAGAAGTTTTAGAAGGTGAATATTCCGTAGTTTGGGATCAAGCAGAAAATAAGATGTGGTTTCATATGGCTCTGCTTGAATTTTTATTAAAGCATGGTTAAATTTTTTAGTAAAATACTAAAATTTATTGGGGGAAAGTATGGGAGAAATTAGAGAAGATTTTTATGTTAAAATTTTCTATCGTTTAGGTCTTGAAGAGGAAAAAGCTCCAGAATGGTTTTCTCAGGGGCTTGAAACCTCTTTTATTTTAGGAAGGGAGCCTATTCCTAAGGTTATAGAAGAGGCGATTTTAGGTAAAAAAGAAGGAGACGAAGTTAAAATAGTGCTTCCTCCTGAGTCAGCTTATGGGCCACATCTTCCTTATTTAATAAAAGAGGTAGAGATGAGCAGTCTTAAGCATCCGGAAAAAGTAAAGGTAGGGGAATGGTATGATGAAGTAAGTCCTTATGGAGCAAGGATTTCGTTTAAAGTCCTTGAGGTCAACGGGGATAAAATAAAAGCAGATTTCAACCATCCTGCCGCAGGTAAAAATGTGGTGATTACTCTTAAAGTGTTAGAGGCAAGACCAGCTACTCCCTATGAAATCATGGCTGCTGAGATAAAAGCTTGTTCTGGAGGTTGAAGATAGGTTTTACCAGAGAGGTTTCTCTGGAGACTTAGAGGGTGAATCCTTTTTTAGTAGTAAAGGACCTTACCTTAGGGTTAACCTATAAGCGCGTTCCTTTAGTAGAAAAGGTAAGTTTTGAGGTCAAAAAAGGTGAGGTCCTTGGAGTTTTAGGAGAAAGTGGATGTGGGAAAACCTTAACAGGGTTTTCTCTCCTTAGACTTTTTCCTCCCGGAATTTCTTACTATTCAGGCGAAGTTTGGATAGATGGAATTCCTATCTATTCTTTAAAAGAGAAAGAACTTTGTCAAATACGAGGTAAAAAAGTCGCTATAATTTTACAAGATCCTTTAAGTTCCTTAAACCCGGTTTTATCTATCAAAGAACAATTAGAGGAAGTCTTTAAAGCCCATCGACCTGAGCTTACTAAGAAAGAACGTTTCGAGAAGATGGTGGATCTTTTAAGAGAAGTTGGGATTTCAGACCCAGAGATACGATTAAAAAGTTATCCCCATCAGCTTTCTGGAGGGTTGAGACAAAGGATAATGATAGCCATAGCTCTTGCCGGAGATCCTGAAATTTTGGTAGCCGATGAACCTACTACTGCCATCGACCCAACCTTGCAAATACAGGTTTTAAACTTGTTAAAAAGACTAAACAGAGAAAGAGGTTTAACGATAGTTTTTATTTCTCATGATTTAGGGGTTATAAGATGGATAGCTCACAGGGTTGCTGTTTTTTATGCAGGAGAAATAGTAGAGCTTGCACCGATAGAAAGGTTATTTCTTACTCCTTTACATCCCTATACGCAGGCTTTAATAAACTCCTATCCTAAAGAAGGGAAGTTTAAGGTAGATTTAAAAGGAGGGGTGGTAGAACTTTCTAAAAAGCCCGAAGGTTGTTATTATCAGCTTCGTTGTGATAATCCCTGTGAAAAAGGTAAAACTTATCATCCTCAATTGTTAGAGGTTGTTCCTCAACATTGGGTGAGATGTTTTAGGTATGAATAAACCTATACTGGAAGTTAAAAATATATGGAAGACCTATCATGTAAAGGTTTTAGGGGGGTTAAAAACTTATAAAGTAGTGGCTTTAAGAGGGGTGAGTTTAAAGATAGAAAAAGGGGAGGTGTTAGGGATTTTAGGGGAAAGTGGATGTGGTAAGTCAACCCTTGGAAAAATAGTCTTAGGCCTTGAAACCCCAGACGAGGGAGAAGTTTTTTGGTTTGGTATTTCTTTGAAAAATCTTGATAGAAAAACCTATAAAGCCTTAAGGCCGAAGGTTCAGGCTGTTTTGCAAGACCCTTATTCATCTTTAAATCCTCGTTATAAGATAAAAGAAGCCCTTTTAGAACCCTATCTCATTAACGTAAGTCCTGATAAAAAAGAGGGATTAAGTAAGGCTCAAGAGCTTTTAAACCAGGTAGGGCTTGATAATTCAGTGTTAGAAAAATATCCTCATGAGTTAAGCGGAGGCCAGCGTCAAAGAGTAGCTTTAGCCAGGGCTTTGATGGTTAACCCTGAGTTGTTAGTGCTTGATGAGCCAACCTCTGCGTTAGACGTAACCATTCAAGCACAAATCCTTGAACTTATGAAAACTTTAAAAGAACGTTACCAACTAAGCTATCTTTTAATAAGCCATTCCTTGCCTGTGGTTTTTTATCTTGCTGACTGGATAGGGGTAATATATTTCGGGACTTTGGTAGAGCTATGCCATAAAAGTTTTTTGAAACGTCTTAACCATCATCCGTATACCGAGCTTCTTATACAGTCTTATCTTGATCCCTTTGCTTCCTCTCAGGTAATTCCCGAAATAGAAGTAGAACTTAACCCTTTTACTTCTAATAGATGTGTTTTTTTAAATAGATGTCCTGTAAAGAGAAAGGATTGCTATAAAACAAACCCACCCCTTGTTAAAAAGAGTGATTTACAATATATAGCTTGTTTTAATATATAGTTAACTGTATGTTGTTTTAACCCTCTACTTTTATGTTAAAAACTAAAAAAAAAGAAAAAAAACAAAAAACAGAAAACGGTAAAGAAAAAAAGAGATGTTAAAAACTATCCCCTTGGCTTTTAATAAAAACTTAACCTTAAATCCTTTATCCTTACTAAAGTTCACTGGTTGCTTTTTTATAACTATTTGATTTTTCGTTAAAAAGAAAAATTAAAATAAAAAATAAAAACCGACCTAAACCATCTTTTCTAAAATTTGAAAATCTCAAGGACTTTGTTTAAATTAAATAATACAGGATAGAGGTCTTAAAAATTAAGAATCTTTAGTATCTTTTTGGTCACTTAAGATACTCACTTAAGAAGTATGGGGAGGTATTATGTTTGTTAGCTGGTCTTTAGTTAAAGGGAAGATAAAGGAGTTGTTACCAGAGCCTATATTTAAGGTATGGTTTGAGGCTACTAACGGAGAGGTGGTTGATGGGAAGCTTATTCTGGAGGTTCCAAACGAGTTTACTAAAAACTGGATAGAGGAAAACTATTCAACCTTATTAAACCAGGTAACAGCAGAATATGGGTTGACAGGATATGGATTTGTAGTACGTGAAATCCCTAAGGCAGAGCAGTTAATCATACCTTATAATCCTGTAAGTCTGATAGGAAGAAAACTCAGTCCTAAATATACCTTTGAGGATTTTGTGGTAGGGAAATGTAATGAATTTGCTTATAATATTTGCTATCAAGTAGCAGAAGAAAGGCCGAAGGGATATTTGATTTATCTTTATGGGAACTTTGGTTTAGGTAAAACTCATCTTACCCAAGCAGTAGGAAATAGTCTCTTTAGTCGAGGGTTTAATCGAGTATACTATCTTACTGCCCAAGATTTTTTAAACTATATGATAAAGTATCTTAAATCTGGGATGATAGAAACTTTTAAAGAACACTTTAAAGAGTATTGTGAGGTTTTGTTGTTAGAGGGTATCCATTTCTTTGCGGGGAAAGAGTATACTCAGAATGAACTTGCTTTTCTTTTAGACTATCTTTTAGACCAGGGAAAGACTGTAATCTTTACTTCCCACAAGATGCCACAGGAACTAAACAGTATAGAAAGTTCTCTTAGGTCAAGGTTAAATTCTTCGCTAATCATTAAACTTAACGCACCAGATTTTCAAACCCGCAAAAAGATTATAAAACATAAAGCTAAAAAATTAGGATATAACTTAGGGTACGAAGTAATAGAATATTTAGCAAGAAAAGTAAGGGGGGACGTGAGGCAGATAGAAAGTGTAGTTTTAGGGCTTATTGCTAGGGCTTCTTTATTAAAAGAACCTGTTTCTTTAACCTTAGCCAAAGAACTTATCGAGGAAATAGGTTTGAAGGATAGTTCTGATTCAGTGGATTTTATCATAGAAACTACCTGTAGATTTTTTGGTATACCTAAAGAAGACCTTTTTTCCTCTTCCAGAAGAAAAGATCTTTCCCTTTCACGTCAGGTAGTTATTTATCTTCTTAGAAATGTTCTTAAAAAGCCTCTAAAAGACATTTCGCAGATTTTTAAAAAACAACACTCTACGATCATCTATAATCTTAAAACCTTTGAGCAAAAAATACAGAAGGATGTTACATTAAGAACAAAACTCGATTATCTAGTAAAAGAAATTAGCTTAGAGTTGAACGATAAGAATTTAGATACCGAATTTGAAACCTCAGATGAAATCTTTCTCTAAATTTCTTTCGAGACTGAAAGATATTTTAGGAGAGAATAAGGTTTTTACTCAACCAAAAGACCTTATAGCTTATTCGTTTGATTCTTCTGCGGCTATCGGGGTACCTTTAGCGGTAGTTTTTCCTGAAAGAAAAGAAGAGGTAGTAGATGTTTTAAAACTTATCGCAGAATATAAAATACCTTTGGTACCAAGAGGTGCTGGGACTGCAACCACAGGTAGTGCGGTTTCTCATACACAGGGTCTTATTTTGTCTTTTGAGCGTATGAACCGAATTTTAGAACTAAACTTAGAAGAAAGGATAGTTGTGGTTCAACCTGGTGTACTTAATGGAGAACTTAAAAACTATCTAAAAAAGTTTGGCCTTTTTTATCCCCCTGACCCGGCAAGTTATAATTACTCTACGATAGGAGGAAATGTAGCCACAGGGGCAGGAGGCCCAAGAGGTCTTAAGTATGGAACAACTAAAGACTATGTGTTAGCTTTAGAAGTAGGATTGCCAGGAGGGAAGATATTCTGGACAGGTCCATTGACCCTTAAGGGAGTAGTTGGTTATAATCTTACCCCTCTTTTTGTGGGGTCTGAAGGTACCTTAGGGGTTTTTACTGAGATAGTCTTAAAGGTTGTGCCTTTACCAGAAACAAGGGTCCTTTTGTTATCGTACCATGAGAAAGAAGAAGAACCGTTAGAAATCATCTCAGAGCTTTTGAAAGCCCTTATCACTCCTGCTTCTGCAGAATTTATAGACAAGACCACTCTTTTAGCTTTATCAAAAAACAAACAAATAGAACTACATGACAAAAAGGTAAAGTCTCTTCTCTTCTTAGAGCTAGACGGAACGGTAGAGTCGGTTAAGAAAGAGCTGAAAAAGGTAGAGGAGTTATATCAAATGAAAGGAATTTTTTACCATAAAGCTGATACAGAAGAAAAAATAGAATCCCTCTGGGAGATAAGAAGAGCGGTTTCTCCTTCGGTAAGGGTGTTAGGGGAAAGAAAGATTTCAGATGATGTGGTTTTACCAAGACGAAACATGAAAGAGTTTTTAAAGAAGATCAGGAAGTTAGAAGAAGAAAAGGGGATCTATGTATGCTGTTTTGGTCATGCTGGGGACGGAAATTTTCATGTAAATCTTCTTTTTTCTTCAGAAAAGGAAGAAGAGGCTAAGTCCTTAAGGAAGGCTATTTTAAAAGAGGTTTTAAACCTGAAAGGAACCCTTTCTGGTGAACATGGCATAGGCTATGTAAAACGCTCATTTGTAGCATGGGAACTAACCCCTCTTCAGTTAGAACTTATGAGAGGTCTTAAAAAGGTATTTGACCCTGAAAATCTTTTAAACCCAGAGATAAAAATCCCTTTTTAATATTATAAAGACTTGATATGAGCCTTTATAACAAGATAAAACGGTTGGTAGGGAGGGCTATTTTTGGATATCAAATGTTATCCTCTGAGGATGTAATCATAGTGGCTATGTCTGGGGGAGAAGATAGTTTAGCTTTGGCTTATTTTTTAAGTGAATGGAGAAAAAAGTTAAGAGCAGACTACAGGTTGATAGGTGTGCATTTAGACATGGGATTTCCCTGTGATAAAGAAGTTTATAACAGGGGAGTTAAGTGGCTTGAAGGATTTTGTCAGGGTTTAGATATAGAATTTTTTGTAGAAAAAACTAACTGTGGGGAGCAGGCTTTAGAGGTTGCGGAAAAAAAGATTACCTCTCCTTGCTTTGTTTGTTCTTGGCATAGAAGAAAACATCTTTTTAAGTTAGCTGAAACCTGGAAGGCAAACAAGATAGCCTTTGGGCATCATAAAGATGACCTTTTGACAACTTTTTTTATCAACCTTTTTTATCACGGAGAACTTTCTACCATTTTGCCTGTTCAGGAGATGTTTAAAGGAAAGGTTTATCTTATAAGGCCTCTTATTTTTGTAGAAAAAGATATGCTCTCAAGATTTGTAAAAGCCCAAGGTTGGGAGATTTTAGAGAACCCTTGCCCTTTTTCTGATAAAACCAAGAGAAAGTTTTTAGAGCAATGGCTTAAGGAGCATGTTTACTCTCTTGATCCAAGAATTAAAAAAAGTATCTTTAACGCGGTGTTTAACCCGAAGATAGAGTATTTACCCCAAAAACCTGCTCCGTCTTATAAAAACCATCCTCAGAGGTAAGGTTATTGACATGTTTTACGTACTTTTAGCAGGGATGTTTACTTGGTTTGCTACAGGCATCGGAAGTTTAGGAGTTTTTTTGTTAAAACGACCAAACCCTAAGTTTTTCTCTGTATCCTTAGGTTTTTCAGCTGGGGTAATGATAGCAGCAAGCTTTTGGTCTTTGTTAACTCCTGCTTTAGAGATGGCTAAAAATTTAACTCTCCCTTCTTTCGTTTCGGTAGGTATAGGATTTGTTTTAGGAGTTTTATTTTTAAGGTTACTTGATTTGATGGTTCCTCACCTACATCTTTTTAGTTCTAAGGAGGAAACAGAAGGTTTTAAGGTTTCTTTAAACGTTAGTGCTTTGGTCTTTTTAGCCATTACTTTGCATAATATCCCTGAGGGATTGGCTGTCGGGGTTGCTTTTGGTAGTATAAACCAAGAGGGATATCTTATCCAAGAGGTCATAAACTTGGCTTTAGGTATAGGGATACAGAATATACCAGAAGGATTAGCCTTAGGTTTAACCCTTAAATTAAGTGGCATGTCTAAGCCTAAGGCTTTTACTTTGAGTTTTCTTTCAGCCGTGGTTGAACCGATTTTTGCTTTGATAGGCTTTGGGGTGGTATCTTACTCGTTTTATTTTTTGCCTTATTCTTTAAGTTTTGCCGCTGGTGCTATGATGTTTGTAACCATAGAGGAGCTTCTTCCTGAGGCTCAAAAGGCTGCAAACACAGATTATTCTTCCTTGGGGTTTGGCTTAGGATTCCTTACCATGATGTTCCTTGATACCTATTTAAGTTAAGATTTTCTTGACATTTTCTGAAACAAAGTCATATTTTAATAAAATATGAAAGAGATTTGGATAGTTGATGATGAAATAGGAATTTTAGAAGTTTTAGAAGACATTCTTAAAGATGAGAACTATAAAGTTAAGACTTTTCTCTATGCTAAAGATTTTCTAAAAGAAATAAATCTTAGGCCTCCAGATGCGGTTTTTTTAGACCTTTGGCTGAAGGATGCAGACGGACTTGAGATTTTAGCTACTATCAAAAAATTGTATCCGTATTTACCGGTTATTGTTATTTCAGGTCATGGTACCATAGAGACAGCAGTTAAAGCTATTAAGATGGGAGCTTTTGATTTTATAGAAAAACCTCTGTCTTACGAAAGAATAATTGTTACTTTAGAGAATGCATTAAAGGTTAGTTCCTTAGAAGAAGAAAACAAAAGATTAAGAGAAAAGCTTCTTGGCGAGGTTAAATTAACAGGGGTTTCTTCTGCGATTGAATCCCTAAGAGAGATTATCTATAAAGTAGCCCCAACTGATACTACTGTCCTTATTTTAGGAGAATCAGGAGTTGGAAAGGAGGTAGTGGCTAAACTTATTCATTTTTATTCTAATCGAGCTAAAGAACCCTTTGTAGAGGTCAATTGTGCTGCTATACCTGATACTCTTATAGAAGCCGAACTTTTTGGATATGAAAGAGGGGCTTTTACCGGTGCCTTTACCTCAAAGGCAGGAAAATTAGAGCTTGCTAATCGTGGAACCCTTTTTCTTGACGAAATAGGAGATATGAGCCTCCCTTCTCAGGCCAAAATTTTAAGGGTTTTACAAGAGAAAAAGTTTGAAAGGCTTGGAGGAACACGTTCTATAGAGGTCGATGTAAGGATTATTGCAGCAACTAATAAAGATTTAAGAGAGTGTATAAAAAAAGGTTCTTTTAGAGAAGACCTTTATTACCGCCTTAATGCCTTTCCTATTTATATACCTCCGTTAAGAGAAAGAAAAGAAGATATACCTGTTTTGGTAGAAGAATTTTTAGAAGAGATGAGTTATAAAACAGCCTCAGGGAGAAAATATCTTAAACCGGATGCCCTTTCTGCTTTGATGGAATATCATTGGCCAGGAAACGTAAGAGAGTTAAAAAATTTTATAGAAAGGTTGGTCATTCTTTCAAACAAAAGAGAGATAGGTTATGAAGACCTTCCTGAAGATTTTAAAAGTCTTTTAAAAAGAAAGGATTATTTTTCTTCTCAAGACCAACCTTGGTTTAGAGAAAAAGATTTTAAGTCTGCTAAACAACTTTTTGAAAAAGAGTTTATTAAAAGAAAGCTTTTAGAGTATGGAGGAAACATTTCTCATACCGCAAGAGAGATAGGAATAGAGCGTGCTTATCTTCAAAAGAAGATAAAAGAGTTAGGGATAAAAGAAGAGGTTAAGGAATAGAAAGTTTTTTAAAAACAGCCCTAGCATAAGCTTCTGTATTTAGGTCTGCATATTTTTTTTCTTGCCATTGTTTATAACCTAGCAGACCTACCATGGCTGCGTTGTCTGTACAAAATTCTAAGGAGGGAAAATAGATCTCAACTCCAGTATTAAAGGCCTTTTCTCTAAACCTTTGCCTCAATCTTTTGTTAGCAGCTACCCCACCTGCTACTACCACTCTTGGCACTTTAAAAAGGTCGACGGCTCTAAAGGTTTTATAAACTAACACATCACATACAGCCTCTTCAAACCCGGCACAAAGGTCTTCAACCCTGTAAGAATGATTTTTTATGTAGTTTAACACAGCTGTTTTAAGCCCAGAAAAGCTAAAATCTAAAGATTTATCTTCTAATAAAGGTCTTGGTAAATTTATAGCCTTAGGATCTCCTTTTTCAGCCAGTTGACTTATTATCGGCCCTCCGGGATAAGGTAATCCTAAGAGTTTGGCTACTTTATCAAAAGCCTCTCCTGCTGCGTCATCTTTAGTATGTCCGATGACATAAAATTCAAAAAAAGAATTTATTAAAAAGAGGGCTGTATGTCCTCCAGACACAAGTAATCCTATAAAAGGAAACTCTATTTCCTTTTCTAAAAATACTGCTAAAAGGTGGGCCTGGAGATGGTCTACCGCGATAAGAGGTATTTTAAGGGCAAAACTAATCGCTTTAGCCAAGGACACACCTACCAAAAGAGAACCTATCAATCCTGGCCCAAAAGTAGCTGCCACAGCTTTGAGTTGTGAAATTTCGATATTATTCTGTTTTAAAAGTTCTTTAATAAGAGGATAAAGCACCTCAAGTTGTTTTCTTGAGGCAATTTCTGGTACAATCCCGCCAAAAGGAGAATGAATAGCTACTTGAGAGTAGAGGAGGTGAGAAATAAGTTTTCCATCTTCGGAAAAAAGAGCCACCCCTGTTTCATCACAAGAGGTTTCTATAGCTAAAAGCATGGTTATTTAGGAAAAAGAAGATCTTCGAGCAATTCAGAAAAAAGATGAAGGAAAAGCAAGTGACCTTCCTGGATACGAGGGGTCTCTTTGCTTGGTACAACTATCAGATGATCACAAAAAGCCTTCATCTTACCTCCAGTGCCTCCGGTTAACCCCACGGTATAAAGTCCCAGCTCCTTAGCAACCTTTAAGCCTTCTATAACATTGGGAGAATTCCCGCTGGTGCTAATTCCTAAAGCTAAATCTCCTTTTTTTCCTAAGGCTAAAATTTGTTTTACAAACACCTGAGAGAAGTCATAATCGTTAGAAACGGCGGTAAGGATTGACGTATCGGTGGTGAGGGCGATTGCTGGAAGAGGTCTTCTTTCTTTTTTAAACCTGTTTACTAATTCTGCTGCTAAATGCTGTGCATCAGCTGCACTTCCTCCGTTACCAAAAATTAAAATTTTCCCACCTTGAAGGATTACCTCCTTAGCTAACAGCACCACTTCAACAATCTTAGTAGCTTCAGTCCTTAAAAACTCTTCTTGAGTCTTTCTTGAACTTTCTCCTATCGTTAAGACTTTTTCTTTTAGTTTCTCCATTTTTACCTCAATTTTAAAAGAATATGTACTTAAGTTTATAAAAGAGTAGACCGAGATATTCATGAAATGCCAGATTGGTCAGGTTAAGATAAAGGTCGTTTGGGAAAAAGGTAGTAACAGAGAGTTCGGGCTTACAAAGTTTATGGTTATAGTTTGTAGGATAAGGAATAGGAAATAATCCTTCTTTTTTAAAAAGTAGCATAGTTCTTGGAAGGTGATAGGCAGAAGTTAACAAAAGAAACTTCTCTTCTGGAGAATGGAGTAAATTTTTAATAGCTTTCACGCTGGTTTCTGTATCTAAAGGGATATCCACAGCCTCTACCTGATAACCTAATTTGTTAGCAAATTCTTTGAGATAAGAAGCTCCCTTAGAGTCAGGGGTTTCGTATGACCCTCCAACAATTATAACTTTTTTTTCAGGATAAAGTTTTTTTAACTCTAAAGCTTTAAAAAATCTAACTAAAGTCTCTTTACTAAACCTTTCTTCTAAAGAAAGGTCTTTTTGACCGTAAATCCTTCCTGTTAAAACTATTATCTTCTCAGCCTTTGTTATTTCTTGTTGAGAAGGTACAGGATAGTTTTTTTCTAACTGTTTTAAAAGAAAGTAAGGTAAAAATGGAGTAGTTGAAAGATAGTATAAGGCAACTGCTACAAAAAGAAAAAATCTTCTTCTTCCTCTCCTTTTACCAAGAATAACATATATACTTACAGTTAATAAGAACAAAAAAATTAAACTTGAGGGACGAAAGAAAAATACACAAAATTTTTTAAATAAAAAAAATAGCTCTGAAATGGATGGCATAAATTATGTAAACCTAAGTTAACTTTTAAAAGTTTAGATAAAGTTATCAGATTCCATAAAAAATTCAAGTCTTAATTTTATTTTTTAGAAATAAGATTTGTTAAAGTGTGAAGTTTTTTAACATAGGTAATTCATATATTGGTTCTGGATTGGGTTTAGCAAACAAAAATCCCTGCATAAGATAGATACCTAAATTATATAAGCTTTTTGCTTCTTCTAAGGTTTCAACACCTTCAGCAAGCACTAAGATGTTATGAGCTGTGGCTACCTCAACCAAGGCCTTAAAGAGGTCTCTTTTGATAGGGTTTAGATGTATTTCCCTGATTAGTTCTCGACTTATTTTTATGTAATTTGGATACAGATTAATAAGAGCATCAAGCGAGCTATAACCTGTGCCTACATCGTCAAGGGCTACTTGAAATCCATTTTTTCGGTAGTAATCAAGTATGTTTCTTAGGTGAGAAAGGTCTGTTATTTTCTCAGTTTCAACTACCTCAAAAACAAGGTTATCTGGAATCCACTCGAGTTGATAGGCCCATTTGATGGTGCTTTGCAAGCAAAATTGAGGGTCATAGATGACTGTAGGAAGAAAGTTTATAAAAACTTTATAGTTTTTAAGACCTTTTACAGCTGCTAATTTGATGGCTGTTTCTCTACAACTTCTATCAAGGTAAAAAAGAGTATCTGTAACCCGAGCAGCTTCAAAGAGATATCCTGGGCTTAAAATCTCACCGTTTCCCTTAACCCCCCTTGTTAGACATTCAAACCCATAAATCTTTCGGTTTTTAAGGTCAACGATAGGTTGAAAGTAAATCGTTAAGCGATTGTTCTTCAATATTTCAAAATATACCTGATGTTCTAACAAAGAGAGAAAATAGGAGATAGGTCTGAGGGTTTTCAGTATAGCTATAACGTTAGTCTCATCAGAAGAATAACATAATCTTATTTCTTTTTTCTCATTTTCTGAAAGGTTTAGAGACTTCAAAGACTGTATAAATTCGGCAAGATTTTGGTTTGACTGACACCTAAGGTATTAAATCTCTGAAAATACCTATTCTTGAGGTTAATGCTAAATTACACATTCTATCTATCTTTTAGAGGAGCCCTTTTTTATTCTTTAATTTATGCTTGAAGTATATTTTAATATAAGGTGTATAAACATATGATGCCCCTGCAGAACAAGAGGCTTTATTTTTAAATGCTCCTTTGACAAGGGGGACTTGGAGTTGTACCAACCCCCACCAGGAGTAAAGAAGATTGGGTCAGGTGGGGGGATCCAATTCTTCAAGGCTTTTTAATTTCTCTCCTTAGAGCGAGTTAAGATAGATATTTCTTATAAGGTCCTCATTAACCTTTACGGGAGCGTTTAACAAGCCCTGATTCAAAAGTGGAGTAGACATGGCAAGTTCAGTCAGCTTCTCTACATCCTCCTCATAAAAACCAACTTCTGAAAGCCTTTCCCTGAGACCGAGGTTTCTTAACCATCCTTCAACGGCAAAGGCCACTTCTTCATTCTCTCCAGGGATGCCAAGAAGGTCAGGGACGATGGGACTTAAGACTTCCGCAAGGATCTCAGGCATAGCAGGATAGATTTCCAACAGCACTGAAGGAAGGAGAATTCCAAGTCCGTGGCCATGAGCAAGTTCTGGTTTCAGCGCGCTTAGAGGGTGTTCAAGCACGTGAGTGAGATGCGTCATGCTTGTGTCAATAGCTATCCCAGCAAGCATTGACGCATAGAGCAACCAGTAACGGGCGTTTAGGTCATCAGGCTTGATTAAGGCTTGAGGTAGATAGTGAGCGATGATCCTCACAGTCTCCTTGGCAAGAAGAACGGTGTATGGGTTGCGAAGCTGTGAAGTGGAAGCCTCAATTACGTGATTGAGAGCATCAACGGTGGTGTAGAGGGTCTGCTCGTAAGATAGAGAGGTTGTGAGCGTTGGGTCATCAATGGAGTAAAGGGGATAAGTGAAATTAAACCCTATACCAGGCTTGTAGCCTTTTTCAACTATTGAGGCCACTGCATAACGGTCGACTTCTGTGCCTGTTCCGTGCGTGGTGTTGATGGCAAGGATGGGCTTTGCCCGCTCCGGCATGAATTCACCGGTGAAAAGTTTCTCCGCTGACACTCCAGGATGCTCAAGGAGTACCGCTACCGCCTTGGCGGAATCAATTGGACTACCTCCGCCGATCCCGAGAACAGCTTGAGCCCCAAACTCAAGCCCAAGCTTCACTGCCTGGTCTATCTCTTGCACTGTGGGATTGGGAGTAATTCCGTCGTAATGGATATATTCTATTCCTGTCTCGTTAAAGCACTTCACCACCACGTCCCAGGCCCCGCAAGTTCTATAGGCGCTTTTACCCGTGACTACAAGCACTCGCTTAATGTCTTGGCTTGCAAGTTCCTTTGCGATGTCTTTCATCTTCTTTAGAGCACCTACCCCAAAATAACAGATTCCTCTACCCTTAACCTCAAACACCTCATAGATGTTTATTTTCCTTTCAAACATGGTTTTCCTCCTGTGAAGGAATTTTAGGATTAGAATATAATTTTAATTATAACGATAACATCAAACTTAAAAAAGTCAACTAACTACGAGGTCTGTAAATTTGCTGATAGAGAATAAAATCAAAAATTTTCCTGTAATTTGCAGACTTTAAAAATCATATTCCTTAGTTACTTTTGGGAGTAGAATATAAATTGTGTGGCTTAATAAAATATTTTAGAGGCATAATAAAAATTTTTAATATTTTTTAAATTAATGATAACATAAAACCTAAAAGACTAAACTAACCAGGAGGTCTGTAAAATGGAAAACTTAGACTTAGATTTAGAAAAAGTTTTAAGTGAAATCTCAAAAATTGAATCAAAAGAGGGTATCAAAATGGCTGCTGCACTCCTCTTAAACGCTCTCATGAAAAAAGAAAGAGAAATATTCCTTAGAGATAGTATTGATAATAAAGCTAATGGTTACTATGAAAGACAACTTGCCTGTTTCTTAGGTAACCTTGGTATCTCTGTCCCAAGAGATAGAAGATCTGAATTCAGACCTGCTATTCTTCCTCCTGAATGGCAAAAAGCTGATGAATCCTTCTAGGACTTTATCCTTAACCTCGTTCTCCAAAGCTACTCCCCCAATAAAATCAAAGCCCTCTTGCAATCTATGAAACTCCCCTACTCTCCAGAACAAATAGAAGAAATTAAAGAAGAATTGTATAACCAAGCCAAAGAATTAAAAACCAAAGAATTGCCAGAAAATTTGTTTGCTATGTTTATAGACGCTTATCATACTCAGATAAAAGATACCGAAGCCAACAGAATCAGAAAAGCAGTTATTTATAATATCTACATTTATTTTGGTTCAGAGACGAAGGAGGACTGGCTTCAGATACTTAATGATTTGATAAAGAGGGGAGTTAAAAGAGGGTTATGGTAATGGTGAGTGATGATTTCCCTGGCCTTACTCAAGCCATAAAAGCCCTTTTTTTCCTGAGACAGATGAGACACTTTGGTTTTAACGAAGAACATCCAAAAGAGGTCGAAGAACTAATCAAGAGATTAAATATAGATAAAAGCGTAGAAGAAGTAAGCAAACATTTTCGTGGGGGAGAGGAGGAAGCTTTTAATAGATTAGAAACTTTTATAAGAGAAAGGCTTCACAGGTATAAGGCCCTTCGATCAAACCCTGGTTATAACTATCAATCAGACTTAAGCCCATACTTGCATTTTGGACAAATATCTCCAGTTAGGGTTGTTTTAGAAGTTCTTAAGTTTTATGACAAAAGGGATGAAAATGTAGAGGCTTTTTTTTAACGAACTGATAGTGTGGAGAGAACTTGCACGCAACTTTTGCTATTACAACCCCTTGTACAACGAGTTTGAAGGAATCCCCAATTGGGCCAGACAGACTTTAGAAGAACACTTAAACGACAGGCGAGAATATTTATATAGCCTAAAGGATTTAGAAGAAGCCAACACCCATGATAGTTATTGGAGTGCTGCACAAAAGGAACTTCTGAAGACTGGGAAAATGCATAACTACATGAGAATGTATTGGTGTAAAAAGTTGATCGAGTGGGCAGCTCACCCTAAAGAAGCCTTTAACATAGCCTGTTATTTAAGTACTCCTTAGATGGAAAGGACCCAAATGGATATTTGGGAATATCTTGGTGTTTTGGAACTTGCGACCATCCTTGGCCAGAAAGAAAAATTTTTGGAAAAATCAGATACAGACTTAGGAGAAAGTTTGATATGGACAAGTATTTACAAAGAATAAGCCAACTTTAGATAAAGTTAGATAAAGTCAACTCAAGGAACTAAACAATTGTCAAGCCTTTAAAGGTTTTAATTAGTATCTTAAGTATATGAACTAAAAAAGGACCAACAGTTAAGGTGTGTAGAAAAAATGGCGGGGCTGACGGGACTTGAACCCGCGGCCTCCTGCGTGACAGGCAGGCGCTCTAACCGTGCTGAGCTACAGCCCCACGTTATAAACATAAAGATAACATATATTTCTAAAAATGCAACCCTCAACGTGTAGAGGTCTAAAAAATTTTATTCTCTTTTTTGATTTTCTGACATAAAAAATTTTGTATATAGCAGAAGTTACCATAGATCAAAGAGCTGTAAGGTAAAACTAAGGGCTAAGAAATAGTCAGTCCTTTTGTATTAGAACGATAAAGTATTTTTGGATGCCCTCTGATTGGCTTGACAAATCGTTCTTTTTTCTTAAAATACTTGGATAAATCAACCCAAAAGGAGTTTTAAATGTCTCAACCTCCCAAGATTGTTAAAACTTATCGAGATTTTGGACACATCAAACGTCCGAGAACCCTGTCTAACGAACAAAAGCAAGAACTTTTACAAAGGTTGTTTCAAAAAGATGCCTCTCTTTTTAGCTCTGACCCAGCAATTCAAGAAAAGATAAAAAAACGTTTAGATTGGATAGACGGAGTTACTCCTATTCTACCCAAAATAAAAAATTATCAGGCTTTTGCAGAAGAGGTAAAAAGTGAGTTTTCTCACATAGTTTGGTGTGGGATGGGTGGTTCTGCTCTTTTTCCGTTGGTGTTAGGTCAGATGTTTGGTCCTCAGCCAGGCTATCCTCAATTTTTGGTGGTTGATACCAACGACCCAGAGATTATTAAGCAAGTAGAAAACTTACCGTTAGAAAGAACCTTATTTTTTATCGTTTCTAAATCGGGGACTACGTTAGAGACCCTTTCTCATTTAAAGTATTTTTGGCAGAAATTAGAAGAAAAGGGCTTAAACCCTGGTAATCATTTTGTAGCTCTAACCGATCAGGGATCTCCTCTTGAAGAACTGGCTAAAGAGCTTGGTTTTAGAAAGGTTTTCCCCCATCCTCTTTGTATAGGTGGAAGATATGCCGCCCTTTCTGAAATTGGTTTTTTACCTGCTGCTTTGATGGGTCTTGATCTGAATAAAGCCTTAAGCTATGCCCAAAAGATGTATGAGGCTTGTCATGCAGACATTCCTTGGGGATATAACTTAGCTGCTTCTTTGGCTGAGTTTTTGGTAGAGGCTTATGTGCAGGGGCAGGATAAAATTTCTTTTATTACAGATCCATTGCTTAAGCCCTTTGCTTTATGGTTAGAGCAACTCTTAGCTGAAAGTTTAGGGAAGAACTTAACAGGATTAGTTCCCATAGTAGGAGAATCTCCAGGGTCTCCTACTGTTTATGGAAATGATAGAACTTTTATCTATCTTACCCTTAAAGGAAGAGAAAAAATTTATCAAAGGTTGATCTCAGACCTCACAGAAGAAGGTTTTAGGGTAAAAACTTATGTTTTGGATGAAAGATATGAAATTTTTGCCGAAGCTTTTCGCTGGATGTTAGCCATAGCCCTTTGTGGTTATTTTCTTACTTTAAATCCTTTTGATGAGCCGGATGTGGTGCTTACCAAGGAAAAAACTAGAAATTTTTTAGAAAAATTTAAACAAGATAAAGATTTTGGTATAGAACTTTATTTAGACGAATCTACAGGTATTAGTTTTTATTATGAAGATACTATATCTATTGAGTTTCCTAGGTTTTCAGCTTTGCTTAAAAAGTTTTTTAAGGATTTTTCTCCTTGGAGTTACGTGGGATTTTTGGCTTATCTTCCGCCTACTTCTGAGATCGAAGACATTTTTAGGGATTTTAGGACCCTTGTTCGCGAAAGAAGAAATTGTAGCACCGTTTTTGGTTTTGGACCAAGGTATTTGCATTCTACAGGACAGATGCATAAAGGTGGGCCTATTCTTTCAAGGTTTATGATTTTTACCAGAAAAGGTAGAAACCCTGAGCAGATAATCCCAGGAGAAGGGTATACCTTTTGGGATCAACAGTTCGCTCAAGCTTGTGGAGATTTTAAGTCTCTGGTAGAAAAGAAAAAACCAGTTATCCTTATACATCTTACAGAAAACTATAAGGAAGATTTGAAAATTTTTTATCATCTGTTAGAAAAAGCCTTGAGTTTTGAATAGGAGGAAAAATGTTTTTCCCTGAGTATAGACCAAGAAGACTAAGAAAGAACGAAAACATCCGTTCTTTGGTCAGAGAAACCATCATTACGGTGGATGATTTGATTTATCCTCTTTTTGTGTGCGAGGGTAAAGGGGTAAAACAAGAAATAAGATCTATGCCAGAGGTTTACCGGTTTTCTTTGGATCAACTTATAGAGGAAGTAAAACAGGTGGTAGAGTTAGGGATTAAAGCAGTTCTTCTTTTTGGCATACCTGATAAAAAAGATGAAGTAGGTAGTTCAGCCTATGCTAAAGATGGCATTGTTCAAAAAGCTGTTAGGACTTTAAAAGAAAAGTTTCCTGACCTTGTAGTTATCACAGACGTCTGTCTTTGTGAATACACTTCTCATGGACATTGTGGAATAATCAAAAATCATACGGTGGATAATGATGCCACCTTAGAGCAACTTGCTAAGATTGCTGTTTCTCATGCCAAGGCAGGTGCTGACATAGTTGCTCCTTCGGACATGATGGACGGAAGGGTAGGGCGGATTAGAGAAGCTCTTGATGAAGCAGGGTTCACTGACGTAGCTATCATGAGCTATGCAGTTAAATATTGTTCGGCTTTTTATGGGCCTTTTAGGGAGGCTGCTGAGTCAGCCCCTCAGTTTGGTGACCGAAGGTCATATCAGATGGATCCTGCCAACATAAGAGAGGCTTTAAGAGAGGCTTATTTAGACGTTCAAGAAGGTGCAGACATTTTGATGGTTAAGCCTGCTATGCCCTATTTAGATGTAATAAAAACAATAAGACAAGAAATTAATCATCCGTTGGCTGCTTATCAGGTTAGCGGAGAGTATGCCATGATAAAGGCTGCTTCTAAGTTGGGATGGCTTGATGAAGAAAAGATCATGTTTGAAAGTTTGATAGCCATTAAAAGAGCAGGAGCAGACCTTATCATCACCTATTTTGCCAAAAAGGTTGCTCAGACCTTAGCTAAGAGATAGTTTATGGTAAGAAGGTTAATCTGGGTGTTGGGTTTTTGTTTGTTTCTTACCGGATGTGCTAAACCTCCTAAACCAGTAGTTTTTCATGATGAATACAGTCACCCACCCCCCTCTTCAACCCTACCAGGCTGGTTAAAACCTTATACCATTAATGGTAAAACTTACTACCCTTTGCCTTCGGCAAAGGGATATGAAGAAGTTTGTTTGGCTTCCTGGTATGGACCAGGTTTTCATGGTGAGTTTGCCGCAAGTGGAGAAATATACAACATGTATGATTATACCGCAGCCCATAAGATACTCCCTATGGGAACCTATCTTCTGGTCACCAACCTTGAAAACGGAAAGCAGGTAGTGGTAAGGGTTAATGATAGAGGTCCTTTTGTAGGAGAAAGATGTCTTGACCTTAGTTATGCTGCAGCTAAAGAGTTGGGACTTATCGGTAAAGGAACAGCTAAGGTTAAAATCGTGGCTCTGGGAGAAGGAGAAATCAAGGACGATCAAATGGTATATACTTCTATTCCTGATTTTAATAAAGGAGAGTTTTATCTTCAGGTAGGATCTTTTAAACAAAGAGAAAATGCCTTACAATTTAAGAGACAATTAGAAAAAGAGTCCTTTAAGGTGGAGATAGAACCTTTTATTAAAGGAGACTGTATCTTCTATAGGGTGCAGGTTTATTTAGGCAATGATTTACAACAGGCCTTAGCTCTTTCACAGACGCTAAAAAAACAAAGGTTTAAGCATGCCTTTTTGGTTGCTCGGTGATGGTGTTAATCTATGGAAAAAGATTTAGAAGAACTGGAAAAAATAATAGAATTTCAATTTCGTAATAAAGAACTTTTAAAGACTGCTTTAACCCATAGGTCTTACAAGATAAGTCATAAAGAATTAGTTTTAGAAGATAACGAAAGACTTGAGTTTTTGGGAGATGCTGTGTTAAATCTTTGCATTTCTCAGTGGATTTTTCATAAATACCAAAAAGATCAGGAAGGTGTACTTACTAAAAAAAGGGCATACCTTGTGTGTAAGGCAACCTTGATAAAGGTAGCCAAAAAATTAAATCTTTTAGACTACCTTTATTTAGGTAAAAGGGAGCAACACCTCGACTTAAAAAGCAAAGAGAATATAGCTGCTAGAGCTTTAGAAGCCCTTATAGGGGCTATCTTTTTAGAAAGTGGGCTTGAAGTTGCCTGTGAAAAGGTTAAAACATGGTTTAAACCTTATTTATTAAGGTTACCAAAGACTATAGGATATGATTACAAAACAGAACTACAGGAGTTTTTACAAAGTAAGTATCACGAAAGACCTGAATATGAAGTAGTTTCTGTTTCTGGACCTCCTCATAACCCTAAGTTTGAGGTGGTGGTAAAAATAAATGGACAAATCTTAGGTAAAGGCAAGGGCCCTTCGAAAAAAGAAGCAGAAAATCTTGCAGCCAAAAAAGCTTTAAAACAATTGAAGACAGAAGAAAAGGAGGAGTATATAAAAGGTGGAGCTTAGAGGGCATCATCTAATTTGTTTACAATTCTACAAAGGTTTAGGATATAATGAAGCTTTTGTAGAAAACCTAAACAAGGTGGTTGAGGCTTGGGAAAAATCTCCTGTGGTTATCGTTGAAGGCCCTGACGTGGTTTGTAAAGCCTGCCCTTATCTTGAAGGCCAAGTTTGTAAACTTAGTGATAAGATACCTCAAAAAGATCGTTTAGCCTTAGAGCTTCTTAACTTAAAACCAGGTTTTTTGATAGAAAAAGCAGAGGTAAAAACCAAGCTTTCTAAGGTTTGGGATGAATGGAAACATAAAGCTTGTATAGACTGTTTGTGGAAAGAGGTTTGTTTTAAATAGAAAAATTTTAAATACCGAGGTGTTTACATATGAGTGTAGAAACTAAAAGTTTTGAGGAAACAAAAGAGTCTAAAACCAGATCTGGGTTTGTGGCTATCGTGGGGTTCCCTAATGTTGGAAAATCAACTTTATTAAATCATATAATAGGCACTAAGGTCTCTATCGTAAGTCCAAAACCGCAAACTACCAGGTTTAACATAAGAGGTGTTCTTACCCAAGATAACTATCAAATAGTTTTCATAGATACTCCAGGGATCCATGACGCAAAGTCTCTTTTTAATAAAATGATGGTAGAAGAAGCTTTAGAGGCTTTAGAAGAAGTAGATATCATTTTATGGGTAGTAGATGTGACCCATAGATTACCTGAAGAAGAACGACTTTTAGACATCATCAAAAAAGCCAACAAGCCTACCATCTTGGTTTTAAATAAAATAGATCTTATCAAAAAAAGCGAACTTCTTCCTATGATAGACTATTTTTCTAAACTACACGACTTTAAGGCCATCATCCCAGTTTCTGCTTTGAAAAATGATGGAATCGAAAGGATCATCGATGAGTTGGTGAAACTCTTGCCAGAAGGTCCTTTTTATTATGAACCAGAAAGGGTTACCGATTTACCTTTAAGTCTTCTGGTGGCAGAGATAATTAGAGAAAAAATTTTCCAACTAACCTATCAGGAAATACCCTATAGTACCGCGGTTAAAGTGGAACAGATAAAGAAAGACGAAGAAAAAAACTTGCTTTATATCCAGGCAACGATATTTATCGAAAGAGATTCTCAAAAAGGTATCATCATAGGGAAACAAGGCCAGATGTTGAAAAAGATAGGCACCCTTGCAAGAGAAGAATTAGAGTTCCTTTTAGGAAAGAGGATATACTTAGACCTTTGGGTAAAAACACTAAAAGACTGGAGAGAGAAAGAAGCTCATATCAGAAACTTAGCCATCCCTTTTAGGGAGTAATCTTAGGCTTTTTTAAGCTCAGATAGATAGATTTCTTCCATTTTGTTTAATAAATCTCTTAATTTTTGGCTATTTTGTTCAAGCTCTTGTTCTAAAACTTTAACTTTTTCCGTTTGTCTGGAATCATAAGCTAAAATAAGTTCTTTAGCTAATAGGTGACAACGTTTATGAACCTCTTCAAACTCCTTAAATACAGGTATATTTCTGAATTTAGCCCCTTCCTCCCCATAATACCATTTATTTATACCACAGCTTTCGTAGTTTCCTATGAGTTCAGGGTTGAGTTTATCCCAACCTTTTAGATGAGACTTAACTCTTAAAAACATCCTTTCATGGTCTCCTTTAAAGATGTCAAAAAGGCTTTCTTTTAATTTTTGAGTAACCACTGAGGTTGCGGTATGCCTTAGATCAGATGAAATCAAAATTAGGTGATAGATAGATTGTCCTAACTTTTCTATAAAACCATCTATTTCAGACGAAAGTTTGGCTACTTTTTCGACGTTTTTACTGATTTCTTCACTGGCAACAGACTGTTGTTCTGTGGCAGCAGCGATTTGAGAGATAGCATCTTTAACGTTTTGAGAAGAGGTTACGATTTGGTTTAAGACCTGTTTTACCTTTTCTAAAGAGGCTAAGGCATTATCCACCTCTTTAGCGGTAGTTTCCATCTTGGTAAAGGCTTGGTGAGTATCTTGCTGGATGTTACCTATTTTTTCTGCGATTTCTTGGGTAGCCTTTAATGTTCTATCAGCTAACTTTCTTATCTCATCAGCTACCACCGCAAAACCTTTTCCATGCTCCCCAGCACGCGCCGCCTCGATCGTTGCGTTAAGTGCAAGGAGGTTCGTTTGGTCTGCTATATCTTTTATCAGTTGGACGATGTAATCGATTTCTTCAGCCCTTTGATTTAAGCTATCCATCACCTGCTTTAGGGCCATAGTTTCCTGATTAGCTTTTAAAACAATCCTACCTGATTCTTCTGAAAGGGTTTGGGCTTCAAAGGCAACCTCTATGTTTTGAGAGGCTAAGTCTGACACAGAAGTTGCATTTTTAGCGATGTCTCCGATGGTAGCTGTCATTTCCTCAATAGCTGCCGCTATTTGGGAGGCTTGAGTTGCTAACTGTTTTGTATTCTCAGAGGTTTTATCTACATATTTAAAGTTTTCGTCTGTTGCCTCAGCTAAGCGATGAGAATAGGAAAGTGATTTTTCGTTAAGTTCGATAAAAGCGGTAAGTAGCTTGTGAATGCTTCTTGCTACCCTTCCGGTGATGTCTTTATAGTCTATATAAGGCACTTTTACCGTTAGATCCCCCTCAGCCATTTTTTGTAACACCAAGGCTAAACGGTCTAAAGGTTTATGGGAGACAATGTAAGCTATATAAACCGCTAAGAAGCCTCCTATGATTCCTAAAAACCCAAGCACTCCGTAAGTGATTTGAGTTTTAGTGATGATAGAAAAGATATCATTATACGGGAGGGTTAACACCAGAGCTCCTAAAACCTCCCCTTCGTTTACCTTGTGGCAACTTAAGCATCTGTTTTCAGCTTTAAGAGGATAAATTCCTTTTAAAACATCTTTTTCTTTGATGAAAAGTTGTTTACCAGCTAACACGGCTTCTTTCTCTTTTGACAGTAAATCAAAAGATTCTTCTTTATTCTCTCCAAATTGAGCCTCAAGCTTGGGACTTCTTAAGACTTTCACGTTACCAAGGGAAGATATATAGTAATTTTTTAGTTCTTTGTAGTTAGGGTTTGCCATGTCCTTGATTAAGGCTTCTTTTACAGCTTTAGCATAATGGGGGAAGGTTTTGGTTTTAGCTTGATGAAGATTTATATAATATAAACTATAACTGGTTACAAAAACAGTAATTTCAATTCCTATAAAAAGAACTAAAACCAAAGGTATGGTAAGCTTCCACCTTAACCTTAGGTTCTTGTTTAAACTATCAAACATCCTGTTACCTCCTAACTTTTAAAAGTTACTAAAAAGTTTTTATATTTTTTAATATTTAAAAAATGATAAAAGTCAAGAGAAATTTGTTTGAAAAAAGAGAAAAGTTTTGAGAACTTCATAAAAACAAAAAAAGAGGCAGTTAAGAAAGATTAGTTTTACGGTTTTTTGCAGTCCTTGCAAACACCATAGGCTTGAATTTCTAAGGTTTCAACCTTAAAGTCAAAGTCTTGTTCTATCTTTTGGGTTAAATCCTTTAAAACCTGATATTCCTCAGAAGGCGGGTAGTTAATAATTTTACCACAAACTTTGCATATAAGATGATGATGGTCTCTTTCTTCCTGTTTTATGAATTCAAAACGGGCTTTACCTTCTTGAAAGTCTAATTTTTTTATTATGCCAAGCTGGGTGAGAAGTTCTAAAGTTCGGTATACAGTAGCCAGACCTATACCAGGTAATACTTCTTTTAGCTTCCAGAAAATTTCTTCGGCTGTAAGATGGCCTTCTGTTTGACTGAGAAGTTTAATTAAGGCTTCTCTTGCCTGAGTTTTTCTTAAACCACATTCTTTAAACCCATGTTTTTTCCAACACCATCCACCATGTCTCATAATCATTTAATTAAACAAAACTTTCTTAAAAATGCAACTCTATTTTCTGATATTCTTGATTAAGGAGATCTATGTATAAAAGTTTCTTGGAAAGAGGCTCTCCTTTGTTTAAGATTACCTTTAATACCTCACACACCTGAATCCCAGCTATCACAGCAGGAGAAAAAGAAGGGGTCCCTAATTCTTTTTCTATTCCTTCTTTATGATTTTTGTAGACCATAGATAAAGTTCTATCTCCTGGCAAAACGGTTGTAACCTGACCATACCATCCTGCTACCGCACCATGTATCAGAGGTATTTTTAGTTCTTCACACACACTTTCAAGAAGGATTCTATGGGGGATGCTATCAAGGGCATCCACCACTACCTCATGACCAGAAACCACCTCTTTTGCGTTTTTTTCCTCTATTCTGGTTAAAATAGGGTTTACTACTACATCAGGATTAACCTCTAAAATTCGTTCTTTAGCTACCAAAGCCTTTTTTTTCCCAAGAGTATTAACTGTACTAAAAAGCTGTCTATTTAGGTTGGTTTCTTCAAAGACCTCATCATCAACCACAGTTATCCATCCTATACCAAGTCTTGCAAGCATTTCAACCACATATCCACCAAGGCCTCCACATCCAGCAACCAACACCTTAGTTTTTTTTAATCTTTCTTGATCCTCTAAGGAAAGCATTTTAAAGTTTCTTAAATATCTTTTTGCTATCAAGGATTAACCTCCTCCAACCGGTGGAAAAATGGCAATAACATCACCGTCAGAAAGCGGTTCGTCTAAGGAGTAATCTCTTCCGTTGACCAAAAATATGGCTACCTGTTTTTCTGGGATGTTAAGTTTTTCAAGGATAAATCTCCCGTTTATACCTGGAAAAAATTTAAAGTCAATTTCATTTGCTCTTCCTTCTCTTAAGGTGGCAAAAAGTTTAACCTTTATCATGTTTAAACCTCCTGCAATTTTAAGGACATAGGGCAAAACCTCTGCTCCACAAACAGTCTCCACAGGAAGGCATCAAGGCATAACAATCGCACTCAGAGGTTTTTACCAGTTCACAGCCATCTACCAGATCACAATCGATACAAGAGGGGTATCTGTTTGCATAGATTCTATAGTAAAAATCTCTATATTGAGGACTTTGAAAAATTTCTTTTAAACTTTTTTCTCTTAAGTCTCCAAAGGGATGTTTGTATATACGTTTTTTCCTACCAAAAACGTATTCTGTCATGTTATGAGAAAACCGGTAGCAAGGATAAACCTTGCCGTCTGACCCTACTACCAAAGCTTTTTCCTCGATAAAAGGACAATATCTTTCAGTCTTAAGCTCAACCTTAGGCAAAACCAATTTTAACCCACTCCTTAAAGCATAAAGTTTAACCTTTTCAAACAGATCCTTGAGTTCTTGGTTAAGGTACTTTTTATAGAGTATATTATCTTTATTGCTTTCTACCTGAGGCACAAGCTGAGAAATGATAAGTTGATAGGCTTTTATTTCATCACAAAGGTCTATCATCTTAAGAAGTTCTTCTTGGTTTTCTTTGGATAACACAAATTCTACCAATAAAAAGGGGTATTCAGACCTGAGTTCTTGCTTAATCTTATTTAGGTTTTTAAGGTTTTCTATCAGATGGGTTAAGGGATATCCTCGTATCTTTTCGTAAGCTTCAAAACTACCGTCGATAGAGACCACCAATTTTTTTATTTTAGTAGCAACTATTTCTAACAGGTCATCTTTTAACAGACTTCCGTTGGTAGTTAGCGTAAGATTAAACTTAGAAAACAGCTCGATCGTCTCGTTTATATAAGGATAGAATAGAGGTTCTCCTATACCCCCTAAGACTATTTCTTTTAAATCTATATCTTTTATTTCCTTATAAATTTTTTCTAAAAGAAAAAAATCCAAATCTTGTAAGGTTTCTTCCCAGCCATGACGATAACAGATTTTGCAATTAAGGTTACATCTGTTGGTAAGTTCTAAGTATAGTTTTTCAAAAATCAAGAAATACCTCCTATATAAGGAATGTTGGGAAAGGATCGATCGTTAAAAAGGGCTTCGGTAAATTTTTACCGAAGCCCTTTTTTATTTCTACAGCTAACTCTTTTAATTCTTAGATTTCTAATCTTTTTAGGGTTTCTTCCTTAGGATAACCTTTTTCGTCCCAACCTCTTACCTCGTAGTATTTAGGTAACAGCTCTGAAAGCTTATGTACTGCACCTTTTGAAGGGCCTTCAGGGATTGGTTCTTCAAGCAACCTCTTGGGAAGGGTATCTTGAGATGGGTCTATACCGGCTTTTAGGTTAAATAGTCTTTCTAAATTATAGATTCTTTCTCCTGCAGCAAGAAGGGTTTCTTCTGTGTAGTCAGTACCACAAACGGCATTCATAAGGTCTACATAGTCTTTAAGCCCTAAAGCAAAAGAGGTGAAAAGGCACATCCCAAGAGAATCTATAACTGCAGTCAGGTCCTGGAAAATTTTTGCCCATTCAGCTTTGCCTTCTGTAGAGAACCTGTCAAGTTTTTGAGGAATACCTAAAATTTCAGCAGAGATAAGGTATCCTCTCACATGGCATCCACCTCTGTTGGCTGTGGCATAAACCAAACCATGTCCTTGAACCCCTCTTGGGTCATAGGCAGGTAATTCTTGTTTTTTAACACTCATAGAAAGGTCGGGAGCACCGTAGGCCTCGCACAACCTGTAAGAACCTTCTGCCAATTTATCTCCTAATCCTTCTCTTTTTCCTATCTTTATCGTCCAGCCTACGATTGCTTCTGGGTCTCCAAACTTAAGAGATAATCCATCTTTAGCTATCTCATCGTCTTTGATGTATCCTTTTTGATAAAGTTCCATAGCAGCTGCTATGGTAGCACCTGTAGAGATGGTGTCTAACCCATACTGATTACACCAGTAGTTAGCCTCAGAAATAGCATTTAAGTCATAAACCTCACAGTTGGCTCCATAAGACCATACAGTTTCATACTCAGGCCCACCAACCTCTTTTCCGTCTTTTAACCTTACCACCCTTCCACAGGCTATAGGACATCTAAAACAGGCATGTTTTTTAGTTAAAATAGTTTTAGCCATGGTTTCTCCACTTATCTTATCAGCCTCAGGGGTATAGGCTTTTTGAAAGTTAGCCACAGGAAAGATACCATGTTCGTTTATTATGTTTACCAAGATGGCTGTTCCGTAGGCAGGAAGTCCTTCTCCAGTTACAGGGTTTTCACGAATGATTTTTATCTTGCTTGCTACTACATCTTTTACTTTTTGTTCGTCAGCCACAGAAACACCCTTACTACCTTTGGCTACTATAGCTTTTACGTTTTTAGACCCCATAACAGCACCCACTCCAGACCTTCCTGCTGCTCTATCATAATCGTTCATCACCGCAGCGATCCTTACTAATTTTTCCCCTGCTGGTCCTATCGCAAGGACTTTGGCCTTATCTCCATATTCTTGTTTTAAAAGGTCGGTAGTTTCATAAACTAACTTTCCCCAGAGATGGGTAGCATCCTTTATCTCAACCTTATCGTCTTCTATGGTGATATAGACTGGTTTGGGAGCTTTACCTTCAAGGATTATCATGTCATAACCAGCAGCTTTAAGTTCAGCACCAAAAAAACCTCCGGAGTTAGAACAAGCTATGGCCCCTGTCAGAGGAGATTTAGTAACCACCATATATCTTCCACCTGTAGGGACAGAGGTACCGGTAAGAGGACCTGTAGTAATTATCAACTTGTTTTCAGGGCTAAAGGGGTCTACTTTAGGGTCTATTTCCTCATATAAATACTTACTCGCAAGCCCTCTTCCTCCAATATACTTCTTAGCCCATTCAGCATTTAAATCTTCAACCTTAATGGTTTGATTGGTGAGGTTAATTCTTAAAATTTTCCCAGCATACCCGTACATAGCACACCTCCTATTTTTGATATGTTTGTACTTACTTACCTTTTTTAATTAAGTTTATATAGAATTTTTTATAAAAAGTCAAGCCTATTTTTGTGTGTTGTAAGTCCAAAATTAAAATGTTAGATATTATTTTAAAGTTTAAATGCCGCAAAATTATAATTAATTTTCTTCTTTTTGATTAAAAGTTTTTTATTCTGAAAAAATAATAATTTTTATGGAAAAAATTTATACTCACTAATGTATCTCCTACCGTCAAACTATTCATCTAAAGAAAAAAATTAGAGGGGTATAGAAATAGTTCGTGTAGCAAAGATGTTAGATATACAGAGGTTGAGAAAGAAAGTAAATCAATTAAGTGTGAGTGTGAAGGAGAGATTTTCAGATTAGCTTTTGGGATAACGGTAATACCTTATTACGCTGGAAAGAGGGAGGCAATTTAAAACTGCCTCCCTCTTGTTAAAACTAAATTTCTTTAGAGGAAATTTTAAAACTAAAGGTTTTATAAGCCCAAAAAGTATAAGCCAGTACTATGGGGACAAAAATCAGGGCTACTATCGTCATGATTTGAAGGGTGAGAAGGCTTGAAGAGCTGTTATAGATGGTTAGGTTCCAGGCAGGATTAAGAGAAGAGGGGAGCATGTTGGGGAAAAGGCCAGCAAAACCCCAAGCAGAAAAACCCGAGATACCTACAGCTGAAGCTAAAAAAGCCCCTAAGAAGTTTTTCTTGATTAAAAAGGGAAATATCATTAAAAAACCTGCTAAGGATAATACAGGGAAGACTAAAAGTAAAGGACAGTTAAAGTAATTTTGCCAGAGGTTGGTTGAAAGATAGGCACCAAAAAAGAATAGTCCAGCCAATATCAGAGTGACAGCCGTAAACTTTTTAGAAAGAGTAGCTGCCTTTTCTGATAGCTCTCCGTTTGTTTTAAAGGCTATCCAATTACAACCATGAGCAGCAAAACAAAACACAAAAAGAATTCCTCCTAAAATTCCAAAAGGATTAAGTAAGGTAAAGAGAGAGCCGTGATATATACCCTTTTCATCTATAGGTATACCCTGAAAAATGTTGGCAAAGGCTACCCCAAGAAGAAAAGGTGGCAATATACTTCCCAAGAAAAACCCTAAATCCCATAAGGTTTTCCAGAGAGGTTTGTCGTATTTATTGCGGTATTCTATAGAAACACCTCTAAGGATAAGAGAAAATAGCAATAAAAGTAGGGCTGAATAAAGGGAGCTAAACATAACGGCATAGGTTTTAGGAAAGGCTGCAAAGGTAGCCCCTCCTGCGGTGATTAACCAGACTTCATTCCCGTCCCAAAAAGGACCAAGGGCCTGGTAAATAGCCTTTTTTTCTTCTTCTTTCTTACCGAGAAGATAGAAGGCTGAGCCTGCTCCAAGGTCAAATCCGTCTAAAACAAAATATCCTGTCCAAAGTACAGCCCAGAGAACAAACCATATTATTTGGTAAATGTTGCCTTCCATTTTTTCACCCCCTTATTTTAAATTTTTATTTTAATATCCCAAGGTTTTTACCGCTTCTTTTTCAGGTCCTTTAATCGCAGTTTTAATGATTAACCAAAAGCACACAAAACCTAAAATTCCATACACTATGATAAAGGCCGGAAAAGAAATAGCTACCTGACTGACAGAAAGAGGGGATACTGCGTCTTTAGTTTTCATAAGCCCATAAACTATCCAGGGTTGTCTTCCTACCTCAGCTACAATCCATCCAAGCTGACAAGCGATATAAGGTAAGGGTATGTTTACTATAAGTAGTCTTAAAAGGAGAGGGCAGTTTTCTGGACTGTTTCTTCTTATACAAGCCCATAGACCAAGAAAGAGAAAGAGAAAACCAAGGCCAACCATAAGCCTAAAACTCCAGAAGTTTAGGGCTACAGGAGGTCTTTCTTCTTTAGGCCATTCCTTAAGGCCTTTTACCTCTGCGTTAAAGTTGTGATAAGCAAGTAAACTTACCATCCCTGGAATTTTAAAAGTTTCTACCACGTTTCGTTCATTTTTTTCATCAGGTATAAGTAAAAGCGCAAAATCAGCACCTTTTTTGGTTTCCCAAAGAGCTTCCATCGCCGCTAATTTGGTAGGCTGAGTTTTAGCTACTATAGCCCCATGATGATGCCCAAGCACCACCACTATAATAGCCCAAACTAAAGTCCAAATAGCTGCTATTCTAAAAGATTTTTTAAAGAAGGTTACCTCTCTTTTCTTAAGAAGGTGATAACCACACACACCTAAAACAAAAAAGCCGCCAAGGGTAAAACTTGCTGGGACTACATGGAAAAACTGAGACCAGCCAAAGGGATTAGTTAAAAGGGCCCAAAAGTCAGTAAGTTCTGCCCTTCCATTTCTTATCTCAAAACCTACAGGGTTTTGCATCCAGCCGTTGGCAAGTAAAATCCAAAGCGCGGAAATGGTTGAGGCGATAGCTGTTAACCAAATGGCAGTGGTGGTAACCTTAGGACTAAGCCTATCCCAGCCAAACCACCACACCGCGATAAAAGTAGACTCAAGGAAAAAAGCTAAGGTAGCCTCTATAGCCAAAAGAGGTCCAAAAACATCCCCTACGTATTCAGAATAATAACGCCAGTTGGTTCCAAACTGAAACTCAAGGGTTATTCCTGTAACTACACCTAACCCAAAGTTGATTAGAAAAATTTTACCCCAGAACCTGGCAGCCCGCTTAAAATCTTCATCTCCAGTCTTAAGCCATAGGGTTTGATAGATAGCAGTCAAAAAAGAAAGACCTAATGTAAGGGGTACAAACAAAAAATGAAAAATGGCTGCTGCTGCAAACTGAAGCCTTGACAACCATAATACATCCATAAAGCCCCCCTTTAGTTTTTATGTTTACTCTTTTTTAAGGGCTAATATTTCTGCCTCTGCAAGTTTATCAAAGGTGTAAGAAGAAAGTTTTTCTCTAAAACACTCGTTTATCTCATGCAGTACCTTGTTTACCGGACAAAATTCGATTCTTTTACATTGTTCCTTTTTGATAAAACACCTAGTAAAGGTAATAGGGCCTTCAAACGCTTCGACTACCTCTAACAAAGAAATCTGTGAGGGTTTTTTTAACAACTGATACCCACCGGTTTTACCTCTTTTTATGGTTAAAATTCCTGCCTTTTCTAAAAACTGAGCAATCTTGGCTAAAAAAGCCTTAGGTATTCCCATCGTCCGACAAATCTCTTCTCGAGAGGCGATCGTTTTTCCTTGATATAAATAGATACAAGACAGATAAAGAACCATCCTTATTGCATAGTCCTGTGCGGCTGTAAATTCCAAAATTCCCCTCTTAAGTAGATGTTTTTAGTCTACTTAAATTTTATTTTAAGAAAAATTTTTTTGACGTCAATACTGATTTTAAAAATTTTATCAAAAATTTGGTTAGGTTGTGTACATAGAAAAATTATGTTAAAATACTTGTAAAAAAAATTTTTAGGTGTTATGGAAAATTTTTTAACTTTTGCGGTTTGTCATTGTCAAAAGGATAGGTCTTTAGTTTGGGAAGAACTTGTTGATGGAATTGTAAAGAAAACAGGGTTAAAGATCGAGCTAAAAATCTTCAGAGATCTGGAAGAGGAGCTTAGGTATTTAGATTCTTCTCTTCCGGACATCTATTTTGCCTCTTTTGTTAACAGTTGTGAGGCTGTAAATAAAAGTTTTGTTCCTGTAGCCAAGACGAAAGGGTTAGGGCATGCTAACTTTTGTTTAATAAGTAGAAAGGATTTTTCAGAGTTTAGTGGTAAAGAAAAAGAATTTTTCAAGTTAGGACTTTTAAAAAAGCGTTGTTTGATAAATCTGCTTTTAGTCTTATATCAAGAGTTTCCCATCTCTTTAACCAGGATTTTGCCGATTTTTTTTCCCTCTCAAGAGGAGATTAAAAATTCTTTTTTAAAAAAACATATAGACCTGGCTTTATTCTCAGCAGATTTTTTAAAAACTAATCAAGAAATAATTAGATCTAACTTTTGGTTACCTATCTCTTACCATGATCTACATTTTTTTATGCTCAATCCAGGTTCTCCTTATTTTCTATGGTTAAAAGATTTTTTTCTAACTCCCTTTACCTTAAAGGGATTAGAGGTTGATCTTATCTCCCAAGAAGAACAGTTTATAAAAACCTTTGCCATATTACCAGAACTTTTGTCAAGTCTATGGGAAAAGGCCTTAATCTATGAAACCTTTTATAAATCGCCATACTTAGGTATGTTAATCTACCGAGATGACCAGATTTTGTTGGCTAATGAATATGCCCTAAAACGACTAAACCACGAACCTCAAGATTTAGAAGACTATAAAATGGAAGATCTCTTTTTCGAGGAAAAGATTAAAAAGTTGGTAAGAGAAAACATTAAAAAAAAGATGCACAGGAGAGTTTTTTTCCACCGTTTACAATGAAGTGCCTGTAAAAACTAAACAAGGAAGAAAAAGGTGGTTTAACGTTTATGAAGATACCATAGTTTTTCAAGGGGATTTTGCAGGTTTATCTTTAGTAATAGACATAACCTCAGAGGTAAGGCATAAAAAGTTCATCAAAGTTTTAAAAGAGATTAATCATTTACTGATAGAAAGTTATTCTGAAGGGGAGTTGTTTGATAAGGTTGTTAAAACCTTGGTCAAGGTATTGGAATTGAAAGGGGCTTGGATAGGAGAGGTAGATGAATTAACCAAAAAAGTTAAGCCTATTCTGTATTATCCAGAAACCCTAAGCTTTATAAATAGGCTTGATCCTTATCTTTTTTCTTTAGAAAATCAAACCCTCAGTTTTTATAAAGCTTTTCACGAAAAAAGAATAAACATAATACCTGATGTGGAAAAGTATCATCACCCTAAAGAAGTTTCTGAGATCTTAAAGGCTTTAAACGTACGATCGGTTTGCAGTGTTCCTATAATGAAAGGAAAACGGGTTTCTTATATCTTGGTGCTTTGGGCGGATGAGCCCAACTTTTTTACAGAAGAGTACTTTGAGCTGTTAGAAGAACTTAAAAACAACCTTTCTTTTGCCTTAAAAAAAATAGACTTGTTTTTAAGAATACAAATTTTTAACGACTTTATCAAACAAAGCGGAGACATGTTAATCATTGCTGATGTAGACGGAAAGTTAGAATACTTAAATCCGGTTGCCTTCCATGAACTTGAGTTTGAGGAAGACCCTTTTGAAGTTAACATATTTAAGTTATTAGGTATTACCTCTGAAGAAATAAATCAGGTTTTAAAGGGTTTAAATACTATAAAAAAGATTATTTCTCTTTCTTCAACCAAAAAACGAAGTTTTTTAGAAATAAAATTAACTTTAGTTAAGTTTGCCGATTATAAGAAAGTTATCATCTTAGGTAAAAACCTCACCAAAGAAATAATTTTTGAAATAGAAAAGCAAAAGATGTTAACTCAGGACCTGCTTACAGGTTTGTTAAACTACCAGGGATTTGCTCAAAAAACAACCGACCTGTTGCAGGTGGTGAAAGAAGGTATCCTTGTGTTGTTAGATATATACAACTTTTCTTACATAAACCATTTTTACGGACTTGAGGCAGGGGATAAAGTTTTGACAACCGTTGCTCAGAGGTTGAAAGAGTCTTTCCCTAATGCTTTAATCTCTCGTCCGGTAGGAGATAGTTTTTCATTATTTTTGATAGACTATGAAAAAAAAGATGTCTATAATTTGATTAAAAAAATTCAAGAAATTTTTACTTTACCTATTGAAGTAAAACAAGGAAAAAGGGGGTTTTTAGAGTTTCAAGGAGGGATTGTTTTTTATCCAGAAGATGGCAGTAGTTTTATTGAGATTTGGCGAAAAGCAAATGTGTTGTTGAGTGAGGTAAAGAAAAAAGGGCCTAACATCATAGAAATTTTTAATCCTTATGTAGAAAAACACGTAGAAAACATATTTTTTGTAGAAAATCTGGTTAAAAAGGCTATTCAGGAACATCTCTTTGTTTTTTACTATCAACCTTATTTTACTTCTGACCTTGAGGTTGCAGGGCTTGAGGCCCTGGTTAGGATAAAAGCGGATGGAAAAGTTTTTAACCCAGGAGATTTTATAGATTACTTAGAAAACAGCCCTTACTTGAAAGATTTTGAAGAAATAAGTATAGATAAAAATTTAGAAACCTTGGTAAAAATTCAAAAACCTGTTTCAATCAACATCTCTTCTAAAAGTTTAGAAACTATGCACATTTTTGAAATACTCTCTAAAAAGGTAGACTTGTTAAAAAACATACCTTGTTGCTTGGGGATTGAAATCACAGAACATGCTTTAGCCACTAATTTAGAAAAAGCAAACAAACTTTTGAGAATGCTCAAGTTTTATCGAATCAACATATCGATAGATGATTTTGGGACAGGTTATTCCTCTTTACATTATCTAAAAGATTTACCGATAGACTTTATAAAAATAGACCAAAGTTTTGTCAGAGATTTCTTAAGAGACAAGAAAACTTTTTTTATCTTAGAAACCATAATAAAACTGGCTAAAAAACTTAACATTAAAACCATAGCTGAAGGGGTGGAAAACAAAGAACAATTTGAGGTTTTAAAGGAGTTAGGTTGTGACTATTTTCAGGGATTTTTATTTGCCAAACCTATGCCAGAAGAAGAATGTTTTGAATATTTAAAAAAGTTTAAAAAGCCTAACCTATGAAAAAAACCAAGATAGTAGCCACCATAGGTCCCAAGACCCAGAATCTTACATTGATAAAAAAATTGATAAAGGCTGGGGTTAATGTTTTTAGGTTAAATTTTTCTCACGGTGACCATGAATACCATAAGCAAAGTATAAAGCTTATAAGAAGGGCTTCGGCAGAGTTAAAACTTCCGGTAGGTATTTTACAAGACCTTTCAGGCCCTAAAATCCGAATAGGAGAGGTTAAAAAACCCTTTTTAGTCCATGCAGGAGAGATTCTTGAACTACATAAAACCAAGATTTTGGGAGAAAAGACAGGAGATTGTTTTAAGGTTTCTGTAGAGTATCCCGAAATCCTTGAAGACCTAAAAGAGAAAGACCTTATCTATGTAGCAGACGGTTTAATTAAGTTGAGAGTGATTAAAGTTTTAGAGGATAGAGTTATTACTGAAGTATTGCAGGGAGGGGTTATTTCTTCTAAAAAAGGTCTTAATTTCCCTGGTGTTTCTCTTTCTATACCGGCTTTTACTCCCAAAGATAGAGAGGACCTTTTGTTCGGACTTCAGAATGAAATAGATTTTGTAGCCCTTTCCTTTGTGAATAGAAAAGAAGACGTTTTAGCTTGTAAAGAGGTGATAGAGAAATTTGGCAAGGGGCAACCTGTGTTTGCCAAGATAGAAACACAAACTGCTCTTGAAAACATAGAAGAAATTTTAGAGGTAGCTGACGGACTTATGGTTGCAAGGGGAGACCTTGGGGTAGAGGTTCCTATCGAACGAGTTCCTGTTATACAAAAAGTATTGGTAGAAAAGGGTAGAAAATTGGGTAAACCGGTGATAATTGCTACTCAAATGCTAACCTCCATGATTGATTCTACCATGCCTACAAGAGCAGACGTTTCAGACATCGCCAATGCGGTTTTAGACGGGGCTGATGCTTTGATGCTTTCAGACGAGACAGCTATAGGCAACTTCCCTGTAGAGTGTGTAAAAATGATGGTTAAAATCATCAAAGAAGCTGAAAAGCTGTATCCTTATCTAAAAGAAACTTATCAGGAAGTGTCCTCAGATTTTGCCATTGCCTATAGCAGTTGTGTTTTAGCTTCTGAGGTTAAAGCCAAAGCTATCGTGGTTTTTACTAAATCTGGCAGTTCTGCCATGCGGATAGCAAAGTTCAGGCCTAAGGAGTTGATTTTAGCCAATGTACATGATGAAGAAATCTTAAGACGTCTTACGGTAGTTTGGGGGGTTTATCCTTGTTTTGTGCTTTCTGAAGTAAAAACTATAGACAGTATGGTAAAAGAATTTTTGGTAAGGGCTTATCAGCAAAGGCTTATTAATAAAAAAGATACGCTCGTTTTAACCATGGGATATCCTGTAGGAAAGGTTGGTTCTACCAACCTAATAAGGTTGATTAAACCAGACCAAATTCAAGCCCTCTTAGAAAGCTAAATTTGTTATGCCAGTTTTAACCTTCTCAAAAGTTTTAGAACTTGCCAAACAAAAACGGATTGCTCCGGTTTACATTTTTATAGGAGAGCCACAACTTTGTAAAGAAAAAGCAAAAGAAATCTATAATATTTTACAGGACAAAGGTTCTACCATAGAAGTTTATAACCTAAACGATAAAGAAGATAAAAAGACTTTTTCTAAGATAAAAGGATATCAGGAAGGACTTTTTGGTTTGAGAAAAGTTTATTTAATCTTAGGAGGAGAAAACATAGAACTTTCTAAAGAGGAAGAGATAATAAAAAGCTTAGAAAAAGAAACCTCTGTTTTTACCTGGTTTATCATAGCAGAAAAATTTGAGGAAAATAGACCTTTATATCAATTTGCCTTGCAAAAAGGGGCGATAGTCTTTTTTAACTTTAAAAAAGAGGAGGATTTCTTAGAAACAGAGCTTATCCTCAAACTTAAAGAAACTGGAAAAACTATGGACAGAAAAACCACCGAACTTTTTTTGTCCTTGGTAGGAAAAGATTATCATCATTTTTTAAATGAGCTTGATAAACTTTTGCTATATACTGAAGAAAGAGCTGTGATTACAGAAGAAGATGTATGGAGCGTAACCATCCCTCTCGAAGAGGAAGTGCTTTTTATGGTGGAAGAAAGTCTTTTTCAGTCTGGCCCAGAGAAAGCCTACAGGATAGTTGCACAACTTTTGGACCATAAAGAAGAACCTCATAGAATTTTAAGTTATCTGTATAAATCTTTTAAGATTTTTCAGATATTAGCAGAATTTTTGGAAAAACACCCTGAATTGAAAAAAGAAGAAAGGTTTAGTCAATTTTCCAAAAAATGGGAGGAGATCAAAACCGACCCTATAGTAGAAATTCCTAAAGTGTTAACTGAACGGCATCCCTACCGAATCTTTAACCTTAAAAAGCATTTAGAAAAAATAAAAAATCTTCCTCAAGTGTTTGAGGAACTATATAAGGCAGACCTTTCTTTAAAAAGAGATTTTAAAAACCCTTATCAGGTTTTTAAAGAACTTTTCATCAACCTCTGGCAAAAGACCTTACAACCCTAAAGTTTTTAGATTGTTTCTAAAATTTTCTTGATAACTTCTTCATTTTGAGTTAAAAACTCAATTTTTTGAGAGAATTCTTGACTATCTTTAACCTTAAAAATAAGTTCTATTTCTTTTTTTTCTAAGTAAGGAGATAGTTTTACGTTTATCTGTTTTTTTTGTAATTTCTCAATATAGGGTTTTAAAGTCATCATTTTTGCGGATAAGTTAGGGTAATAAAGCTCTTTTAGTCTTTCAAAAAAAGTTTTTCTTCTCTGGTTAAACTCCTCATAGTTTAAGGCATCTTTTAGCTCCTCAGGTAATAAGGAAGTTAACCTTAAACGGCGCTTTAGGTCTAAAAGTTTTTCCAACACCTCTCGTTGTTCGCTAAAACTTAGATTGAGCCGAGTTATCACCAACAAAAACTCTTTTTTTTCTATTTCATTTAAAAATTTAAAAAATTGCAAAATATGAAGGTTTAGTTTATCATTAATGATTAAATTTTTAAATTCAATGTCTAATTTATTTATTTCAAGTAAAATTTTAAGCCATATATTATTAGGAGGAAGATTAATTTTTTTCATCAGAATAAGGATTTCGTCTAAGGTGAAAAGAGGTATGGCTTTGTTTAGAAATTCAGCTTTTTCTACTAAATTCAGATTTCGGAAAAGATTGCTTTCTAAAGAAATAAGTAAGAGCTCTTTGGGAGAGAGTTTTTTTAAAACCAGAGCTTTAATCTCTTTAAATCCAATGGTTTTACAGGCTAAAACTCTACCTTCTCCGCAAATTATCTGAAAGGCTCCTTCTTTTGGAAGATAAAGGATAGGGGGTTGTAATAACCCCCAATTTTTGATACTTTCAATCAAAAAAATGTCTCTTTTAGGAAAAGAAAAAAGATAGGACCTATCTTCTGTCGACACAGAAGATAGGTCTATGGTTTTACATGTTATTGGGCCTAACACTACAAGGTCTTTCCTGTAAGCCTGTAGAGGGCTTCTAAATATTTTTCTCTGGTTTTTAACACGATGTCCTCAGGAATGGTAGGGGGATTTTGAGGATCCCAAGAAATAGATTTTAACCAATCTCTTATAAACTGTTTATCAAAACTTTTCTGAGGTTTCCCAGGTTGATACTCATCTTTGGGCCAGAAACGTGATGAATCTGGAGTTAAAACCTCATCTACCAAGATAATCTTATCTTCGTAAATACCAAACTCAAACTTGGTATCTGCTATGATAATCCCTCTGCTTTCTGCATACTCCGAGGCTTTTTTATAAATCTTTAAAGAGGTTTCTTTTAAAAATTGAGCGACCTCACTGCCTACTAATTTTTCCATTTCTTGATAAGTGATGTTGACATCATGCTCTCCTATTTCTGCTTTGGTTGAGGGGGTAAAAATAGGTTCAGGTAGCTTATCAGCTTCTTTTAAGCCAGGTGGTAAAGGTATTCCACAAACTTGCCCTGTTTTTTGATATTCTTTCATGGCAGACCCGGTGATGTATCCCCGGACGATACATTCTACAGGTAAAACCTTAGCTTTTTTAACCAACATACTGCGTTGAGCTAATGTTTCTTTATATTCTTTTAAAACCTCAGGATACTCCTCGAGGTTTGCGGTAATAAGATGGTTGTCTACGATGTCTTTTAAAAAGTCAAACCAGAAAAGGCTCATCTGGGTTAAAATTTTACCTTTATATGGAATAGGAGTGGGAAGAACTACGTCAAAGGCTGAAATCCTGTCGGTAGCTACGATAAGAAGTTTATCCCCCAAGTCATAGATGTCTCTAACCTTTCCTCTTTTAAGAAAGGGGACTTTTTCCAAGTTAGTTTCCCAAACAAATTGGTTCATCATTTTTTTCCTCCAGGATTAAGTTATGGATTTAGCAAGTTTCCTTGTTCTTTTCTTAAATTTAGCCGCTAATTTTCTGTATCTTTCGTATTTTGTCCAGTCTTTATTATTTTTAGCCTCTTCAGCTAAGACCTTAAACTTTTTAACTTTAGCTTTGATTTCCCTCATAGAGGCACCAACTTTTTTAGGTTCTTCTTTTATACCATAAGCTTTTTTAAGAGCAGAAATAAGCTCTTCCTTGTTCATTCCGTGAACACCTGAAATTTCTGGTATCTGTAAGGCGATTTCCCTTAATTCTTTGATGGTCATCTTCTCAAGTTTTTTATCCAACTTAGGAAGTTCTTTTTTTTCTTCCTCTTTTACCTCATCCATAGTCTTTGACCTCCTTCTTGAGAGATAGTTTTAAACCATAAAATCTCTTTTAAGTTATCATAAAATTAAAAGAAATCAATAGAATAACCCAAGGGTCTCTTATCTTAAAATTCTTTTTCAAAATTTTCTAACACCTTGAAAACTTCGGCCACAAAATAAATAGACCCAGTAACCAGAATTTTGGAGGCAGGTTCGTTCAAGGCTACTCTTAGAGCTTCTTGTGGTGAGGGAAAAAAGTCAACTTCTTCTTGATTATAATTTGCAATAGCTTTCTTCCATTCAGAAAGGGTTACTATTTTTCTGTGGGAGGAAAATTCACATAAAAAGGTTTTACGACTAATTTGGCTTAGCTTAAGAAACATATCTAAGAAAGGTTTTTGTCCGTCTTCATTGGTCACCCCAAAAATAACTAAAAATGATTTATCACACCCTTTAGCCAAAAGGTCCTTTACCAAGGCTTCTACCCCGTCAGGGTTATGGGCTACATCAATTAAAATTTCCTTTTCTCTTATTTTTATTTTTTCGTATCGCCCTTTCCATCTTACCTCTTTTAAAGCTTTTTTTACTGTCTCAGAGTCTATAGATAAGAGATTAAGGTTTTCAAGTATTTCGAGAGTTTTTAGTGCACAACCTAAGTTTTCTCCTTGATATTTTCCTGAAAGACTTAGAGAAAGATCTTTAAAGGTTTTTTCTCCGTAATAATTCCAGAGACCATGATCCTCGACTACAAAAAAATCTTTGTTTAAGAAATAACCTTTTGTTTTTAGCTGTGATAGTTTATGATAAAAAACTGGTAAAGCCTGAGGCTTAATGTTTCCAAATACGCATGGCACCTTTCTCTTTATGATACCTGCTTTTTCATAGGCTATTTTTTCTAAAGTATTTCCTAAGTATTTGGTATGATCAAAACCTACGTTAGTAATGATGGTTACTTTAGGAAAGACTACGTTTGTAGCATCAAGTCTTCCTCCCATACCACATTCAATTACCGCAAAATCTACTTCTGTTTGACTAAAATAAAGAAAAGCAACGGCAGTGGTAACCTCAAAAAAGGTTAGATTGAAAGCTTGAGCCAGAGGTTTTACCTTAGAAATTAGAGCTTCAAGGGTTTCATCTGGTATGTCTTGTCCGTTTATCTTAAACCTTTCGTTAAGTTTAAAAAGATGAGGGGAGGTATAAAGCCCTACTTTAAATCCATGTTGTTTTAAAAGTTCGGTTAAGATAGCAGCAGTTGACCCCTTACCGTTGGTGCCGGCAATATGTATAATTTTAAGTTTTCTTTGAGGATTTCCCAGTCTGGTTAAGACTTGAGTAATTCTTGCTAAACCAGGTTTTATCCGGTGAAATCCTAATTGATATAACCACTCTAAAGAAGAAGAAGACATAAACTTTAATTATTGAAACTCTGGATTACTAAATAACCATACACTAAATAACAAATCCCTGAAATTATAAAAAGATAAACAGGAATTTTTTTAAAAAGGTTTAAGAAGAGGACATAGATAAGCCCTAAGGATATGGCAATTATCGCTGAAGTCAAAGCTAATCCTTCTACTATCCAATCGGTGAAAAGAAGACCTACACTTACAGGAAAGGTTGACTGAAAAACCATAGCTCCGGTCATGTTTCCCAGAGCTAAAACGTCTCGCTCTCTTAAAGTCCAAATCAGGCTGTTAAACTTTTCAGGAAGTTCAGTAGCTAAGGGAGCTATTAAAAGGGCAAAAAGAAGAGGGTCTAACCCCCAAGAATGAGACAAAACCTCTAATTTTTCTACAAAAAGATGAGCACCTTTCACCATCAAGATAAGGGCTAAAACTACCTGAACTGACGAAAGAAACACCACGGTATTCTTGGTAGGGTTCTTAATCTTTAGTATTTTTTCTAAATATAGGTTTTCTTCTGACTCAACTTCCAAACTTTCTGCCCGAAAGGTAAAGAAAAGATAGATAAAATAGTTAATCAACAGTAATAAACCGATGATGTAATGCACAAAACGGGTGTTTTCAAAGAAAAAGGGAAAAAAGATAGCCAAGGAATAGCTAATTAGAAAGAAAGTAAAATCTCTTTTAAAAGTTTTAGGTTCAAGATACACCTGTAAAACCTTTCTTCTTTTTAAAAGATAGCTCAAAAAAACCCCTATACCTACGAGAAACAATCCAGCAGTAACTAACATAAAAGGAGCTCCTAAAATCGCTCCTATGCCTATAGAAGAGCCTCCTTCTCCTTTGTACATCAGAATGGCTACTAAGGGAATAATGGTTTCTGGAAGAGCTGTCCCTACGGCTGCAAGTACACTGCCTACCACTGCTTGGGACAAAGAAAGGGCTTTGCCTAAATTTTCAACCCCGTTGGTAAATATTTCTGCACAAAACAATATGATTAAAAGTGCTAATACTAACAAAATTATGTCCATATCGTAAGCCCCTCTCTATAAAAAAACTTGATCTACTATCAACATAGGTATTTCAATCCTTCTAACGACTTCTCTGGCAATAGAACCTAACCCTTTTTGAACCATTTTACCTTTTTTTCCCATGATTAACAGGTCGATTGCCTGGTTTTTAACAAATTCTTCTATTTTTTCAAGCCTGTTACCTACTGTTACTTCAAACTTTATTTTTTGGACAAACTCCTGTTCATCACTAAATTTGGCTATAAGTTTGTTCCATAAAGTATATCTTTGCTCAAGTTCTTCTTTGATAGGGTCATTGTTTAACACAGTTTTTTTTAGAAAATCAGGCGGTTGTATTACGTTTAGGGAAGATATTTCTAAGACGTTTTTTTTGCTTAAAAGAGAAGCCATTTTTAAACAGGATTCGCTTGTTTCAGAAAAATCTATAAGACAACCTAATCTTTGGATCTTGGTAAGAGAGGTTTCTTTAACCACTAAGAAATTACAGTTAAGCCTTTCGATCATTTTCTCTGCGGTAGGGACTTTTAGAAAATGGGGGACATACCCTAAAACTACTACAAAGGGTTTGACCTGCTCGATAAAATTGGTAAGGGAATACCAAAAGTTACCTAAAATGACTTTAGTCTGAAAAGTAAATCGTTTTTTGAATTTTTCGTCTAAATAGGAACTAACAAGTTCCTTTAAATCTTGGTCTAACTTTTGTTTTTCCTTTTCTAAATAAGGTTGAAGGTAGGCAGGAGGAGTTAGAAAGTATTCGATGGCATGAAAAAGTATGATGTTAGAAACCTCTGGCAAATGGTCAGCCAAGAAAAGGCCAGAGGTTATCACATTTGGGGTTAACTTTTTAAAGTCTATGGCTAAAGCTATGGTTAAACTCATGACTTTTGTCCTAAAATTTATTTGTCTCTGTGCCAGTAAACTCTTACCAATTTGTCTCCTTTGGACCATTTAAATTCTAAATCTCCTTTATAGGCTCTGTAAAGAGCCCTTCCAAGTCTTTGAGCTAAATGGTCGGTAGTGGTCTCGATAACTGTTACCCCGTCTTCATCTTTTATATTTATAATTTGATGTAACGGGTTAATGTTCCGAGCTCTTTCATATTCATTGTTTAATAGTTTCATGATGTCGCCTTTGTGAGATTCCCAAAAACCCCCTGAGATATAAAGATACCCCATAGCATACTGTTCTAAAGCTTTTTTACAGCCTGGACATATAAGCTGCGGAACTGTATCGATTTCTTTCAGTTCCTCGTATAATTCCTCGTCTATAACCCAACGTTTATCTTTAAACACCGCTTTACATCTGGGACAGATGGCCTCTCCTGCAGGAGCCTCTTTCATTGCGTAAGGGTCTTCAGTGGTCTCAAAAACATGCGTATGTTTGATCCATTTATCCCCTTTTTTACTCATATACCCTCCTTTTTTGAAAAATTTTCCTTGTTAAAATTATAAGTTCTCATAAAGCCTTTGTCAACAAAAGATTTTTTTCAGCAAACGACATTATCTAAAAACTATGAAAAATGGTAGTGTTTCATCAATTGTGTCTAAATTTTAGGAGTAAAGGCTCCCCTTCCTGGTAAAAATGATAAATTTAAATTCAAATTAAGAAGGAGGTTAGAAGGTTTATTTACACTACAAAGCAATTAAAGAGGCTAATGAAGTATATCTTAATGAGGGTTTAAGGTAATAGAGGTATTTTCAAGGGTGGATTCAGTTTATAAGGTGGTATATTTAGTATTGCTCTGGATGTTGGAGGATATCTAATTTTAGAAAGGAGGTTTCTTACCCCACATTGATAGACACAATTAATATAAACACTATTTTAATTTTGCACTTACAATTTAAAAAACAAAAACTATGATTGACTTTTAAACTTTATCTATTAAATTTACTGTTATGGCTTATCGATGGCTCCCACCATCGAAAAATCATAAGCCGTTATGGGAGGGAAGAATGGTTGATAAAATACAACTTGAAAACGGGTTAACATTAGAAATATGGGATTATTCAAGAAGACTGGCTGGGGATAGATGGTTGGTAGGGCTTTTAATCCAGGTAGGGGTTTGTCCTAAAAAAGAAGATTTTGCCAACGAAACTTATTATAACCTTTTTATGGAAAAAACCGACGGAAAGGTATACTACCGCTACAGAAAAGAAAGACATTTCGTACCTGAGGACCAAATTAATCAACTTTTTTCAACGATGAAAGAGGGATTTTTGACCGTAGCCCTTCCTTACCTTTCTCATCCAGAATTCAAAGAAAGGTTGATAAAACATGAGGTAGACCTTTTTCAGAAAAAGATGGATTGGGAAAGGTCAATACAGGAAAAAGACGCAGAAACAGAACGTTTAGAAGAGCTCTGGAAAGAAAAAAATATATATTAAGGATTTTCTACTTTCTTCTCTTCTGTGTTAAAGTCTTTTTGAGGGGTTTCTTTTGAAGGAGATTGTTCGGGCTCGGGTGTTAAGGTAGGTCTACTAGGCGTGTCCTCAGGTTTTTCAGGTTGGTTGGGTGTAGGTTCTGGTTCGGTAATGTCTTCTGTTTCTTTTTCTACCTCTTGATATTCTTCTTTAATAATACCTCTTTTTTTCATGATAAAGTAGATCAATCTACTTCTTTTTTCGACATATGGTTGATGCCCTAATGGGTTGTATTTTAAAGGATTAGGAAGTACAGCCGCCAACCTTGCTGCTTCCCAAGGAGTAAGATATTTAGCACTTTTTCCGTAGTAATGTCTGGCTGCTGCTTCGACTCCAAAGATCCCCTCTCCCCATTCAGCCACATTTAGATACAGTTCTAAAATGCGTTTTTTAGATAAAGTGTTTTCAAGCCTTATGGTAAGGATGGCTTCTTGAATTTTTCTTATAGGATTTTTAGAGGGGCTTAAGTAAAGATTTTTAGCAAGCTGTTGCGAGATGGTACTTCCTCCATACTTAAGCTTTCCCTCTTTTAGGTTTTTCTCCAAGGCCTTTTTTATACCATCAAAATCAAAACCTTCATGTTTGTAAAATTTGTCATCTTCCGCGATTAACACAGCTTTGATCAAGTAAGGAGAAATACTGTTTAACGGAATCCAAATCTGTTTTATTTGAACCTTTTTTCCTTCTTTTTCCCATTGTTTCATCCGATATTTCATCATAGCGGTAAGCTTAGGGTTTTGGGTTTTTAGAGAAGACACATCAAGTAAAAGAGGATATCCTATCAGATAAAATAAAAAGACTGCAACAAATACAAAAAAGATAATTTTTAAGGTTTTCATGGTTTTATAATTATATGATAAAATGGTAAAAAAACAAAAGGGAGGGCAAGATGGGGTTGGTTGAAAAACTAATCAAAAAGGGAGATGCTAAAATCGTAAAAGTGGTACTTGACGGAGTAGGAGATTTGCCTGTAAAAGATGGGAAAACTCCTTTAGAGTTAGCTTATACACCTAATCTTGACCAGTTGGCTAAAAAATCAGCCACAGGCCTTCATATTCCTGTAGATTATGGGATTACTCCAGGTAGTGGTCCAGGACATCTTGGGATTTTTGGTTATGACCCCTCTCAAGTTACTATAGGAAGAGGTGTATTAGAAGCTTTAGGTGTAGGAATAGAATTAAAAGATACAGATATAGCTGTTAGAGGTAATTTTGCTACGGTGGAGTATCAAAACCAAAATCCTATCGTAATAGATAGAAGGGCAGGGAGGATTCCTACTGAGGAGAATCAAAGGTTAATTGCCAAACTTTCCGAAAAAATAAAAAACATAGATGGTGTTGAGGTAATTTTAAAATCAGGAATGGAACACCGGTTTGTGGTAGTTTTTAGGTTTCAAGAAAAGCTTTCAGATTTGGTAAATAAACTAAACGATACAGACCCTCAAGTTTTAGGAAAACCTCCTATCCCGGTTTCTTCTCCTTATCCAGAGCTTAAAAAAGTAGTAGAGGTTGTCTCTAAGTTTATCGATCAAGCCTCTGAAATCTTAAAAGATGAACCTAAGGCCAATTACGTCTTGCTGAGAGGTTTTTCTGTAAAGCCTGACCTTCCAACCTTACAACAAAGGTTTGGTATAAACCCATGTTGTATAGCAACCTATCCTATGTATAAAGGACTTGCAAGCCTTGTAGGTATGAAAGTAGTTCCTGTTAAAGGGACAGACCTGAAAGATGAAATCCAAGCTTTGAAAGAAGTTTGGGAAACTTACGACTACTTCTTTGTCCATATAAAAAAGACTGATTCTTACGGAGAAGATGGAAACGCTGAGGCAAAAATTAAAACTATAGAGTCTTTTGATCAATACCTTCTTGAAATTTTAGACTTAAATCCCCAAGTACTTTGTATCACAGGAGACCACTCTACTCCATGTATTATGAAAGCCCATTCCTGGCATCCTGTGCCTACCCTTGTTTGGTCTCCCTATGTCTTAGGGAATACCTCTGAAAGGTTTACAGAAAGAGAATGTCTGAAGGGAGAATTAGGCATATTTTATGCTTATAAACTGATGCCTCTGCTTTTGGCTCACGCTGGGCGGCTAAAAAAATTTGGGGCCTAATTATTAAAATGATATTGACAAAAGTAAAATCAGGGTTATATCTATCCATTGTAGTTACTAATTTAAAAAAAGGAGGTTTAAAATGCTAAAAATTTTAAAAAATGTAATTTTAAGCACATCTATTGTAATGTTAAGTGCTACTTTTTCTTATGCTCATTTTGTGGTGCTAAAGCCCGATACAGAGAACGTGGTTGATAAGAAGAAGCCAGTTAGAGTTGAAGCCTTGTTTACCCATCCTATGGAAGGTGGGCCTCACATGGATTTTAAGATTAAAAAAAGTGAACTTTTTGAAGAAGGCAAAAGATACCCTGTGGAATGGAAGGTAGAGTATATACCTTCTTCTAAGGGAAGTAACAAAAAGGTTCCTAAATATGTAACTAACTTAAGTCTTAACAAACCAGGTCTATATCAGTTATACGTAGATCCAGAGCCTTATTTTGAACCAGCAGAAGGTAAATATATTCAACAAATCACCAAAGTAGTTTTTTCCGCTTTTGGAAAAGAAGAAGGATGGGATGAACCTATCGGCCTAAAAGTGGAGATAATTCCTCTGGTTAAACCTTTTGCCTTATGGGAGGGTAACTTGTTTAAAGGAAGGGTGTTGGTTGACGGAAAACCTGCAGCTAATGTAGAGGTTGAGGTGGAATATTTAAATACTCAAGGATTTAAAGCCCCTTATGACAGTTTGATTACCCAGGTAGTAAAGACCGACGAAAACGGTTATTTTGAGTATACACTGCCTTGGGAAGGATGGTGGGGTTTTTCCGCGATTACTGATGGAGGTACGATAAAAGGAGATGACGGAAAGGAGTATCCTTTAGAATTAGATGCGGTTATTTGGGTAAAGGCCTATCCTAAGCCTAAGAAAGGTGGTAAATAAATGCATATTTCAGAGGGGGTTCTTTCCCCTCCTGTTTTGATAACAGGGTGGGGCTTAACGTTAATAGGTTTAACCATAGCCCTAAAAAAGCTTTCTCACAGAAAAATCTCAGAAGTAGCCGTGCTTTCAAGTGCCTTTTTTATCGCTTCTCTTATTCATGTGCCTATAGGGCCTTCAGCTGCACATTTAGTACTAAATGGAATGGTAGGGATACTCCTTGGCTGGAATTCCTTTGTAGCCATCTTTTTAGGTTTATTGCTTCAAGCCCTTTTTTTTCAATTTGGAGGTTTTACCACCTTAGGTATAAATACCTTTAATATGGCTTTCCCTGGTGTGATCTCTTACTACCTTTTAAAAAGATTTATCAGAGGAGAAAACCAAAAACTATCTTTTATCTCTGGGTTCTTAGCTGGCTTTCTAAGTATGTTAGGAGCAGGATTTTTTACAGCGCTCTCTCTTTATCTCACAGAAAAAAAGTTTTTGATACTCTGTGAAACCCTTATCATAGCCCATATACCTATTGCCGTGGTAGAAGGTTTGGTAACAGGTTTTATTGTGGTATATCTGTTAAAAATAAAGCCAGAGGTGTTTAAAAATGAGGGTTAAAATTATTTTGGGATTACTTTTCTTTTGTGTGTTATTTTTGTATAGCTATGGTTTTGCCCACAAGGTGAACCTATTTGTTTTTAGAGAAGGTGAAAAAATTTCTGGAGAAGGATATTTTGCAAACGGTGCTCCATGTATGAAATGTGCCATAGAAGTTTATACCTTGAAAGGAAAAAAAATAGCTCAAACCACAACCGACGAAAAGGGCAGGTTTGAAGTTAGGATAAAAGAAAAAGAACCTTTGTTGGTAAGGTTGATAGCAGGAGAAGGGCATTTAGCAGAGGAAAAATTAGAAGGCTCTATAGAGGGAGCTTCAAATGATAAAACAAAAGAAAATATAACAAAAAAAGAGAGTTTTGATCTACAAAACAAAAAAGATGTAGAGAACATAAAAATAAATAATTCAAAAAATGTAGAAATCGATAGAGAAATGTTAAAAGGGGTGGTTAAAGAGGTTCTATCTGAGGAGTTAGGTTCTTTTAAAGAAAATTTTCTGGAGTTGAAAAAGGATTTAAACAGAGTTATGTTTCAGGACATCATCGGAGGGATAGGTTATATAATAGGGGTTTTAGGTTTGTTAGCCAAGTTAAAAGCCAGAAAAGAGAAGGCTTAGATTAAAAATGCATTTAGAGGTTTTTGCAGAAGGAAGGTCTCTTTTACATATCCTTGACCCAAGGGTTAAACTTGTAAGTTTTATAGTTTTTGTAATCTTTTGTGTAGGTGCTAAGGGCTTTCTACATCCCTTCGTTTATTTTCTTATTGGTTTTGGGCTTGTGTTTTTGGCAAAGCTTGAATTTAAAAAGGTATTAGCCCGTTTATTTCCGGCCAATGTTTTTTTGGTGTTCTTTTGGGTTTTTATTCCTTTTATGTATAAGTCAAACCCTTACCTTATAGAAACTCCTTATCTGAAGATTAGTGCTGAAGGGGTATATCAGGCTTTACTTATTACCTTAAAATGTAATGCTATCTTGATGGCTACTATTGCGTTACTTGGCACTTCAAACGTTTTTATGTTGGCTCATGCCTTGCTTCATTTCAAGGTTCCTGCAAAACTTGTGACTGTATTTTTTGTTTTTTACCGATATATCACCGTGCTGCACGAGGAGTATCTTAAAATCAAGAGGGCAGCATTAGCCAGAGGTTTTGTACCTAAAAACAGTCTTCAAACTTACAAAACCTATGGTTATCTGGTAGCTTTTCTTTTGATCAAAAGCTTTGAGAGGTCCGAAGAAGTTTACCGAGCGATGCTAGCTCGCGGATTTAAAGGTTTTTTTCCTATTTTAAACCATTTTTATCTAAAACCTGTAGACCTGTTTTTTGGTATCTTTTTCTTAACGGCTATCTTTTTAATTTTCTTTTTTTAAGTATAATACCTTCTCTATGGAAAAAGTTATAGACATAAAAGGTCTAGTTTTTAAGTATAACGACCGTGTGATTCTTGATGATTTAGACTTAGAGGTTAGGGTAGGGGATAGAATAGGTCTTATAGGTCCTAACGGAGCAGGTAAAACCACCCTTCTTTACATTATCATGGGGTTTCTTAAACCTTTAAAAGGAAAGATAATTATTTTAGAAAAAGAAAGAAAAGAAGAAAAAGACTTTATAGAGGTTAGACAAAGAATAGGGCTTTTATTCCAAGATTCAGACTCTCAACTTTTTTGTCCTACGGTTAAAGAAGACATAGCCTTTGGTCCTCTTAACTTGGGAAAAAGTCATGAAGAAGTTAAAGAGATAATAGATAAAGTAGCCCACTTTTTTGGAATAACCCATCTCTTGGAACGTCCAGTTTATAAACTTTCAGGTGGGGAAAAAAGGTTGGTTGCCTTAGCAGGAATTTTTGCCATGAATCCAGTATGTTATCTTTTGGATGAACCTTCTGCAGGACTTGATGAACAAAGTAAAGCCAAACTCATAGAATTTTTAAAAACACAATCTACCTATCTTATCGTTTCTCATGAAAAAGATTTCCTCAAAGAGGTTAGCAATAAAATCTTTAAGTTAGAAAAGGGTAAACTCTTTCAGTTACTTTGAAAGAAGTTTTTTAACATCTTCTACAGACAATAACTCCCCCTGAGAAACTAACTGTCCGTCTATCCACAAGCCAGGTGTTTTTAACACACCAAAAAGTGCCATTTGTTTGATATCTTGAACCTTTTCTATAAAAACTTCTATTCCTAATTCTTGAGCAGCTTTTTTAACGTTTTCATAAAGGGTTTCACATTTTAAACAACCTGTTCCAAAAACTTTTACAAACCTCTGCATAACCAACCCCCTCCATTATTTTTAAAGTTTCCTTAAGAGTATATCATTCCAAAAATATATCCAGAAATGGTGCCTAAAAAGATTACTATAACTGCGTAAACTAAAGTTTTCTTAACCCCCCAGATACTTTTTAAGACTAAAAGGCTTGGTAAACTTACACTTGGACCGGTAAGTAAAAGAGCAAGGGCAGGGCCATATCCCATACCAGCCCCTAAAAGCCCCTGGATGATCGGAACTTCAGTTAAAGTAGCAAAATACATCAAAACTCCTACTACACTGGCAAAAAAGTTGGCTAAAAGGGAATTACCTCCTACTAAAGAGTTGACATAGAAAGAAGGTATAAAGGCTTCGTGTCCCGGTCTTCCTAAAAAGAAACCTGCCACAAAAACCCCAGCCAGAAGTAAAGGTAAAATTTGTTTACCTAAAAGATAGGTGCTTTGAAACCATTTTTCCATGTCTCCTTTTGTCTTATAAAGAGCGTAGCTAAAACCTACCAAACCTACAAGGAAGGATATCTCCTTTTCATGTAACAACAATTGCGTTAAAACCACAAAAAATCCAGTGAGTATTAAATAAATAGCTGAAACTTTAAACCAAAAAACCACTTGTATTCCAATTAATATGGCTAAAAAACAGACAAGATACCATTTTATAGAAAAGATAAATCCTGCTAAACCTTCTTTAGCACCCCAGGTAGCAAAAATAAGAACACCAACCAAAGTTGAGAGTAATACCACCTTCTGGTAAAAAGGAATGGTTTTTAAGGTTTGAGGAATTTCTACTTCACCTAACCTTTTTATTTCTTCTTTTCTAAAAATATAGGCCATAAGTAATCCTACTATGATACTTCCTGCTATAGCCCCTATGGCTCTTGCCATCCCTATGTGGATACCTAAGATTTTCCCTGTAAGCACTATAGCTAATACGTTGATAGCAGGACCAGAATAAAGAAAGGTAGTAGCAGGACCAATGCCTGCTCCTCTAAAATAAATCCCCGCAAAAATAGGAAGGACGGTGCAAGAACAAACAGCAAGAATGGTTCCTGAAACACTGGCTACGCTATAGGAAACAACTTTTGGAGCCTGTGCTCCTAAATATTTCATCACAGAAGCCTCTGAGAGAAAAGTGGAAATAGCGCCTGCTATGAAAAGTGCTGGTAATAAACAAAAAATTACGTGTTCTCTTGCATATTCATGCGTTAAATAGACAGCTTCTTTTAAACCTTCTATAACCCTTTGTTCAGCAGGTAAGAAATAAAAGAACAAAAAAACAAACGCCGCAATCAACAAAAACTTAAGTTCTTTTAACATTTAAAATATACCTCTTGTTATCAGGTTTTATCTGTCTGGTTTTACGAATTCAGACTCAAGAGTAGTTTTAGCGGATAAACTTGTATATAAAGATTGCTTTTTCATTTCTTCAAGCAACTCCTTTATAACTTTGGCTATAAATTCATCTTTTGGTGAAAGTTTATATACAATAAACGATTTAGTTTTTTGATAAGACGTTATTCCTGCCTCAGTTAATACTTGAAGATGTCTTGAAATTGTAGGTTGAGAAGAACCTATAAGGTTTACTAACTCACATACACAATGAGGTCTTATCGATAAATAAACGATGATTTCAAGTCTAGTTGGGTCTGAAAGGGCTTTAAACAACTTAGAGAATTGATACATTTTATTCATGTTATAACACTCCTTTTAGATATAATTTTTAAAATATAGCAAAATAGCAATATGTCAAGATGTATTTTAAAAATTAAAAAGTGAAAGGGTGATCGTTTTGGATAAAAGATTAAGTGACTTTTTCTCTAAGTTTTACCAGAAGGGTAATAAACTTGTTAACCGGAGTTTCTAATCCTTTCTGCTCTGCAAGGTTTACGATGGCACCATTTAAAGCGTCTATTTCTGTCTTTTTACCGTTTTTGAGGTCATAATACATAGAGGGATAATGACCGGCTGTAGGAGGAATAAGTCTTTGATAAAAGTGCTCTTTATATTCCTCAGAAGATTTCCATCTAAGCTGGATGTTGTATGTCTTTAAAACTGTGAAAATTTCGTCTATTATTTGGTCCATGATAAATCGAGTTTCATAGTTTTCAGCAAGCTCCCCATAGGTTCTTTCTAAAAGGGCACCTAAAGGGTTTAAGGCTGAATTGTAGATGATTTTCTCCCATAGGATGGCATATACATCTTCCGAAACCCTGGTAGGTATACCTGCCTGGGTGAAGATTTGGGCTATTTTTTCTAAAGTTTCTTTAGGAATGGCTTTTTCTGGTTGACCTATGACGACATCATCTCCAAAAACAGTTACTTCTGCCATTCCTGGTGAAATTACTTTAGCTCCAAAGATAATCCTTGAAAGGATTACTTGATTTTTAGGAAAAATTTGGATAGCTTTTTCGTAATTTCCATAGCCATTTTGAGCTATCAAAAGCAGTGTGTTAGGCTTAATAAAATTTTTTATCTGAGAAAGAGCCTTTTCGGTGTCAAAAGCTTTTACAGTAAGGACTATCAAATCAAGCTCTACCAAATTTAAATCCTCTGGGTTGGTAAAATATCGGTCTATATAAGCTTGTTTGTGACCAAAAAGTCCAGTTATTTGAAGAGGTTTATTGGTTAGCTGATCAAGATATTTTTCTTTGACAAAGGCATAGACAGTGTGCCCAGCATTCTTTAGAGAAACAGCAAAAACCGTTCCTAAAGCACCTAAGCCAAAGATTAATATTTTCATCCTTACACCTCTATACCTCTTTTTCTTAATTCTTCAAGTTTACGTTCTCTGCAGGTTGGACATCTAAATTCGGGTTCGGGGTCGTTCAAACGATCATAGTTTTTGGCTTTTACTACTCTATAACCTTCGCCAACAGTCCCGCAATCAGCGCACTTTACGTTTTTTTCTATCTGCCAGAGAGTAATATGTGGAATACTAAAATAACCTTTAAAGATGGCTTTATCTATAAACCAGAATACATTAGCTAAGATGAATTGGTTGAGTAAAAAAGCGGGTATGGTATGGATTTTTAACATATCACTTAATAGATACTGCATCAAGGCCCCAGCTATTCCAGAAAGTAATATCCATCTCCCAAATACATAAATAATCCAGGACTTCAAGTTAAACCTCCTTGATAAGTAGTCTTTGGTGGTAATTATAACATCTTCCTTTATTTTATAAAGCTGCATTTCTTGTATTTTAAAAGAGTAGACGAAGTTTTCTTGTCTTATCATATGTTTTTAATTAAAATAAAATTAAAAACAAAAACAGGAGGTAGACTTTATGAAGATAGGTTTTATAGGGCTTGGTACCTTAGGTATAGAGATAGCTAAAAGATTAATTTCGCAAGGTGTTGGGTTAATCGTTTGGAATAGGTCTAAAGAAAAAGCTAAACAGTTGGGACTTGACTTGGTAGAAACACCCAAAGATTTGATTTCTATGGTAGATAAAGTTTTTATTATAGTTTCTGACAGTGAGGCTTCCAAAAAGATTATTTTTGGAAAAGACGGTCTTGTCGAGGGTGATATTCAGGGGAAGACCATCATAGATTTAACTACCAACCATTATCGATATGTGGTTGAAGCCGAAAAAGAGTTAAAACAAAAAGGGGCGTATTATTTAGAAGCTCCTCTGCTTGGTTCTGTTATCCCGGCACAAAGGGGTGAGTTAACTGTTTTGGTTGGTGGTGATCGAAATAAGTTTGAGGAAACAAAAGGTATTTTTGAAAAATTTTGTCGTAATATGATTTACTTAGGTGAAATAGGAAAAGCTACTAAACTTAAACTTATAAATAACATAGTATTAGGTGGTTACATGGCAGTTCTTGCTGAAGCTATGGCCATAGGAGAAAAGGCTGGTTTAGAAAAGGAACTTCTTTTAGAGGTGCTTTCTAAGGGTGCAGGACGGTCTTATGTTCTTGAAGTAAAAAAACAAAAGCTTCTTGAAGGGAAATTTGAACCGCATTTTTCTGTTGAGTTGATGTATAAAGACCTTCACTATGCTCAGGACTTATTCAAAGATTTTAAAGCCTTTAGCATGGTTCTGCAGAACGTAAAAGAGGTTTACGGTTTTGCCAGAAGCAAAGATTTAGGTCATCTAGACTTTTCTGTGGTGTATAAGATTTTTAAGACTGAGTAGTCTTTAAGCTTGGTTACAAAATTATTTTATATCGTCATATTTTGTTATAAAAATTATTGCAGGAGGAAAAAAATGATAAGTAAAATTGCAGAAGCTTTAAAAATGCAATTTAATCCAGTTGCTGTAATATGGTCGGATGTAAAACCTGAAAATGCTTTACAATTTAAAGAAGGAAGATGGGGATGTGTAATGTGGCTTTTTGTAAATGTAGCAAAAGGAAAAACAGCTGTTTTTGACAGAAAAACTTATGGATGTTGGGGTGGAGGAGTGGGGTTAGGTTTTGGAAATAAATATCTTGATTTCCCAGGAGGGATTGAGTGTTTTTATTATTTTCTTTCTTCAGGAAATAAAAACTGGGAGAAGGGTAAAATTGTAGCAGAAAATCTAAAACCGTATGTAACTAAAGAATTTCTTGAAGATTTTTTAGAAGGAGAAAGGTATTTGAAAACTCCTGAACAGGTAAAAAAGTTTGTAGAAGAGTTACCTATGATGGAAGTTCCGACAAAATATGTGGTGTTTAAACCTTTAAAAGATGTAGACATTCATGAAGAAAGACCTGTTGTAATTGTCTTTCCTGTTAACCCTCATCAACTTTCTGCTCTTGTTGTTCTTGCAAACTATGGGAGAAACAGTTTTTTGGATAGTGTAATCATTCCCTGGGGTGCAGGGTGTCAGGCAATTGGTATCTATGCGTATAAACAAAGAGAATCAGTTCCACAAAAAGCAGTAGTTGGATTGACAGACCTTTCAGCAAGAAAAAATGTTAGAAAACAACTTGGAGATAACCTTTTTACTTTTGCTGTTCCTTATGAAATGTTTTTAGAAATGGAAGAAAATGTAGAAGGTAGTTTTTTCGAAAGGAATGTTTGGAAAAGTCTTTCTAAATTTTTATAATCTGTCTGTATAATTTACATCTGTAGTTCCTTAAAAACAACTTCCGATAATGTATATTATGTAAAATAAAGTTTCTGATCTTAAGAACCCTATAGGAACCTTGTATAAAAATCTTGGAAAAAACTCTTTGTTCTGTCTTGCCTTTATCTAAATTTTTAGTTAAAGTTATAAAAACTTTTTTAAGTTTTTGGTAATTTATTCAAGATTAAGGGGGGTTTTATCTTATGGAGGCTATCGTTCAAAACTTAAAAACCACTCATATAGGCAGTCTTCCTTTTTCTGAACCTGAAAAAGCGGTAAAAATGGTTTTTGAATACTTAGACATACCTGCTTGGCCTCAACTATCTAAACGTAAAAACGAAGGAATGCTCGTTCAGTTTAACGAAGGCTTTCCAGGTTTTAACTGGGAAAAAGAAATCTTAGATATATCTTCTCCTGACTTTGAAGAACAGATGATGATCTTTTATGAAAACTATCTGAAAATCATGGAAGAAAATCAGTTGTCTGAGTTGGCTAACTTTGAACTTACAGAATTTACAGCCCTTGGTTTTAAGTTTTTTTTAGAAATAGCCTCTGAAATTAAACCTAATATGGTAAAAGGCCAAATCACAGGCCCCTTTACCTTAGCCTCAAGCTTAAAACTACCTAATGGAGAAAGTCCCATTTTTAGGGAAGACCTTAAAGACCTTATCGTCAAGTTTGTCCTGATTAAAGCCTTGGCTCAGGGATTAAAGCTTAAAGAGATCGCCTATAACGTAATTTTATTTCTTGATGAACCAGGTCTTGCAGGTTTTGGTTCATCATCTTTTATTACCATTACTAAAGAAGAAGTCCTTAACATGTTAAACGAGGTAATCTCAGGTTTAAAAAACTTCAACCTTATGATAGGTATTCACATCTGTGCTAATACCTCTTGGGATCTTCCTTTAAGCTCTGAAGTAGATATCTTAAGTTTTGACAGTTTTAATTTTTACGAAAAATTAAGTATTTATGCCGAAGAACTTAGAAATTTTCTAAAAAAAGAGAATAAATATTTAGCCTGGGGAGTTATACCAACAGACAGTACTCAGTTAAAAGAGACAAGTTTTGAAGAGATTATGAAAAAGTTTGAGACTCAGTTGAAGGATCTTGCTGTAAAGCTCGGATTTTCTGAGGAAGAACTGTTAAAAAAGAGTTTGTTTACTCCTGCCTGTGGTTTAGGAAGTCTTTCTGAAGACTTAGCTTTAAAAGCCTTGGAATGGCTTAAACGATTTAAACAAACCCTTAACTTATAATAAATGAAAAAATCACTTTTAAACGAAAAGGTTTTAGTTTTAAACAAGTATTACCAGGCAATACAGATAACTACTGTACAGAAGGCTATTTGCCATTTAGTTAAAGGTACTGCAAAGGTAATAACCTCAGATTGGACTACCCATACGTTTGAGGAATGGATAAAAGTAAGCAAGTTTTATGAAAACGGGGCTCAGTTAATTAAAAGTCCTTCTATTTCTATACTTATACCTGAGGCTATATATTTACCTTTTTATGAAAGACTTCCTAAAACTGAAGTTATTTTTTCTAGACAGAATTTGTTTTTACGCGATGGTTTTACCTGTCAGTATTGTGGAAAATTTCTAAAAAATCCTAAGGATAGAACTATAGATCATATAATCCCTAAGAGCCGAGGAGGAAAAACTGTTTGGACAAACGTAGTCCTTTGTTGTAAAAAATGTAACTTAAAAAAAGGTAATAAAACCCCTGAAGAAGCAGGATTAAAACTTTTAAAAACTCCAAAACCACCTAAATGGCAATCTCTTATCTTGGAAGAGTTCCCAAAACATAAAAAGGAAGTATGGAAGGTGTTTTTAGACTTTGCTGGGATAATAGAAGACTAAACTTTCTATTTTTCTATTAATTCTACTACTTTTTTGAGTAAGTCTTTTGCTTTGGGAGGAAGTTTTTTAGGTAAATAAATATGGTAATCAACGATTAAATTTCCCCTTTTTCCGTTGGGAAAAAAGGGACCTCTACCCTTAAGGATTACAGGTTGGCCTTCTGTAAAAAGGGAAGAAGAAACCACCTCTTCCCCTTCTAAGGTTTTGATGGTGATGAAATCGTTTAACAGAATCTCCCAAAAAGGAATTTGACAGCGATATTTTAGGTTTCCATCTTCAAGAGAGAAATAAGGATGAGGTTTAATGATTACTTCTAAATAAAGATCATAGTCAACCCCTAAACTTTCCTTTTCTACATATATATAATCTCCTTCTTTTAATCCTAAAGGTATATCCAACCAAAACTCGTTAAGTAATTTAACATACCCTTTACCTTTACATTCTTCACATTTTTCAGTGAGGATGACACCCTGCCCTTTACAATAAGGGCAGGTAAGATAAGAGATCGCCTCTTTTCTTTGGTCATAAGTTTCTACAAAACCACTGCCTTTACAGAAACCACATTGTGAATATGCACCATCTTTTTTCTTACCTAATCCTTCACATTTTGGGCAGACTTTCTCTTCTCCAGGGATGGTAATTTTCTTTTTTCCCCCAAGGGCTACCTCTTCTACCGTTAACTCTAAAACAGAAAAAAAATAATTTCCTTTTAAAACAGGATTTTTTAAAACTTTAACTTTAGAAGCCGTCTGATAGGATTGAAAAAACTCCTCATAACTTTTTAAAAACTCTAAAAATGCTTCTTTATCTCCTCCTCTATCAGGATGAAGTTTCTTAACCGTTTCTCTAAAAAATCTTTTAGCTTCTTCAAAGGAGTTAAATTGTCTAAAGTCCATAGGCTAAGTTTTTTGAAGTTAATCTTTTTTATAATAACAGACGGTTTTTCCTAAGATTTTCTTTTCCATATCTGGAAAAGAAACCGGAGCTATCTCTGTAGCTCCTAAAATTAAATAACCGCCAGGGTTTAATACATTCCACAAATCTCTAAAAACTTTTTGTTTGGTTTCTTGAGAAAAATATATCAGAACATAGCGACAAAAAATAATATCAAATTTAGTCTTTACTTTTTGCGAGACTTCAAGAAGGTTTAAAATCTCAAAACGGACCATATTTTTTAGGTTATCGTTTATTTTCCAGTGAGCTCCTTCTTGTTTAAAATACTTGACCAAAAACACCACAGGTAATCCTCTGTTGACCTCTATTTGGTTGTAAACTCCAGTTTTAGCCTTTTCGATGCTTTTTTTGGAGATATCTGTAGCATAGATATCTATTTGATAAGTTTTTAAATAAGATTGGAAATATTCGTGAAGAAGTAAAGCAATGCTATAAGGCTCTTGACCGGTTGAACAAGCGGCAGACCAAATAGATATTTTCTTTTCTTTTTCTCTTTTTTTGAATAGCTCAGGAAAAATATAATTTTTTAACGTATCAAAGGGGTGTTGATCTCTAAAAAAGTAGGTCTCGTTGGTAGTAAGAGAATCTACAATCTCGTTTATTAACTTATAGTCAGATCTTGATTTTACTACGTTATAAAGTTCCTCTACATTTCTATATCCTAAGGTTAAAGCAAGCTCGTTTAATCTACTTTCTATTAGATATTCTTTTCCTTCTTTGTAGGAAATACCACTTATTTTTTCAACTAAAGTTGTAAAAAACTCAAACATCTCTCTTTGCATTTTCTTGTACCTTAAAAATTTCTTTTAACCTTTGAGGGATCTGCTCTAAGCTTAAAACTTCATCTGCTAATCCAGCTTCTATTACAGCCTTAGGCATTCCAAAGACAACTGATGTTTCAGCATCTTGTGCTAAAATTACCCCACCCTGTTCTTTTATCTTTTTAGCCCCCTCTTTACCATCGCTACCCATACCTGTCAAAATAAGTCCTACCGAACTTCCATCATAGGTCTCGGCTATAGATTCAAACAGTTCATCTACCGCAGGACGGCAGAAATTTCTGGGTGGTCCTTGATGAAGACGAATTTTATGTATTTCGTTCTCTTTTTTAACTACCATATGAAAATCTCCAGGGGCTATGTAAACCACCCCAGATTTAACAGGCTCTCCTTGTTCTCCTTCTTTTACTTTAAGTTGTGAAAGACTATCAAGTCGTTCTGCAAGTTGCCTAGTAAAAATAGGAGGCATGTGCTGAACAATAAGGATAGGAACAGGGAAATTTTTTGGTAGTTTGGGGATGATCTGCATCAAGGTTTGTGGTCCCCCTGTAGAAACACCTATTCCTAAAACATTAAAATTATCTCTTTTTAAAACCTTTTTAACTGGAGAAGGACGATAGATAAGTGATATTCTTTTTATAGGAACAACGCTTTTTATTTTAGGTATGAGCTGATCCTTGATCTGTTTTACACTTTCTAAAAAAGATTTAGTAGAAGGTTTAGGAACAAAGTCGTATGCCCCTAAAGCAAGTGCCTCAATAGTTGCTTTAGCTCCTTCTTGGGTTAAAGAAGAAAACATAATAACCTTAGCAGATGGTACCTCTTTTTTGAGGATTTTTAATGCCTCAAGCCCATCCATCTCAGGCATTTCGATGTCTAACGTTATGACATCAGGCTTTAAAGCTTTAGCCTTTTCTATCGCTTCACGACCATTTTTGGCGGTATCAACCACCTCTATATCTTTTTCTTCTTTTAAGATATCTACTATCAATTTTCTCATGATAGCAGAATCATCAACCACAAGGACACGGATCATAAGTTTAGAACCCCTCTAAAAGAAACTTAATCTTTGTTTCAAGCATCTCTTTATCAAAAGGCTTCATCAAGTATTCATTAGCCCCTGCTAGAATGGCATCTATTACACTTTTTTGTTGGTTTTCTGTGGTAACCATCATAACCTTGATATCAGACCATTTAGGGTTGGCACGCAGTTTTAATAGAAATTCATAACCATTCATTACTGGCATATGCCAGTCAAGTAAAATAAGTTGAACGTCCGGATGCTCGTTAAGAACCTTTAAGGCTTCTTCTCCGTTCTCCGCCTCTAATACTTCAAACCCCATCTCTTCTAGATATTTTCTCTCTATTTGCCTGATAGCACTAGAATCGTCTACTACCATTGCTTTTTTCATCCTTATCATACCTCTTTAAAACTTTTTAAACACGTTTTTCTATTATAGACCCTGGCAGACTTTCTTCATAAGATATTTTAATTATAATCTTATTTTGGCTAAAAAGAAAGAGGTTCTTTAAATTTTTATATTCCATCTTAGCAAGTTCATATGCTTCCTTATTATAAAAATAAAGTTCCAAAAGTATTTCTTTTTCGTCATAACTGAAAAAACATTCAACCAGTCCTAAATATTCTCCATAAAACTTAAGATAAAAAAGTTTGATTTTTCCTTTTCTTTCTTGAGGAGGACCTAATTCTATGTATCCCCAAGAACGTTCATCATTAAACAGAAAGGGGATAAAAAAACTATCTTCCTGGTAAAAAAGAGTTGCAGCTTTAACTTTGTCACCTAAAAGTTCTTTAATACTTTCTTCTAAGGGTTTATTTTTTTTGTCTTTTTTGATAAAAAGATCTGTGAATAAGGTAGAAAGGAGATTTAATTCTTCTTTTACATAAGAAGAGTTAATATTTTCCTTTTTCCCTGCTTGAGATAGAATATATAAAATTTTTAAATCACTACTGGTTTTTTCTCCAGAAACAACCTGAAGTACCACCGGGTTTCCTGTTTGCAAAACCTTTACCCTGATATTTTCTCCGACCTTAAAATCCTCTGGATTTACTGTCCCAGCTATCTTTGCTTGAAATTTTTCTCCTCCTAACTCGAGATTTAAGGTTTTACCCTCTATTCCTACAACCCTGATAACTAACTCTCTACCCGGTCGACTAAAAAGAAACCAAAGGTTTTCTGGAAGATAAAGTATCGGTGCAGGGGCTGTTATTTGCATGGGTTTATCTTATTTTTACCTTAATTTTTTAGAGGATAAAATAACCTCTACCTCTGCTTCACTTATTTTAAGCTGCTTAGCTATTTCTTTAGAACTTAAACCTCTTTCTGAAAGATAAAAAACCTGGTCTTTAACCGACCTATCTTTACCCCTTCCTTCTGCTAAAGGTTTTGATGCCTTTTGAAGTTCTTCTAATTTTTTTACCAACTCTTGAGCCCTTTCTATACTTTCTTTGATTTCTTCCCATGGAAGGTCAAACACCTTTTTAAATTTTAGATAAAAAAACACAAACCCTGCTATCATCAGAAGATCTACCATCACGAGAATGATCAAAAAAGTAATAGTCAAACCACTCATCCTTAACCCCTAAACACCACTCCCTCTATTTCTATTTTCTGTGGCACTGGAGTTAGTCCCTTTTTTTTGATTTCTTCTTTTAAATTTTCTTCTAATTCCTTTTTCTTGCTTCCATCAAACCAAACAGATAAAGGTACTTTTTGTAGCTTTTCGTAGAGAAATTCTCGGTAAGCTGTTTCTGAAAATACGATTTCTTTCATCGTGGTGCTGTTATCGAAATAGAACACCGCATCTACATTTAAATAATCTTTATTTCCTACAGGGATTAAAAGTTCTTTCATTTCAAGTTTATAGGGATAGTAAGTGTCTTTTTGTTCTATTTGAGAAATGATGATTTTAGAGACCTTTGAAGTTTCAGAGGCGTTTACAGGTGTTTTTTTCTCGACCGAAGATTCGGTTATTTCAGAGGGAGGCTCAACCTTATAAGTTTGCTGAGGTTCTTTAAAAAAAAAGATTTTAAATACTAAAAAAATACCTGTCAAAAGCAATACAGTAGAACCTAATATACCCCATATCCATGGATTTTTAAATTTTTCTAAATAACTTATTTTAGAGGGTTTAGGTGTCTTTTCTGAAGGTATTTCTTTAGAAACAGACTCTTCAGGTTTTTCTATCAATTCTTCTACTAACGTAGAGGCTTTTTCAGGAGGAAGAACTTCTTCCTTGGTTTCCTGTTCGACTTTTACCCCCTCTTGTTTTTCATATTGAGATGATTCTTTTATTTCTTCTGAAGAAGTTTGTTCTACATCTTTTTTGATCTCTTCTAAGTCCTTTTTTAGTTCTTCTTCCAAACTATCCTCCTAAAACTTTTTCTAATTTTTCCTTTAAAGTTTCAGGGGTAAAAGGCTTAACTATATATTGATTAACCCCGTGTTTTATAGCCTCTATAACGTTGTCTTTTTGTGCCTCAGCTGTTACCATTACAAAGAGAATGTCTTTAAGATTAGGGTCGTTTCTTACTGCTTTTAAAAGATCAAGACCACTCATCTTAGGCATGTTCCAGTCAGAAATGATAAGGTCTATTTTTTCTTTTTTTAATAGTTCTAATGCAGAACTTCCGTCGTCTGCTTCCAAGATATTTTTAAAACCTAACTGGGTTAAGATGTTTTTTATGATCTTTCTCATCGTAGCAAAATCGTCTACTACCAGTACTTTTAAATCAGTGTTTAAAGACATACTCCTTACCCTCCTCTCTTAGGTTGGTTTAAAATACTTCTAAGTTTTATGATAGCTTGGTTGTGAAGTTGAGAAACTCTACTTTCTGTACACTCCAAAACTTTTGCAATTTCTTTCATCGTAAGTCCTTCATAGTAATAAAGAGCCAAAACTAAACGCTCCTTTTCGGTAAGATGTTCTAAAGCCTTTTCAAGCTCCTCCTGTAATTCTTTTAAGGAATATTTTTCAAAAGGGTCTTCTTTATTATCTCCTATAAACTCAAAAATGTCCTCTTCTTCTAAATCAGGAATTCTCTGTTTAAAACTTTGAATGTCTATAAAAGTAATTCCTTTAATGTTTTCTAAAAGCTTATGATATTCGTCTAAACTTAAATTCATAGCCTCAGCAATCTCTGTTTCTTCTGGCATTCTTCCTAAATCTTTATATAAATCTTTTACTTTATTTTCTAATTCAGAAATTTTATCCCTTATACTTCTTGGTATTATATCTATTTTTCGAATTTCATCAAGCATCGCACCTTTAATTCTAAACTCAGCAAAGGTTCTAAATTTAACTTTTTTGGTAGGATCATATCGATGATAAGCCTCTATTAAACCTATAACTCCTGCAGACACCAAATCTTCTTTACTAATTACAGGCTGCCCTTGAAAAGAATATCTATTAGCCCAGTAGTTGATAGTTGGTAAAAACTCTTCTATCACCTTTTCTAAAGGAGGCTTTTGAAAAAGTACTTTATTAATAATCTTAGTAACCATACACTATCCTTTTTCGAGAAAGTTTTATCATAAAGACACCACCCTCTCTAAAAAAGCCTCTAACCCTTGAGAAGCTTGAGGATTGTATTTCATAAGTTTGTAGGCTATTTCTTTAATTTTTAAGCTACAAGGTTTATCTGGACACATTAAAAGATAAGGAACTTGAGAACGGATGGCTTTTTTTACACACTCATCATATGGAATTCCTCCGAGATAGGAAAGCTTTATCTCAGGTAAAAATTTTTCTTGTACATAAAGTAGTTGCTGATAGATTTTTTTTCCATCTTCTTCTTGATTTATCATATTTACTACTAAATAAAAATCTTTAATACGATGTTTTTTATAGGCTACTTTTATCAAGGCATAAGCATCGGCTATAGAGGTAGGTTCAGGGGTACAGATTACTATCCTTTCCCCCCCTAATAAAAAGAAAAACAACACGTTTTCTGAAATACCGGCTGAAGCATCAAAGATTAAGTAATCATAATTTTTAAAAGCCTCTTCCATTTGCTCTTTTAGAAGAAGTTTTTGCATAGAAGTTAGATGGGTAAGCTCTACTACTCCAGATCCTGCAGGTATGATGTCGATATTATAATCTGTAGAATAGATAATATCCTTAAGGCTCATTTCACCGTTTAACACATATCTTATATCATATTTCGGAGAAATACCTAACATAACATCCACATTTGCCAATCCTAAGTCTGCGTCAAAAATCAGTACCTTTTGTTGTAGTTGAGTAAGGGCTAACGAAAGGTTTATCACAAAGCTTGTCTTACCTACCCCACCCTTTCCACTAGCCACAGCTATGCTTCTCATAAAACCTCCTGCTTTTTTATTTTCAAATTATTTATTCAAAACCCCTTAAAAAAAGTTTTATCAAGACATCTTCCTCAGCCTTTAACAAATCTTCAGGCACTCTCTCTCCGTTAGAGATAAAGGTGAGAGGAGGAAGATTACTTTCTAACAACCAAAGTATAGGTAAACTATTTTTTATCTTATCTGTAAAGGTCAAAAATACACCCTCTACCGGAAGTTTTTCTATCTTTTCCCACAACCGTAAACCAAACTCAAAATGTTCTGTAGCCTTAACTACCCACTGGAACCTTAAAAACGGTAGCCTTTGCGCAAGTTCCTCTAAATCGTGGGTGCTAAACTTTTTGTTGAGCCCTGGTGTGTCTACTAAAATATAATCATATTTATTTAAACTTTGGGCTATTTCTTTAAAATCTTCTATGTCTACTATGTCAAAATCTATCTCCAAAAGTTCTGCTAACCTTTTTGTCTGGAAAGCGCCTCCTATTTTATAAGTGTCTAAACTTAAAACCAACACCTTAGCTTCATATTTATATTTATACCAAACAGCTATTTTAAAAATATTTGTGGTCTTCCCTACTCCACCCTCTCCTATAAAAATTTGGTATTTAGAATGAGGAACCACTCCTTTTTCTTTTATTTTAACAGAAATATACTCGGGAAGGTCCAGTTTTTTTTCAACCATTTCTTTAGCTATAAAAGCTGGTACTCCTTTTTCTAAGTATTTTAAGTAAGTGATATCTCTTAACTGGGGATGTAAAACCTTTTTTAAAAGCTCTTTGATTTCTTCTAAATCTTTCTTTAACTCTTGGTCAAGGGTATAAGAAAAGTTTTTAGACTTTTTGTCTTCGAGAGTCGGAGAGACAACAGGGACCTCTGTTTCTTCGATGGCTGCGGTAATCTCAAAAAAATCTCCTTCTGCGGTTTTTACTTTTTCTGAGTTCAAAATAACTGCATCTTCCCCAAATTCCTTTTTAACCTGATTTAAAGCCTCTAAAATCGTTCTACCTCTAAACTTTTTGATCTTCATCTTTTATCCTACTCTCTCACTATCTTTACTACTTCTAATACCTCAATGTTAACCTCAAAGGGTATTTCTGCTTGCGAAACTACCGGAACATAATAAAGACTTCTTTCTATTAATTTTCTAAGATGTCTTCTTATAGTAGGACTACAGATAATAACAGGGACTATGTTTTTTTGCCCTGCCCTTTCTACTGCTTGGGTTAAGGCTGCTACTATTTTGCTTCCTATCTTAGGGTCTATCATCAGAAAAACTCCTTGCTCTGTTCTTTGAAGTGATTTTCTTAAGGTTTCTTCTATATCATCTCCTACTACTAATGCAGGAAGCTTTCCGTCGATTAAATATGGTTTTACTATATACCTGTTTAACTTTTGTCTTACATATTCAGTAAGTACGTCAGGATCTTTTATAGAGGGAGCATAGTCGCTTATGGTTTCAAAAATGGTGACATAATCTTTCAACGGAATACCCTCTTTTATTAAGTTTTGTAATACCTTTTGGATTAAAGTTAAATTAGCATTGTTTAAGCATTCTTCAACTATTTTAGGATAATATTTACTCACACTGTCTAAGATCCTTTGAACTTCTTGTTTAGTCAAGAATTCGTCTGCATGTTTTTTTACCACCTCAGAAAGATGAGTAGTTATAACGGTAGAAAGGGTAACTACGGTAAAACCTGTCATTTCTGCTTCTTCCTTTTGGTCCTCAGGAATAAAATAGGCTGTCATACCAAAAGTAGGCTCTTTAGTAGGAATGGCTCCAGAAGGAGGAGAGAGGTCAGGGGTTGAGGGAAGAGCCATAAGATAGTTTGGCATAAGCTCTCCCTTAGCTATTTCGACTCCTTTTATCAGTATCACATATTCTCCAGGTTTGAGACTTAAATTATCTCTTACATGAACAGAAGGGATCCTTATCCCTAACTCTTGGGCAAGATGTTTCCTTAAGTTTTTAATCCTTTCAAGTAAATCTCCTCCTCTGTTTTCGTCAGCAAGATAAATCAAAGCATATCCTAACTCTAAGGCCAGAAGTTCTACAGGTCTTATTTCTTCTAATTCAGGTGGAGCTTGTGGAGCCTCTTCTTTAGTTACCTCTTCAGCCTCTACCTTTTGCTGATTTTTATAGGCTACATATCCTAAAGAAAAAAGGATTACGCTAAAAATAAAAAGAGGTAAAAAGGGAAATTCTGGTATCAAGGCTATAGCTAAAACTATACCACTTGCCAACCAAAGTACCTCTGGTTTTTGGGCAAATTGCATTACTAAATCCTTACCAAGCCCTGCTTCTGCTGCAGCTCTACTAACCAAAATACCTGCTGAAGTAGAAACAATTAAAGCTGGAATCTGGGAGACTAATCCGTCTCCTATGGTGAGGATGGTATAAGTTTTGGCTGAAGTCGCAAGGTCTAAACCTTTTTGTAAAGTTCCGATAAGAATCCCTCCTATAATGTTAATAGAAGTGATAATAAGCCCTGCGATAGCTTCCCCTCTTATAAACTTAGAGGCACCATCCATCGCCCCGTAAAAATCAGCTTCCTTAGCGATTTCTTCGCGTCTTCTTTTGGCTTCTTTTTCATCTATTAGACCTGCGTTTAAGTCTGCATCGATAGCCATTTGTTTACCTGGCATGGCATCCAGTGTAAATCTGGCTGCTACTTCAGCAATCCTACCAGCTCCTTTGGTAATAACCACAAAATTTATCAACACCAGGATTAAAAACACGATAAAACCAACTATATAATTGCCCCCTACAACTACTTCTCCAAAACTTTTAATGATATAACCAGCTGCCACTGTGCCTTCATGTCCTTTAAGTAGGATCACCCTAGTAGTGGCTATGTTCATGGCTAACCTAAAGAGGGTGGTTAAAAGTAAAAGAGCTGGGAAACCTGTAAAATCAAGGGGTTTGTTAACTTGCATGGTCATGATTAAAATTAACACAGAAACAGAAAGATTAAGGCTTAAGATAAGATCGATAAGATAAGGAGGAAGAGGAAAAAGCATGATCGCAAAAAGAACTACTATACCTAAAACAGCAAATATACTATAACGATCTGGAATGTATTTAACTATTAAACTTTTTTCCATCTGTTTACATCACCTTTTTGTTTTTTAGTTTATATACATAAGCCAAAACCTTGGCTACTACCTGATAAAGGTCTTGAGGAATATATTCTCCTAAATCTACTTTTTCATAAAGAAGCCTGGCTAAAGGTGGGTCTTCATAGATAGGTACTTTATGTTCTTTAGCGATTTCCTTTATTTTTTGAGCAAGAAAATCTTTTCCTTTAGCTACTACCTGTGGAGCCGGATCTTTACTTATTTCATATTTAAGAGCTACAGCATAGTGGGTGGGGTTGGTAATAATTACATCTGCCTTGGGTACCTCGGCAAGCATCCTTCTTCTTGCCATCTCTCTTTGCTTTTGTCTTATCTTAGCCTTAACTAACGGGTCTCCTTCAGTCTGTTTAATCTCTTCTTTTAACTCTTTCCTGGTAAGTCTTAATTTTTTATCTAAATCCCAACGAGCATAAAGCCAATCAAGAATTCCTAAAAACACAAGAAGTACCAAAAGCTTAGAAACGAAATCTTTTAAAAAAACTTTAAAACTAAAAGCTAAATAATTAGGAGAAACTCCAAAAAGTTTTAAGATATAAGGAAGATATTTTGTTATTATAAAATAAGAAATACCTGTGATAATGGCAAGTTTAACGATAACTTTTAATAGTTCAAACGCAGCGGTAAGAGAAAAAAGTCTTTTAAATCCTGAAACTGGGTTAATTCTGTCAAAATTTAACCCAATGGCTTGGGAAGCCAAAACTCCACCTCCGGTTTGCAAAAGGTAAACCAAAATCACCACAAAACAAAGGATAGAAAAGAAAGGTAAAAGAACCTTTCCTAATGTTTTAAGTAAAAAATGTGCCAGATATATCAAAAAAGATAAATTTAAATCTGTATAGTAGCTGTTTATACAGTGATAAAAAATTAGGTAAAACTGCTGAAAAAACAGGAAACTTAACAACATAAAGCCAAAAAAGCCGGTACCTAATACTGCTACTGAGGAAAGTTCACGGCTTTTGACAATCTGTCCTCTTTTTCTTGCTTCTTCTCTCCGTCGAGGCGTAGGCTCCTCTGTCCTTTCCTCAAAGAGTTCTTCTGGCATAGTTTTTTACCTCTTTACTTAAAATATATTAAAATTCCGTGTAGCACATTAAAATAATTTTGAAAAATGGGTAACATTATCTTAGGTAATAAAATCAACATAAGCCCCAAAAAGATTAATCCTATACCTATGGTTAGAGGGAAACTTACAAACATGATGTTTATCTGGGGTATCAACCTACCCACTATAGCCAGGCTTATATAAACCAGCATCATAAGTACCATCAATGGAGCAAGAAATCTTATTCCCAAATCAAACATCAATCGGCTTTTTTTTACCACCAAAAGCCCAAGGTTGTTGTCTAGCCAAAAGCTTCCAGGAGGTATTCTTTCAAAACTATAATAAATAAAACTTACTAAATAATGATGAAAGTCAAACGTAAAAAACACGAAAAGAAATATGATGTAGACAAACTGAGAGATTACCGGCAAGCTAAATCCTGAAAGAGGGTCTATGGTTTGGGTAATACCAAATCCCATCTGATATCCTACCAGTTCACCTCCTACCTGAATCCCAGCTAAGATAATCCTAAAAAGCAAAGATACCATAAAGATAAACAGAAAATCCGACACAAGCCATAAAAAGAGTTGATAGACGTTAAAAGACGAAGGGAGGTTTATCTTAATCACAGGGGTTAAAACCAAGCCCAAAACTAAAGAAAGAATTATCTTATTTTTAGTAGGAAAATAAACCGCCCCAAACACAGGAAAAAGCACAAAAAGAAGGAGGATTCTATAAAAAATCAAAAAAAACAGAAAAACTTGATTTTCAATAAACTCTAAAAGCCCCATCCTACCTTCAACTAATAAAATTTGGGATGTTTAAAATTAGATTTTCAGTAAAGGAGATTAATTTTTTTAATAGCCAAGGCAAGGTTAACACAAACACAACAATAAGTGCCAAAATCTTAGGAACAAAAGTAAGAGTCATTTCTTGGATTTGGGTTACTGCCTGTAAGATACTGATAATCAAACCAACGATCAAAGCAGTAAGTAAAAAGGGGCCAGAAATTAAGATACAAAGTTTGATAGATTCTTTAGCTAATGTCAAAATGGTAGCATCTGTCATTTTTCTTACCCCTCCTTTAATGAAAACTTTTTACTAAAGACATCACAAGTAAATTCCATCCGTCAACCAGCACAAACAACAGAAGTTTTATCGGAAGCGAGATCATCATAGGTGGAAGCATCAACACTCCCATAGAAATTAATACACTTGAAATCACCACATCAATTACCAGAAAAGGTATGTATAATAAAAATCCTATCTGAAAGGCGGTTTTTAACTCACTTATCATAAAGGCTGGTACCAAAGTAAAAAAAGATACGTCATCAGGCGTTCTCGGACGCTCTTCTTGCCTAAGTTTGATAAAAAGTGCTAAGTCTTTTTCTCTAGTATTTCTTAGCATAAAGTCTTTAAAAGGTTTTTGAGCTCTTTCCAGAAATTCTTTATCTCCTATTTGTTTATTGAGGTAAGGTATAAAAGCTTGTTCATAGACAGCTTTAAAGGTAGGGGTCATGATAAAAAAGGTGAGAAAAAGGGCTAAAGAAATTAAAACCTGGTTAGGTGGAGTCTGTTGAGTACCTATGGCATGTCTCAAGATGGAAAATACTACCACCAATCGGGTAAAAGAGGTTAGCATCAAAAGAAGGGCTGGAGCTATAGATAAAACAGTAAGTAAAATAAGTACTTGTACGATAGTAGAAAACTGTTCTGGGGTTTTAGCAGTTTCAACCCCTATCTTAACTGTAGGTAAAGCAATGGCCAAAAAACTAACCATCATGCTTTATCTCCCCTAAAAGGTTAAACCCTTTATCTGAATATCCTACCAAAAATTTTTTACCTTCAACCTCTATTAGCAAAATTTGTGCCTTATAACTTATAGGTTTAACTGCTAAAACTTTGATCGGGCTTTCTGACATATTTTTGACAGTATATTTTTTATAAAAATGGAGGGCTATAGGAAATAGGCTTAAAATAAGCAGTAAGATTCCTATACTTTGTAAATAATAAAACCATTCCATAGACTAAGACCCCAGTTTTTTAATCCTATCTTGAGCACTGATAATCTCAGTAACTCTTACGCCAAACCTATCATTTACTACCACCACCTCTCCTTTTGCCATCAGTTTGCCGTTTACATAGACTTCTACAGGTTCTCCGGCAAACTTTTCTAATTCGATGATAGAACCTTGGTTGAGTTTTAGCAGATCTCTTATTAGCATTTTGGTTCTACCTATTTCTACCGAAATCTCTAGAGGTATGTCTAAAATAAATTCTAAGTCCGGATGTAAATCTTCTCTTTGGACTGGGCTTAGTTCTTCAAAGCTGACTGACTGTGTAGGAGGTTTTTCTTTAACTAAAGGTTCTTTAGGTTGAAAAAGGTCTTGAGATGACTCTTGAGAAACTGTTTGACCATGTACTTCTTGAGTTTCTGAGGTTCCAGCTTGAGCCTCTTTTAAAGCTTCTTCCCACATAGCCATCAAATCTTCAGGACTAAGGGATGTTTCTTCTTGGGTTTGTCCGTTAATCTTTTCTTCTTCAGCCATTTATTTTCCCCCTGATTTTTTATTTTTCTGTATTTTCTGGATTTTCTGAAGACAAAAATTTGTCTACCTGAATAGCAAGGTGGTTTTTAAAGACCCCTAATTTGCCTAAAATTTTAGGAACCCCTTCTATATAAACCTCTATAGGTTCTTCTATTTTTTTATCGAGAATTACCACATCTCCTACCTCAAGGTTTACTAAATCTTCTAAGGTAATGGTGCCTTTTCCTAAAATAGCTTTTAGTTGTACACTACTATTAAGAATGTAGTTTTCTAAGTTCTTTTTCCAGGTTAAGTCTATATATTCTTCTAACTGATAAGGAGAATAAAGCTTATCTTTTATTGGTTGTAAGGTGCTTAGAGAATAACAAAAAAGTATTTTACCGCTGAGAGATTCAAGCTCTAACGTATAACCAGTAACTACCACAGTTTCTTCAGGCATAAGTACCCTTGCAAACTGTGGGTTTACTTCACCTCTAATATATTTAGGTTTTACAGGATAGATGTTTTTCCAAGCCTTTTCTAACTCGTTAAAAATAAGGTCCACCACTTTTTTCAGAAGTCTTTGTTCTATTGGTGTAAACTCTCTTCCTTCAACCTTGATATGTTTCCTTTCCCCCCCTAAAAACCTTTCAATAAACAGGAAAGCCAAAGTAGCATCTATAATAAGAAGAGATTGTCCTTTAAGAGGTTCTAATTTAAAGATATGGATGGAGGTAGGTACAGGAATTTTGTTTAAAAAATCTTTGAACCTTTCCATCTGAAGGGGTAAATTCGAGATATCCAACATTTCTCTTAAAAGCGTAGAAAGCTGCATCCTTAAACTTCGAGCAAGTTGTTCGTTGATAACCTCAAGCCCTGGGATCTTAAGACGGGTAGATATGGTATAGTTTCTAAAGTCGAAAGGCTTAGCCTTAACCTCTTCTTTGACCTCTGGGGTGGTATCTATCTTACCTTCAGAAAGCCCAGAAAGTAGTGCATCTATCTCTTCTTGGCTAAGTATTTTTTCCATACCTACTCCACTATGTATTGGGTTATGTAAACGGCTTGTAAAATTTCATCTCCTAAAGCTTCGTTGATCTTTATCAAAAGATCTTTTTTTATCGTCTCTTTAGCCTCTGGCTGAATTACCTCTTCTGGGGTTTTACTACTAAGATAGGTGATGATTACGTCTCTTATCATCGGTTCTTTTGTTTTAATCTCTTCTTCTGCCTTTTTATCCGCTACCCCTAAGGCTAACCTTACTTGAAGATATCGTTTACCTGTAGGGTCCAAGAGGTTTACCACCACTGGTTCCATAGGATAGATAACCTTAACTTCAACCTTTTCTTTTTTAACTCCTTTTTTTCCTTCACCCTTTTCTTCTCCTTTTTTACCCATCAAAAACAAAACCACCCCAGAAGCCAGAGCTATTATCAAAAATCCTACCACCAAAAACAATAGAAATTTCTTTTTTCCTCCTTTTTTCTCAGATGCCTGCTTCTCCGCTCCTTCTTTAACCTCTTCTGCCATAATTCCCTCCTAATTTTTTAGAAATTTTATCAAAAATTATGCCAAGTTTTCATGGATTGAATTTTGCTAAAAACATTCAGGTTTTTCTTTGCTTCTGTCAAAAAATTAACATAATTGTCAAAAAACTTATAAAACAAGAGTTTTTAAATAAAAAGATAGTGAGTTTATTAAATATGACAAGTGATTTATGAGATAGCGGTGAAAAAGGGATGGCGGAGGGGGCGGGATTCGAACCCGCGGTACGGGTTTTAGCCCGTACATGCGATTTCCAGTCGCACCCCTTCGTCCACTCGGGCACCCCTCCAAAACTCGTTTACATTTTAAAGCCTAATCAAGGTTTTGACAAGAGGTATTTAGAACTTTTTTAAACCAAACTTTAAAATAGAGACTACCAAAAAGATTTTTAATAGGTCTCCGTAGATAAAAGGTAGACTTCCTATGCTCAATAAAACCTTTAAGTCAGAAATTTTTAAAACCCAGCCTAACCAAACCAGTCCCAAAAGATGAATAACCCCGAAATTTGCTAAGGTTAAAAGCAAAACCAATCCTGAAAAACTTTTAGCCCATTGAAACCTATAATATATCAAACTAACCATTAATGCTGCAGGAAGAAAACCTAATAGATATCCTCCAGTAGGTCCTAAAAATGTTAAAAAACCACCAGTTAACCCTGCAAACCATGGGAGCCCTAACCCACCTAAGAACAAATAGAAAAAATTAGCCAAACCACATCTAACAGGAGAAAACAAAAGAGCAGTCATAAAAACCCCAAAGGTCTGAAAGGTTACCGGTACAGGAGAAAAAGGAAGATAAAACTTAAGGTTAGAACAAATACCTATCAAAAGAGCTCCTACTAGTCCCCAAAAAATTTCTACCTTAATATTACTTTGTTTAGATACTTCTAAACTTAGAACTAACATCTCTAAAGTTCGTTTCATAATAAACCTCCTGATTGTAAGATAAGATTTTTAGTTAACTTAATATTATATCCTGGTTAACCAAAATTTAAAGATACCTTTCTAATAAATTTAAAATTTTTTCTGTAGCTCCTGTTTTAGAAAGATATATTTGGTAGGCTTTTTCAGATAAGGCCTTAAGTTTTTCAGGATTTTTAAGAAGATGATGTAAGGTTTCAGATAAATTTTCTGGTTTAGTTTGAATACAGGCTTCTTTTTCCAAAAATTCTTGGATAAAAGGAAAGTTTTCCATAGACGGGCCAAATATCACCGGTTTTTTCCAGTAAAACGCTTCTAAAGGATTTTGCCCTCCATGGGGGATAAAACTTCCTCCTATGATAGCTAAGTCTCCTATTCTGTAAAGACTACCCAAGATACCTATCTGGTCTATAAGAAGGACACATCTTTTTACTTCTTTCAAGTCTGAAAATTCCTTAGATAAAGCGCTTAGGCGATAAAGTTTTACATCTTCCAAATTATCTAACATCAGGTTTAACCGTGAAAACACCTCGTCAAATCGTTCGGGATGTCTTGGTACTATAAGCAAGGTACCTTGGTTTACTGCTGAAAGAAAAGCCTTGGTTATAATTTCTTCTTCAGGATGGTGGGTGCTTCCAGCAATAACAACCGGTTTTTTAACCCAACCTTCCCAAAAAAATTCCACATAAGGAATTTCAAGGTCAAACTTGGTATTGCCTGTTACTACGATTTTTTCTTCTTTTACTCCCAGAGCTTTAAATTTTTCTTGATAAATCTTATCTTGTACTACTACTAGAGTAAGCTTATCAAGAACTTTTTTGAAAAAAAACTTTACTTTTTGATAGTTTTTAAAGGATTTTTCACTGAGACGTGCGTTTACTAAAAAAACCGGAATTTTTTTAGCTGCAGTATGAATAAGATTAGGCCAGATTTCTGTTTCAGCGATGATTAAAGCCTTAGGATTAAAAGCCTTTAAGGTTCTTTTTATCGCAAAAGGACAGTCTAAAGGGAGATAGATAGTTTCTACCGGTAATCCTTTAAACCGGTCTTTAGCCACTTTTTGTCCGGTATCGGTAATCGTGCTTAAAAGGATGTTATAGTTTTTAGAAAGTTTTTTAATAAGAGTAGAAAGGGCGATAACCTCCCCTACAGACACACAATGGACCCAGATAAAAGAACGAGAAGAATGGGTGACTTTTTGTTTAAAAATAGCAAATTTATCTCTTAACCATTTTAATCTTAGATTTCGTGGACGTTTTAAAAACTCTCTTGGTAAAATAAGGCCTGCTATCAGATAATAGATAAATGTATAAACCCAAAGCATAACTTAAAGCATAACTTAAGGTTTTCCTATAAAAGCTATTTGTACTCCTCGCTCCTTTCCATGATAACGATGGGACCAATAAACCTTATGCAAACATCTTGTACAATCCTTTGACACCCAAACATTTTCCTCAGGAATACCCAAACATAAAGCTTGATAAAAATTGGCCTTTTCTAAATCCAAATAGACTTTACCTTGGTTATGTTGAATAACCTCATCATAAAAAGATAAGTTTTTTCTTAAAGCATCTAAAACTTCATCTTTTATTTCGTAGCAACACACTTTTATATGTGGGCCTATTGCTAAAAGAATTTCTTCAGGTTTATACCCTAGAGAAAGTATCTTTCTAAGGATTTTTTCTAAGATTTTAGACACAGTGCCTTTCCATCCAGCATGAATAGCACCTACTATTCTACGGTCTTTGGTTGCTAAAAGCACCGGGACACAATCTGCTGTTTTAACCCCAACAAAAAGCCTTTCTTGGTCTGTAAGCACTCCGTCACCTTCTAAAGAAAAAATCTCTGGAACCGAAGACCCATTCCAAAGGGTTATGAAAATGTCGCTATGTACTTGTTTTGGTAAAAACCAACGATAATTACTGATTTTTTTTAAAGAAGTAAAGTTAAATTCTTTAGAAAGTTTTTTAGAAAATGCAGCCAAGATGTTGATATTAAGAAAATTTTCTGGAAAAATAAGATCAGTTTTTAAATGATTGACAAGTTCTAAGATTAGTTGTTTTGACATCGTTCAAGGTCTTTTAAGAATGATAAAAGTTGTTTTTTTAAGTTTTGGATAGCCTTACCTCTATGGCTTAAACGATTTTTTTCTTCTGAAGGAAGTTCTGCTGCAGTTTTTTGAAATTGGTATTCAGGTACTAAAAAAATAGGGTCGTATCCAAAACCATAAGAGCCTTTAGGTTTAAAACCTATTCTGCCTTCCCATACACCTTCTGAAACCAGATATTTTCCGCAAGGATGATAAAGAACCAAGACACACTTAAACCTTGCGGTTCTTTTTTCCGGAGGCACATCAGCTAACTCTTGAAGAAGCTTTTGGTTGTTCTTTTCATCATTTGCGTCTTCTCCAGCATAGCGAGAAGAATACACCCCAGGTGCACCGTTTAAGGCATCTACTTCAAGTCCAGAATCGTCTGCAAGACACAAACATCCGGTTTTTTCAGCGTAATACTTAGCTTTAATCAAAGCGTTTTCTAAAAAAGTTTTTCCTGTTTCTTCAGGAGGGGTGATTTCAGAAAAATCTTTAAGACTTTTTACTTCTAAGTTAATTTCAGACTTTAGATCTTCAAGGGCTTTTTCTATTTCTCTAACCTTACCTAAATTAGAAGTAGCTATAACTAAGATTATTTTTTGGCTCATATTCCTAACACCTCTTTTTGTTTGTTAATCAGTTCTTTAATACCCTTAAAGGCAAGGTTTTTCATCTGCTCTAAGTCTTCCCAGGTAAACAAACTTTTTTCAGCACTTGCCTGAATTTCTACTATTTTCCCAGACTCAGTCATAAAAAAATTAGCATCTACCTCAGCAATTATATCTTCTTGATAATCAAGGTCTAAAAGAAAGTTTTCTCCTATCTTACCTACACTAACCCCCGCTAAGAATTCTAAAACCGGAGAGGTGGAGAGAACTCCTTTTTCTATAAGCTTTTTAACCGCTAAGGTTAAGGCTAAGAAAGCGCCTGTAACTGAGGCAGTCCTTGTTCCCCCATCTGCGTTTAAAACTTCGCAGTCTATCCAGAGGGTTCTTTCTCCTAATTTTGATAGGTCTACCACCCCTCTTAAAACCCTGCCTATAAGCCTCTGTATTTCCATAGACCTACCTTTTCGGCCCATAGTTTCTCTGGGGGTTCTTTCTAAAGTAGCCCCAGGAATAAAGGCATACTCTGCGGTAATCCAACCTGTTCCTGTACCCTTAAGAAAAGGGGGGACCTTTTCCTCTAAACTTACCGTACAAAGTACCTTAGTGTTGCCAAACTCAACCAAAACAGAACTTAACGGATTCTTTAAAAAATCTATCGTAAACTTTACCTCTCTAAGTTGGTCAAAAGCTCTTCCATCATGTCGCATCATAACCCTCCTGGGCTAAAAAGATTACCTTTTCCTATGGAATGAGGAGATATGCATTTTTTTAAACTACCTTCCAACTTCAAATCTTCGTCGTAATAGATGGTTATGTTCTTTTTTCTTAAAACACACATTTTACCATATAAATCCTTTCCTAAAAACAGTTTTTCAAAAGTTCTCTCTCCTAAACCACACAACCATAATCCTTCTTTTAATTTACCAGTAAGTTTATCTTTCATAAGAGGTTTGGCTAATTTGGGAGATTTGGCCAATAAATCAAAAAATTTTTCAACCTCAGAGGATTCTTGGACAGTCAACCCGTACCAATCGTCTAACGAAGGATTAAACTCAAGAATACAAGAAAGCTTACCATCAAGATTGACAAAGTTTGCATGACAGACTTCACATCGGTATTTTGAAAGGGTTTTCTGGTTATGGGTTTTTTTACTGAGATTTTGATGACAATCTAAACATTTTATTTTATTACGACCAAACATTACTTCTTCTTTTTTATGACAGTCTGTACACACCAATCCTTTTTCGTAGTGTATACTTTTTAAAAGTTGATAGGCTTCAATTCCGTAAGGCCTTTCAGGTGGTTTTCCTTCAACAAAAGGTGAACGATAGTCCTCATACCAATTATGAGGGGAATATCCTAAGTAATCCCAACCTATGTAACTGCTATAATGACAGGATAGACAATGGTTTATGGTAGGTTTAACAATGGAGTGATTTAATAGGTCGAAATGGCAGGCTAAACAGCCTTTACCTCTTCGGGTGTTTTTATAGTCTTCACCTTCATAATCAACGTGGCAGAGCAAACATCTTCTACGTAAAAAATCTATAACCACCGAGGTCTTATCCAAAGGTTTTTCATAATTAAAGGTTTTAAGTTCCTGTAAACTAATGTTTTTATATATTCCAAAGGCCTTTAGGGTATTTGAGATCATCGTTTTGTAGGTGTAATGTAAAGAATTTTTAAACCGGTCTAGCTCAAGTTTATGACAACCTGAGCAAACCTGATAAACTACCAAAGAGTCTGGGTGTTTTAAAAAATTTTGATGAGCTTCCTCTTTAGAAAAAGCTTTGCTGTTACCTTGATGACATTTAGTACAATCTATTTGTTGATGAAGTTTATCAAAAGATATTTGGTTATGACAATCTGTACATCGTTTGATTTTAGGTTGGTTAGCACAACCAAAAAGGAAAAAACTCAAAAATATGGTTAAAAAAAACAGCTTTATGACTGACACAGTCTATAAGCCACTTGGTCAAGGAGCTGACAAACTTGGTTAGAACTTTTTAAAGGTTTCCCTAAAACTTCTTCCCAAATCCTTTCGCCTTCCATACAAAAATAAAAGGTTATTTTATCTTCCACTTCTTTTATGATTTTAGCCAAACTTTGAAAAAGTTTTTTTCTGAGGTCTATAAAGTATCTCTTTTTTAAATCAAGGCCTTCGATAAACTCATAAGCATAGATTGAGGTTTGAGGAAATCTTTCTTCTGCGATGTATTTTAGCTCTTTAGGGTATCTTAAAGCTCCTAAACTTATCCAGGCAATCTTTTCCCATGGTATTGCGTTTAAAACCTTTTCTAAAACTTGAGGATATTCAGCCTCTGCGTTTTCGTAAAAAATGATTGGGTCAAAGTGAAAGGCTACTGTAAACCCATGTTTTATCGCATATCTTGCGCTTTCAATTCTCTGTTCCAATGAAGAGGTTCCGTGTTCTTCGGTGTTTATAATAAATGGGGTATTTAAGGACCAAGCAAAAATAATTTTAGGGTCAGATTTAAATTTTTTAAAGTAATTTTCTTTAATAAAAGCCTTAGTTTTTAATTCAAGTACAGCAAAAGGATTTAACGTTTCCCAAAAGTTGATTAATTTTTCAGAAACACCCCCAAAGGGTTCCAAAACCATACTATCTGCAAACTCTCCTGTTCCAATTCTCAGTACTCTTTTTTCTTTTCTGGCATTATTAAGAACTCTTTCTAATTCTTGAAATCCATCCTCGACAACATTAGCCCAAAGTTTTATGCCCGGGCGATTTAAATAAAGCTGAAGAATACAATAGGTGCAGTCAAACAAACATCCTTCAGCAAAATGAAAGATTTTATAACCACAACAAAGATAGTTTTTAGTTCCAGGACAATCTCTGAAAAACCTACCCTTAAACCTTATCAAAAAAAGAAATCTTTTACCTAAAGAAACAAGCTCTGCCTGGGAAGCCCAGGCTTTCCATCGAAAATCTTCGTAAGTAGGAATAACCTCATAAGGATATTTTTTTATTATTTCCTGGGTTAAATAATAAGAAAAAGCTTCTTCTTCTACAAGAATTTTCATTACTTAAAGATAATCTTTTATCAGTAATTCTGCAATCTGAACCGCGTTGGTGGCTGCACCCTTTCTTAAGTTATCTGCTACTATCCATAAATTTAAACCATTTTCTATAGAAAAGTCTTCTCTGATCCTTCCCACAAAAACTTCGTCTCTTCCTGCAACCTCTATCTGAAGTGGATAAACCTTTTTTTCTGGATTGTCAAAAACTACCACTCCGGGAGCTTTTTCTAAAAGTTCTATAGCCTTTTCTACAGTAAGTTTTTTTTCTGTTTCTATGTTAACAGCTTCAGCATGTCCATAAAATACAGGCACTCTCACCGTGGTAGAAGTAACCCTTATGGTATCATCTTCCATGATTTTTTTAGTTTCTTCTACCATCTTCATCTCTTCCTTGGTATAGCGGTTAGGAAGGAAAACATCTATTTGAGGTATACAGTTAAAAGCGATAAACTGGGGAAGATATTTGGGCGCTGGCATAGGCTCTCCCATACACCAAGCCCTAACCTGAGCCTCAAGTTCAGCTATAGCCTTTTGCCCTGCCCCTGATACTGACTGATAGGTGCTTACTACTATTCTTTTGATTTTAGCATAATCATGCAATGGTTTTAGGGCTACCACCATTTGAATGGTAGAACAGTTGGGATTAGCGATGATACCTTTGTTTTTATATTGGGCTACTGCATGAGGATTTACCTCTGGAACTACTAAGGGCACCTCAGGGTCCATCCTCCAGGCACTTGAATTATCTATAACTACCGCACCATCTCTTGCAAACAGAGGTGCATAATCTAAACTTCTTTGTGCACCTGCTGAAAAGAGGGCAATATCAATTCCTTTAAAGCTTTTGGTCTCTTCTAAAACTTCCACAGGTATCTCTTCCCCTTTAAAAGGAAGTTTTATACCTTTAGACTTAGGAGAAGCAAAAAATCTTATATTTTTTACAGGAAAATTTCTTTCTTCTAAAACAGTTATCATCATTCTTCCTACAGCCCCGGTGGCTCCAACTACTGCCACTGTATATTCTTTCATAAGTAACCCCCTGTCTTATAATCTTAGTTTTATGAGGATATCATAAAACCTAAAAACTTCAAGTTAATCATCTTTTATTACTTTCAATAAGAAGTTCTTTTGTCCTATAATTTTATTTGCAGTTTCTTAAGATTAAATTAAAATTAACGAAGATTATGAAAAAGTTAGAAGGTGAAGAAATCCTTAAAAAATGGCGACAAAATAGAGATACTCACGGAAGATTCCCTATTATAGCTGTGCTTGACAACATAAGAAGCGCCTATAATGTAGGGTCTATGTTTAGAACAGCAGAATGTGCTTATGTTTCTAAATTGGTCTTATGTGGTATCACCGCTTACCCCCCAAATCCAAAGATAGAAAAAACCGCCTTAGGAACTACCCAAACCGTTCCTTGGGAATACTTTAACGATACCTACCAAGCAGTAAAACATTTAAAAAATTTAGGTTATAAAGTAGCAGCTTTAGAAATTACAGAAAGTAGTATCCCCATTCAAAACGTTAAACCGTCTGATTTTCCGTTAGCGTTAGTTATCGGAAACGAAGTTACCGGAGTGGACGAAAGGGTTCTCGAAGCGGCTGACATGGTTTTAGAAATTCCACTTTACGGAGAAAAAGAGTCGTTAAACGTAGCTATAGCCTTTGGGGTGGCTATCTTTCTTCTTATAGAAAAACTAAAAAATAATACCCAAAATGAAATATCCTTTCCTTTTTCCTAAAATTTCTGCTATCTTTATCGAAAGGGTCAATCGGTTTGTGGTCAAGATAAAAATAAAAGATGGATTAAGTCGCAGTACCTATGAATTTGCCTATCTACCTAATCCAGGTAGACTTTGGGAGCTGCTTTTGGAAGGCACTGAGCTTTTGGTATTCCCTAATCCTAAAAATAGTAAACTCCCTTATACGGTTTTAGCCTGCAAAAAAAGAGAAAACTATGTCCTTCTTCATACTCACCTGACCAATCACATCGTTTCAACCCTTATTGAAAAAGAAATGATTCCTATTTATAAAGGTTTTCAGGTTGAGAAAAAAGAAACTATGTCTGCTAAAGGTCGTTTCGATTTGTTGCTAAAAAATCTGTATTCTCAGGAAAAAATTTTACTTGAAATTAAAACGTGTACTCTTTTTGGAGAAAAAATTGCCATGTTTCCTGATGCAGAAACTAAAAGAGGACAACGGCATCTTGTTGAACTACTTGAGCTTTCTAAGAAAGGAGATCAAACAGAGATGCTTTTTGTCGTTATGAACCCTGAAGTAAAATATTTTCTTCCTGCCTATCATATAGATTTTAATTTTTCTTCTTGGTTTTTAAGAGTAAAAGAAGAGATAAAATTAAGGGCTATATCTTTAACCTGGGATCCCACTTTTACCGAAGTAACACGTATAAACTTAGTAGACATTCCTTTTGACCTTTTAGAACAAGAGCTGAAAGACCAGGGAGCTTATCTTTTGGTTTTTAGAATAGCCCAACCTGTAAACCTTGTAATAAATCAAAAAACTTTTTTTATAAAACCAGGTTTTTACATCTATGTAGGGTCTGCGATCCAAGGCCTTGAGGCCAGGATAAAAAGACACTTAAGAAAAACCAAAAAGCTTCATTGGCACATAGACTATCTACTAACCTATGCTCACAGTATCGTGCCTATTCCTATAAGGTCCTCTGAAAAAATAGAGTGTGCTTTAGCTTCTGACGTTGGTAAACTGTCTGAAGGCTTTGTGCCTGGGTTTGGGGCAACTGATTGTAAGTGCTTTTCTCATCTTTTTTATTTCTCGTGCTCACCTTTTCAAAATTCTGATTTTCACGAATTAATAATTAAATACCGGATAGATAGGCTATGTTCTTACCTAAGATAAACCTAAAGACCGGGGATCGAGGGGTTATTTTTTTTACGCTGCCTGAATGGAAGCTCGCAAAAGAAAAAATCAGCCTAAAAAAGCATTTTTCCTGGTTAAACCTTACTATAAAATATGACGCAAAGGGTTTTATTTGTGGTCCGATTTTAGGAGCTCCGATGATAGGACTACTTTTTGAGATTTTTCAAAACTGGGAGATAAAAGAACTGTTAACCGTAGGTTGGGCAGCTAAGTTAGGGGAGAAGCTTAAATTGGGAGAGGTTTTTCTCCCAAACAAGGCCTATTCTTTAGAAGGAACTTCAAGGCTTTACTGGGAAAAACGAAAAGTTTTTACCCCAGAATTTGAATTTTTTACCAAGATTAAAGAAAATCTTGTGCAAATAGGATTAATGCCCTCATCTGGTCCTATAATTTCTACAGACGCCCCTTTTATTTTTGAAAAAAATACACAATTTTTAAACAAATGGGCAACTAAAGCTTATGCTTTAGACATGGAAACTTCTGCGGTGTTTGCTTTAGGAAAATATTTTAACGTTAAAACCCAGGCTATACTTTTGATTACCGATGAAATTGGTAGAACAAGCTTTCAAAGACCTGAAAACTTATTGAAACCAAGCAGAGAAAAAATTTTAGAGTTAATACAAAGATTCCTAAGCCATGAGGTCTAAAAACTCAAAAACCAACCCCTTTGAGGTTTTTGGTTTAACCCCTAAATTAGTAAAAGAACTAGACGACCAAACACTTTTTAAACTTATCAAGGCTCTCTATAGAATTCTTCAACTTTACTATCATCCGGATAAAGGAGGAGACCCTAGAAAGGCATTAGAACTAAACTTAGCCTATGAATCCTTAAATTTAGAGAAAAACGAAAAACTTTTTAAAGAGTATAAAAACAAGTATATCCAAAGGCTTTCTCGTAAGACCATGTTTTCCAAGCTTCAAGAACTGGAAACTCAGAACCGTAAACTCACTCTTTTAGCCGACCTTTTAAAGGAAAAATGTTGGCAGCTTTTGGTAGAAAGACCGATGGTCATAGAAGAAATTAGCCGTAAAAAGGCTTTAAAACTAAAAATTTTTGACCTGGTATCCCATCTCAACTTTTCTTACCTAAAACCATCTCAAAAATCTCTGTTTTTTAAAGAGATATATCTTATAGGGTCTGAGGTGGTTAAAAAAGATAGGTTTAAACGTACGTGCTACAGAATAAAAAATTATCGATTTTTAGGCTCAATAAAAAGAAATTACATAGAACCATGGGCTTTATTAGAAAAACACACAAAGGATAAACAAGTGATCTATAATAATCTGATAAATCGAGAGATTTTTGTACAAGAATTTATCCTTTTTTTAAGACCTGAATTGGAAACAAATGCTTATCTTTTTTTCTTTCAACCAGAAGACCCACAACATGTAGTGTTTGAAGGAATTCTTATTAAAAAAGAAGAGGTTGATTTAGAAGAAGTTAAGCCCTTGTTAAACAAGGTTCTTCTTCTTAAAGAGGACTTTGCAGAAAACATCACAGATAGAAGTTTAAAACAAGATTAACTTTTAGGTTTAGGGGTTTTCAAGAACCTAATTCCTGTCCAGATTACTATGATAGCAAAAAAGATTCTCAAGTAAAATTCAGGTAAAAAGTTGGCTATATTACCTCCTATAAACGTTCCTATGATGATTCCTATTACCAATCCAGGCAAAATTGTTTTTACCACGTTACCCAGTTTCAGGTGGGTATAGGCTCCTACTAACCCAGCGGGAACCATGCATAAAAGTGAGGTTCCTTGGGCAAGGTGTTGCCCATAGTTTAACCCTAAAACCAGGGCAGGAACCATTATCGTTCCTCCCCCTACCCCCATCATTCCTGCTATAAAACCAGCAAATACTCCAGTGAGCAACAAAGCTATAAATTTCGAAGTCCCTTCTAAAGAAAAATGATAGAGGCTTCCTAAGTAAGGTTTGGCCAAAAGTAAAAGGGAGGCAAAGATTAAAAAAGCTCCGAAAGACCTTTTTAGTTTCCATTCAGGAAGGCTGTGGGCAAACTTAGCCCCTTTTCTTGCGGTAATCATCGCTGTAATAGCGATGATTACTGAGGCTACTACATCAACCTCTCCATGCATTCCGTAAGTGATAGCACCTACAAGTCCTGTAAACACCAAAGCCCAAAGGCTGGTTCCATGAGCCTGATGTTGAGAAAGCTTTAATACCCCTACCATAAGGGGAATCATCACCACTCCACCACCTAATCCAACCAGGCCTCCAAAACATCCTGCTAAAATTCCTATCCAAACTGCATGAAAAATTTCTTTTTTCATAATTCCCCCCTTTTTATTTTTCTATATAAAGTCCTACTCCTTTTAAATAAAAGGTTTCTTCTACAAAAGGGTTGATAGGATGGTCTTTTGCCTGAATCCCTTTAAAAATAATCTTTCCGTCAACCTGTAGTCTTTTAAGAGAGGTTTTAATAAAATTCAAAAGCCTTTCAAACTTTAAAAAATGGGAACAAGAAAATCCGAAGAAAAATCCTCTTTCCAGGGCTTTAAGGCCTAAAAAATAAAGGGTTTCATATTTTTTTTCACCTTCTAAAACATGTTTATGAGACTTTATAAAGGCTGGAGGATCAAGGATTATCATGTCTACCTTAGGAGGATTCTTTAATATATGAAAAACGTCTCCTTGAAGAGTTATAACTTTCTCCTTCCAGTGGTTAATCTTAGCTATTTCTTCTACTAACAAGAGAGCGTTGGCAGAACGGTCTATAAAAAAAACTCTGTCAGCACCACTCTTTAAACAGTAAAATCCAAAACCTCCGATATAAGAAAATCCATCTATAACCTGCAATCCTTTAGAAAACCTGGCAATAGCCCTACGGTTTTCTCTTTGGTCTAAAAAAAATCCCGTTTTTTGTCCGGTGATAACAGGCACCAAAAACTTTATTCCGTCCATGGTGACTAAAATCGGATCTTCTACGTTCCCATAGACTACCTTTGTATAAAGAGGAAGCCCTTCTTCTTGTCTTTTTGTGTGATCGTTTTTTAAGACGATAGCTTGAGGAGTAAACAACACCTTCAAAGCTTCGATTACAAAATCTACAAGTCTTTCCATCCCAAGTGTATGAATTTGGACCACCACTACTTTTTCAAAAATATCTACTATTAATCCAGGTATAAAATCACCTTCAGAAAACACTAAACGAAAACAGCCTTCACCTGGATAAAAAGATTTTCTAAGTTTTAAGGCTTTAGTAAAGGCTTCTAAAAAAAATTTTTCATCTATCTTTTGTTCTTCTCTTGAAAGTAGCTTTAAGCAGTAAAAAGATTGTGGATTAAAATATCCTATCCCTAAAAAATGATTTTCTTCAGATAAAATAGTTACCAAGTCTCCAGGGGCAATTTTTTCAGATGTTTTCTTAAAATCTTTAATTTCCTTTTGGGTAAACCAGAGATGCCTTTGTAGATAGGTTTGTAGCCCTTTTTTATTTAGAACAACTGGAGGATATAGCATTTTGGTAAATTCCTTTTTCTAAATATATTGCCTTATGAGGACAAATTTTTACACAATTTAAACAGCGAATACATTCAACAGAATTTATTTCTTCTAAAGGATTAAGTCCAACAGGGCAGATTTTTTCGCAAGCCTTACAATGGGTGCACCTGTTAAGGTTTACGTTTAGCCTTAAAAAGCTAACCTTATTAAACAGTCCGTATATCAAGCCAAGGGGGCATACATTCTTGCAAAAAAATCTATAATCTATTACAACAAAAAAAACAAACACCAACAAGATAGCGCTTTTCAGATAAAAAAGTTTTCCTATATAATCCCAAAGTTCTGAACTGATAATAATATTTAAATAGCCAGCTTCTAAAGTTCCTGCTGGACAAAGATACTTGCAAAATCCTAAAATTCCATAACCTATTTCATCTCCCAAAAAAAGAGGTATAAAAAACACCAATCCTATAAGCATCAAATGCTTGAGGTATTTTTGAGATCTTTTAGGGAGGGAGAGTCTTATTTTGAAGAAAGGAATTTTATAAATAAGGTCCTGAAACAAACCAAAAGGACAAACCCATCCGCAGATAAACCTTCCTAAGGTTAAACCAAAAATCAAAAAAAATCCTAATACATATAAAAAAGGACCTAACAAAACCTGCCAATTTAAGACCCTTGAAGCACTTAACAGGTTTTGCAAAACCCCTAAAGGACAGGAAAAGAGACTTGCAGGGCAGGAATAACAGTTTAATCCAGGGGCACAAAGTCCTTTTAGAGGGCCTGTGTATAGGTTTTTGGTGAAAGGAAAACCTAAATATCCATTATGTAAAAAAAAAGAAATAGACTGTACCACCCTTCTTTTCATTCTTCTAATCCCATACAGGAAAGACACAGCAAAGAACCTCTGGAATAAACAAAATCATAGCCGTTAAGTTTAAGACCCGAGAAAATTAACATCCCAAAGACGATTAAAAAAAACAAAATTTTCCACCCATTCATCTGTCCTTATCCCAACTTTTTCTGGAGAAAGGCTTTGAGGTCTTCGCTAATTTCCTCCACCAACTCTGGATTTTCTCCTTCTACCATAATTCGGTACTTAGGCTCGGTACCAGAAGGTCTTATGATTACCCTTCCCTTTTTCCCTAATCTCTTTTCTGCCTGACTAATTTTTTCTTCTATACCTTCGATTTCAACCAAAGGTACTTTTTTGTTTACTTTTAGGTTTTTGATAACTTGTGGGAGTTTTTCAAAAAGTTTAGCCAATTCAGAAAGAGGTTTTTGTTTCTCCTTGATTAAAGAGATAAGCCTTAAACCTGTCAAAAGTCCATCTCCTGTGGTAGCTTTATCTAAAAAGATAATATGACCTGAAGTTTCTCCGCCTAAAAGAGAGTTTATTTCCTTCATTTTCATCACTACATATCTGTCTCCTACAGGAGTTCTTAAAAAAGTTATCCCTTGATCTTTAAAAAAAAGTTCTAATCCAAGGTTACTCATGATTGTGCCTACCACCGTTTGGTTGGTAAGTTGTCCTTTTTCTTTAAGGTCTTTGGCAAAGATGGCTAAAAGATCGTCTCCATCTAAAAGATTACCCTTTTCGTCTACCACCACAATCCGGTCTCCGTCTCCATCAAGTGCTATCCCTAAATGTGCCTGAGTTTCTAATACTTTTTTTCGAAGATTTTCAGGATAGAGGGCTCCACAATTTTCATTGATGTTTGTTCCGTTAGGACTGCAGCCTATTGGAATCACCTCTGCTCCAAGTTCCTCTAATACCTGAGGTCCTACTTGATAACAAGCTCCGTTGGCACAATCTATTACTACTTTTAATCCTTCGAAATTAATGTTTATTGGTACAACAGACTTTAGGTGTACTACATACCTTCCTATGGCATCCTTTATCCTAAAGACTTTTCCTAAGGCATCTCTATAGACTCTTACTTCTTTAAAACTTTCATCAAAAATTAGTTCTTCTATTTTAGCCTCTGTCTCATCAGAAAGTTTAAAACCATCTTTACCAAAGATTTTAATCCCGTTATCGTAGTAAGGATTATGGGAAGCGGAAATCATGATACCTACATCTGCCCTCAAATCCTTGGTTAAAAAGGCAATCCCAGGAGTAGGAATAGGTCCTACTAACAAACTATACCCTCCCATAGAACAAAGACCAGCAACCAGGGAAGACTCAAAAATATATCCTGACAACCTGGTATCCTTACCTATAACCACCTTGGTAATATGATGATTTTGATTTTTAAACAAAAATCCTATGGCTCTGCCTATCTGCAAGGCTATTTCTGGAAGCATCGGAAAAACATTAGCTTCTCCTCTTATCCCGTCTGTACCAAAAAGTTTCTTATCTTCCATGGTTTTTTACCTCTTTTTTTCTTCATAGTATACTTTCACTTTTTCTGTATCCATAGAAATAATACCTAAAGGCGGCATTAAATCAACCTCTAAGGATCCGGTTAATTTTAGTTTTAAAAAGTCTATAGGTTCTGTATTAATTTCTTGAATATTTAAAAGAACCTCTATCGGGGCTTTGATTAGTACATATTTAGGAAAGACCTTTATTTTACCTCGAGTATGGTAAAAACTTTCTTCTTTTAAAACTGGCCTTACAGGGACTTTTTTAGTACCTATTTTTTTAATTATCAAAGTTAGAAATGTAGGGTTTATTTCTTTTACTTTTATCCCAGAAGGCAGATTTATCTTTTCTATCGGCACCCTTATCTGATGAACACCTGGAGTTAAATTTTTAAAATCAATTTCTAACTTAAGGTCTTTTTCATTAACGTTTCTTAAAAGATTTCTTATAGTTTGAATTTTTATCACTACAGTAGAAGGAGTTACTTCTACTATATAGTTAGAATTAGGTAGTTTATAGAACACAGGAATTTCTAACGTCTTTTCTATAGACCTTCCCCAAACTACAAAGTACCATAAAGTAACAGCCATCAAAAAAGAAAGAATTTTTAGTCTATGTTCCCTTTTGAATTTCATAGGTAATCCTTGTCCACCAAGGTGCTTTAGACTCAAAACCTAAAAGTTGGGACAGCATTTTTCTTAAAGTAGCAGGGGTTACATCTCTGGTAATCTTACCACTAACTGCCAGAGAAATATAACCTTTTTCTTCAGAAACCACTATGGCTACAGCATCGGTGATTTCTGTAATTCCAATAGCTGCCCTGTGCCTGGTCCCAAGGTCTTTGGCTATATCAGGGTTGGTAGAAAGTGGTAACACCACCCCTGCAGCTACGATTTTTCCTTTACTGATAACCACTGCCCCATCATGAAGAGGACTTTTCGGATTAAAGATACTTACCAGTAACTCCTCACTGATTTTTGAATCTAACATTACCGCCCCTTCCAGAAAATCTTTTAAACTTATTTCTCTTTCAAACACTATCAAGGCCCCTATCTTTTTTTCAGCAAGTTGAGTAACAGCTTTAACTACCTCTTCTATACCATAAGAGTATTCTGTCTGGAACTTAGTAAAAGGATGTTTCCCTATCTGGGCTAAGGCTTTTCTTATATCATCCTGAAACACTATGATAATCAAAATTAAGATAGAAGACATAAAGGTGTTTAAAATCCAGTTCAGAGTTAATAATTGTAAGGCATCTGAAACGAAATATAATAGAACTACCACCGATAAACCTGCAGCCATTTGAAGAGCTCTACTACCCTGGATAAGCAAAAGAATTCTATAAATCAAAAAACTAACCACAAAGATGTCTACCACATCTTTCCAGGTTATAGAGTTAAATATTTCATTAATTCTTAAAATATTAAATTCCAAAACTTTTATCCCCCTTTTTGTTGCGTTAAAAATTTAAACATTATAACAGCATCTTTATTAAGGTCTACTCGATGAACCCTCAAAAAATGAACTCCCCTTAACGAAGCCCAAACAGAAAAACCGATTGTCCCTCCCTCTCTGTCCAAAGGATTAGGTTTATTAAGAACCTTTCCTATAAAACTTTTTCTTGAGTGCCCTAAAAGAACAGGCCTTCCTAAACTGTAAAATTCGTCTAATCTTTTTAAAATTTCTAAGTTATGTTCAAAGGTTTTACCAAAACCTAACCCAGGATCTACGATGATCTTTTCTACAGAAATTCCCTTTTTTACTAAAAATTCTATCCGGTTTTGCAAAAATTCTTTTACTTCTTTTACTACATCTTTATACTGGGGGTTTTCTTGCATAGTTTTGGGAGTTCCTTTGATATGCATAATTACATATGGGCAATCAAAATCTTTTACTACCTCAACCATTCTTTGATCAAAACAACCTGCACTTATGTCATTTATCATCGAAGCTCCAGCTTTTAAAGCTTCCTCAGCTACTCTACTCTTATAAGTGTCTACTGAGATGACAACGTCTGGGAATTCTTCACGGATTGCCTTAACTACAGGTACAACCCTCTTTAGCTCTTCCTCTTCACTTACAGGCTCAGAAAAAGGTCTGGTTGATTCTCCCCCTATGTCTATGATGTCTGCTCCTTCTTCTATCAACTCTTTAGCCCTTAAAACCGCCTCTTTTAGACCAAAAAACTTCCCTCCATCTGAAAAAGAGTCAGGGGTTACGTTTAAAATTCCCATGAAATAAGGACAAGCTTGCCAATCAAAAATTTTAGAGCCTATTTTTAAAGGAGATAACATAACCTATTGATTTTGAGTTTCTAAAATAAGTTTAAACCTTTCAGCATCGATAGTCTCTTCTTCTAATAAAACCAGAGCAACTTTATGAAGATTGTTTATATAGGTATGTATAATATCCTTAGCTTTCTGATAACAACGATTTACTATCTCTTTTATTTCTTCGTCAATAATCTTTGCTGTCTCCTCTGAATAATCTTTTATCTGTAAAAGCTCTTTTCCGAGAAAAATATGATCTTCTCCCCTTCCTAAAGCTAATGGACCTAATTTTTTACTCATTCCCCATTCACAAACCATTTTTTTTGCGATCTGGGTAGCTTTTTTTATATCATCTTGAGCCCCGGTGCTTATGGAATTAAAAACAACTTCTTCACTCACTCTTCCTCCTAAAAGAACGGTTATTTTTTTAAGCAAATAGTCTTCTGAATAAATGTGTCGATCATCTAAAGGCAGCTGTTGGGTTACTCCTAAAGCTTGTCCTCTGGGGATAATACTTATCTTATGGACTGGGTCAGGGTCAGGCAGATAATAAGCTACCAACGCATGTCCTGCTTCATGATAGGCTATAATCTTTTTTTCTTCTTCGCTTAACATAAAACCTTTTCTTTCCTTACCCATGAGAATTTTATCTTTAGCCTCTTCCAAATCTTCCTGTTCGATAAACTCTTTTCCTTTTTTAGCGGCAATAAGGGCTGCTTCGTTAAGCATATTTTCTAAATTAGCTCCGGTAAATCCAGGGGTCGCTTTAGCGATAGACCTTAAATCTAAGCTTGGAGAAACCTTAAACTTACGAGCATAAAGTTTTAAGATAGCCTCTCTTCCGTTTACGTCTGGAGGAGGTACAAAAACCTGTCTGTCAAATCTACCAGGTCTCAAAAGGGCTGGGTCTAAAATGTCAGGTCTGTTAGTAGCAGCAAGCACAACTATCCCTTCTGCTGTATCAAACCCATCCATCTCTACAAGTAGCTGGTTTAAAGTTTGTTCTCTTTCATCATGTCCACCACCTAATCCTGCCCCCCTCTGTCTACCAACGGCATCTATCTCGTCTATAAAGATGATACAAGGTGCATGGGCTTTGGCTTGAGAAAATAAATCTCTTACCCTCGCAGCTCCTACACCTACAAACATCTCTACAAAATCTGACCCACTGATACTAAAAAAAGGAACTCCTGCCTCTCCAGCTATGGCTTTAGCAAGAAGAGTTTTTCCTGTACCTGGAGGCCCTACCAACAAGATACCTTTGGGGATACGTGCCCCTAATTTGGTAAACTTTTGAGGATTTTTTAAAAACTCTACTACCTCCTGTAATTCTTCTTTAGCCTCCTCTATCCCAGCTACATCTTTAAAAGTTACTTTGGTTTCCCCTTCTTTTATTAGACGTGCCCTGCTTTTTACAAAACTAAAGGGTTTATTCCCAGGCTGCATCTGTTTGATAAACAAAAACCAAAGTAGAATTAGCACAATGAAAGGAAGCCAGGACACAAGAAAGGTAGTAAACCAACTATGTTGAGAGTCTGGTTTAACTACAATTTTAACTCCCTTTTCTTTTAACAGGGGGATTAAATCTTTATCCTCTGGAATATAAGTAATTATTTCTTTAGAAGAAGAGACTTTGGCAGAAACTTTTTGCCCTTCTATTAGTACCTCTTTTATTTCACCCTTTTCTACTTTTTCGAGAAACTCGGTATAACTGATGTTGTTAGAGGTGTATAACGAAGTTTGATTATAAAAAAAGTTGTAAGCTAACAAAACCAGCAATCCAATAAAAAACCAAAGCAACAAAGTTTTTCCTTTTTGCCACATCTATCTGTGCCTCCTTTTTTCTATTTTTTAAATTTATTACAATTTTCTTGATTTTCAACGAAAAAAGTTTTACATCTATATAAACTCTCTATATAATTTAAGTTTCAAAGAGATTTTAACGACAATGTTTTAAGTAAAGGCCTGAATAGACCCTTAGTTGATGAAACCTCCCTTGTCTAAAACTCAAACTTAGATTATAATCTTTAACATGGAAAAAGTAAACAGGATTTTACTCTCTTTATTAGGGATGTGGTTGATATTTTTAGGTATAAATACCTCAGGAGTGGCCTCTGAAGTAAACGTGACCGCCAATAAGATGGAGGTTATGGAAAGTGAAGGAATAGCGGTTTTTACAGGTAAGGTGCAAGCTACCCGAGGAGATATGAAAGTTTTTTCTGATAAGTTATATGTTTATTATGCTAATCAAGAAGAGAAGAAAAATGTAACCAAGGTGGTTGCTTTGGGAAGAGTAGTTATCTATAAAGGAAAATGGAAAGCCTATGCAGAAAAGGCGGTATACTATAAGGATCAAGAAAAGTTAGTTTTAGAGGATAATCCTAAAGTATGGTATGACAAAAATCTGATAGAGGGAGATATAGTAGTAATTTACTTCAATGAAGACAGGAGTGAGGTTTTGTCTAAAAACGAAGGAAGAGTAAGAGCCAAGTTCTACCTTAACTAAAGCTTTTTATCTGGGTGTAATTATTATGCTCAAAGCAAAAAATTTAAAAAAAAGTTTTAAAAAAAGAGAAGTAGTACATGGAGTTACCGTAGAGATAAAAAAGGGAGAGATGGTAGGTTTGCTTGGTCCTAACGGTGCAGGCAAAACTACCTCGTTTTATATGATTGCTGGTTTTCTTAAACCTGATTCAGGAGAGATATGGCTTTTTGACAAAAACATCACTGATTACGATGTTTCGGAAAGAGCCAATCAAGGTATCATCTATCTTCCTCAGGAAAGTTCTGTTTTTAGAAAACTTACTGTTTATGAAAATTTTAAAATGGTAATAGAACGTTTAGAAGCAAAACAAAAAGAAATAGAAGAAAAGCTTGATTTTTATATAGATCTTTTTAATTTAAGGGAAGTCCTTCATCAAAAGGCCTATACCCTTTCTGGGGGACAAAAAAGGAAGGTAGAAATAGTCAGAGCCCTTTTGGTCGAGCCTTCCTTTATCCTTCTTGATGAGCCTTTTGCAGGGATTGACCCGATAGGAATTGACCAGTTAAAAAACATTTTTAAAACGTTAAGAGAACGCAATATCGGCCTTTTAATTTCTGACCATAACGTTAGAGAGACGTTAAAAATATGTGATAGGGCTTACGTGATAGCTGACGGTCAAATCATCGGATCAGGGACCCCTCAACAAATCTTAGAAAACGAAACCGTTAGAGAAAAATATTTAGGCGAAAGGTTTAAACTTTAGAAAATGATAGAACTTAAAAACCAGTTAAAACTTAGTCAACAACTGATTTTAACCCCTCAACTAAAGCTCTTGTTAAAAGTCCTTCAACTTAACACCTTAGAATTAGAAGAATATATAGTACAAGAGGCTCAGACCAATCCTTTTTTAGAGATAGAATATAAAGATTTGGCTCCAAAAGTTAGTCAAGATAGAGACCATATACCTGAAGAAGTTAAACTAACAGATGAAATAGATTTAGGAACTGAGGAATTTTTAGAAAAGAGTTTATATCTTATAGAACCTCAAGAGGAACCGGAAGAGCCTATCTGGGAAAAAACCCTTAAGGCTGAAGACAAACTCAGTGATTATTTACTCTGGCAGTTTCGGATGAAAGAGTTTACTCCTGTCGAATACGAAATCGCCCAGTATATCGTAGGGAATCTTGATGAAAAAGGATATCTAACCGTTTCTTCTGAAGAACTATCTAAAGAGCTGAACATTGCTGTAGAGAAGGTAGAAAAAGTAAGAAATGTCATAAAGTTTTTAGACCCAGTAGGGGTAGCCTCTTACGATGTTAAAGAATGTTTACTTACTCAGCTTTTATTTATGGGTTACAAAGAAGAAAGTCTTCCTTATGTGCTGATAGAAAAATATTTTGAACAAATTCCTGAAGGAGTAGACATACTTTCTCAAAAGTTAGGTATAGAACCTTTAAAGATAGAAGAGGCTTTAGAGGTTATCAAACATCTTGAGCCCTATCCTGCCAGAAATTTTTATGTAGAAACTTCCACCTACATAGAACCAGACCTCAGGTTTTATAGGGAAGATGAAGAATGGAAGGTAGAGGTTCTCAAGGAAAAAAGCTTTAAGGTAAGATTAAATAACTTTTATTTAGAATACTTAAAATTAAAGAAAAAGGACCCCCGGTTTTTAAAGTCAAAACAGTTTTTAAAAGAGAAATTTAAAGAAGCGGAAAATTTGCTAAAGGCTTTAGACAGTAGATATTCAAGCCTTTATAAAGTTGGAGCAGCCATTTTGACACATCAAAAGGAGTTTTTAGAAAAAGGAATTAAATATTTAAAACCTCTTACTTTAAGGATGTTGGCTGAAGAAACCCAGTTGCATGAATCTACTATCAGTAGGATTATTAACCGCAAATATGTACAAACGCCTTCAGGAGTTTTTTCTCTTAAGTTTTTCTTTTCTTCAGGTTATGAATCTTCTGACGGAACAAGCCTTTCTTCTAAAGCAGTAAAAGACCTTATTAAACAGATCATTTCTCAAGAAAACCCTGAAAAACCTTTAAGTGATAACGAGGTGGCTAAAGTTTTAAAATCTAAATATGGGGTTAATATAGCAAGAAGAACGGTTACTAAATACAGAGAAGAACTTCAAATTCCCTCAGTTCGCGAAAGGAAAAAACAAAATAAGAGGTAAGCCTTATGCCTTTTGTAGCCTTTGACTGCGAAGGACCTTTAACCTTAAACGACAACGCTTTTGAGTATTCTAAGTTTATGATGCCTGAAGGCCATAGATTTTTTAAACAAGTCTCTCGTTTTGACGATTACTTAGCAGACATTAAAAAACGTCCTGGATACAAACCAGGAGACACCCTTAAATTGATACTCCCTTTTTTAAAACTTTTTGGAGCAACCAACCAAAGCCTTAGAGAGTTTTCTCGGAAAACTTTGCTTTTTTTACCTAAGATACCTGAGGTTTTAAAGGAGATTAAAAATTTAGTCCCAACTTTTATCATCAGCACAAGTTATAAACCCTATTTAGAAGCCCTTGCTGAGGCTATAGAGTTTCCTATGGACCATATATTCTGTACGGAGGTAGACCTTGATAAAGTAACCCTTTCAAAAGAAGAAGTCAAAATTTTAGAAAAACTATACCAAGAAATACTTTCTTATCCAACTATAGAAATACCGTTAAGAGCCACTTCTCCTTCAGACCTACCTTCAGAACTCTTAAGTGTGCTTGAACGGATGGAAGAAATTTTTTTTGAAATTATTTGGAATCTTGATGTAGGGGTATTTTTAAGAGAGATTAACCCTGTAGGGGGAGAAGAAAAGGCAAGAGCCTGTCAACAAATATCTGAAAGTTTAAATGTTTCTTTTTCAGAAGGATTTTATGTAGGAGATAGCATCACTGATATGAAGGCTTTAACCCTTCTGAGAGAAAACCAGGGAGTATCTTTAGCCTTTAATCCAAACAGATATGCCTTAAAAACTGCAGAATTTTATGCTTTAAGCAAAAACGGAGTTATTTTTAAAGACCTGGTAAAACTGTTTATCGAACAAGGCAAAGAAGGGCTTGATAGTTTTGTATCTTTTAAAGATTATGAGTTTCAAAAAGTTCCTTCAGAGTCTGAAGTTTTTGAAAATCTTGTAGACAAGTGTGAAAATTTCAGAAAGATCATTAGGGGGGCGTTGATAGGTGATTTAGGATGATACCCTTACAAGATATCTTACCAAGACGTAACCCCCCAGTAATGACCTGGTTTCTCATTCTTTTGAATACCTTAGTGTTTTTCTATGAACTTTCTTTATCTACTGTAGAAAGAGAAGTCTTTTTTAAAACCTGGGGATTTATACCTGCCATCTTTTTTGATCCTTACTTTAACTTTCTTGTCGGTTTTCCTTGGTATCATAAGTTTTTAACCCTTTTTACCCATCTTTTTATCCACGGAGGTTGGCTTCATTTTATAGGTAACATGTGGACATTATGGATTTTTGGGGATAATGTAGAAGACCGGTTAGGGCCTTTTAAGTTTTTATTTTTTTATTTAGTGTGTGGCATTTTAGCTACGATGCTTCATTCTTTTATCTATCCTAACTCTGTTATTCCTTTGGTAGGAGCCTCTGGTGCTATCTCTGGAGTTATGGGAGCTTACTTTTTATTGTATCCTTTAGCAAGAATTTTGGTAGTTTTTCCGGTGTTGTTTATACCTCTATTTTTTGAGGTCCCTGCCTTCATATTTTTGGGTTTATGGTTTTTGCTTCAGTTTTATAACGGACTTTTTTCCTTGGTTTTACCGGAGAGCTTTGGTGGGGTTGCCTGGTTTGCTCATATAGGTGGTTTTTTGGCAGGAGCCTTGCTATATAAAATTTTCTGTAAAAGAAAATGCAGGTTCTATCGAGATGAATATACCTTTTTTGGTTCCTTTTTTGATATAGACAAACCTTAAGGGGGGTTTTATGTTATGTTTGGTATAGGAGACCTTTTCTGGATTATCTTTTTTGCCATTGCTATGCAACCTTTTTTAAGACAAAAGTTCTTAGAAATAGCCAGACAAAAAGCCATAGAACAAATCGAAAAAAAGAGAGGTTCAAGGGTTATTTTATTGGTTCATCGTCAAGAAAAGATGTCATTTTTTGGTTTTCCTCTGATGAGATACATCGATATCAACGATTCTGAAGAGGTAATAAGGGCCATACATCTTACAGATAAAGATGTTCCTATAGATATCATCCTTCACACTCCAGGAGGATTGGTTTTAGCCTCCCTTCAGATTGCCCTTGCTATAAAAAAACACCCGGCTAAGGTTACAGCCTTTATCCCTCATTATGCCATGAGTGGAGGAACCCTTATTGCTCTTGCCTGTGATGAAATAGTGATGGACGAACACGCTGTGCTTGGACCAGTAGATCCTCAAATAGGAGAGTATCCAGCCGCCTCTATTTTAAGGGCAGTTAAAAGAAAACCTTTAGAACATATCGACGATAAAACCTTAATTTTAGCAGACGTAGCTGAGATGGCTTTAAAACAGATGAAAGAAAACCTAAAACTGATCCTTAACGATAGATACCCTGAAGAAAAAATAACCGAATTAGCAGAAGTATTGTCTCAAGGATATTTTACTCATGACTATCCTATTACTTATGAAAAAGCCTTAGAATTAGGGCTACCGGTGAGTAAAGACATGCCTATAGAGATCTATCAACTCATGAAATTATTTCCTCAACCAACAACCACAACCTCTTCGGTAGAATATATACCTTTGCCTAAAAAAGGCAAACCTTAAACACCTTTAGAAGATATCAGCGATTTCAATGTTTCTGCGAATATTTGAAAATGTTCTTCTTTCCAGAGGACAAACACAATTTTTTGGGGGGCTTTATGTTTTTTCAGAAAGTCACATACTGTTTTTAAGGCGATCTCTGCAGCCTCTTTAATAGGATAACCATAGGCTCCTGTGCTAAGAGCAGGAAAAGCAACTGAGTTGAGACCATAATCTAAAGCTAATTTTAAAGCACTTTGGTAAGCCTTCTTAAGAAGTTCAGGTTCACCACTTTTTCCATCTTTATATATAGGACCTACTGTATGAATAACATATTTTGCCTTAAGATTACCACCTTTAGTGATTACTGCTTCACCAGTAGGACATCTTTTATATTTAGACCTAATTTCTTCAAGAATGGAGGGGCCACCTTTTCTATGAATGGCTCCGTCAACCCCTCCCCCTGGAATAAGTTCTTCGTTAGCTGCGTTAACTATAGCTTCTGTTTCTTGTTCAGTAATATCTCCTTGGACTAATTCAACTTCACATCCATCAATATAAACCTTCATGGTTTTACCTTCCCTTTTTAAGGTAAAACGGGTCTGGGGGGATTTGAACCCCCGACTCCTGGCTCCGGAGGCCAGTGCTCTTTCCAGCTGAGCTACAGACCCATCACCTTTAAATTATACCATAAACAAATTCTTTTACACCTTAACCCCTTCAATTGCCTTGTTTAATTCCATAATAACATTTTTAAGTACTTCTATCTCTTCGACAACCCTATCGTTTAATTCTTTTACCTCAACAGCAAGCTGACTTGACTGAATGGCAGCCTGAGCAACCTGATTGCTGGCTACACTCTGCTCTTCGGTTGCTGCTGCTATTTGATTGATAGCATCCCTAACCTGAATGCTTGATTGAGCAATATTTTCAAGAACATCTTTAATTTTTGTCAAAGCATCTAATGCCTTTCCTACCTTTTCAACCGTAGTATTCATATTGTCCATAGAGTTCTTAGACTCTTGTTGAACGGCTAAAATTCTGTTTGCAATATCTTCGGTTGCCTTTATCGTTTTTTCAGCAAGCTTTCTAACCTCTCCTGCAACCACCGCAAAACCTTTTCCATGCTCTCCAGCTCGTGCTGCTTCTATCGTTGCATTAAGTGCAAGAAGGTTTGTCTGGTCTGCTATGTCTTTAATTAGACCAACGATATCTCCTATCTCGTTTACTCTTGTGTTTAAAGTATCCAAGGTTTTCTTAAGTTCATCTGTTGCTTGAGTGGTTTCATGGATTATTACCATAGACTCATCAGCTAACCTTGCTCCTTCTTCTGATACTTTTTGAGATTTATTGGCTAATTCTTGAGCATAATGAGCGTTTTTAGCAACATCTGCAATGGTTGCACTCATCTCCTCCACCGCTGCTGCAATCTGATTTGCCTGATTGGTCTGAAGGTCAATCTTTTTCTTTACAGCATCAACATTACTCAAAAGATTTCCTATAACCTCATAAATGGTTTCGGCTGAACTTTTAATCTGTTTTACCAGTCCTTGGGTGAATTCTTCAACCTTGATAATTGCCTGGGCGATAAGACCAATTTCATCTTTTCTATTTCTGTACCCCTTTCCAAAACCAACCCTACTAAAATCACCTTTGGCTACCTCTCCAAGTTTTGCTGCCATGTCTGGAATTGGGGTCAAGCTTCTTTGTGTGACTACATAAATAAGTATTCCTATAGCAATGGCTGCTAAAACATTTAAAACAAACATGACATTTCTAAAAGTATAAGACACCCCATAAATTTGACTCTTAGGAACGTTGATAGAAATTAACCATTTAAAACCAGGATAAACTTGAGCTATAGAGACATGTTTTTCCCCGTTTATCTTTGTTTCTAAAGCTTCTCCTTCTCTTGCTTTTGATAGCTTTTCTAAATTTTCTTTTCCTAAATCTTTTCCAGCAATAAGTTTAGGTTCTCCTTTTGAAACATCATACACAGACACAAACCCTCTTTCTCCTATCTTAAGACTACCTAAATAATTTTTGAACTCATTCATAACAGAAGTGATATCAAAACCTATGAAAAATACACCGATTACATTTCCGCTCGAATCTTTGACAGGTACATATTTAGTCATATATTCTTTACCAAAAAGGGTAGCCTTTCCTACATAAGGTTCACCTCTCATCAAAAGTTCATATCCAGGATGAGACTTTCCTAAAAAAGTTCCAACCGCACGGGTTCCGTCTTCTTTCTTAAGAGAGGTTGCAACTCTTAAAAAATCCTCCCCTTCTCTTTTAAAAATGGTTGCTACACTTCCACCTGTGATAGCAGTAAACCTATCACAGACATCGTTGGTAGGATTACTAATACTTGGTCCCAAAGACATAAAAACATTCATAAAACGGTCAGCTAAATACCTTGCAAACTGGTCAAAGGTTTGTAGTTCATGGATAATCGTTTTAAATTCAAGGTTTAAGGTTGCAAGTTCTTTCTTTTTTATGGAAGAACTTGTTTGAAAATAAAGAACAGCCGCAACTATAGAATACACTAACAAAATAGAAACAAGAGCTAAAACAAAAATCTTTTTACTTAAAGATAAACCATCTAAAACATTTTTACCCCTTTCTCCCATTTCCTCCTCCTGGAATTAAATAATATATTATTATTTATACTTTTCATTAACCTTTTATTATAATTAACATTTTATTATAAAAACAGGGTCCTAAAAGTCAAGCAATATTGACATAAAAAAGCTAAGAGCTAAAAGATAAAAAAGTAACATGCACTACTAAAGAATATTCAAAAAAGAAAGAATTCACAAAATTGTTTGTTAAAATTTTATATTAAAAGGTACAACTTAATACTTATAAGGTTAATCTATTTTAAAAAACATAATGGCAAAGCGGTAAAAATATTCAATTGTTCAAAAAATCACATATCCTAAAATTCCTTTTTAAATTTTTATAAAATTTAAGAATAGAAAAAGTATTCAAATATTGGTAGGAGGTGGGGAACATGAAAAAGTTTGAAAATTTGAGTATAAAAAATAAGCTTTTGCTTTTAGTCTTTTTTTCTTTATTTGGTTATATAATATTTTTCCTTTTACAATCTACTTACTTAAAAGAATCTATTCTAAAAGAAAAAAAGGTAGAACTAATTCAAAAAGGAGAGATGGCCTTATCTATAGTAGAATATTACTACAGTCTTTATAAAGCTGGGAATCTTACCGAAGAAGAGGCTAAAGAAGGGAGTAGAATATAAATTGTGTCTTTTAATAAAATATTTTAGAGGCATAATAAAAATTTTTAATATTTTTTAAATTAATGATAACATAAAACCTAAAAGACTAAACTAACCAGGAGGTCTGTAAAATGAAAAACTTAGACTTAGATTTAGAAAAAGTTTTAAGTGAAATCTCAAAAATTGAATCAAAAGAGGGTATCAAAATGGCTGCTGCACTCCTCTTAAACGCTCTCATGAAAAAAGAAAGAGAAATATTCCTTAGAGATAGTATTGATAATAAAGCTAATGGTTACTATGAAAGACAACTTGCCTGTTTCTTAGGTAACCTTGGTATCTCTGTCCCAAGAGATAGAAAATCTGAATTCAGACCTGCTATTCTTCCTCCTGAATGGCAAAAAGCTGATGAATCTTTCCAGGACTTTATCCTTAACCTCGTTCTCCAAAGCTACTCCCCCAATAAAATCAAAGCCCTCTTGCAATCTATGAAACTTCCCTACTCTCCAGAACAAATAGAAGAAATTAAAGAAGAATTGTATAACCAAGCCAAAGAATTAAAAACCAAAGAATTGCCAGAAAATTTGTTTGCTATGTTTATAGACGCTTATCATACTCAGATAAAAGATACCGAAGCCAACAGAATCAGAAAAGCAGTTATTTATAATATCATCGGAATAGATATGGAGGGAAGAAAAAATTTACTTTCTTATTACATTTATTTTGGTTCAGAGACGAAGGAGGACTGGCTCCAGATACTTAATGATTTGATAAAGAGGGGAGTTAAGAGGGTTATGGTAATAGTGAGTGATGATTTTCCTGGCCTTGCTCAAGCCATAAAAGCCCTTTTTCCTGAGACAGATCATCAGCTTTGTTTTGTACACATGCAAAGGAACATCAACAGGAACATGTCTAAGCAGGATGCTAAAAAATTTTATGAGGAGTTAAGCATTATAAAGAGGATAGAGGAGTATGAGAGGGCCTTAATTAGATTTGAGGAATTATGTAAGAGTTATGAGAAGAAGTATCCAGCTTATATAAAGGGACTTTTGAAAAAGAAGGAGCATTATTTTGTTTATAAGAAATATCCTGAGGGGGTGAGGAGGTATATATACACGACGAATGTGGTTGAGAATATAAATAGCAGGATAGAGCTGATAAGGGTAAATACAGGGGGATATTTTCAATCAATCAAGACAGCAGAGGTTGCGATATACATAACAGTAAGTCGGATTCAGAAAACGAGATGGCAAAAACCACTTCCTTTAATTAAGTCTGCTTTATACGAATTGAGGCAAATGTTTGTAAAGAGATTTTATAAGGAGACACAATTCTCTTGACAAGTGTCCTAAAGAAAAGGCAAAGCTTGCCATAAAAAACTTACGTTATGAAGAAAGAACTAACTATTTCTGGATAAATGATGGAAGTCTCCCCTATCCGATAATGGTAATGCATCCAACGGTTCCTCAGCTTGAAGGAAAACCTCTTTCTGACACCAAATTCAACGTAGCATACAAACGACAGACTGACCTTAATGCAAAAGAGGAAAAGGTAAACAATCAAAATCTTTTTACTCTTTTGGTAGAAACTGCAGGTAAAACAGGACAGGCTTTTGTTTGGTACAAATGGCCTAAACCGTTAAAAGGGGGAGGAGTAACTAAAGAAGTTTATCCTAAACTTTCCTATGTCGTAAAGTTTGAACCATGGAACTGGTATATAGGAACAGGGGTTTATATTGATGATGTCGATAAAGCTTTTATACAAGCTATGAAGAGAAATAGTATAAAAACTGGCTTAGCTGTGTTAATAATTTTACTTATCACAGGATTTTTGGCTATTTTATCTGTCCGTTCTATTTCTATACCAATCTCTGAATTAGAAGAAAAAATAAAAAAATTTGGACAGGGACATCTAAACATCGAGTTTAAAACCCAAAGAAAAGATGAAATAGGTAAAATTGCTAACAGCTTAGATGATGCTATTAGCAACCTCAAGGGAATTCTTTTAAGTATCAAAGAAGTTTCAGAAAGTCTTTCTGATTCAGCCAATGGTCTAACTGAAGTGTCTAATCAGTTCAAAATAAGCCTTGACCTCCAAACCCAGCAAGCAACCCAGATTGCCTCTGCTGCAGAAGAAATGTCCATTACTGTGGTTGATATCGCTAAAAACACGACAAGCATTTTAGAAGAAAGTAAAAAAACAGCAGAAATTGCCAAAGAAGGTGAAACCTATATTTTAAAAACCGCAAATGAAGTTAAAATAATAGAAAAAACAGCAGAAAAACTAAAAGAAGTCATGTATAGTTTAGAAGAAAGGACCAGGGCAATAGAGAGTGTGGTAGAGTTTATCAAGGATGTGGCAGAGCAGACCAATTTACTTGCATTAAACGCAACGATTGAGGCAGCCCGAGCTGGAGAGCATGGAAAATCTTTTGCGGTTGTTGCAGGGGAGATAAGAAAATTAGCAGAAAGAACTAACAAATCAACCGATGAGATAGCAGGTGTTATAAGGGAGATAAAGGGAGTGGTAGAGGAGGTGAGTAGGGAGGTAGAGGAGATAGGTGCTAAGGTTGAGAGTGGTGCAAGGCTTAGTGAGGAGGCATCAGGGATTCTTAGTAGGATAGCAGATGCGGCAGAAAGATTGCAGGAGATGATACAGAGCATTGCAAGTGCGACAGAGGAGATGAGTGTTACGTCTGAGTCAGTAGCTAAGGATGTAGGTAGTGTGGCGGAAGGAATACAAGAACTAAAAAGAAACATCTTTTCCCTTCTTGAAACCACGGAAGGTATAAAAAAAATGGAAGAAGAACTAAGAAAAAAAGCCTCTATTTTTACCCTTTAATTTTTTTTAATTTTGATTATAATGTTTAAACAATATTAATTTTAAAGGAGATTTGTATGGATAGAGAAACCTTGATAAAAGGAATGGTGCTTTATGAAGATATCGACCACAAGTTTATCTGGTTAGGATGGGAAGAAGAGGAAGAAGAAGGGTTGGTACAGACTAATCAATATCTGATCATAAATAAAGGAAAGGGGATTCTTCTTGATCCAGGTGGGGTGTATGTTTTCCCCAGAGTTTTAGCTGCTGTTGCCAACTACATAGACATTGACAACATAGAATATATCTTCTTTTCACATCAAGACCCTGACGTAAGCTCAGGACTTATTACCTGGTTGGAAAACACCAACGCCAAGATTTATATCAGCAAACTTTGGATAAGGTTTATCCCTCATTTTGGTTACAATTCTTTAAGGCGGACTATACCTTTAGAAGATAAAGGAGGAGAATTAACTTTGGGTTCAGGTGATAAACTTTTGTTTATACCTGCCCATTTTCTTCATTCTAAAGGTAATTTTTCCGTATTTGATACGCGAAGCAAAATTTTGTTTTCTGGAGATATAGGTGCAGCTGTTTTTCCTAAAGGTCAGAGATATCTTTTTGTAGAAAACTTTGAAAACCATGTAAAACTTATGGAAGGTTTCCATAAAAGATATATGGGAAGTAATAAAGTATGCAAAAAATGGGTTAACTTAGTCAAACCTCTTAATCCAACCATGATAGCTCCTCAACATGGAGCAATTTTTAAGGGAGAGAATGTAAAGAAATTCCTTAACTGGTTTGAGAACTTAAGTTGTGGGCTTGATATCATAGACCAAATTTATTAACCTTTAGGGGGAAAACATGTTCAACTTTCTTAAAAAAGAAACTAAAACATTTAATCCTACTTCAACTTTTTCCCCCTACCCTATCAACCTAAGAAAAGTAGCGCAAAAACTTTGGAAATTTTCTTATATAAAAAGTCTTTCCCATTATGTTTCTGAAGCTCTTATAAAAGCCTTACAGCTTTCACAAGAATCTGGTAAGTATATTTCTTCTTTGGTAGAAAAGTTTAATTTTGCCATCCAAACCCTTTCTGAAAAAATATTACCCATAAAATCTGAAACAGATAACTTGGTAAAAAGATCTGAGGAGTCAAAAGAAAAGATAAACGTTATGATAGAAGAGGTAAAAGTTATAGAAAGCAGCCTTAAAAACTTTGTAGAGACCTCAAAAAAAATGCAAAACTCGTTCCAAGAAATCAAAAATTCTTTGACAGAAATTCATAACATCGCAGACCAAACGACTATCTTGTCCCTGAATGCATCCATTGAGGCTGCTCGAGTGGGATTAGCTGGAAAAGGTTTCACCGTGCTTGCTGAAGAAATTAGAAAATTAGCTAACAAAACCAATCAGTTTGCTAAACACATTAACGAAAGCATCCTTTCTGTAGAAAAAAACATCAACTTTTTTACTACCTCGATCTTTGCCCTTAAAGAAAGCTTAGATAAAAGCATCGAAACTTTAAAGGAACTATATTTTTTTATAGATTCTAACCATCAGATGGCTGAAAACGTAGAAAGACTTATAAATGATATGTTTTTAGCCATAGAAGAGCAAGTTAAAATTACAGAAGAGATTACTCAAAACATGGTTAACCTTTCAAAAAATTTAGAAATTACGGAGAAGCAACTTCAATCTATAGTGATACAGTTTAAAAAGATTTAAAAAATTGTTATTTAACTAAACTTTCCAAAGCCCCCTTTATCTCAGGGTAAATAAATTTAAAATCGTTTTGTATCAATCTTCGAGGATGAGCCTTTATATTTGCAGTTATACTGTCTGCCAACTCACCTAAAAACAACTTTAAGGCAAACATAGGTACCCTAAAGAAAGCTGGTCTTTTTAAAACCGTAGCCAGGGCTTTAGTAAACTCTTTGTTGGTTACAGGTTGAGGGGAAGTAAAGTTAAAAACTCCTTCAAGGTCTTTTTCTATGAGAAAAATCAAGCCGTTTACTAAATCACTTATATGTATCCAAGAAAACCATTGTCTCCCATCCCCCAAAGTTCCACCTAATCCCCACTTAAAAACAGGTAAAACCTTGGCAAGCATACCACCTTTACCAAGAACGATACCAAAACGGGTTATAGCTACTTTAACTCCATACTTCTTAGCATTTTGAGCCTGTTTTTCCCATTCTATGCATACTTTTGCCAGAAAATCATTTCCTGGTTGAGAGTCTTCGTCTACGGACTGATCTCCTTTATCTCCATAATATCCTATGGCTGAGGCATTTATCAAAAAAGCGTTTTTTTTTAAAGATTTTACGATGTTTTCTGTAGACTTAACTCTGCTTTCTAAGATTAGTTTTTTATAAGACTCAGTCCATTTTCCAAAGATGTTTTGTCCTACCAGATTGATTACCACGTCAAAATTGGAAACCTCTGCTTGCCAACTTCCTGATTTCATAGGGTCTCCCAAGATAAAATCACAACCTGAAAACCGAGACTTAGCCTTTTCTAAATTCCTTACCAATAAAGTCGTACTGAAACCTTTTTTTATCAGTTCAGGCACTAAAGCTCCCCCAACAAAGCCTGTACCTCCAACTACCAGCACTTTTTTTATAGTAATAACCTCAAGTTTTTCTCCTATAAAACATTTTAAAATAAAAACATCAGAAAGTAAATAATACCTATAAAAATACGGTAAACTCCAAATATAAAAAAACTATGCTTAGAAATAAAACTCAGAAAAGTTTTGATAGCTACCAGTGCCGTAAAAAAAGCAAAGATAAAGCCTACTAAAAGGACTTGCCAATCTTGAAAGGACATCTCGGAATATGATTTGATGAGGTCATAACTGGTAGCCATAAGCATCGTTGGTAAGGCCAGAAGAAAGGAAAACTCAGCCGCAGCCTTTCTGTTAAGACCAACCACCATCCCTCCTATGATGGTAGCAGCTGAACGAGAAACTCCAGGCATCATGGCTAAAGACTGAAAAACCCCTATTAAAGGTATTTTCTTTAAACTAAGCTCTTTTACATCAGACAGCCTATTATCTTTTTGAAAAAATCTGTCTATAAATAAAAGCACTATCCCTCCGAAAATCAAGTTTATTACCACCAAAAGGTCGTTGCCTATAAAAAATCTTTTGATTATTTTATAAAGTAAAAACCCTAATATACCTGTAGGAATAAAGGCCAAAATAATCCTTTTCCAGGTTTCCCAATCTTTTAAAAGTTTTTCGTAATAGAGAAAAAAAAACCGCTAAAATAGACCCGAGTTGTATGGAAATTTCAAAAGTCTTGGTAAAGTTAGTGTGAGGAATGTTTAAGATATGAGCAGTCAAAATGAGATGGCCTGTAGAAGAGACAGGTAAAAACTCGGTTAGCCCCTCTACTATGCCTAATATAGCAGCTTGAATAAGGTCCATAAAACCTCCTGCTACAATTTTTATGTTAGTTTTTGTTTAATACATTTTGTGTTGTAAACAAAATAAAAAAGAACAAGGATTCCTTATGGCAATTTTCTTTGAGTTAAAACGGCTATTTCTCTTTTATTTTAAGCAAATTTTGTTACATTGTTAAAAGATACTCGATTTTAAACGTTATGCAACCTAAAAAAGAGGGATTAAGATGGAAAAATATCGTATAGTTTTTTTTGGTAGCCCAGACTTTGCGATACCCCCTATAGAAGGATTGTATGAAAATGAAAACCTTATAGCAGTGGTTACTCAACCAGACAAACCCCAGGGAAGAGGTTTAAAAACCCTACCCTGTGCGGTGAAAAAATGGGCTTTAGAAAAGGGAATTTATGTGTTAGACCCTCAAAAAATAAAAGGAAATGTTGAATTTTTTAAAATTCTAAAGGAACTTGCTCCTGACCTGATCGTGGTTTGTGCCTATGGTAAAATCCTACCTAAGGAAGTTTTAGAAATTCCGAGATTTGGATGCTGGAACATACATGCCTCTTTGCTTCCTAAATACAGAGGTGCCTCTCCTATCAACTGGGCTATCTTACAAGGAGAAAAGGAAACAGGTATAACCATCATGCTTATGGACGAAGGGTTAGATACTGGTCCCATACTTTTGCAAAAAAAGGTCTCAATAGAACCAGAAGACAACGCCTTAACCTTAGCTCAAAAGCTTAGTGACCTTGGTAAAGAGGCTATTTTAGAAGCCATAGAGCTACATAAAAAGGGATTACTCAAGCCTATCCCTCAACCTGAGGAGGGTGCCTCTTATGCACCTTTATTAAAAAAAGAGGATGGATTTTTTACTTTTAAAGAACCTGCTTGGTTTATCGAGAGAAAGGTAAGGGCCTTTGTTCCTTGGCCTACAGCCTATACCTACATTCAAGGAAAAATCCTTAAGGTATATAAGGCTAAAGCCTTAGAATCAGAAAATAATACCCCAAGAGAAATCCTAAGGATAAATCAAGAGGGGATATTGGTAGGCACCTCCCAAGGTGCCCTTCTTTTAATTGAGGTCCAGCCGGAGGGTAAAAAACGAATGTCAGCGTTTGAGTTTGCCTGTGGTAAAAGGTTAAAACCCGGCGACCTCCTTACTTAAACTGGGGAAGTTTACCTTTATGTAAAACCTGTAACAAAGGTGAAGCCAAAAATATAGAACTATAAGTCCCTACTATAAAACCTATCGTTAAAGCTAAGGCAAAGTCTCTTATCACTACTCCTCCAAACAAAAGAAGGCTCAAAGACCCAAAAAGGGTGGTCAAAACGGTGATTATCGTCCGAGAAAAAACGTCATTTATACTTTTGTTGATAAGCTCATCAAAGTTGGCGAAACTATGTTTTTGTAAATTCTCTCTGATACGGTCAAAGATTACCACCGTGTCTGTCAAAGAATAACCTGCTAAGGTAAGAAGAGCTGTGATAAAAAGAAGGTTTATCTCTTTTCCTAAAAGATAAAACAAACCAAAAGTTACTAAAACATCATGAAAGGTCGCCAATCCGGCAGCTATCCCAAAATAAACGTTAAACCTAAAGGCTAAATAGACGATAATTCCTACCAAAGCTCCCAGAATAGCTAAAGTTGCTTTGTTTTGAAGTTCTTGACTAATGGTAGAACCTATTTCCTCTTTAGAAACTACATTAAATTTATGGTCAGGAAGTTTCTGGTTTAAAAGAGAAAGAATATGATTTACCTCTTCTGTAAGACTTTCTTTGCTAAGTTTGACTTTAAGAAGGATCATGTTTTCTTTCTTTATGTCTTGTAACATAAAATCTTTTATTCCGCTTTCTTCTAAGGTTTTTCTAAGGAGGCCTAAGTCAGGGGTTTTTTCACTGCTAAGATAAATAATAGCCCCTCCTGTAAAGTCGATACCTAAGTTGGCTTTACCTAAAAAGGCCTGCAATATTCCAAAACAACCAGTTAAGGAAAGAATTAAAGACAATATGGCACAGATTTTTTTAAACTTCATGAAGTTAAAGTTTGCTTTTTTATTCAATTCAAAAAATTTTATCCTAAAATCGATACCCCTTTCGTACAGATATTCATAAAAGATTTTGGTTGCAAAGATTGCGGTAAAGAGGTTTACTAAGATAGAGATAGATAGGGTTACAGCAAACCCTCTGATAGGACCTGTACCAAAGATGAATAAAATTAAAGAGGTGATAAGAACGGTTACATGGGCGTCAAAGATGGTTATAAAAGTTCTTGAATATCCCTGGAAAATGGCAGAAAAAGTCGTCCTTCCAGCTTTTAACTCTTCTCTTATTCTCTCAAAGATAAGAACGTTAGAATCAACCCCCATTCCTATACTAAGGATAATTCCTGCAATTCCTGGAAGGGTAAGGGTGGCTTGAAAAGCAGAAAGTAAGGCTAAAAGAAAGTAAATATTTAGAACTAAAGCTATTACAGCAACTACACCTGATATTCTGTAATAAAAAATCGTAAAAATTATAACCGCTGCTGCTCCTATGACCCCTGCTATCAATCCTTTTTTGATCGAGTCAGTCCCCAAAGAAGGGCCTATGGTTATGTTTTGCAAGATTTTTACCGGAGCGGGTAAAGCCCCTGCTCTTAGGACCAGTGCCAGGTCAGAAGCTTCTTGCATAGAAAAACCACCTGTAATCTGGGCCTCCCCTCCAGAAATCTTTTCTTTTATCACCGGAGCTGATCTGACTACCTCATCAAGCACGATAGCTAAACGCTTGCCCACGTTTTCTGAGGTGATAAGTTCAAATATCTTGGCTCCTCTTGAGTCAAACTGAAGCCATACATAAGGTTCGTTGGTTTGAGGGTTAATTCTTACCTGTGCTGTTTTTAGATAAGTCCCTGTTAACAAAACCTCTTTTTTTAACACCATCGGTTTTTTGATCACCTTTCCTGTTTCTTTATCTTTCTCAACCATAAAATAAAACTGGGAGTCTTGGGGCAAGTAAGGGGCAAGTAGTTTTCTCCACTCCTCTATCGGGGCATCGAAGGAAATTTTTCCAGTTTGTACTAAAGAATTTACTAACTGATCAAGCCTTTGCATCGTTTCTTCGTCTACCAACCTAAACTCAAGTTGTGCGGTTTGGCCTATGATGTTTATGGCTCTTTCCGGGTCTTTAAGACCAGGTAACTGAACTACTATCTTATCTTTCCCCTGTTTGGTGATAATTGCTTCTGCAACCCCAAACTGGTCTACCCTATTTCTTATTACCTCTAAAACTTGGTTTAAAAGGTTTTCTTTTATATAAATGATACGTTCTTCTGATAAGGTTACCTCAACCATAAATAAATTTTCTTGTTGATACTCTTTGGAAATGGCTATCTCTTTTATTCCCTTTAAAACCTCATCTTTAAAAACCTTCACATCTTTTGGGTCTTGAAATTTAAAAACAGCCTTCAGGTTATCGATCGATACCTCATAAGAAGAGGAAACCAATTTGTTGAGTTGGGCTTTAATGTCTTGAACATAGTTTTCAAACTGGTTTTGCATAGCTTTATCGATGTCTGGTTGTAATACTAAATGAACCCCACCTTTTAAATCAAGCCCAAGCTTAAGCTCGCCTCGATAGACATATTTTTTAAACCAAGGAGGAAGGTTGGGTACAAAGGTAGGTAAAAGCAAAAGAGCCGCAAATCCGATTAAAAAAAGGAGAAAAAAAAGTTTTATTTTAAGTTTAAAAGACAACTTTTACCTCCTGTAAAAGCTATTTTCCACAACTTAAAGCATGCCTTAACCAGCTTAAATTATAATCTAAAAGTTCAGTAAAGCTACCTTGAAATCTGTAAGTTCCTCCAGACCAAAGTGTTACTACTTTTACGCCTTTACTTTCGAATAAAGAGACATAGTTTTCAAACTCCGGGTCAGTGATAAAAACTATCTTAGGACTTCTTTTATGTATGTTTTGAAGCATTTCTGTAAGGGTTTTTGCGCTTGGCTCTCCTTCTTTATGATGGCCTTTAATCAACGTTTTCTCCTTTATTCCATAAGGTGTTAACAAATAATTAAACACAGGGTGACCTAATATGTATACCTCTTTATACTGACAATTTTTTAAATCTTTAAATTTGGCTTCTAAAAGGTTAAGGCTTTTTAGAAATTGTTGCAATCTTTCCCGATAAAAAATCTTATTACCAGGATCTCTTACCTCTAAAAATTGAACCAAATCAGAGGCTAAACGTTTTACCCTATTTAAATCAAACCACAGATGCGGGTCAATAAACCTTGTTTGACCTCTGGCAAGGCTCAGTAGAGGCTTGTTAGCCCTTATCTGGTAAACTTTGGTAGCCCAGTGTTCTGTGCCCACGATCACCACAAGGTCTGCATTTCTAATTAAGTTCCATTGAGAAAAGGTAGGCTCAAAACTATGAAAATCTCTTTTTTCAGACTGTAGCGTGATAACATGTTGTTTGGTAGAAGCTATTTCTTTAACTATTTTTTCTAACGCCGAGTTTGAAACCACGATATTTAAGCCATAGACTTTTGTAATAAAAAAAATCATAAAAAGACATAAACTCGATAAAATTCTAAAGAACCTCATAAGGGCCTCCAAACGTAAAAAAAAGACTTTTTAATTAAAAATTAACAGGTTAGTTTAGTCTGTCAATCACTGAAAAGTTTGAAATAAACTGATTAAAACTCGAAAAACCCCCTAACTTGATTAAAAATATATTTGAGTAAAAAGTTAGGGGTTTTTATATTTAGTATCCTGTTTCTTCTCTTATTACCATATAAAATACGCTCCATTGAAGATTTTTTTGATTAACAGGGTCTTTGTAGATATCTGCCCTTCTTATAGACAGATGGTCGTAGTTTCCAACAGAAGAAAGCAAAGCTCTATCCATGGGAGGCGGGTTCCCGTTCCCTGTGGTAATCTGAAGCAGAGATTGATGGTCAAAATAAGAAAGATAGGGAGGATAAAGGTCATCACTTTTAGCAGCTATCTTTTGAAAGATTACGATGGTATCCCAAATAGCCCCTACATTTTTGATGGCCTCATCCCATTTTTTATCGTATATGGCTTTAGCTAAAGAAAGAGCTCCTGTGGTGGCGTTAACGATTTCATCCCTGCTGGGAGAGCCTGAATCCTTTTCCAAAACCATATATAAAAAAATAAGCGGTACGTTTACTTCTATGGTCTCTGTTTTGTTTCCCCCACCTCCATAGACGTTAACGTCCTTAGAGAAAAGCCAGGTATCTCCTTTCCCTACCCCTTTCCCTTCATCTGTTCTTCCACAACTTTCATAGGTTGGTCCAAAAGCAGCCCATACCACATAAGGTTCTTCATCGTCACAACCTCTTTCCCAGCCTTCGTCATCAGCACAACGATGAGACATAATACCTAACAACCTGATTCTATATTTTTCGTTGGAACCTATTTTTTTAACCACTAAACTTCTATCACTCCAATCTCCAATTTTTTCATCTACAGAAAAAACACCAACCCATAACCGAAGTTCCTTTTGATTACTTAATTTGGGCAGGGTTAACACATAACTGCCTGTATTAGGAATATCTGTGATGGTATGTTGACCACCTTCCCACTTTAAAATTATTTTTACTTTTTGCTGATAGTTTACATTTTCCCATCTTATACTATAGGTTTTTCCCTCTTCCCATGTTTCTTCACCATTAGGATAGATTACATGGATTCTTGGTCCTTCAGTAGGCATTTTATCAACTTTACTGTCAAGCCTTTCTAATGTCTGGATTTTTTCTATCTTTAAAAATTTATTAACCGTTTCCCTTTTAACAGGTTTGGTTTCTTCTATTTTTAAGACTTCTTTGTCTACAACTTTTTGCTGGATTTTATTTTCGTATTTAACCAGCGTATCAGAAACATTGACCACCAAGTTCTGGGGGACCCTCAAACTTGACAAATTTTTAGCAAAACTTTCTTCAAACTCAGACTGTCCTCCAGGATAACCCTTTAAATGTCTTTTAAGAAGTCGTGAGACTATCCATAACATCTCAGGATTTTTGGTATTTTCTATAGCCTCTTCAATCTCTTTTTGTTGTTTTTGAAGTTGATAAGCTACTTTTTTAGTATGGTCGGTAGAAGAAACATAAACCGTGCCTTTGATCAGGTTAGCACTTTGATTTTTTAGAACTCCTTTAGCCTGTACAAACACAGAAAATTCGCTACCTAATTTTAGCCAGAATTTATACCTACTACTCAACCCTTTTTCAGGATAAAAGGTTTTTTGACCTAATACTTTATTCTCTATCAAAAGGACAAAAGAAAGGTCTTGAACCTTTACTTGTTGGTTTTGCTCCTGAATCAAAGACTGCAAAACATTTTCTATTTTTTGAGGTTCAGAAACAGGCACTTTTTTTAATCGTGGTTTTTGCAAAGAAAGGGTTATGTTTTCAGGAACAAACTTAACCGAAATTTCTGTTCCTCCTGTTTGTAGAGGAATATAAAACTCAAAGGCTTCCCCTGGTTTTAATTCAACTTTAAACTGAGAAAGCTTGACTGCATCAGAAGGAACAGGGTCTGTTTCCCCTAAGATTGGTTTTTTAGGAACTAACCATTCAATTTTTAATGGTTTAGCTACCTTTTGCGAGGTAGTCTCAACCTTTTTTACCTCTATTTTAGAAGATTTTGTTTGGTCCAATTTCTTTAAGGTTTGAGCCTTAAGAGCTTGAAAGGTTAAACCAAAGAAAAACAACCAAAATAAGCCTAAAAAAATAGAAAATTTTTTCATGATTTACCTCCCAGGATCACATTTTCCAATCCATTTACCCTGAATCTTTTGGACAAACTCTACCTCTTTACTTTTAACTACCAACCTCCCTTCAAACTGTTCTCCTTTATAAACCAAAGATCCTTCATTAATCACCTTTCCTCCATCATCTTCTTTGCATTCCATAACCCAAGATACGCTATTTCCTTTTATCTCCTTTTGCTTATAGGCACAATTTGGATTGGAAGCACCCAGACTTTGTTCTTGTATGGGGATAAAATTTTCCTTAGTAAGGCATTGAGTATAAACCTGCTTAGGCAAGTTTATAGGATAAGAGGAAGATTCCATCTCTATCGATATTTCCCATTTTCCCTCTTTTAAATCAATCCCTGGACTTACCCCTGGCTCTTTTTTACTACAGGCTGTTCCTAAAAGTCCCAAAAAGCACAACATAAAAAGACATAGCTTCTTCATGACATAACCTCGCAAATGAAATCAGTCTATATTTACAGTGTAAATACTTTTTAAAGATAAAGTCAAAACGGATTAAAGCAGATTAGAAAACCTTTTTAAGGTTTTTTCTTTATTTTTAAAATTTTTTTAGAATTTTTTATAGTTTTATAAAATTATAAAAATGCTTTTTTGAAAAAACAAAAGGTTTTAAATATTAAGGATACGATGAGAGTTGTAGAAAAATTTTTTTAGAACGCCCCCAACGGGATTCGAACCCGTGTCTCTGGCGTGAGAGGCCAGTATCCTAGTCCACTAGACGATGGGGGCTTTATGAAGTTTTCGATATTTTAAAAAATATAAACGGTTTCCCTCTTTTGTCAAGTTAAATAAATAAAAAAACCGGTTCAAATAGAATGTCTTTTTGCGTTTAGGCTTATTGACTTTTAAGAATTTTATATTAACTTGCTAAACATAAGGGGGGGGTAAAATCTTTTAGAGGGGTGAGTTAGATGACAGTTCTGTTAGAGATAGAAGACCTATGGGTAGAGGTTGAAGGGCGAGAAGTTTTAAAGGGTATATCTCTAAAAATACCTGTAGGAGAAACTCATGTAATATTTGGTAGAAACGGTTCAGGGAAAACTTCGTTGTTGATGACAATTATGGGTTTCCCTACCTATAAGGTAAAACATGGAAAAATCTATTTTAAAGGTGAGGATATAACCGACCTTCCTCCTTATGAAAGAGCTAAAAGAGGTATAGGGATTATGTTTCAAAGACCTCCTACCATAAAAGGGGTCAAACTAAGGGATATTTTAAAACTCTGTGCCAAGGAAAACAACGTTAAGATCGAAGAGCTTGCAAGAAGTTTTAACTTTGAAACTTTCCTTGAAAGAGAGGTAAACAAAGGATTTTCAGGGGGAGAACTTAAAAAAAGCGAGCTTCTCCAGCTTCTTGTTCAAAATCCAGATTTAGTATTACTTGATGAGCCAGAATCTGGGGTTGACGTAGAAAACCTAAACCTTATCGGTCAGATGATAAAAAAACTGTTGCAAAAAGATACTCCTCACAAACCAAGGACAAAAAGTGGTTTGATCATTACCCATACAGGTTTTATTTTACAGCATGTAGCAGCGGACTTAGGATATGTTATCATGGACGGAGAAATCTACTGCACCGGAAATCCTATAGAAATATTTGAGGGTATTCAGAAGTTTGGGTACGAAGGTTGTAAAAACTGTTTAAAAAGACTGGCTTAATAGGAGGAAAAACAAGATGGCTGAAGATAAACTTCTTAAAGAGTTTAAATCTGCAAAAGAAGGTAACATACCTAAGGACCTTTCAGAACTTTCTGAAGAAGAAAAGGAAAGGTTAAGGTTTTTAGGGCTTGATTCTTCTTTAAAAAGAGAGGGAGAATACGTTCAGATAGACGCTAAACCTGTGGTTTGTAGAAAACAGGTTGAAGGACTGGAGATACTTCCCATAACAGAAGCGCTTAAAAAATATGATTGGTTATCAGACTATTACTGGAAGCTTTTATCTCCGGAAAAAGATGAATTTACCAAAGCTACAGCCGAAGACCTTGATGATGGTTATTTTATCAGGGCTCTTCCAGGTTATAAGATAGTCTATCCTGTGCAAACCTGTCTTTACATAAGAACTGAAAAGGTAGCTCAAAAGGTACACAACATCGTGATAGTAGAAGAAGGGGCAGAGTTAAACTTGATAACCTCTTGTTCGGTTCATCCTCATGTAGAATCTGCTTTTCATATAGGGGTTTCAGAGTTTTTTGTAAAAAAAAGAGCCAAACTTACCTTTAGCATGCTTCATGTCTGGGGAGAGCAAACTATCGTTAGGCCAAGAACTGGGGTTTTGGTAGAAGAAGAAGGATCCTATATTTCTACCTATGTAAGTCTTTATCCTGTAAAAGACATACAAACCTCTCCGGTTTGCAGGTTGGTTGGAGAAGGGGCTAAAGCCTCTTTCGCAAGTATCATCGCCAACCAGCCAGGTTCAAAAATAGACATAGGAGGAGAGGTCTGGTTGGAAGCACCTAACACCAGGACTGAAATCATCTCAAGAACTGTGGTGTATGGCGGAGAAAACATCGCAAGAGGTAAAATCGTAGCCAAAGCTCCAAAAGTCAAAGGACATTTAGAATGTCAAGGGCTTATGCTCTCTGACGAGGGTATTATGAGGGCTATTCCTCAGCTTGACAGTTATTTTTACGACGTAGAATTAACCCACGAAGCAGCGGTAGGTAAGATAGCTAAAGAAGAGGTAGAATATCTTATGGCAAGAGGATTAAGTGAAGATGAAGCCACCTCACTTATAGTAAAAGGATTCTTAACCGTTAAGGTTGAAGGTATCCCTCCTACTTTACAGAAACAAATCGATAAAGTTCTTGAGACCGCCAAACTGGGGTTTTAATTATGGATTTTAAGCCTTATCTGAAAAAGCTAACTCCCTACCCTCCTGGAAAGACGGTAGATGAAATAAAAAGAGAGCTTGGGATAGAAGGTCCGGTTTACAAATTTAACTCCAACGAAAATCCTCTTGGACCTTCTCGCAAGGTGGTAAAAGTCATAAAAGAATTGGCTAAAACTGTTAATCTATATCCAGAGGCAAGTTATATAGAACTAAAAAGAGCCCTTGCTAAAAAGTGGGGGCTATCACCAGAAAACTTTATCCTTGGAAATGGTTCTAATGAGGTGATCGAACTTGTTTTTAAGGCGTTAATAAATCCAGGCGATGAAGTCCTGGTAAGTCAACCCAGTTTTTTGATGTATGAAAAGTTCGCTCAAATTTATGGGGCTAAGGTCAAGGTTGTCCCTCTTGATAACAAACTTAAGCACGATATACCAGGTTTGTTAAGAAATTTGTCTAACAAAACCAAAGTGGTGTTTTTAGACCACCCAAACAACCCCACAGGTAGTGTCTTAGACAGAAAAGATTGGGGCATTTTTTTTAAAAACCTTCCTGAGAATATCCTGGTGGTAATAGATGAAGCCTACGGAGAGTTCATAGAAGACCCTGAAATTCCCTTAGGTATAGAGTTTTTGAAAAATGGTTTTAACGTTTTAGTGTTGAGAACCTTTTCTAAGGCTTACGGTCTTGCAGGATTAAGGTTAGGATATGGTATGGCTGAAAAAAGTTTAGCTCAGCTTTTAGACAGTTTGAGACAACCTTTTAACCTTAATCTTTTTGCCTATAAAGCTGGGCTGATTGCCTTAGAAGATCAGGCTTACCTCAAAAAAAGCCTAAAAATCGTAAAAGAAGGTAGAAGATATCTAACCCAGGAACTTTCTTCTCTTGGTTTTAAAGTATATCCTTCCCAAGCCAATTTTATCATGGTTGATTTTGGTAGTGTTTGTGAACACTTATATCAAGGGCTGTTAAGAAGAGGGCTTCTTTTAAGACCTCTTAAACCTTATGGGTTTCCAAACTCATTAAGGATTACCATAGGACTTCCTGAACAAAATCAGCTTTTGGTTAAAAACATAAAAGAGCTACTTGGTTAAATAACTCTTTACAAAATCTTCTATGCTCATCGGTTTAGCCAGATAATATCCTTGTAAATAGTCTACCTTAGCTCTTACCAGCATGTCCATTATCTCTTTATTTTCTACAAATTCTGCTATCGTTTTAATCTTTAAATCCCGTGCCAGTCTTATTATACCTTTTAACACCTTTAAGTTATCTTCAGAATGAAAGGAGGCTTTAACAAAATCTCCGTCGATTTTTATAAAATCAGGCTTAAACTTTAAAAGATATCCAAAAGAGGCATGTCCAGCTCCAAAGTCATCTATGGCTAAAAGAATGTTGTTTTGTTTGGCCTTTTCTTTTATAAAAAACACAAGGTCTATGAAATCTATAAGAGAGGCTTCGGTCACCTCTAAAACCAGTTTAACCTTAAATTTTTGAACAAGATCTATCCATTGTTCCATTTCATAGATTAATCTTTCAAACTTTTCAAAAGAGGTGATAGAACGATTGATAAAAATCATATAGTTTTTAAATTTATAAAATTTTAGATAGTCTTTAAACTTTTTAAACATAACCTCTTCTAACCTGTCTAAGTAGTTTGATTTTAAGGCAAACTTAATAAATTCTCCTGCAGAAATGAACCTTTTTTCTTCCTCACAGAAAACCCTAAGGAGGACTTCTCCTCCTATAACCTTTTGAGTTTTAGCGGAAAATATAGGCTGAACAAAGGGAAAAACAAGTTCTTTTTCTAAGGCTTCATCTAAAAGATTTTTGATCCTGTCAAGCTTTTTTATTTCCACGTAGTCTTCCTCAGAAAACATAACCCATCGATTTTTCCCCTCTTCTTTAGCTTTTTTAACAGCAATTTCTGCTTTGATTAAAAGATCTTTGGGATCATTACCATGTTTAGGATAAACGACCAGTCCTAAAGAGATGTTAAACCTTATTATCTCAACCTTTTGATTTTTTATAAGGGTAAACTGATAGTTTTCTGTGACTTGAAACACCTTTTTAATGGTGGAAAAAGTCTTTAAAAAATTTTGCTCGTCTGTCAAGAGAATCCCAAACCTATCTCCCTCAAACTTAGCCAGCCAAAGCTGATCTTCTTTTAAGTTTTTATAAAGGTGCTTAGCAAAATCTTCTAAAACTAAATCTCCCACATCAAAACCATATCTAAGATTTATTAAATAAAAATCATCTATGTCAAAAAGGATAAAAGAAATAGTCTTTGCTTCTCCTCGTTTTATAAGCTGGTCCAATTTTTCTAAAGATTCATTTTTAGATAAAAATCCATATAGCTTGTAAAGATTAACCTCTACCGGAGTTTCAGTAGAGACCTCCTTTAAATAAACTTCTATCTCTTTATCTAAGGTTATGATATGAGAAAAAAGCCAATTTTTTAGAAAATTAAATATAGATAAAACTAACTCTTTTAGATTCTCTTGGTTTTCTCCTTCAAATTTCTGATAAAGTTCATCAAGTTTTTTTACAAAGGTTTGATGTGATTTTTTATGTAGTTCAAGTTTAGGGTAAGCATGAGCCTTAATAAAAGCTTCTTCTGTTTCAAAATGATATCGAGCATAATCGTATAATTCTTGAAAAGTGTATAAAAGCTCATCTTTAGAAATTTCTGGTTTAAAAACTATGTTTTCGTACAATTTGTTTATGAGATTGACAAGCATCTTGTGTTGATTATCGATGCTTTCTATCCCTATCTCCCAGGTGTGATCCCAATCTATGTAAGGCATAGGATCTCCTTTTTAAAGCGTTATTTTTTATAATTTTAATATAAAAACTTAATCTTGTTAAGTCTAATTAAGTTTTGTAGGTTAATGTTTGTTGCAGGTGGTTTTATTAACAGACAGTCTTGAAAAATTTGTTAAAAGGTTTTTAATTAAATTAAATTTACTACCAAAATCTCGGGGCGTAGCTCAGCTTGGTAGAGCACCGGCTTCGGGAGCCGGGAGTCGCAGGTTCAAATCCTGTCGCCCCGATGTTTCTATTTGCTATTTCTGGTTTGAGAAAAAGTTATGATGGATAACCTTTTTTCTAAAGATTTCGAGGTTTATAAAGATATCAAAGAACAAAAGTTTTTGGTAAAGATTAAGGTATTTGTACCAGATAAGCCAGGTTCTCTTGCTACTCTTGCCGACCTTTTTGGACAAAACCAGGTTAACATCGTATATTTTTACTACAACCGGTCAGAACATCCTAACAGGGTCATCATAGAAGGAAAATTTCAGGATCTTTCTGGCTGGGAAAAGGTCAGACAAAGTTTATCAGAAAAAGGGTGGTTTGAAGAAACCTACCAAGAAAACTTTGACATAACCGAACCTGAGGGTGTGTTTAAATTAGCTGTTTTTGTAGAACACAAACCAGGTACCTTAGCCAAGATTGGTAAGCTTTTACAAGAATACCAGGCAAACGTTGTGTTTATGAGTTTTGATGAATACCTTTCTGAAAACAAGGCTGTTATCGCTTTTTACTTGCCAGAGAAACAAAAGGCAAACGAGCTTTTATACTCCCTGAATCAGGCAGGTTATCATTATAGTTTAGAATATTCAGGAAAAGAAGAGGAAACCACCAGGCTTTTGGGCCTAAACCTTCTGGAACGTTTTTATTTTAACCTGAAAAAACTCCTTCCAGAAGACGAAGTAGCAGAAATCAAAAAATTAGTAGAAACATCTAAATACCTTTCGGAAAATTTAGTTAATTTTAATAAAGAGGCAGGGAAAAACTTAGAAGCCGGAGAAGTTTTTAGCAACATCTTAAATTTTGCCATTTATTCAAGAACCAAAGTGGGACCAAACTTCTTTTTTAAAAAGTTACCAAGTATTCCTTTTGGAGAGGTTATTTTACACACTTTTAAACCTCCTACCGGGGGAAATCTTTATTTGTTTCAGCTAAACGGCGAATATTACCTGATAGATACGTGCTATGGGGTATATTATCAAGACATCAAAACCATGCTTCAAAGCCAAGGGATAAATCCTGAAAAGATCAAAAAAATCTATCTTTCACATGCGGATGCAGACCATGTAGGTCTTACTGGTTATTTTGAGGAAGAATTTCAAACTGAGGTTTGGTGTCACAAAGATGCAATAAACGTGATGAAAAATGAAAACCGGGTTTATGGTGTTGCTACCCCTCTTTCTGAACTTAATCATTATTTTACCATCTTAGTAAACTATTTTACCAAAACCAAGTTTCCCAGGTTCCCCAAGGTTTTTAACAGTAAAAAAACGGATGAAACACTCTATGGTTTTCCTGTAATTGACTGCTTTGAGATAGGAAATTTAAGGTTTAAAGTCTTAGAAAGCTTAGGAGGGCACATTCCTGGACAGGTATTTTTTCTTTGTGAAGAATTTGGCCTTCTTTTTACCGCAGACTATCTCCTTTATGTGCCAAGCCTTACAGAAGAAGAAAAAAAGGTGCTAAACATACCTAAGTTTTTGATGACAAGCACCAACGCTAACTCTGCCCTTTTTAGAAAGGAGATGGAACTTTTGCATAGACTTTCTAAGGACCTTGATGAGAAGCTTAAAAATCAAGGCAGAGGACTTATGATTTTCCCAGGACATGGAGACTACTATCCTGCTCGTCTTTTATTAAAATCATAGATGAAAGTTAAAGCCTTTATTCTTGCAGCTGGGTTAGGAACAAGACTTCGCCCTCTTACCGAAGAAATTCCCAAACCTCTTGTTCCTTTGTTAGGTAGCCCTATCATAGAGTATGTTCTTAAAAACCTGAGCCAAATAAACCCTGCAGCCATAGGGATAAACCTTCATCATAGACCAGAAAAAATTTTAGCCTGGGCTAAGAGCTGTGCTTATAAAGAAAAATTTTTCTTCTCCCTAGAAGAACAGATTTTAGGAACAGGAGGAGGGATAAAAAAGGCAGAACCTTTTTTAAGAGATTCATTTTTTGTGGTTTATAACGGGGATATTTTTGCAGAGATAGACTTGAGAGAGGTGCTAAAATTTCATTTAGAAAAAGGAGCTTTAGCCACGTTGGTGGTTAAACCTAACCCTTCTGCAGATAAAATCTTTATGGATGAAGAAGGGAAATTTTTGGGAGTAGACCCTCTTTATGTTCCAGAACGATGTTGTAAAAAAACCGGTTTTACTGGTATAGCTGTTTATAGTCCTGAGTTTTTAAACTTTCTCCCTGAAGGTCCTTCTACGGTTTTAGAGGGTTGGGTTGAGGCGTTAAAAAAAGGTTATCCTATCTATACCTATGAGCTAAAAGGAGCCTGGTTTGACATAGGAACCCCTGCCTCATACTTGAAGACTCTGGTTTATCTCTTAAGAACCCAAGGAGAAAATCTATACGTGTGTCCAGAGGTTGCTACAGATGGGGTAGAATTTCAAGGCTATGTATCGGTTGAAGTAGCCTCTCAACTTGAAAAAGGAACTTTTTTAGAAAACGTAGCGGTAATTTCACCAGAAAGTATTGTTTCTGGCAGGTTTAAAGACGGAATTTTAGGTAAAGATTTCTTTATCCAAGTCCCAAGAGAACAGTTTTTACCTCACTCAGAAGAAGGTTTTCTGATAGGTTATGGGGGCTCTGATCGGAAGTTTTACAGGATAAACGGTTTGGTTAAGATGAAGGTTGAAAGACTAAACGAAGATTTTTTTAGGACGGTAGAGTTTCAGAAATTTTTTCACGATAAAGGGGTAAAGGTTCCTCATATCTTACAAGTTTCCCAAGAAAAAGGAGAGGTCTTTTTTGAAGACCTGGGGGATCTTTCTTTGTATAACTGGTTAAAAGGAAAAAGAAACTTAACTCTGATAAAAGAGATGTATCAAAAAGTGCTTGATGAGGTGGTAAAATTACATACTATTCCTGTAGATGATGCTGTAATAAATAAATTTAGAAAATTTGATTATGAGCATTTTAGATGGGAAACGCACTATTTTAAAGAGAAGTTTTTGCATTCTTTTTTGAAGATTTCAGATGAGGAAATTTTAAAACAAGAGTTTGAACAATTGGCAAGGATATCTGATAGTTTCCCTAAAAACTTGATACATCGAGATTTACAATGTCAGAACATAATGATAAAAAACGGGACTCCTTACCTTATAGACTACCAGGGTGCAAGGATTGGACCTCCGGGATATGACATAGCCTCACTTTTATGGGACCCTTATTATCAGCTTGAAAAACATCTTAGGGAGGAACTTTTAGGTTATTACATAGAGAAACGTAAAAAATTAGACCCTTATTTTGAACAACAACCGTTTTTAGATAGCTTAATCTATCTAAGGATACAAAGACACCTGCAAGCCCTTGGGGCGTATGCCAACTTAAGTTTGTTTAAAGGGAAAAAGTATTTTTTAAAATTTATCCCTCAGGCCCTTATCTACCTAAGAGAAGAAGTAAAAGAGTTAGGTTGGTCTGGTTTAGAAGAAATGGTTGATGAAATTTATGAAAAATTGATGGTGGAGCCGGTGGGACTTGAACCCACGACCTCGTGAATGCCATTCACGCGCTCTCCCTCTGAGCTACGGCCCCACTCTCAAAGAACCAAATCGGATATAAAATAACCTGTTTATAGGTTTTGTCAATAGTTTTTACAAAGTTTTTCTTAGTCTTTTTCCTGTGCTTTTTGTAGGGTCAAATAGTCCTTTATTTCTTTTAATAACTGGGCTGGGTTTTTTATAGGATATTGAATATGAGTAATAATTTCTTCTAAAGAGATCCCTTTTATCGAAAGCCCGGAGAATTTTTCTTTTAAAACCTCTGCAGTTTCTACAGGATATTTCAATCCTTTTGATTTTTTAAGGACTAAATAAGCCCAGGGAATTTCTAAGGTTTTGGCTATGTCTTCGGCTACCACAGAACAGTAGTGAAGCAAGGTCTGCGCGTCATGTCCTTGTTTGATTTCTTTGTAGGCTAACTTGGCGATACCTCCTGCGGTATGCACTTTTAACTCTTTCATTTCCTCGTTTACCAGTTCTTCAAGAGCTTTAATCTTTTGCAAGGCAAGCTCTGGGTCTGCCCTCAGGATGTTTCTAACGGTGTTTTTAGTTAAACCTACCTTTTCTGCTATCTCTTCATCGGTTTTTACATACTCTTCTTTTAAAACCACCACAAAAGCAGCCCTGGCTAAAGATGGCAACCAGGTAAGGGTTCTAAATTCAGCAAGCTTACTAAGCCCACCTAATAAATCAATAGCTTTAAAAAACACTCTACTAACCAAATGTTCTAACTCTGCCTCAGAAACTGTAGGGCTGGTTATTTGAATAACCATAGGTTTTCACCTCCTTTTTATTTTTGAGAAATAGGTTCTTTTATCACTACTAAGCCGGTTTCGGTAATTTCTAAAAAACGGGTTTTGGTGTCGTGTCCGCACATCCTGCATCCATCAATCCTAAAAAGCCTTACTATTTCTCCGATTTCTTTTTTATACATTTTTGCCTTAAAGCTTGAATCGATAAGTTCTTTGGCTAAAACCATCGTACCATCAACGATATGTCCAACGGCATAACCTCCAGCCGCCTCAGCGGTCAACTCCTCATGCCCGCTTCTTTTTTGAGACACAAAAAGGGCTGTTTGGTACCATTTTTTCATAAAATTATAAAGTCTTCTTACTATATTTCTTGCAAGCATTTCCTTGGTTTCAAAAAGACCAGTTACTGAGTCTATGATCGTAAAATTAGCTTTATAATGTTGAATAACATAAGCTAAGGTAGCCAAAAGGTCAGGCAAACTCTCTCTAAGCTTGGTTGAAGAAGCAGCGTCTATGATGATAAGGTTGTCTTCAAAATCTTTAAAGTTAAAACCCATGGCATTAGCTCGAAGCTCTAAAGAAGCCGCTAAAAAGTTGGCAGGAGTTTCTACTGTGATAAAGGCTACCCTTTCTCCTTTGGAGGCCTGTTTTATGGCAAATTGCTCAACCATCAAAGACTTTCCTGTGTCAGATACCCCGGTGATGTTAAAAACTGAATAAGCAGGTATACCACCTAACTGTTTTTTAACTAATCTTCCGTTTTCTGAAACCACCACATAAAAAAGTGGGTCAAGCCCTTCTATCCCTGTAGACACTCCATAAAGTTTAGGAGCTTTCTTAAGAGCTTCCCCTCCCTTATAAATAGACTTTAAATCTGGTTCCCCAATTCCATAAACATTTTCTTTTTTTTCTTGCATTTTCTCCATTTTAGACCTCTTTTTAAAATTCTGTTTTTTATATTAAAAATAAGTGTTTGACCATCTTTTTCAAGCCTTTTTAATTTAGACGATAGGAAGATTTGTTAAAAAAATCTTTTTAAGGTTGATTTTTTAGCAAAAAATGCTAATAAAACTTTATTTAATACTTATGTTAACTTAAAACTATAAGGAGGTTAACTATGGAAGTGTTTTTAGCGGTTTTTCCTCTTCTGGTGGTCTTTTGGGGTATGGTTTTTTTTCATCGTTCTGGGACTTTTGTTTCTATCGTTGGGTGGGTACTTGCAGTTCTGGTAGCGGTGACTTATTTTAAAACCCCTCTTTCAGTAGCTTTAGGGGCTACTTATATGGGAATAATCAAAGCCTTGGGTATAACCCTGGCAGTGCTTTTTACGATGTTTTTGATTTTTTTGATGAGAGAAACAGGAGACCTTAAAAACCTCATAGATTATATCAAGGGTATTGTAAAAACCAAAGAAGAACAGGTGCTTTTTTTAGGAATGGGTTTTGGTTCGCTTAGTACTGCTCTTGGGATGGTTACTCCTGCGATGTTTCCTCCCATCTTTAGGATCTTGGGCTTTTCTCCGGTTGCTGCCATAGCCATCAGCATCCTTTGTTATGACCCCCTTACCTCTTTTGCCCTTTTTTCTATCCCAATTACCTTGCCTGCCAAGGTAGCTCTTTCTTTTGGGATTAATCCTTCTGGTATTAGTGGATTGGATGAATTTATCTGGGATTTTACCTTTAAAATCACACTGTTTCTACCGATCATCTCTCCTTTCTTTGCCTTTCTTATGCTTTACACCGTAGGAGGCTATGAGGCCATAAGAAAGAACTTTTTACCTGCGTTTTTATCTGGTCTTGTTCTTTCTCTATCTGCCCTTTTTTGTGCCTATACAAGGATTTTTCCTGTAGAAATAATAGGGGTAATTTCAGGATTAGCTACCATGGTTTTTGTCTATTTTTACTACAGGGTGAAAAACGTATACGGCTCAAACCAAGAAGAAAGGGTAAGGTTTAGTTCAAGTATCTTAAAATCTGCCTCTCCTTTTCTTCTTTTGATACTTTTTTCTTTTATAGTAAATCTTGCACCGGTTAAAACTAAGCTTTCCTCGTTATTAGGGAATCTCGAGGTGATACCTATTTTTGCAGACAAAAAGGAAGATTTGAACATACTTAGTAACGTTTGGTTTTGGATAATGGTAGTCTGTATTCTTTCCATCGGTATTCTTAAACCTTCATCAGAGCAACTAAAAAAAACCTTTTCTCTTTGGGTTCAACGGTCTTGGGGTCCTTTTTTAGCCTATTCTCTGTTTTTTGCCGTAGCTTATATCATGGCCTGGTCTGCGATGGAGGTGGTAAACGGAAAACTCGTTTCTACACCTTATTTTAAAGACTATAACATGGACCGAATAATAGCTATTTTTCTAGCTAACACCTTAGGTAGTTTATATCCTATCTCTGCTCCTTTCTTAGGGGTTTTAGGAACTTTTGTAGGAGGAAGTGCCACTGCCTCTAACGTTCTTTTTGCTAAAATCCAATGGGAAGCTACCCTTTCTACCGTAGGAGCAGGGGCTTTTATGTGGGTTTATGCTGCTCATTCTGTAGGGGGTGGTATTGCTTCAGCCATAACCCCAGCAAAAATCACCAACGCTGCTGCTACCATAGGGGTTAAAGGAAAAGAAGAAGGACAGTTTATCAAAGCTGTAATACTTCCAGTGCTTGCAATAACTTTAATTTCTGGTATCTTAACGTTGATTTTTATAAACTTTTGGGGCTAATGATGAAAAAACCTCGTATTATAGTCACCGGTGGAGCAGGCTTTATAGGGGCTAACTTAGTAGAAGCCTTAAACCAGAGAGGCGAAGACCGAATTTTAATAGTAGATCATTTAAAAGAAGGCCCTAAATGGAAAAACCTTTTAGGGCTTAAATTTTTAGACTATCTTCAAAAAGACGATTTCTTAGATTGTATAGAGAAGAATCATTTCTCAGAGGTGGAGGCTATCATACATTTAGGTGCGTGTAGTGACACCACGGTAAAAGATTTAGACTATCTTTACAAAAATAACTATCTATATTCTAAAAAATTGGCTGTTTTTTGTTTAGAACATGGAATAACCTTTATTTATGCCTCTTCTGCAGCTACCTATGGGGATGGATCCTTAGGATTTTCTGATGATGAAACCCTTATTCCTCGGCTAAAACCTTTAAATCCTTACGGGTTTTCGAAACAACTGTTTGACCTGTGGGTTTATCACCATGGTCTTACGAAAAAGGTTGTTGGTCTAAAGTATTTTAACGTCTTTGGAGAAAAAGAATTTCACAAAGGAGAGATGAGAAGTGTGGTGTTAAAGGCTTATGAACAAATCAAAAGAGAAGGCAAGGTAAGACTTTTTAGGTCTTATCGGCCTGAATATCCAGACGGAGGTCAGCTACGTGATTTTATCTATGTAAAAGATGCGGTAGAGGCTACCCTTTTCTTTTTAGAGCATCCAGAAATAAAAGGGATATTTAACGTGGGTACCGGACAGGCTCGGTCTTTTAAGGATTTAGTGACAGCTGTTTTTTCTGCTCTTAACCTTCCTGTAAACATAGAATACATAGACATGCCAGAAAACCTAAGAAAACAATATCAGTATTTTACCCAGGCAGACATTACCAAATTGAAAAAAGTAGGTTATAATAAACCAATGTATACTCTTGAGGAGGCAGTAAAAAGTTACGTTTCTTGGCTGGAACAACAAAAACCTTTTTAGCCTATGGGTATAGACTATCTGTCAGAGTTTCTCAAAAAATTTTTTCGCATTCCCTCTAAACCTTCTGAGATATCTGAGATAGAAGAGGATATAAGAGAGGTTCTGGAAGACTACAAAGAAGAAAAGGTAGTTTCTGAGTTTGAAGAACGACTTATCTTAAACCTCATCAATTTAAAAGCGGTAGAGGTAAGAGAAATAACCATCAACAGACAAGATTTAGTGGGTTTTGACCTTAATTATTCCTGGGAGGAAGTCTTAAACATCATCTCTCGTCATCCCTTTTCTTTTTATCCGGTATATCAAAATCACTTAGACAACCTGTTAGGGTATGTAGCTATCAGAGATTTGTTAAGAGGAATTAACCAAAAGATTTTTATGTGGCAAGACTGGATAGTCAAAAAACCTCTTATCATTCCTGAAAACATTTCTCTTATGCAGGCTATGGAAAAGATGTTAGAAAAACAGACAGACGTAGCTTTTGTGGTAGATCAACTTTCAGAACTTACTGGAATGATCAGGTTAAAAGACATCTTATACGAGATTATTAAAAGCACCCCTTGCTGTCCTGCTCCAGACCCTCAAGGATGGTTGTTGGTGCCAGGCACGTTTAAGGTCAGAGAGATAGAAAATTGTTTAGGGATAACCTTACCTAAAGGAGATTTTGAAACCATCTCAGGACTTATCATATATCATCTTAAACGTATTCCAACCTCAGGGGAAAGGGTTTTCCTTCCTTTTTTAGAGGCTGAAATCATAAAATCTGACGGAAAGAAAATAGAACTTTTAAAGGTCCGAAAAAAGGATGAAAAACTTGTTCAACCTTAATCTTTTTTTACCTATCCTTTCTGGAATTCTTCTCACCTTAGCCTTTCCTAAATGGAACTTATGGGTATTTGGGTTTTTAGGTTTAATTCCACTTTTCTGGGCGTTAACCCAAGCTAAAAATTCAATTCAATCTTTATTATATGGTTTTCTGTTTGGGCTTTCTCATTTTGCTACTCTGGTTTACTGGATAGTATATACCCTAACCAGATACGGTGAGTTAAACTTGTTTTTTTCCATCTTTTTGCTTTTTCTTATGTGTTCTTACCTTGCACTCTATTATGCCTTAGGTTTAACCATAGCTTATCGATGTCATATTTTTGACAGCCCTACTCTAACAAAGGGGTTGTTGTTAAGCCTTGCCTGGGTTGGTATAGAATGGCTTAGAGCTAATCTTTTTACAGGTTTTCCTTGGGGGCAAATAGGTTATATAGCTACTAACATTTCTTTAGTTTTGCAGTTAGCTGAAATAGGAGGGGTTTGGTTTTTAAGCTTTTTTCTGGTTTTTACCAACTATTTTTTGTTTTTGTTGTTCAAAAAACTCTCAGAAAATCAAGGTTACCTGAAAACTTTTTTAGGTCTACACACTTTGGGATTTTTTTTATTAACCATCTTAGTTATGGTTTTTGGTTTTTACTTGAAAACCCGTTGGGAAAAAATAATTAAGGAAGAACCAAAGAAAATTAAAGTAGCCTTACTTCAAGGGAACATTCCTCAAGAGATAAAAGAGGCAAAGCAATTGGAGACCTCCTTTCAGGTTTATAGAAATTTAGCTTTAAAAGTCCTTAAAGAAAAACCAGACCTGATATTGTTTCCAGAAACCGCTTTCAACTTTTACTTTCCCTATGAGACCAAACATACTGTGGAGCTTCTTCGGCTGTTAACGGACATCGGAGCTGAAGGAAAAAAATTTAATCTAACCCCTCGAATCGTTTTTGGTACCTTTCGGTTAAGCTATACTGAAGGCAAACCGATGGCTTACAACAGCCTTATGGTATGGGATGGAAAAGACTTTGTAGACTTTTATGATAAGGTAAAGCTTGTGCCTTTTGGAGAGTATGTCCCCTTGGTAGAGTATTTTCCCTTTTTAAAAAATTTTTCAGTGGTAACCGATGTAATTAAACCAGGGTTTTCTAAAAACCTTTATGTACCTTTAGATACCGGGTTTATCAAGGTAACTCCTCTTATATGCTTTGAAAGTGCTTTTGGTGAGATTTTAAGACAAAGACTAAAGGAAAATACACAGTTGGTTTTTATTGCCACCAACGATGCCTGGTTTGGTCAAACGTCAGCCCCTTACCAACATTTTCAGATGGCAATACTACGTGCGGTAGAATCAAGAAGGTTTACCATTCAGGTAGCAAACTCTGGTATCACAGGGGTAATAGACCCAACAGGAAAAGTCCTGATTAAAACCCCTCTTGAAAAAGAGGTTGTCCTTACCAACAGTATAAAACCGTTATACCACCCTTCTCTTTTTGTAAAAACAGGTCATATACTTGGGCTAACAGGTTTTTTGGTCTTGGTCTTAATGGCTATTACCCTTATTCTTCGCAGATTTCTTCCCAGCTCTTAAAACCTTGGGGGTTAAAACCAAGAAACACGAGAAGCCTTTTTACAAAAAAGTCTACCAGATCCTCTAAAGTCTTAGGTCTCTGATAAAAAGAGGGCATGGCTGGGAAAATAACAGCTCCTGCCTTAAGACAAGCTTCCATGTTTCTTATATGAATAAGGTTTAAAGGAGTTTCTCTTACTACTAAAACTAAGGGCTTTCTTTCCTTTAGCATCACATCCGCCGCCCTTTGAAGCAAATTTCTTGAAACTCCATGAGCAATAGCCCCTAAAGTACCCATACTGCAAGGTATGACCACCATCCCAGAATATAAAGAAGAACCACTGGCAGGTGGAGCTGAAATTTCCCTTTCCTGATAAACCTTAAAAGCTAAATCTTTTAAACCATTCCAAGAAGAGTTTAACTCTGCCTCCCAAACCTTCTTCCCTGCCTCTGTAATAATTACCTCAGTTTTTACCCCTAACTCCCTTAGTTCCTGTAAAAAAAACTTAGCATAAAGCGCTCCACTTGCACCTGTTATACCTACTAAATATCTTTTTTCCATCTCTGAGCACTTTCCTTAGCTATTTGGTCTACCTTTTCGTTTAAGGGGTCTCCACTGTGGGCAGCAACCTTTTGAAAAAAAACCTTATGAAACTGAAGAAGTTCATCAAGTTTTTCCCATAAGTCCCTATTTTTAATCGGTTTTCCGTCTGCAGTCCTATAACCTCTTTTCTTCCAGTTAGAAAGCCACTCTGTGGCCCCTTTTATCACATACTCAGAATCACAAAAAATGATAATTTCAGTTGGTTCTTTAAAAAAGCTCAAGGCCTGGAGGACTGCCTCAAGCTCCATACGATTGTTGGTGGTTACTTCTTCCCCACCTGTAATCAAATGTTCTCGACCATCATCCAAAATCAAAACCGCCCAGCCTCCAGGACCTGGATTCCCCAAACAAGCCCCATCTACATAAACTTTTATCATAAACTTTATACAAACTAAACCCTAAATTTCTCTACCGCGGTCTTAAGCTCATTCCCAAGTTTGGCAACCTCAGTTGTGGTAGCAACTACCTGTTCTACTCCTGCCTCAAGCTCCTTGGCTGCCTCTGCCACACTCCCCACATCCTTTGCCACAGCCTCTGCTGTCACACTCATCTCCTCTGTCGCACTCGCTATACTCTGTATCATCTCCTGCAACCTCTCTGCCGCATCTGCAATCCTACTAAGAATCCCTGCTGCCTCCTCACTAAGCCTTGCACCACTCTCAACCTTAGCCCCTATCTCCTCTACCTCCCTACTCACCTCCTCTACCACTCCCTTTATCTCCCTTATAACACCTGCTATCTCATCAGTCGATTTGTTGGTCCTCTCCGCAAGCTTCCTTATCTCACCTGCAACAACCGCAAACGACTTTCCATGCTCCCCTGCTCTTGCTGCCTCAATCGTTGCATTCAATGCAAGTAAATTGGTCTGCTCTGCCACATCCTTGATAAACTCTACCACACTCTCAATAGCCCTGGTCCTCTCCTCTAAACTGTACATAACTTCCTTCAACTTCTCTGCAGTCCTTTCTATTACCTTAACCTCACTTGCTGTTTTTAAGGTATAATTCTCTCCTTCCCTTGCAATCTCAGCTGTCTTTTTACTCTCTTCAAGTATGTTGGTTGTGTTTTTAGCTATGTCAACCACCGTAATAGACATCTGTTCTGCTGCGCTTGCAATCTGAGTTGCCTTTTGAGTCTGATTCTCAATACTTGCACTAAACTGCTTGGTTATGGCAGATAACTCCTCACTTGACCCAGCAAGGGCAACTGACACATGCTTGACCTCCTCTATAAGATTCCTGAGGCTAACCAGTGCCTCTCTGAGATCAGCACTCATCAACCCTATTTCATCTCGACTGTCAACAGCTATCTCAACCGCAAGGTCCCCTTCCCTTACCCTTGCCAAAGCCTGCCTTAACCTCTCGATAGAACCCCTGATAGATTTAGTCACACCAAAAACTACAACAAGAGAAACTAAAACAAAAATTCCTCCAAATGCAAACAAAATAACAAAAAGGCGTTTGATACAATTCAAAGCTTCATGACCTCTTTCGTCAGCAGTTTTTGCATAAAAGGCAACCAGCTCGTTAAGAGCTTTTTCAATCGTCTTGGTTTTAGGAATCACCTCTTTTTCATAAAAAGAGATAGCCTCCAAAGTTTTACCTGCTAAGACAAGTTCAAGGGTTTTGTTGGTTAACTCTCTTGCTGAAACTATAGAATCTTGCACGTTTTGCAAAAGTCTTTTTCCTTCCTCTGATCGGGTAACAGACTTAAGAAAATCCATAGCTTTCTTATACTCCTCTCGAGCTTTAAGGATTTCGTTATAATACTCCTTTCTCTTTTCTGGTTCATTGGTTAAAAGCATTAGAGAAACATTACCAATAACGTTTACCATAATCTCCTTTCTTATTTTTGCAGCAAATTCGATCTTTTCTGCTCTTTCTCCCAAATCCTCAACATCTTTTTTCACAACATACAAAGAGTATAAAGTATAAAGAGATACAAGGCCCACTATCAAAAAAATAACCCCAAAACCAGCAATAAGTTTTTTGGTAATACTCCAGTTTTTGAACATAGTGTTCCTCCTTTATTTGAAAAAATTTATGTTGTTATATCTATTTTTTCCCAAGACCAAACTCAACTATCAGGTCAAGATTGTCTCCTAAAGTATACAAAAAGGAAACTCTGGGGATTTTGCTGGGTATTTCTATTTTGTGGTCCACTCCAGTTACGATAGAAGGGGTAGAACCTTCAAGTTTTAGTCCAAATTTTTCAAGCTCTCTTCTAAAAACACCGCTTATCTGGTTGGTAAGCTCTCCTGCGGCATCGACTGCTTCTTTGTTAAGTTCTGCTACCTCTTCTCCTAAGATATTTTTCATAAATTCAAAAATTATACCTTTATTGTAGCTAACGATAAGTACGCCTTCAAGTTTGTCTGAAGCTAATCCTACGATTACCGACACATCTTTAAACCCTTCGTTATCCTGCCTTACCTTGGTCTCTTTTAAAACCGGTGTCTCCATAAGATACATTCCTAATACTTCTTCTACAGCTTTTTTTACAGAATCAGCAATAGCCTGAGCATTCATGGACCTCTACCCTCCTCCTGCAATTTTATGTTAGTTTTTGCTTAATATATGTTGCGTTGTATAGTAATAATATGGACAACAACAAAATAAAGAAGAACAAAGACTCCATGGCTCTTAGGCTTAAAAGCCTCAAAAGGAGTCTGTCAGTCTTTCCCTCAACTCCCAATAAGTTGGTTAGGCTACATAAGCCTCTGCAAATAACCCCTCTAAATCTGACACCAAAGACGCTAAAATCCTTGCACTCTTCGCTCAATCTAACCCCCAATTCCTTAATCCCCTCCCACCAGATCATCACCTGAGAAACCTCTCTCGTCTCATCCAAAAACTCAAAAAGAATAATCTTTTGCCAAAACACAAATCAAATACGCCCTCTCCGTCCTCTTCCCCGAAGCTGAAAAACATTTCAACATCTTTACCCTCTCCTTCCTTAACATCCTCCTTAACTTCCCAGGAGCCCACTATCTCAAAAAAGCCTCTCCCAAAGACCTCTCCAATATCATCAACGCCTCCCCCCAAAGGTAGAACTCCTTCCTTCTCCCCTCAAGACATCATAAACCTTGCTAAAAACTCCATCGGTATCCACAACCACTGCCTTTCTCAAACCCTCATCTTCTACATCGAAAAGTGTCTCTTCCTTGAACCAAGAATCCAAAAACTCGAAAATATGCTCCTTGAAGAAATAGACCATGATCAAAATCAACAAATAAAGCTTCATTTTATCGCTGAAGTAAAAGATGTTCTTAGATTTTCCAGTGCAAAGAAACTCATAAAATATGCTGGCACAGACCCAGTAATAAAACAGTCTGGCAAGTTTAGGGTGAATAAACACATATCCAAGCAAGGAAGTCCTTGGCTTAGAAACATTCTTTTTCAGATGGCAGTAGGAGTAGTAACCTGGGAACCTTATTTCAGAGAGTATTTTTTGCGCAAAAAGAAGGAATTTAAGAGCTATAAAAAGGCGATGGTAGCAGTAATAAACAAGCTTATCAGGGTGATTTATGGCATTTGCAAAAATGGGGCTTATTTTAATCCGAGTTTGAGTTTTTATTCTAAAAATTATGTTTCTATTTGTGAGGTATCTCATGCTTAAAACCTATTTCCTGATAGTTGACCCCTTTTATTTCTTTAAAGTTTTATAGTTTAAAATAATTTTAATACTGAATTTAAAGCCGAAGCAGTTTGTCTACATCAAAAATGAGCAATATTTTATCTGGTAGTTGATAAATGTTTTTTACATACTCTTTTGAAATCCCTTCTATCTTTTCTGGTGTCTTTTCTATCTTATCCACAGGTACCTCCATTATATCTCCAATTCTTTCAACCACAAAAGAAACCGGTGCCTCTCCTTCAGTTTTAAGAATAAGATTTACGGTGGGTTTTATATTTTCCTTCAAACCCACCATTTTTGCAAGGTCCATAACAGTAACGATCTGCCCTCTTAAATTCATGATTCCTAAGATAAACTCATCTGCCAAAGGAACTGGCGTTATCTCTGTATCCTTGTTTATTTCCATGATAATATCCGCCGGTATCCCACATAAAAAATTCCCTAAATAAAACGTTACAAAGGTTATGGTGTCAATGGTTGCAAGCTTATGATCTTTTTCCTCTGATAAAATAACCTTTTCTTTCTCTCTCTTCATTATATTCATCTTTTAAAACCTCCTTTTTAACTTAAGAGTTGTTTTATCCTTTCAAGCACTTGGTCTCTTTGTAGCTTCACTTCATAGCCGTTTGCCCCAAACTCAAATACCTTCCTTTTGACTTCCTCCCCTGCAAGGGCTGTTACTACAATCACAGGAAGGTTTTTAAACTGAGGATTTCCTCTTAACTCTTTTAACAACTCAAACCCATCCATCTCTGGCATCTCTATGTCGGTTATTACCAAATCAAAGTTAGGGTCATTATGTAATTTTTCTATCGCTTCACGTCCGTTCTCTACACACTCAACCTCAAAACCCATCGCCTCTAAATAGTTCTTCATCATGTTCCTGAAAAACGGTGAATCCTCTGCCAATAAAATCCTCTTAGCAGTATGAACCTCCTCTTTAAATTTAACCACAAACCACTCTGGGTCATACATCTCTATTACCTTGTAAATGTCTATAAAAAGCACAGTTTTCCCGTCTATTATCTTATGTCCTAATATCCCAGGATTGTTGTAAAGCCCTTCCTCTATTTCAAGGGTGGTCTCAATGGTATCAACTATGCTTGAACAAAGAATAGCACAAGTTTTGCTTCTCTCTGTAAAGAATAGCACTATGTAACTATCTTGATAAGGTAGCCCTTGCAAGGGCAAATAATTTTCTAATCTTATCACAGGAACTACCTGGTCCTCATAGATGATAACCTCTTTACCACCTACGATCTGTATGCTATCCGCTTTAACTTTATCAAGCCTTGAGATAAGTGCTATAGGTAATGCAAGTCTGTCTTGTCCTACATCAAATAACAACAAGAAATAGGTTTCATCTTTTGAGGTTTTAATCGTAATTCTTTCAGCATCAAGCCTTTTTTCTACCTCTTCCACACTTAATCCAATAAACTTTGATAATCCAACCACATCAAGAATTAAAGCTAACGCTCCATCTCCCATAATCGTTGCTCCACTGTAAACCGGTATATCTTTAAACCACTTACCTAAAGGCTTAACCACTATTTCCTCTGAATTTAAAATCTCATCTACAAGCAACCCTAAAACTCTTTCTCCTGTGGTTAATATCACAAGATTTTTAGACAAAACCTCTCCGTTTGAGCTCTGTTTCAATATCTCTGAAAGCTTCAATACCGGTATAATCTCTCCTCTTAGTCTATAAAAATCTGTAGACCCTACCTTTAAAAGGTCTTTATTAGGGTCCACATTTACAAGTTCTTTAAGATTAACCTGAGGAATTGCATACTTGTAACCACCTGACTTAACGATAAGTGCAGGAATGATAGCAAGGGTAAGAGGAATTTTTACCCTAACCGTTGTTCCCTTACCATAGATGGTGTTTATCTCAATCGTTCCTCCAAGTTTTTCGATGTTTGTTTTTACCACATCCATCCCGACTCCACGACCAGACACCTGAGTAACCTTTTCAGCTGTAGAAAATCCAGGCTTAAAAATCAAAGCAAGTAAATCACTCTCCCTTGCTCTTTGGGCTTCCTCTGCTGTCAAAAAACCCTTCTCTACCGCTTTCTTACGAATTTTCTCTACATCAATACCTCTTCCGTCATCCTCGATTTCTATCACTACTTGACCACCTTCCTGATACGCCCTTAAATAAATCGTTCCCTCTTCCCTTTTACCAACTTGCACCCTCTCTTCAGGAGGTTCTATCCCATGATCGATAGCGTTTCTAACTAAATGCGTAAGAGGGTCTTTTATAGCCTCAATTATTGAACGATCAAGCTCTGTTTCTGTCCCCTCAAGATGAAGATTTACCTTTTTCCCTAAGGATTTTGCAAGATCTCTAACTATCCTTGGAAATTTATTGAAAACTGTCCCGATGGGTTGCATCCTTGTTTTCATTATGGTTTCTTGCATCTCAGTGGTAATCATAGAAAGTGCTTGAACACTTCTTGTAAGGTCGTCATCAAGTATCTTTTGAGAAAGCTGAACCACCCTGTTCCTTGCTAAAACAAGTTCTCCTGCCAAATTCATAAGCTGGTCTAAAAGCTTTACATCAACCTTAATATGTGTTTCTGTTAACTCTACTTGAGGAGTAGCTACCTGTGGACTTTCTTTTTTCTCTTTTTTATCATCAAGCTTTTCAACCATTTTTTGAGTTTTTTCTTCCTTCTTTTCCTCTTTTTCAACAGATTCCTCTAAGGTTTTCTTAGGAATAGCTTCTTCAGAAGGAACTTGTAAGGGTTCCTGCTGAGTTTCCTGAGAGGTTTCTTGCTGGGTTCCCTGAGAGATTTTTTCAGAAATTTCTTGAACAGGTTCTTCTATAGGTTTTTCGCTAGACTTCTCTTCTTTTATCCCCTTTTTAATCTTTTCTGTAAAGTTAGAAAGAGTTACTAAAAATTCAAGAAGATTATCATCTATAGGCTCTTCTTTATGGGTCTCTAAATGCTGAACGATAAACTTTATCCAGTCAACCGCCTTAAGCAACATGTCTATGATGCTATCATCTGGTTTAAGCAAGCCATCTCTAATCTTTGAGAGAATTTCCTCTGAAAAATGAGCGATAGATTCAAGAGACTTAAAACCAAAGAATCCAGAAGCCCCCTTTAGAGAATGCATGCTTCTAAAAAGAGAACGAATCACCTCTAAATTTTCTTTGTCCTTTTCTAATTCAAGAAACCCCTCTTCTAAATTAGCAATCGCCTCCTTTGCTTCAACCAAAAAATCTTGTAAAATATCTTCATCAAACATCATAAAATTACCTCCCTCATTTTAATGACATTTTTCTCTTATATAAACAAAATTTTATTAAAAAAAAAATTTTTGTCAAACCTCGATTTAGATAAACTTATCTATTAATTTGTGTTGTTATTAAGCTAAAGTTGGATTTTTTTGATAGTGTGCTAAAATAGTTAGTCGTGAATAAAGCTTTTTTTTATCTTGGAATAACCATTCTTTTTTTTAGTTCCTACGAGGTAGTAAGTAGAACACTTACCGGTTTAGTCAACCCTTTTCAGGTCGTTTTTCTAAGGTTTTTAATAGGAGGTATATTGCTTTTACCTTTTGCCTTGTCTAAGGTTAGAGTTTCAGGATTTAATCTTAGCCTTAAAGACCTTTTTTATCTTTTTCTTTTAGGTTTGATTAACATAGTCTTTAGCATGTGTCTTTTACAACTTGGCATCAACCAGACTAAAGCCAGCTTAGCTGCGGTGATCTTTAGTTCAAACCCTATTTTTGTAGCCCTTTCTGCTTATTTTTTACTAAAAGAACCACTAACCTATAAAAAGGTTTTAGGTTTAGTTGTAGGTTTTTCAGGCTTAATCTTTACCTTTTATAAAGATTTAAACATAGACTATAGTTATTCTTATGGGATACTATACCTGCTTCTTTCAGCTTTAACTTATGGGATATACACCGCTTTTGCCCAAAAGATAAACCATAAGATAGATAATTTAGTTATGAATTCTATCTCCTTTCTCATAGGAAGCCTGCTTTTGGTACCCATTCTCTTGACTTTTCATCAGCCGCTCTTTTCGGTTCCTAAACAAGCCTGGCCTTCTATCCTTTATATAGGAATTTTTGTAACTGGAGTAGCTTATTATACCTATTTTAAAGGACTAAGTCTGACTAATGCCAGTCGAGGGTCCACCATATTTTTTATCAAACCAATATTAGCAAGTTTTTTAGCTTGGCTTTTCCTTTCAGAAAAAATAACCTTGCAGTTAATCTTAGGAGGATTTATAACAATCCTCGGTATTTTTTTGGTTCAAAAAGAAGGTAAGTCAAAACTGGAACTATCTGAAAAGAAAGCAAAAACTCTTTTTTCTGGAGATAAACGGTGGATAAGTTAAGGTTGAATAAATTTTTAGCTGCCTGTGGGATTACTTCCAGAAGAAAGGCAGATGAACTTATTAAACAAGGTAAGGTTTTAGTAAATGGAGAAGTTGTATCAGACCTATCTTATAAAGTTGACCCACAAAAAGACGAAGTAATAGTAGAAGGCAAAAAAATTTCGTTACCAGAAAAAGTCTATTACCTATTCTACAAGCCTAAAGGGTTTTTAACCTCGCTTTATGATCCTCACCACAGAGAAACCATCAGGTGTTTTTTAGAAAAACTACCTCAGAGAGTATTTCCGGTAGGTAGACTTGATAAATACAGCGAAGGGTTACTTTTACTCACCAATGACGGTGATTTAGGAAACTTTTTACTTCACCCTAAATACGGAGTAGAAAGACGTTACTTGGTTTGGGTAAGTCCTAAATTGGAAGAACCGAAAATAAAAAATTTACTAAAACATGGAATTCATCTTGAAGGGAAGTTGGTTAAACCTCTTGTTTTTAGGTTAGTTAAAAATGAAAATAAAAGCTATGTTTATGAGGTTTGTGTAAAAGAAGGGATAAAAAGAGAAGTTAGAAAAATGGTAGCTTATTTAGGAGGTAAAGTTCACAGGCTGCTACGTGTTCAGTTTGGCCCCCTTATGCTTGGAGACCTAAAACCTGGAGAAATAAGGCCTCTTTCTAAGTCTGAATTGCAAAATCTTTTTAAATTTGTAGCTCAACTAAAGAACTCTAAAAGTTTAGCCAGAGCTTTTTCAGGTGAAGAGACATAATTAACACCAGGAATGTTTTCCCATGTGTTAATCCCTATCACTGGTTTCCACATCTTTAAAGCTAAAGCTATCTCAGAAAGGGTACCGTATCCACCGGAAATGGCTATCACCGCTTCAACCGACCTTATCAAGATTACGTTTCGTGCATGTCCCATATCACTAAGCACCAATACTTTAACATAAGGGTTGGCTTCTTCGACTTTATGCCCTGGCAGAATCCCTACTGTGGTAGCTCCAGCCTCAAAAGCCCCCTTACAAGCCGCTTCCATTACTCCGCCCAGACCACCGGTATAAACTATGGCCCCCTTTTCACCCAAGAGTTTTCCCATAGTATAGGCTATTTGATAGGTGCTCTCATCAGCAATCCCTGCCCCTACCACAGCTATCCTTCTATTCTTTAAATCCATAAGCCCCCACCAACTTTACAAATCTTACTGGTTCTAAGGTTTGGATTTTAAGTATACCATCTTTTTTAATCCCCTTTACCAAAATTTGAGAAAATTCATCTCCCACAGGGATGACAATCCTCCCCCCTTCAGCAAGTTGGTCTACCAAAGGCTGAGGGATCTGGGGAGAAGCTGCAGTAACAATTATAGCATCAAAAGGTGCAGCCTCAGGCCATCCTAAACTTCCGTCTCCAATCTTAAGAGAGATGTTCTTATATCCCAAGCTTAGGAGCACTTTTTTAGCCTTTTCAGAAAGGTCAGGATCTCTTTCTATAGTGTAAACCCACAAAGCTATCTCTGCAAGAATAGCTGTTTGGTATCCAGACCCTGTTCCTACTTCTAAAACTCTCTCTTTCCCCTTTAACTCCAAGGCCTCGGTCATTAAAGCTACGATATAAGGTTGAGAAATGGTTTGTCCCTTTCCTATGGGTAAAGGAAAGTCTCCGTAAGCCTGATCTCTTAAGGCTTCTTCAACAAAAAGATGCCTTGGCACTTTTAGCATCGCTTGAATTACCTTTTCATCTTTAATACCTCGAGCTACAATCTGAGATTTAACCATTTTCTCTCGGGCGATCCTATACAGATCCTTGTCGTAAAAACCCTGCATCTGCTACCTCTTTTTAGGTTTTTCTACGGTGTAATAATAACAATCCACTACCTGGTCTTTGTAGATAACAATTTTAAGTATTTCGGTATAATCTTCTCCTTTATAACGATTGGCTAATGGGATGTCTTCCCAAAAATTTTTAACCCTGTAGTAATAATACCATTCTTCTCGTCCGTCAGGAAATACAAAAATCTGCACAGGGGGGCCTAAAAACTGGGTAACTTCCATTTTGTTTGTCTGATTAGGTTTGATAAGGCTGGCTTTTGAGGCTAAATTAGGTCCGGGTTTGGTAGCACAACCCCACAAACATAAACCTAAAAATACCGTTAACAACCATAACCTAAGCTTCATCTTTCCACCTATTTCAATTTTATTCAAATATTAACATAAAATAAACCTTTTCACAACAAACTTTTGAGTTAAAATTAAACAACTATGAAATATTACAAATGCGGTGGAGAGACCTTCGAGTTAACCCTTAATCCTTTTCCGTTTAAATGTAAAAGGTGTAAAGGAAATGAAGCTCTCATAGAAATCCCTTCTCAAGGCATCAAAGTTTGTCTCACATGTTTTAATCAAATCTTTGAAAACCGCCTTAAAAACACGATAAAAAGATACAGGATGTTTCGTAACGCTAAAAAGGTAGGTGTTTTTGTTTCAGGTGGAAAAGACAGTTCTGCTCTTCTTTTTAGTCTAAAAAAAGTTTTTCCTGATTTGACGTTTCAAGCTATTTATCTAAACTTAGGTATACGATACTATTCAGACCTTGCAGAAGAAACGGTTAGAAAGCTCTGTCAGGAAATCGAAGTTCCTTTATATGTCTATAGTCTACCTAAGGAAGAAGGCTTTTGTATAGACCATTTTGTACATACTATGTTTAAAAATAAAATCTGCTCTGTATGCGGGGTAATAAAAAGATATCTTTTTACGAAAATAGCTAAAAATTTGAGCATAGATGTTATGGCTACAGGGCATCACCTTGACGATACGGTTTCTACCATGCTAACCTTGTTTTTCCAGGGAGATTTTGAAGGCATCGTAAGACTTGGGCCGGTTTTGCCCCCTTTATACCCTGGGCAAGCAACCAAGGTTAAACCTTTCTATCATACCCCAGAAAAAGAGATTTTTTACTATACTGCCCTCAATAAGATACCTGTAGAAACTTGCACCTGCCCTCATGGAGAAATTACCCCAAGCAAAAAAAATAAAAAAATCATAGAAGAATGGGAAAAAGAAAATAAACAGTTTAAATATCAGCTTCTTTCTGTGTTCTTAAAAAAACTCATACCTCTTTTAAAAACTCATCCTGATTACAAATTTTCTCCTTCTGAATTTAAAAGTTGTGTTAAATGTGGAGAAATTACCAGTTCTTCTGACGAGATATGTAGTCGCTGTAAAAGGGTTTCTTTGATAGAAAAGTTAGAAGACAAAAAGTTAGAATTAACCCCAGAGAAGTTTAAAGAGTTTATCGAAAATCATCCTAAAGATGATTGGATGGTTTTTGACCTCAGAGAAAAAGAGGATTTTGAAAAAGGAGGTTTTGACGGGGCGTTATGGATTAATCCTGAGATAGTGCAAGCTTCTTATCGAAAACTGTCTAAACTTTTCAAACCTTACAGAAATAAAACCTTATTTTTTTATTGCTATACCGGAAGACTAAGTTATCTTCTCACCTTAAAGCTTAGAAAATTAGGGTTTAAAGCTTTCAACATAAGTTCTCCAGAGAGGTTGCTAACAGGTTAAAAAAATTATAAACATCCTTTTACTAAAAAGGTGATTAAAACCCTAACTAAGGTTCAAACTCTACCATAAACTTTCTGTATTTTAAAGGGACGTTTCTTTTCTGGACTGTCAAGTTTTCTCTTTCCTTAATAGCAAGGGTTTCAAAGTAATTTTTCCAGAGGTTCGAAAAAAATGTCTCCTCCTCTGTTTCTTGAGGTATAGGTTTTATAATCTCTGCTTGGATCATATGTCCTTTATGACAAAAGACAGCCAGCCCTCTTTTACGGTCGTGCAAGATAATTTTTTCGTTTCTAAATCGGTTGGCAAAATGTCTGGCCAAAGGTATGATCACGTTAAATTCCGACTCAAAGACGGCATAGAGATAACCACCTTTCACCTCTTTAAACCTCAAAAAGCCTTTATATCGATGAATTTCTCTTCTTACCCTGTTAGCTGTTTTATATATATGGAAAAAAGCGGGATCAGAAAAAATTAATCTTTTTTTCCCTGCACTAACAAGAGAGACAATTTGTTTTAAATCTTCAAAGAATATATCTTTTTCAGAAAGGCTGTAATAGTATAAAACCTTAAGCACATCTTTATCAAGATTTGCTAAAAGCTTGGCTAAACTTGAAATCTCCTGTTTAAAAAGGCTATCTTGCCTTAACTTAGACTGTTTTTTTAGGTTTTGGTCAAACCTACACACAAGCTCTTGTAACCAACTGTGGTTTTCTTTTCTCAAGCTAAAAACCTCAAAAGAAAAGTTCAAGCTGAGTCATCTTAGGTTGAGGTTTAAAGACAAAACTCTGAAGAAAATCTACCTTAGCCTTTTGGTCTATCATTTTGCCGTTGATTGTTATAAAATATTTAGCCCTTTTTATTACCACGCCAAGTTTTTTTAAACTTTCTGGACTAAGGGAGGTATGTTTACGGTAATTAAGGATCCTTTTGGCAGAGGTTGGTCCTATACCTGGGACTCGAAGGAGTTCGTGGTAAGAGGCCTTCATGATATCTATCGGGAAATAATGTAAGTTTCTTAAAGCCCAGGCTAATTTTGGGTCCAACCCTTCTTCAAGATTTGGTCTTTCAGGCGAGAGAAGTTCGTCAACGGTAAAACCATAAAACCTTATTAACCAGTCAGCCTGATAGAGTCTATGCTCTCTAAGAAGTGGAGGGTGCGAGACAGCAGGAAGACGACCATCTTGATTAACCGGAATATAGGCAGAATAGTAGACCCTTTTCAACTTATATTTTTTATACAGCTGTTGACTTAAGGTGAGGATGATAAGGTCTGGTTCTGGAGAAGCGCCCACAATAAGTTGAGTGCTTTGACCACCTTTTGCATTATAACCAGAGGGATTCTCTCTAAACTCATCAATTTTTTTAGATATTAATTCAATAATTGACAATAACTCTTTCATGTTTTTTTCAGGAGCAAGTTTAACCAAAGATTGAGGAGTAGGTAGCTCTAGGTTAACACTAACTCTATCTGCCCATCGGATTGCCTCAACGATCGTTGCCTCCGAAGCTCCTGGTAAAATCTTAAGGTGAATATACCCATCAAAACCATATTTACGGCGCAATATTTTAACGGTGTCTATCATTTTTTCTAAAGTATAGTCTGCACTTCTTATGATGCCAGAGCTTAAAAATAGACCTTCGATATAGTTTCGGCGATAAAATTGATAGGTGATATAAGCAAGTTCCTCAGGCAATAAAAACGTCCTTGGGTGATCGTTAGACCTTTTGTTAACACAGTACGCACAATCGTTATGGCACTGGTTGGTTAGAAGTACTTTAAGTAGACTTATACAACGTCCGTCTGAGGTAAAGGTATGACAGATGCCAAACCTTGAGGCATTCCCTACGAATGAAGCTTTGTTGTTTCTTGTAACCCCACTTGAGGCACAGGAAACATCAAATTTGGCTCCTTGAGCAAGAAGTTCAAGACGCTCCCATACTTCTTTTTTTTTCTTAACCAAAGGTCCCATCATTTAAATTATTTTGTCCTAATTTTTATTCTTGACAAGACCCCGTGTTGAAACATTAAATTTTTTGGGAATTTGATTGTATGATTTAAGCTCAGTTTGTTTTGACTGATTTTAAAAGTTATATTATAATAATTAAAGACTATTTTATGCTGAAGGGGGATTCATGACAAGGATAGCTCTTGGCAAAGAGTTACAAATTTTAAAAAACCTAATAACTGATATGGCAAAAAATGTAGATGAAATGGTAAATGGTACTATTTTAGCTTTAAATAAATTAGACCCTACGTTAGCAGAAAGGGTAATTAAGGCAGATGACCAGATAGATTATTATGAACATATGGTATGCCAAACAGCTCTTGAGATCATAGCTTTACAACAGCCAGTAGCCAAAGACTTGCGATTTGTTATTACTGCTATAGACATAGCTAAAAACTTAGAAAGGACTGCAGATCAATCGGTTAACATAGCCTACAGCGCCAAAACTTTATCCAAACAAGAAAACAAAGCTTTTCCTGAATGTAAAGTGGCTATAGAGGAGATGGCAAATGAAGCCTTAACGATGCTCCATTCAGCGATCAATGCCTTTGTCACTGAAAACACTCAGAGAGCAAGGTCTGTAATAGAATATGATTCCATAGTAGACCGTTTACAGCAAGATTTGATCGAAGATGTTAAAAACTGCATGAAAAAAAACCCGCAAAATATAGACCAAGGTGTGGAGTACATCAAGGTAATAGAAAATATAGAAAGGATAGCTGATTTAGCAACTAACATAGCAGAAGGAGTAATATTCGTTGCTGAAGGGAGAATAGTAAAACTTGAAGAGGAAAGTGTTTCTCTAATAACTCTTAAAAAAGAAATTTTAAAAGATCTCCCGGTGTTTGAACTTTTAAGAAGACATGCTCGGTTAGTTATAGAATGCGTTGAAAGACTTTCTCTTTCCTTAGAGGCTTATTTTCACCGCAATCAGCAAAGACTTGAAGAAACAGCTCAACATATTTTTGAAATAGAAAAAGAAGCTGATAAGCTTAAAAGGAACATCAGAGGACACCTCCCCAAGGGAATTATATTGCCTGTAGAGAGATTTGAGCTTTTTCTATATTTAAAAGAACAGGACGCTATTGCTGATGTAGCTGAGGAGATATTAAACTGGCTTTCTTTTAAACATATTCCCTTATCTTTTGAGCTTTTTAAGCAAATAGAAGAATTACTTAACCAAAGTATTAAGCCTCTTGAGTTTTTAGAAGATATGATTTTATATTCAGCAGATTTTATTTTAACCAAAAATGAAGAAAGTAGAAATCGAGCCAAAGAGTTGATTAGAGAAATCAGATATGCCCAATACCTATCTGAGGAATACGGAAATAAGGTTAAAAAAGCTATTTTCAATCAGATAGAAGACCCTTTAAATCTTTTCTATTTCTTAAAACTCGTAGATTTGATTTTAGGAATCTCGCATCATGCTGAAAACACAGCAGACCTTATGAGGGCAATGATAGCCAAATAAAAAGGTACACAAACCTTATTTTATCAATCGCCCTAATCTGTCTAACCTTATTTTAAAATGCTCCGAATCCCAAGAAAAGTATATGATTAAAGCTCTACCCTTTAGATATTCTATCGGAACAAACCCCCAGAAACGACTATCATAACTTTGATCCCTGTTATCTCCTAATACAAAAATTTTCCCTGGCGGAACTTTTATTGGTCCTAAGTTGTCCCGAGGGCTAACCTCCCGAGGATAGACCTCAGGGTCGGTAAACTGAACATAAGGTTCATAAAGCAATTGCCCGTTAACATAAACTTTTTTATTTACTATCTGCACTGTATCCCCAGGAAGCCCTATAACTCTCTTTATAAAATCTAACTTTTTATCAAGAGGATAGGTAAAAACTACTACCTCTTGTCTTTTGGGTAACTCTCTAAAATACAAAAACCCATCTTTAATAGGATGTTTTATTCCAAAAGAAAGTTTGTTTACCAAAAGGTAATCTCCTATTAAAAGGGTTGGGACCATCGACCCTGAAGGGATTTTATAAGCCTGAACCACAAAAGTCCTGATAAAGAGGGCTAAGATCAAAGCTATAACTAAACTTTTTATCCAGTCTAAAACTTTGTTTTTGCTGGTATCCATTTAGACCTCTGTTTAAAATTTTTTAAATTTTTAGTATAGCAAGAAATGCTTCCTGAGGAATTTCTATCTGACCTATAGCTTTAAGCCTCTTTTTACCTTCTTTCTGTTTTTCTAAAAGTTTTTTCTTTCTGGTTACGTCTCCTCCATAGCACTTGGCAAGTACGTCTTTTCTGAGAGGTGCAATCCTTTCTCTGGCTATAATTTTACTCCCAATGGCAGCCTGTATTATTACCTCAAAAAGCTGTCTCGGGATAACCTCCTTTAACTTAGCAGCCAGTTCTCTTCCTCGGTAATAAGCTTTATCCCTGTGGACTATTAAAGATAAAGCATCTACCGGTTGTTTGTTTATCAAGATATCCATCTTGACCAAATCTCCTGGCTTATAACCGATAAACTGATAGTCTAAAGAGGCATAACCTTTAGAATAACTTTTGAGTTTATCATAAAAATCAAGCACTACCTCACTAAAGGAAATTTCGTAAACAAGCACACACCTTTCTGGTGTGAGAAACTTAAGTTCTTTCTGAATACCTCTCTTTTCCTCACAGAGATTTATCAATTGTCCTAAAAATTCCTTAGGGGTATAAATTTCTGCCCTAATATACGGCTCAAGCACCTCCTCTATCAATCCCGGATCAGGCCATTTTGCAGGGTTTTCAACCTCTAATTCTTTGCCGTTTTTAAGTCTCACTTTATATTTCACCGAGGGAGAGGTAGAGATAAGGTTTAAGTTATATTCTCTTTCTAAACGTTCTTGCACGATTTCCATGTGTAAGAGTCCCTGGAAACCACACCTAAAACCAAATCCTAAGGCTGCAGAGGTCTCCATTTCATAAGAAAAAGCTGGGTCGTTTAACCAAAGTTTTTCTATGGCTTCTTTTAGGTCTTCAAAATCATCACTATCAACCGGGAAAATACCTGCAAAAACCACAGGTTTTTGTTCTTTAAACCCTGGAAGAGGTGCTACCTGAGCCTGCGCCTCAGTAATGGTATCACCGATCTTAGCCTCTCTCACCTCTTTTATAGAGGCAGCAATAAACCCAACCTCTCCGGCTACCAGCATGTCTATTGACGTTGCCTCTGGGGCAAAAACCCCTACTTTGGTAACTTCATACACCTTACCTGTAGAATAAAACCTTATTTTTTGCCCTGGATAGATCTTGCCATCGACTACTTTGATTAAAACTACCACACCAAGATAAGGGTCATACCAAGAATCAAAAACCAAAGCCCTAAGAGGTTTTTCTCTAAAACCACCAGGAGAGGGTATCTTTTTAACTATTGCCTCCAAGACTTCTTTAATCCCTATTCCAAGTTTAGCACTAACCAGGATGGCCTCTTCTGCTGAAAGCCCTATCACCTCTTCTATTTCTTTTTTAGTTTTTTCCACATCTGCCTGAGGAAGGTCTATCTTGTTGATAACCGGTATGATTTCTAAATTATTCTCTAAAGCTAAGTAGACGTTAGCTAAAGTTTGAGCCTCTACCCCTTGAGAAGCATCTACCACAAGCAATGCCCCCTCACAAGCCGCAAGAGCTCTTGAAACCTCATAGGTAAAGTCTACATGCCCTGGGGTATCGATCAGGTTAAACTGATAAACCTCTCCGTCTTCAGCCTGATAGTATAGACGCACTGCCTGAGCTTTGATGGTTATACCTCTCTCTCTTTCCAGGTCCAGACGGTCTAAATACTGATCTCTCATCTCTCTGGATGAAACCGCACCTGTAAACTCTAAAATTCTATCAGCAAGCGTAGATTTACCGTGGTCGATATGAGCGATAATACTAAAATTTCTAATTTTTTCTTGGGGAAAAATCTTTTGTTCCTTTTTCATAGCATTTAAAAAAATAACAAACTTGTTAGAAAAAACAAGGTACCTACTCTCCTATTTTAGGAAGTTTACCTGCCTTTTTCGCAAGTTTAAAGGCATAACCAAAAACCCCTAAACTAAAACCTAAGTACACCAAGTTAAGAAGATAAGATTTAACCACCCAGTCTACCTTCCACTTTCCTGCAAATAAAATTTCTCTCATGGTTTCAAATAGGTAAGAAGCAGGAACCAGTTTAGCTAAACTCTGTAAAGGTTCTGGTAAAATTTCTACTGGATAAAACACCGCAGAAAAAGGTAGAAACAACAAAGCCAAAGCCCATGCAAGAATCTCTGCCTCTTGTCCAAAAAACAAAAGAAAAGACATCGTAAGTAGACCAATACTCCAGGCAAAAAGTAACAAACCATAAACCAAAAGAAAAAGTTGTAAACCTGTTAACCAAAACTTAAAATGAAAAACCAATCCCGCTATAACCACCATAAGAAAAGAGGCAATAGCTGCCTTAAAAATACTGTAAACAATAAGTCCAGCTAAATATTCATAGACTCTTATAGGAGAAACGAAAATATACACCAAATTTCTGGACCAAACATCCTCTAAAAAACCTACAGCTAATCCTTGTTGAGCCCGTATTAAAATGTTCCAAAAAATCAAAGCCCCTATAAACTGAAAAGCCCAAAAATTGTTAGAATAGGCCTCTTTTTGGAGATAGACGGTGATGAAACCCCAAAGTAAAAGATCAACCGTTGGCCAATACAAAAGGTCTAACCATCGGCTTGGACTATGTTTTAAAAGAAAAAAATGTCTTAAAATTACTCCGTAAACCCTACGAACGTTAAAAACTTGTTTCATCGAACACCTTAAAATATAGCTCCTCCAGAGATTTAACCTGAAAAGCCTCAAATAAATCCTTTAACTCACCAAAGCCAACCACCTTCCCTTGTTTAAGTAGAAGAATTTTGTTAGCTATCCTTTCTAACTCACCTAACTGATGAGAAGTAAGAACGATAGTAATCTTTCTTGAGATCACCTCTTCTTTTAAAATCTGAGAGATATACTTTACATACTCAGGATCAAGACCAGCAGTAGGTTCATCTAAAAACACTATCTCTGGACGATGTAAAAAAGCCCTAACCAAGTTTAAACGCATCATTTCTCCTGACGAGAGATAACGGGTTAACACCTTTTTTTTATGATAAAGTTTAAACAATTCCAATAATTCATCTATTCTTTTATTCAGAGAAGAGACTTCATAGAAATGACCAAAAACTTTTAAGTTTTCTTCTACGGTGAGGGAATAAGGGAGATTAAGATATTGTGAAGCAAAGCCAAGCTTAATAAGTATTTCTGTTTTGTGTTTTTTAAAATCTTTACCAAAATAAAACACCTGACCAGAAGTAGGAAGGACTATATCTAACAAAAGATAAAGTAATGTAGTTTTACCCGCTCCGTTAGGACCTATTATTCCTAATATATCTCCCCTTTTTAGTTCAAAGGATACCTTTTCAAGCACCCTTTTAGAACCAAAAATCTTAGAAAGAGAGACTGTTTTGAGGACTTGACTCATAATAAAAAACCCCTAATCGCAGGGTTGATTAGGGGTTTGAATACATTCAAAAGGCTTAAGATGATTTAAATTAAGAATTTAAGATATTTTAGCCTTTTCTAACCTTGCCAAAGCTTCGTCTAAGGTCATAATACCTTTAGCCACAGCATAAGCTACGTAAGAATATACTGTAGTATCATATCCCTCTGGACGAGGAAAAAGTCCCTTAGCACGAAGTTTAGCTAACTTTTCTCTTCTCCTTCTCCTTCTTTCGATCTCTTTTTGTCTTTCTAATTTTTTGTGTCTTGCCATTAGCCCCTCCAATCAACGTATTAAAGGTTTGTAAAAATATATAATTTTTTATCTTTTTGTCAAGTCTGATATTTAAATGTAAGTTCAAAATTAAAATGTCACATATTATTCTAGCTAGAGTTTAAATCAGTCAGAAAGAGGAGAAGTTGTAAACAAAAACACTACCCTTAAGGATGCTGCCAAAATACTCGGCATCTCATCCTGTCAGGCTATTCGTCTAAAGAAAAATTTCTCTACCCAAGGCTTAAAAGGTCTCTTGAGAAAAAAAACTCTACCCATCCTCCTAACCTCAAACTCTCCCCAGACCTGAAACAAAAAAATCATTCATCTAAGAACTACTATCTGCTCTGAACTTAACATCTTTCATTTTTAAGACTTCCTTGTCAGAAATCCACCTAAGCCATGAAACCATCAGACAACTACTCATCAAAGAAGGCCTTCACATCTCCCAAAAACAAAAAACACTATCTACAAAGAAAGAATATCTAAAGCAGGATTGCTTGTTCAGGTGGATTTTTCTATCCTTCGATGGATAGAAAATATCGAACAACCCTGGTGTTTAATAGCTATGATAGATGATGGGAATGGTAAAATCTATGCAGAGTTTCATCCCAGAGACACCACTAAGTCTAATATGAAGGTTATAAAGAGTAAAAAGGGACACTTGTCAAGAGAATTGTGTCTCCTTATAAAATCTCTTTACAAACATTTGCCTCAATTCGTATAAAGCAGACTTAATTAAAGGAAGTGGTTTTTGCCATCTCGTTTTCTGAATCCGACTTACTGTTATGTATATCGCAACCTCTGCTGTCTTGATTGATTGAAAATATCCCCCTGTATTTACCCTTATCAGCTCTATCCTGCTATTTATATTCTCAACCACATTCGTCGTGTATATATACCTCCTCACCCCCTCAGGATATTTCTTATAAACAAAATAATGCTCCTTCTTTTTCAAAAGTCCCTTTATATAAGCTGGATACTTCTTCTCATAACTCTTACATAATTCCTCAAATCTATTTAAGGCCCTCTCATACTCCTCTATCCTCTTTATAATGCTTAACTCCTCATAAAATTTTTTAGCATCCTGCTTAGACATGTTCCTGTTGATGTTCCTTTGCATGTGTACAAAACAAAGCTGATGATCTGTCTCAGGAAAGAGGGCTTTTATGGCTTGAGTAAGGCCAGGAAAATCATCACTCACTATTACCATAACCCTCTTAACTCCCCTCTTTATCAAATCATTAAGTATCTGGAGCCAGTCCTCCTTCGTCTCTGAACCAAAATAAATGTAATAAGAAAGTAAATTTTTTCTTCCCTCCATATCTATCCCGATGATATTATAAATAACTGCTTTTCTGATTCTGTTGGCTTCGGTATCTTTTATCTGAGTATGATAAGCGTCTATAAACATAGCAAACAAATTTTCTGGCAATTCTTTGGTTTTTAATTCTTTGGCTTGGTTATACAATTCTTCTTTAATTTCTTCTATTTGTTCTGGGGAGTAGGGGAGTTTCATAGATTGCAAGAGGGCTTTGATTTTATTGGGGGAGTAGCTTTGGAGAACGAGGTTAAGGATAAAGTCCTGGAAGGATTCATCAGCTTTTTGCCATTCAGGAGGAAGAATAGCAGGTCTGAATTCAGATTTTCTATCTCTTGGGACAGAGATACCAAGGTTACCTAAGAAACAGGCAAGTTGTCTTTCATAGTAACCATTAGCTTTATTATCAATACTATCTCTAAGGAATATTTCTCTTTCTTTTTTCATGAGAGCGTTTAAGAGGAGTGCAGCAGCCATTTTGATACCCTCTTTTGATTCAATTTTTGAGATTTCACTTAAAACTTTTTCTAAATCTAAGTCTAAGTTTTCCATTTTACAGACCTCCTGGTTAGTTTAGTCTTTTAGGTTTTATGTTATCATTAATTTAAAAAATATTAAAAATTTTTATTATGCCTCTAAAATATTTTATTAAAAGACACAATTTATATTCTACTCCCTAAAAAGGTCTCTTTTTTGCCCTTTATACAGACAAAGCGTCCCACTTTAAGACCGTCCGACATGGAGGGGTTTCATTATGATGTTAGATTAGAACACAGAGAGACACAGATTCAGATGGCATTAAAAGAGCTTAATATAGAAATTATTCATGCTAACAGTCCTAAAGCAAAGAGGAGGATTTAGAGGCTTTTTAGGTTTTGTTAGGATAGGTTGATAAAAAGGAAAAAGAAGTGGAAACCTGCTTCAGATCACTCTCAGCGTTGGTATCCAAAAATAAAAAGTGAGATGGCATTTGAAACTTGAAATAATATGTGACATCCTTCCTTGGAGCAACAGTCTGATATTTAAAATTCATAGAAAAAATGAGGGGTTGAATAGATTTGCTTTAAAAGTTTTTATGGTATAATTCAATTTTTGGGAGACTTTTTTAGGAGGGAAAGTATGCCCACCTTGGTTGTGGTTGGCACACAATGGGGGGATGAAGGTAAAGGAAAGGTGGTTGATGTTCTTACTGAGCAAGCAGATTTTGTAGTTAGGTTTCAGGGAGGAAATAACGCGGGACATACTTTAGTTATCAATAAAAAAAAACATATACTTCATCTTATCCCTTCTGGAATTTTCAGACCTAATACGGTTTGTGTTATCGGAAATGGAGTGGTTGTGGACCCAGAGGTTTTGATAAACGAGATAGAAAAGTTAAAAAAAGAAGGTTTAGACCTTTCTCCTAAGAAACTTATAATAAGTGAAAAAGCTCAAACTATCATGCCTTATCATAAAGCCTTAGATATAGCAAGAGAAGCAAAAGCTGGTGAAAATAAAATAGGGACTACCTGTAGGGGAATAGGCCCTTGTTATGAGGATAAAGTAGCGAGAAAAGGGTTCAGGTTAATAGACCTTACGTATCCTGAAACCTTTAAAGAAAAACTGAAAAAAATTTTAGAAGAAAAAAATTTTCTGTTAAGTTATTTAAACGCAGAACCTTTAAAGTTTGAAGAAATATATGAAAAATATTTAGCCTTTGGAGAATATTTAAAACCTTATCTTGCAGATGTTTCTCAACTGTTATGGAATGCTCAGAAAGCTGGTAAAAATATACTTTTTGAGGGAGCTCAAGGAACTTTTCTAGACATAGACCATGGCACCTACCCTTATGTGACCTCTTCCAATACCGTAGCAGGAAACGCCTGTTGTGGAAGTGGTTTAGGACCTACAGAGATCAACTCAGTTTTAGGAATAGTCAAAGCTTACACTACTCGAGTAGGAGAAGGGCCTTTTCCTACTGAACTCCACGATGAAATAGGAGAACTTTTAAGAGAAAGAGGTGGAGAATACGGGGCCACCACCGGTAGACCAAGAAGGTGTGGATGGTTAGATTTGGTGATGGTAAAAACCGCAGTACGACTAAACGGTCTTACTTACTTAGCTATTACCAAGCTTGACGTGTTGTCTGGACTTAAAACTTTAAAACTCTGTGTAGGATATAAATATGAAGGTCAAATTATAGATTTCTTTCCTTCAGAGCTCGAAAAACTCAAAAAAGTGGAACCTATCTACCAAGAACTTCCTGGATGGGAAGAAGACATTAGCCAGATAAAAAATTTCGATGCGCTTCCGGAAGCGACTAAAAACTACATTAAATTTATAGAACAGTATCTTGAAGTTCCTATAGCCCTTTTATCCTTTGGCCCTGAGAGAGAAAGTTGTTTTTTATTAAAAAATCCTTTCGATAAATAGGACTGATTTATGAAAGATAAAATATTGATTGCTAACAGAGGAGAGATTGCTTTACGTATAATGGAAGCTTGTAAAGATTTAGGTATTGATTATGTAGCGGTTTACACCAAGGAAGATGAAGAGTCTCTACATGTAAGATATGCCAAAGAAAAATACCGTATCTGTGATTATCGCGACATGAACGACCTTTTGGCTGTAGCAGACGAGTCTGGGTGTACGGCTATACATCCAGGATATGGGTTTCTTTCAGAAAACTTTCGTTTTGCAAGAAGGGTGGTCAAAAGGTCAAGACCTTTGATTTTTGTAGGACCTTCCTGGGAGGCAATCAGGGATTTGGGAAATAAACTTTTTATGAAGAAACTTGCGAAAGACCTTGGTATTCCTGTTATTCCAGGGACCACAGAGCCTGTATATAACGAAATTGAAGCTGAGCTTAAAGCTGAAGAGCTTTTGGAAGAACTTGCTTCCTTAGGGATTCAAAAACCTTCCCTTCTGGTAAAGGCTGTAGCTGGTGGCGGAGGAATGGGGATCGAAGAGGTTAAAAGTTTGGAAGAACTTAGACCTACTTTTAGAAAAATCAGAGCTTATGCCAAGAGACTTTTTGGGGACGAAGGAGTTATCATAGAAGGGAAAATACCTGTTTTTCAACATTTAGAGGTACAGCTTTTAGGAAGTAAACATGGAGAATATGTACACTTTGGAACCAGAAACTGTACCATTCAAAGTCCTCATAAACAAAAAAGGATCGAAATAGCCCCAGGTTTTTCCTTTCAAGAACCCTACAGTTTTGACCCTAAAAAGGTAGAAGAAGCAATCATTAATTACTCCATAAAACTTGCTAAAGCCTTTAATTATGATAGCGTAGGAACCTGGGAATGGCTGATTACTCCCGATGGTAAGTACTACCTGATGGAGGTTAATACCAGGATTCAGGTGGAAAATGAAATTTCTGCCAAGATATCCTTTATTAGGAATAAACAGGTAAACCTTATAAAGGAACAGATAAGGGTAGCTTTTGGAGAAAAATTAGGATATTCACAAAAAGACATCGAGTTTAAAGGAACAAGTATAGAATACCGTTTGATTGCAGAAGATACTAAAAGAGGTTTTATTCCTCTAAGTGGAACTATAACCAAGTTTAGCTGGCCGGAAGTGCCTTGGCTTACGATGAGAACCCATGTACCTCAAGATAAACCTTACACCATTCCTACTCAGTTTGACCCAAACCTTGCTTTAGCTATCGTTTACGGAGAAAACTTTGAAGAAGCCAAAAAAAGAGGTTTAACCCTTTTAGACCAAGTTATCATAGAAGGGGTTACCCCTGATGGAAAAAAGTTAAAAACCAACATTTCTTTTTTAAAGGAAAAAACAGAATTTCTTTATAAATTTCTCGAGGCTTAAGGCCTATGAAGATAGAACTCTATAAAACTTTAAAAAATCTTTTAGAAACAGCTACTTACATAAGGGACATCAAAGGAGAAGACTTTTTTGAGATAACCTCTCTGATAAATAAAATTTCTGAGGTTTATGATAATTTTTATCAATACGAGCCTTCTTATTTAGAAGATTTTGTTAAAAAAACTAAAGAACAGCTTGATATTCTTTTAGAGCAAGGAGAAAAAACTCTTACTCCTTATGAGATAGTAAAAATCACCAGACATCATCAAAGGTTTACCTTGCAGGACATTCTAGAAAACGTTTATGACTCCTATATGGAACTTGGAGGGGAAGGAGAAATAAATATAGATCCTGCTATAGTATGTGCTAAGGCTATGCTTGTAAGAAAAGTAGGAGACGAGATTTTCTTCCATCAGGTAATGGTAATAGGCCACGAAAAAGGACACGGAGAGGAGTTTAGAGAAGGAGGTAGTGCTAAACCTTGGGGGAATGAAAAAGCCCTGCGTTATATGAAAATGGCAGAAACAGAAGGGATTCCTATTCATTTCTTTATTTTTACTCCTGGTGCTTATCCCATCGAAGATTATCCAGGTGCTGCTCAGCAGATTGCCAAAAACCTTTATCATATGGCAAAACTGAGAGTGCCAATCATATCCTTTATTTCAGAGGGAGGTTCCGGAGGAGCTGAAGCTATAGGGCTTGCCGATATGAGGTTGATGGCTGAAAAAGGATACTACTCTGTCATAAGCCCAGAAGGAGCTGCTGCGATAGAGGCAAAAATAAGTGATGGGCGTCCTCCAAGAGAACTAGTAGAAAAATGTGCAAAAGCTCTTAAGCTTACCGCAAAAGATAACCTTAAGTTTGGAAACATAGATAGAATCGTTCCAGAACCATTACTTGGAGCCAGAAGAAAGGACTATGAATTTTTTAAAAGATTAAAGATTGAATTGATAAGAGCGACAGACGAAGTTATCCTTCAAACAAGAAGTATTAAATTTTTAAGAAAATATGCTGCCTCTAAACAAGAAACAGAAAATTTTAAGTATTATGTAAACTGGGATTTAGACGAAGATGAGATAGAAATCCTAATAGAAAATCGATATAAAAAATACAGAAAAATGACCCAATGGGCCATACATGAAAATAAGACTCTTTTCAAATCTTTCTTTGACTTAGGACATACTATAAGCATAAAGTTGAAAAATGAAATAAATTACAAAATTTTAAAACAAGGGCAAAAAACATTTAAAAAGTTTTTAAACGAATTAACCAGTGAATCGACCCTGCTTTTAAAACCAGTTTCTGACCCTATAAAAACGGTCTACAACCTAATCGTAGGGAAAAAAACCGGTGCTAAACTTGTTACTCACTCTTTACAAGACGATGACATCCCAACCTACATAAGTCCTTTAGCTTTAGAAGATAAAACGATTACTTGTCCTCAGTCTGAAAAATATAGTTGCCCTGACCTTTGGGTACCAGACCTTTATGGAGAGTTTTGTGGGGTTTGTCCTAACTGTGGATATCATTTTCCTTTAGAGTATAAATGGTATCTTAACAACATTTTTGATAAAAACAGTATCCGTACCTTTAACGATGAGATTGCTTCAACCAATCCATTAGAGTTTGAAGGGTATGCGGAAAAACTAAAAGCTGCAAGAGAAAAAACAGGGCTAAATTCTAGTCTTATATCTTTTGAGGCCAAAATTGGTGGTATCTCTTTGATAGCGGTAATGTTGATAGCTGAGTTTAGACAGGGTACTGTAGGGGTAGCAGAAGGTGAAAAGTTTATCAGGGCGATAGAATTAGCTAAACTTACCAGACGTCCATTTTTAGCTTTGGTGCATACTACCGGAGGTATAAGGATACATGAAGGGACCCTTGGTGTGGTACAAATGCCCAGATGTACCATGGCAGTAAGGGATTACGTAGATGAAGGAGGGCTTTACATCGTTGTTTATGATAACAACTCCTATGCTGGGCCTGTAGCGAGCTTCTTAGGATCAGCACCTTATCAGTTCGCTTTAAAATCTACTCGTTTAGGATTTGCAGGCCCACGAGTTATCAAGGAAACCACAGGGCAAGATGTGCCTCCAGATTATCATAGTGCAGAAAATGCATTAAAAAGAGGGCATATCCAGGGTATTTGGGACAGAAGAGAACTAAGGAAAAAGCTTTTTACCGCTTTACTTACGATGGGAGGCAAAAACCTATACTACAGATGGTAGGTAATAAACCATGAAGATCGAGTACGAACACCTTAACGTTATTCTCCAAAAGTTTAAAGCCAACCCCTATAAAATTTTTAAAGTGAATACCATACACACCGGTTATATAAGAGAATTTTTGGTAAAAGAAGGAGATGAGGTAAAAGGTCCTTCTGGTAAGTGGTTAGAAAAACCAGGTACCCCTCTTTTTGTTTTAGAAAGGGAAAAAAATTTAAAAACTATAAGAGCTCATATAAATGGATGGGTACAAAACTTAAGGACAGACCTTTTAAATAGGTTTGTTGAGGCTGAGGAAACAATACTTGAAATTAAACATCCACTTTCTCAACAGGAAATAATTTCTGAAATTTTACTTTCTGCGCTTTACCTTGTAAAAGCTCCTGAAACGGCAAAGTATGTGTTAAGTCCTGGGTTAGCGGCCAAAATAGAAAAAGAAGGACTCTATAAAGTGAAAATAAAAAAGGGAGATGAACTTTTAATCATGACCTTTATGAAGCGTGAGACTCCTATTTTTTTTGAAGAAGACGGTGTGTTTTTAATCTATAATATCTATTTCAAACCCTTTCAACTGGTTGAAAGAGGGCAACCCTTAATTGGACTTTGCCCTGAAGAGCAACTTCCTTATTTAGAAAAGATAGTTTCCCGTATAAGGGAAGAGTGGCCCTTATAAAACATCCTTTTGACTTTGATTTTTCTAAACTTTTTCCAGAGATAGGTCAAGAAATCTGGCATTTCCCTACCCTTCCTCGAGCTATGGAAGCAGCTAAAAAGTTCATAAACTTATATCCCCGAACAGCCAATGGAAGGATTATACGAGCAGATATGCTTCTTGAGGCTAAAGGTAGGTTTGACAGAAAATGGTTTGCTGAAAAAGGGGGACTCTGGTTATCCTTAAGCTTGTACGATGAGTTTTTCGAAGAACATGCCTCTTTGATATCTCTCATACCTGGTCTTGCCATGGTAAGATGTGCTAAACATTTGGGGATTACTAAAGCTAAGGTTAAATGGATAAACGACCTTCATATAAACGGAAAAAAACTGGGTGGAGTTTTAATAGAAAGGTATAATGAATGGTATATTATAGGATTAGGTATAAACGTTAACAACCCTCTTCCTAAAGGTATACCCTCGGAAAGTTTTGGCAATTTACTAAAGAAAGAAGTCTCCATCTTGGAATTGCTAGAAATTTTGGTCTATTGGCTAAGATATTATTTTGGATTTTTAAGATGGTTTGAACAAAAAATCAGGGATGAAGAGTCGGTAACTAATCTGGTAATAGAAGATTTCAAACAATTTACAGATACCTTAGGAAGGTGTGTAGGCTACGGATATAACATAGACCTGGATGATTACCTCATAGCTCAAGTAACTGAAATTACTCCCTATGGCAGTTTAATCCTAAATTCTGAGGAAGGTCTTATCGAGGTTTCAACTGGAGAAATCCTTTATCTTTTATAAAAACTATAATCAAGGTAGCTATAATATTTTTGTAGAGAAGAAAAAGAGAAAGATTTCATCGTTAACCGTTTAATACTTTCAACCATAGCCCTAGCACAAGATAAGGTGGTAGCATAGGGAATGTCTAATTCCATCGTATACCTTCTGATAAGGTAGGCATCTTCTTTGCTTTCCTTACCTTTGGCTGTATTAATCGCAAGCACTATCTCTTTATTCTTGATAAGGTCTAAAATATTAGGTCTTCTTAGGTCTGAGATCTTGGGTACTTCTTTTATTTTTATTCCGAAAGAGGAGAGAAATTTACAGGTCCCCTCTGTACCTATCAAGTTAAATCCTAACTCTTGTAAGGTTTTAGCTATAGGTATGGTCAGAGGTTTATCTTCGTCTTTTACTGAAATAAAAACCGTACCAGAGGAGGGAAGCTTCATACCTGCAGCAAGTTGTGCTTTAGCATAAGCTAAAGCTGGGTCCCAATCTATTCCCATAACTTCCCCTGTAGACTTCATTTCAGGACCAAGGATTACGTCTACCTTAGGAAATCTTTTAAAAGGAAAGACCACTTCTTTTACACAGTAATAAGGAGGCACCACTTCTTTCGTAAACCCTATTTCCTTTAGTGAATAGCCTAACATAATCCAGGTAGCAAGTTTAGCCAAAGGTACTCCGATAGCCTTAGACACAAAAGGTACAGTTCTTGAAGCCCTTGGATTCACCTCTAACACATAGAGTTCGTTGTCTTTGATAGCAAATTGAATATTTATTAAACCTTTTACCTCCAATTCTTTAGCAAGCAATTTTGTAGCTTCTTTGATTTCGTTTAAAAGTTTAGGTGAGATATGAAGAGGAGGTAAGATACAAGCAGAATCTCCAGAGTGAATACCTGCTTCTTCTATGTGCTCCATAATACCTGCTACTACCACCGTTTCTCCGTCGGAGATAGCATCTACGTCGATTTCTATGGCATCCTCTAAAAACTTGTCGATTAAAATCGGATGTTCTGGGTTTACCTTAACAGCTGTAGCTATAAACTCTTTCAACTCTTTTTCTGAATAGACTATTCTCATCGCCCTTCCACCTAACACATAAGAAGGACGGACAAGCAAGGGATAACCGATTTGATTAGCTACTTTAATAGCCTCTTCTTCACTATAAGCAGTCCCTGCTTTGGGCCTTCTAAGATTTAACTTTTCAAGAAGTTGTTCAAACTTTTCTCTGTTTTCTGCCCTGTCTATGTTTTCAGGAGATGTACCCAGTATCTTTACTCCTGCTTTGTAAAGCGGTAACGCAAGGTTAAGAGGGGTTTGCCCTCCAAACTGAACTATTACCCCGTCTGGATTTTCTTCTTCATAGATGTTCAGGATATGCTCTAAGGTTAAAGGTTCAAAATACAGCCTGGTTGAAATGTCATAATCGGTAGAGACTGTTTCAGGGTTTGAGTTAACCATGATAGCTTCGATACCTTTTTCCCTTAAAGCTAAAGAAGCATGAACACAACAATAGTCAAACTCTATACCTTGCCCTATCCTGTTAGGCCCTCCACCTATGATAAGAACTTTTCGATTTTTTGTAGCCCGGCTTTCATTTTCAACTTCATATGTAGAATAAAAATAAGGGGTATAGGCTTCAAACTCAGCTGCACAGGTATCTATAAGTTTAAAGGTAGGTTTTACCCCTAAAGATTTTCTGTATTCTCTTACTTTTTGAGGATTGGTATTAGTAAGAAATCCGATTTGGTAATCAGTAAATCCCATCTGTTTGAGTTCCCTTAGCTCCTCTGCGGTTAAACTTTCTAAAGATCTCCCTTTTATTTTTTCGCTTTTGTCAAAAATTTCTTTTAGATGATATAAAAACCAAGGATCGATGTAAGTAAGATTGTAGATTTCCTCTATGCTAAATCCTGACTTAAAGGCCTCTCTTATGTAAAACAATCTTTGACTGTTAGGTTTGACTAACTTTTCCTTGATGATTTCTTTAGGAAGTATTACATCGTTGTCTGAGGGAGATTTTCCATCAGCCCCAAATCCAAATCTGCCTATCTCAAGCCCTGCTATAGCCTTTTGTAAAGCCTCTTTAAAAGTCCTGCCTATAGCCAGCGTCTCCCCAACAGAACGCATAGAGGTAGTAAGCTCGTCTGGGGATTCTGGAAATTTTTCAAAGGTAAACCTGGGTATCTTTACCACCACGTAGTCGATCGTAGGTTCAAATGCGGCTTTTGTCTCTTTAGTGATGTCGTTAGATAACTCATCTAAGGTATAACCTACAGCCAGTTTGGCAGCAATTTTGGCTATAGGATATCCTGTAGCTTTACTTGCCAAAGCCGAAGACCTGGAAACCCTGGGATTCATCTCTATTACAACCATTTCCCCGTTTTTAGGATTAACCGCAAACTGAATGTTTGACCCTCCAGTTTCTACCCCTATCTCTCTGATGATAGCCTGTGCAGCTGATCTCATCCTCTGATATTCTACATCGGATAAGGTCTGCGCCGGGGCTACAGTAATAGAATCTCCGGTATGAACTCCCATAGGGTCAAAGTTTTCTATAGAACAAATGATGACCACATTATCTTTAAAATCTCTCATCACCTCAAGCTCAAACTCTTTCCATCCAAGAACTGACTCCTCTAACATTACTTGATGGATAAGAGACATTTCTAAACCTTTTTCTGCGATTTCTTTTAACTCCTCTATATTATAAGCTACCCCTCCTCCTGTTCCGCCTAACGTAAAACTTGGTCTGACTATAATAGGAAAACCCAGTTCTTTGGCTGCCTTTTCTATTTCGTTTAAAGAAGTAATTATAAAACTCTTTGGTATTTTTAATCCTATGTTTTCCATCGCTTTTCTAAAAAGCTCTCTACTTTCAGCCTTTTCTATAGCTTTAGCGTTTGCTCCTATCAGTTCAACGTTATACTTTTCAAGAACTCCTTTTTTAGCTAAAGCAAAGGCTATGTTTAAACCTGTTTGACCTCCTAAAGTAGGAAGTAAAGCATCAGGCCGTTCTTCCTTTATAATGTGTTCTACTACCTCAGGAGTCAAAGGTTCTATATATGTGTGATCTGCCATCTCAGGATCGGTCATGATGGTAGCTGGATTAGAATTAACCAAAACTATTTCATAACCCTCTTCTTTTAAAGCCTTACAAGCCTGACTTCCAGAATAATCAAACTCACAAGCCTGCCCTATAACAATAGGCCCTGAACCTATGATTAGAATCTTTTTTATGTCTGTCCTTTTAGGCATAAACCCCCCTTATTATCTATCTTTAAAAACTTTATAACAAGACATCATCTAAAATTTTTCAAACAGAGAATAAGTTTTTATTTTCGATTTTTTCACCAAGCTCTGATACCATTCTTTAAACCAATTATCTCTTTTTTGAGTTAGAAGAACCGAAGATGCCTGTTGAATTTCTGCATCTTCAATCGTGCCGTTAAACTCTTTAATGCTTTTTATGGCAAAAATTTTAAGATCCCCTCTGTCCCACACGATATTGTCTATTACTTTAGAAGAACCTGGGTTAGCAATCAACTGGGCTATGTTAGAAGAAAATTTTTGAGGAATCTCCATCCTGGTTAAACGATATTCTTTGGTCTGAAATCCTTCTTTTTCAAAAACTTCTTTAGTTATCTCTGTTTTTGATTTTAATTTTTCTAAAAGGGCTTTAGCTTTTTGCTCACACAACTCCTTTCCTTTACTATTAAGGTAGTCCTGCTTAACCTTTTCTTTTGCTTCAGCGAACTCTAAAGACCTTGCGGGTTTTTTATCAATAATTTCTAAGATCACAAACCCTTTAGAAGTTTCCAAAGGAGCAAAAAATTCTCTTTTAGGGGCTTCAAAAACCTTTTTGGCAAGTTGAAAATTTTGAAACTGGTCTAAAAATTCTTTTTTAGTTAACCAATTGGTTTCAAAAAGTTTAATTTTATTTTTTTCTGCCCATATTTTTAAATCGTTTTCTTTCATAACTTCAGAATAAATCTTGTTAGCCTTTTCCTGGGTAACCTTTCTTGTTTTTTCTGTTTTTAAAAATTTATAAATATCCTCTCTTACTTCCTCAAAGGAAGCTATTCCTTCTGGCTTGATAGCCTCAACTCCTATGATTAAATATCCAGAAGAAACCTTAAAAGGTCCTAAAACCTGCCCTTCCTTGCTTTGTTTAAGTGCAGTTTTTATTTCTTCTGACAATACCCCTTCTTCTACCCATTTAGCAGGAACCTTAAGGTCCTTGGCATGTTTTGTTTCTTCTATGATTTTTTGAGCTTTTTTTAAGGAAGTATCATCTGTGGCTTCAACCAACAAAGTTTTAATCTTAGCACTAAAAGGCCTCTTAAAACGATCTAAATTTTGTTCATAAAACCTTTTAAGCTCAGCCTCTGTTACTTCTGAAGAAGTGTCATAAGGAATAAAAAGATAAGCCAGCTTAATCTTTTCTTCTTCTTTATAAATATCTCTATGGGTAAGATAATAATTTTCCAAGTCTTTTTCTGTATGATTAATCTTTTCTATACAAGCTTTAAGGGGTAAAATACCTTCTAACAACTCAATTTCCTGTTTTGCAAACCTCAAATAATCTTTAACTTCTTCTTCTGAAACCACAATAGGAGTTGTCAAAAGAAGTTTTAATCGTTGTTGCAAAATGTCATAATAAACAAGTTTTTCAAAAAACTTTGGGGTAGTACCTAACTCTCTTAATACCATCTGATATTTTTGGGGATTAAACCTTCCGTTTTCTTGGAAAGATGGAATTTGAGCTATGCTAAGGCTCACTTCTTCTGGTAAAATCTTGAGACCTATTTTATTAGCATAATCTTCTAAGAGTTTTAGTTTGATAAGTTCATCAAGGACTTCTTTTTTTAGATTAAGTTTTTTAAGGTCTTCTTCGCTAATTTCACCAAAGGTTTGCTTTAAACGAAACAACTGAAAGTTGTAAAACTCTTGAAATTCTTTGCCTGTGATAGAAATCCCGTTTACTTTAGCAACGAGGTCTTTTTCTGAAGTAACGAAACTTCCGATACCCCAAAAGACAAAAACAATAATAATTACCGCTAAAAAGATCTTAGCAAAAACTGAAGTAGCGCCTTTTCTTAAAAAATCAAACATAAAACACCTTGTAAAGTTTTTATAAATATACCAAAATTTTTTGAATTGTCAAAAAATTTTTAGTTTAAAAAACATAAGCTAAAAAGCATATAAAGTAAACTTTAACGATAGCAAATTTGAAAAATGAGTACCAATATGATTGGTAACAATCAAGAAACCAAGAAGAATTAGAAACAAGATAGGAAAATACAATAAAAGATATTTTCTACCTAATGGAGATGAGGGGATTCGAACCCCCGACCTCCGGAGTGCGATTCCGGCGCTCTCCCAGGCTGAGCTACATCCCCTCTTAATATTTTAATGGGTGGTAGCTTTGTTTTTGGCTGATTCGAACTTTTTAAAAAGTTTAGAGATTTTATTAGCAGCCTTTTTCCAATGGAAAATGCCTTTAGAAACCCCTTTATGAAGCAAACTTTGGACGATTCTTAATTGAGCTTCAGCTTTTTCTAGGTCATGAGCGTTTAAATAATTTAAAAACTTTTTAATCTCTGTTTTCACCCTGCTTTTAAAAGCTCGATTTCTTAACCTTCTTTTTTCGCTCTGTCTTAACGCTTTTTTGGCAGACTTGTGATGTGGCACTTTGCTACCCTCCCTTTCCTTTGTTTAGTTTTGGATTAAAATTTATAGTAAGTTATAGTTTTGTCAAGGTTTAACTAAAAACTTTTGCTAAAATTATATCATGAAAACCGATGGCAAAGATAAAATTCATCCTTTTCTTTCTTCTCTCATTTTTTCTTTAATTATACATATTTCTCTATTCCTCGGTATGTTTGCTCTACCGACCTTTAAACATTTCTTAATATCTTACACAGAAGATTTTTTAGACTTAAACTTAAAAAAAATAGAAACTATATCTCAACCCTCAAAAATCATCTCAAAAAAAGAAACCTCTCAAGAATCTGAAACGAAAAACCTTAAAGAAGAGGTTCCATCTTCTGGACCTCAACCTTTTAATAAAGACAACTCCCAACCTTCAGAACAGCCTTCTACTCAACCTGATATCGATACACCTAAAACGGTTTCAGAAACAGAGAACATCCCTCAAGAAAAAAAAGATACCTTAACCGAAAAAGCAGAGCTTTGGAAAGCTTCTGAAAAAACAAAAGCTTCTGAACCGACATTGTCTAAGGATATCGTAAGTTTACCTAAAAAACTTGTATATGAAATTTTTTACGGACCTTTTAAGCTGGGAGAAACGATAATATTGATAGAAAATTCAAAATATTCAGCCATAGTTTACACCACAGGCTTGGGTAATGTAGTTTATCCCTATTATGCTAAATGGGAAACCTGGTTAGATGACCAAGGAAATCCTTTTAAAACCAACATCTATTCAAAAGACAAAGAAAAGGAAAGAAAAAAATCCATATTTTTTGATAAAGAAAGACAAGTAGTAAATATAAAAAAAGGAAATATAGAAAAAAATTCAGGGGAAACTTTAAATGTAACCTACCCTATCTACGATGAACTTACATCTTTTATAAATTCGTGGTTGGTTGACTATCTAAACCAACCTAAAGTAGAATTTCCTGTCTATGTAAAAGAAAACAGAAGGTTTGTCAAAATAGCCTTAAGTAAAGAAACCTCGTGCATGTATGAAGGTAAAGAGGAACCCTGTTTAGAGCTTAACATAACACTTCCAGAAACCAGTGAACTTTTAAGCAGAAACAGAAAGGTTACCGTGTATCTACTTAAAAAAGAAAAATATCCTATAGAAATAAGGGGGAAACTCCCCCTTATAGGTAGCTTAACCGGAAAACTTAAAGAAGTGGTAAAATAATCTAAAAACTATTTTCAAAAATATAAGCTAACGCCTTCTTAATACGATAAATAGTTTTTTCTCTACCTAAAACCCTTATGATTTCAAAAAGTCCGGGGCTAACGGTTTTTCCGGTAAGGGCTATTCTTATGGCCTGGGCTATGTCTTTTAGTTTAAAACCGTGGGTTTCAGCCAAATTTCGAAAATAATCCTCTAAAACCTTATCTTCTAAAGTTAACGTTTTTAAATCTTCGCAGACCTTTTCTAATACCGGAGCTATCTGAGGTGTGAGAAACTTCTTTGCACCATTTGGATCATAAATAACCTCTTCTATGAGATAAAAATCCATCATTTCTGCAAGTTCTACTAAAGTTTTCCCCCTTGTTTTTACGGTCTCGATAGCCTCTAACAAATATTCTTCGGAAAATTGATCAAGACTATATTTCTTAGATAGAAAAGGTTTAAGATTTTCAAGCAAAAACCGGTTATCGCTATTTTTTATCCAGTAGGCATTAACCGCTAAAAGTTTGTCTGGGTCAAAACGCGCAGGAGATAGGTTTACGTCTTTTATGTCAAATTTCTCTATAAGTTCTTCTACAGTAAAATATTCCTGATCTCCAAAACCCCAACCAAGTCTTGCCAAATAGTTTATTAAAGCATTAGGTAAGAAACCTGCCTCTTTGTATTCAAGGATGGATTTAGCCCCATGTCTTTTTGAAAGTTTAGTCCCATCAGGGCCAAGGACCATAGGAATATGGGCAAATTTAGGAGGTTCAACTCCAAGGGCTTCATAGATAATCAACTGCTTTGGGGTATTAGAAATATGATCATCTCCTCTTATTACATGGGTTATCCCCATAGTGATATCATCAATCACCACCGCAAACTGATAAGTAGGGGTCCCATCTGAACGTAAAATCACAAAGTCATCCACCTCTTCGGCAGGGAAAACAATCTTACCTCTTAAAAGGTCTTCAAAGACGATTTCACCAAATTCTGGGGCCTTAATCCTTAAAGCTCTCCCTTCCCCTGGACCTAAATTTTTATTTCGGCAGGTTTTGTCATACTTTGGTTTTTGGCCGTTTTCAAGCATTTTTTTCTTTTTTTCTTCTAAAACCTCTTTGGGGCATTCACAGTAATACGCCTTCCCTTCTTCAAAAAGCCTTTGAGCATATTGTTTATAAAGACCAATCCTTTGACTCTGAAAATAAGGACCTTCATCCCAGTCAAGACCTAACCATTTTAAGGCCTCTAAGATAGAAACAACATATTCTTCTTTAGACCTTTCTCTATCTGTATCTTCTAATCTTAGTACAAACTTCCCTTGGTGATGCCTTGCATAAAGCCAGTTAAAAAGTGCAGTCCTTGCTCCCCCTAAATGTAGATGTCCTGTTGGACTCGGTGGGAAACGTGTAACTATTTCAGCCATTAACAGTCCCCCTTTAGAAAAATTTGATTAATATAAAATTATCCCTCCGTAACCTACTACTGAGGAATAATCTCTGATTATATCTCCAGAGGTGGCATAAGCAATAAGTTCTCCATGAGTGGCTCCGAGCTCTTTACAAGCAACTATGGCTATTGCTACCGGGATGACTCCACACATAGATATGTTGTTTTCTTTTACCGTCCTTATAAGAGCTTCTTCAGATAACGATAAGATTTCGTTTATAGCCAAAGAATCTTTATGTTTGGCTGTGCCATGGGGCACATAATGACTAAAATCTGAGCTTGCTACGATCAAAATTTTCTTTTCTGGAAAAAGCTGTATGGTTTTAGCCAACGCCTCTCCAACTTCTCTTATTTCCTTAAGTGAAATCCATCTTAAACAAATCGCTACGATTTCTATCCCAGGGTTTAGATACTGTAAAAAAGGTACCTGAACTTCTATAGAATGTTCATGGGCATGGGCTAGAAGGTCTTCTGAGACCAAAGGACAAAGCTCTAACAAACGAGAAACAAAGGTTTTATTTACTTTAGCCTCTCCTAAAGGGGTGATAAAGGAGGTTCCGTTAAAGATAGCGATTGGTTTCCCCATACCTGTATGATTAGGACCAAGGATAACAGCAATATCAGGAGGGATTATCTTACCATAAACAGCCCCTGCAACCGCACCTGAGTAAAAATATCCTGCATGAGGAACCACTATCCCTTTAGCAGATATCTTGGGTTCTGAAAACTTTATCAGTTCGGCAAGATGTGCTTTTAATTCTTTAGGGTTATTACTATAAAAATATCCTGCTACTGCGGGTTCTCTTTTCATAACGATATCCCTCTTAGTTTTGTAAGTTTTGTAAGTTTTTCTAAATCTTCTGGAGTGTCTACTTCAGGTACATCTTCGGGCACTATGTTTACAGCTATTTTATACCCGTGTTCAAGGGCTCTTAATTGCTCTAACTTTTCTGTGAATTCGAGGCTTCCTGGATGAAGTTTAACAAAAAGGTCCAAAAATTCCTTTGTATAGGCATAAACACCAATATGTTTTAGGTATAAAGGAGGTTCTCCTGGAGGTCTAAAGTAAGGAATAAGGCTTCTTGAAAAATAGAGAGCATAGCCTTTACGATCTAAAACCACTTTAACTTTATTAGGGTTATAGAGATCTTCTTCAGTTTTTATAGGAGTAGCGAGGGTAGCCATTTTAGCCTTTCCAGAGAGCAAAGGCTCTATCAAAAGTTGAAAATATTCTGAAGGAAAAAAAGGCTGGTCTCCTTGAAGATTGACTACTATATCTTCTGGAGATAGTCCGAGAAGTTCAGTAGCTTCAGCTACTCGATCTGTACCACAGATATGAGTCTTAGCGGTCATCAAAGCCTTGCCTCCAAACCTTAAAACCTCCTTAAAAATCCTTTCGTCATCAGTAGCTACCCATATTTCTTTTATTTTTGAACTTAAAGCCCTTTCATAAACATGTTGTATCATTGGTTTTCCATTTATTAGGATCAAAGGTTTTCCTGGAAACCGTGTAGAACCATAGCGTGCCGGGATGATGATAACCTGTCTCATGTCTTATAATATTAATCTAAATTTATAAAAATAAAAGAAGGACTTGAATTTTCGTGCTTTGATATTAAACTTAAGTCATCTTTTATAATATAATTAAATTGGTTAACTTTAACCTTAGCCAAAAGTATCTTTAAACTTAAACAGGGGTTATTATGACAAAAAGGATTAAACTTACCGAACTAGCAGAAGAGCTTCATATAGAACCTAAAGAGTTAGTTAAAAAACTTAAAGCCGAAGGTTTTCCGGTTAAAACTACTCTTTCCTCTTTGTCGGAGGAAGACGCCGAAAAGGTAAGAAATCTTTATGGTAAAAAACACGAAATAATCGTGTTTAGAAAAGAGGAGATTGAAGAAAAAAACAAAGAAGAAATTACACCAGAAGAACCTAAAGTAGAAAGTGTAGAGCCACCTCTGGAACAACCCAAAAAGAAAAAGCTTGTCTTAAAAAAGAAAAAAATATCAGAAGAGCTTAAAGTCGAAGAGAAACTTAAACTAGAAGAAACCATATCAGAAACCAAAGAGGAGAAACCTTCTTTTATAGAAGAGCCTTCTACAGAAAAAGGTGATAAGGTTTCCTTAGAGGTTGAAGCTTTAAAAGAGGAAAAAGTAGAAAGTTTTGAAACATCTATTCAAGAAGTTTCTCGGTTTGAACTTTCTCAAACTGAAACGCCCCTTACAGAGCCTTCTCAACCAAAAACTGCTCAACCCTCTTATGAGAAAAGGGTTGTTACTGAGTTTAAGCCAAGAAAAGAAAGAGGTTTTAAAGGTAAAGAACAACCAGTGGTTTCTCCTCCCAAAGAAGAAATTGTCTTACCTGAAGAACCAAAGATAGGAGAAAAAGAAGATTTTAAAAAGAAGAAAAAGGAAAAAGATTTTAGAGAAGAAAAGAAAAAAGCAAAGAAAAAAAGCGCTTTTGGTAAAAGAGAAAAAGAGAGGATTGACGAGTTCTTTATAGAAGAGGAGCCAACAACCCTTTTTGAGGAAAAACTTGAAGTAGAATTAGTAAAACCTAAGGAAAAAGACAAAAAAGAAAGAGTTTCTGACAGACCACCTACTTTACCTCCTAAAGAAAGAAAAATAAAAATTTTTGAAACGATTCAAGTTAGCGAACTTGCTAAAATGATGGGGGTTAAAGTTAGCGAGCTCATCAAGAAGGCTTTACAGATGGGCATGCCTGTTACCGCTAATCAGTCTATAGATGCAGATATAGCGGCCATACTGGCTGATGAATTTGGATATCAGATAGAAAGGGCTCCTATCGAGGAAGAAATTCTTTTACAGTATATTCCACCTTCACCAGAAGAGCTAAAACCTCGTCCTCCGGTTATCACGGTTATGGGGCATGTAGACCATGGAAAAACTACTCTTTTAGACGCTATCAGAAAGACTGATGTGGCCAGCAAAGAAGCCGGAGGAATTACTCAGCATATTGGTGCTTATACGGTAAAATTAGAGGATGGAAGAACTCTCACCTTTATAGACACACCGGGACATGAGGCCTTTACCTCGATGAGAGCAAGGGGAGCTCAGGTTACAGATATAGTAATTTTGGTAGTAGCTGCGGATGATGGAGTGATGGAGCAAACCAAAGAAGCTATAGAACATGCTAAAGCAGCCAAAGTTCCTATAGTGGTAGCTATCAATAAAATAGATAAACCCGAAGCTAACCCTGAAAGAGTTAAATCTCAGTTAGCTGAATTAGGGTTGATTCCCGAAGAATGGGGTGGCGATACTTTAATGGCTAACATTTCAGCAAGAAACAAGATAGGTATCAACGAGTTGTTAGAGCTGGTGCTTCTCCAAGCTGAAATGTTAGAGCTCAAGGCTGCCTATGATAGACCTGCAAGAGGAAGGATTATAGAAAGTAAATTAGATAAAGGAAGAGGACCGGTAGCTACGGTGCTTGTTCAAGAGGGAACCCTCAAAGAAGGGGATATTTTTGTAGCCGGGCTTACCTATGGAAGAGTAAGAGCAATGTTTGATAGCTATGGGAAAAGGGTTAAAGAAGTTACTCCTTCTATGCCTGTAGAGGTCTTAGGTTTTGAAGAGTTACCTCAGGCTGGGGATGACTTTATAGTTCTAGACAGTGAAGAAAAAGCAAAAAAGATAGCAGAATATAGACAAAGAAAGGCAAGAGAAGCTGAAACAGCTAAAGAAGCCAAAATTTCTCTTGAAAAGCTTTTTGAAAAACTAAAAGAAGGTGAGCTTAAAGAATTAAACATAGTTTTAAAAGCCGACACCCAAGGTACTTTAGAAGCCTTACAAGCCTCTTTACTTAAACTCTCTACTGATAAAGTAAAGGTTAACATCATCCGTGCAGGCATAGGGGCTATTTCTGAAAGTGATGTAATGTTAGCCTCAGCCTCAAATGCTATTGTCATCGGTTTTAACGTAAAACCCAGCTCTCAAGCACGAGATTTAGCTAAAAAAGAACGAGTAGATATTAAGTTTTATGATGTGATATATCAGCTTACTGATGATGTAAAGAAAGCAATGGCTGGATTACTTGAACCTGAAATCGTAGAAGAAATAAAGGGTTTAGCAGAAGTAAGAGCTATCTTTAAGATACCTAAGGTAGGGGTTGTTGCTGGTTGTTATGTCAAAGAAGGAGTTATCAACAGGAACTACAATGTAAGGGTAATAAGAGACGGGGTTGTGGTTTATACAGGTAAAATAGCCTCTCTTAGAAGATTCAAGGAAGATGTCAAAGAGGTAGCTGCTGGTTATGAGTGCGGGGTTAGAATAGAAGGTTTTAATGATATAAAGGAAGGAGATCTTCTGGAAACCTTTGAGTTGAAAAAGGTTTCTCAGGAGCTTTAACTAGTAACTAGTTAAATTAAAAGGGTTTTCTAAATGGTAGTTGGAATAGCAAAAATAGAACTTTTTATTCCTGAACCTAATTCTTTAAAAGCCAAGAGGCAAGTATTAAAGGCCTTAACTCAAAAGATAGAATCTAGGTTCAGAAAGGTGTCTTTGGCCGAGGTAGACGAGCATGACCTCTGGCAAAAAGCTGTTTTAGGGTTAAGTGTAGTAGGAAAAGACCAAAAATTAGTTGATAGTAAAATAAATGACATCCTTACTTTTATTCAAAAAGATGGTAGGTTAGAAATTATAAAAGCTGAGATAGATTTCATTAACTATTAAGGTTTAAACCAATGTCATACAGACCAGAAAAAGTAGGTAGTCTTTTACAACAGGTTATAACAGAAATTTTGATGTATGAACTAAACGATCCAATTTTCAAACAATTCATTACGATCACTGAGGTTAAAATAGGTGGAGACTTAAGAAAAGCGGTAGTCTTTTTTAGGGTATATGGAGATACTGCTCCTAACGAGGTTCAAAAGGCCCTCAATCGTGCCAAAGGTTATATCAAAAAACTAATAGGAGAAAAAATTACTATAAAATACATGCCGGACCTTGAATTTAGATTAGACGACAGAGAGGAAAAAGAAAAACAACTTAATATGCTGTTTGATAAAATCTCCAGAATCAAAAAGGATGTTTAATCTAACAGCCCTTCTTCAAAAAATTGAAGAAAACCAACATTTTATCTTAGTAACCCATATAAACCCAGACATAGATGGTCTTTCTTCTATGTTATCCTTTGGGTTTTTTTTAAAACAAAAAGGGAAAAACTTTTATCCTGTGGTAGAACATATACCCCAAAATAGCAAATTTTTAAAGGGTTATCAATGGTTTATCCTACCAGAAAATTTGCCTCAAATTGATAAAGCTTTGGTCATATTGTTTGATGCTTCCTCTCCGAAAAGGATTGCTTCTAACATAGCAGAAAGATTAAAACTTTTTAAGGAATATGTAATCATAGACCATCATCAAAAAGAAGAAAATACCTTTGAAGGAGAAACTTTATTTATCGTAGACCCTAACTCACCTTCTACCTCAGCCATTATTTTCGAAATTCTAAAAAAATTAAAAGCTGAGATTACTTCAGAGATAGCTGAAAATCTTTTAGCTGGACTTTATTTTGACACAGGTGGGTTTAAATATGAAAATACAAAAGCCTATACCTTTGAAGTGGCCAAAGAACTGTGCGAAAAGGGGGCCAACCCTTCGTATATAGCCAAACAACTTTTTGAACAAGTTTCTTTACAGGAAGCCAACCTTCTAAAAATAGCCCTTGATCGTTTAGAAATAATATCAAATAAACCCTCTTTTGGTATTTCTTACCTTACCGTTGAAGAATTAGAAAACAGTCCTGTAGAAGATCTTAGTTACATAGCCAATTTTTTAAAAAGTTTAAAAGAAATTGATATAGTAGCTTTCGTAAAAGAATTTGAGAAAGGAAGCATAGCTGTAAGTTTAAGAGGTAAAGAACCTTTTGAGGTTTTGGAGATTGCTAAACATTTTGGTGGTGGAGGACATAAATACGCTAGTGGGTTTAAACTTAAGATAGAGGACCTTCAAACGTTTTTGATAGAATTTAAAGAGTTTTTGAGGAGTTTTTATGAAAAAAAATGAAGAATTAAACGGAATTCTTGTAGTGGATAAACCTGAGGGATTAACCTCTACCCAAACCTTAGAAAAGGTTAAAAAAATTTTAAAGGTTAAAAAGGCCGGACATGGGGGAACCCTTGACCCCATAGCTACAGGAGTTTTACCTATATTAATTGGCAAGGCCACCAAAGTAGCCCAAATCTTCTTAGAAGGTGATAAAATTTACCAGGGGGAGATGCAATTAGGAATTAGCACCCTTACTTTTGATATTACCGGAGAGGTGGTTGCTAAAAAACCTGTCCCTGAGTTTTCTTTAGAAGATCTTACAAAGGTTGCTCAGACCTTCTTAGGAGAATTAGACCAGACTCCCCCTCCTTTTTCTGCTGCCAAGTTTAGAGGAAAACCGCTTTATAAATATGCAAGAGATGGTCTTCTTATCCCTAAAGAACCTAAAAAAATTAAAATTTTTCGGTTTGACATTTTAGAAGTCAACCTACCCTATGTGAGGTTTGAGGTCCACTGTTCTAAAGGAACCTATATCAGGTCTATAATAAACAGTTTCGGAGAAAAGCTTGAATGTGGTGCAACTTTGACTAAACTTAGAAGAATACAGAAAAGTGTGTTTAAAATAGAAGAAGCTTTAACCTTAGAAGAAATATCGCGACTTGTTGAAGAAAACTACGGAGAGTTATTAAAAAAAATAATCTCTGTAGAAAAGGCCCTTGAATTTTTACCCAAGATACTTGTAAGTGAAGATTTTTCTAAACGTATACAAGAAGGAAGAACTATGTATACCTCTTCTTTTATCTCTTTTATAAAATTTCAAAAACTTACTTTATCTCCCAGTCATGACTGGATAAGGATTTTAAACCCAAAGGGAAAGTTGATTGCTATTATTGAAAATCCGTTAAAAAACCTTTCCAGTGAGTATATAAAATATTTTCGAGTCTTTAAAGACTAACCATAATGAAAAGAATAAACCATTTCTTAAGTCTGGCTTTAAGATTTATCATTACCTTTGGCATTTTGTTTTTTCTTTTTAAAAAAACCGATTTTGTTAAGCTAAAAGAGATTTTTAAAAATCTGTCGCTTCCTTTTTATCTAACTGCCCTTCTTTGTTTTAACAGTTTTCAGCTTATGGTAGCTTTAAGATGGCAGAAAATCTGTGAAACTTGGGGTTTTAAA